>JAISYJ010000063.1:0-169413 GCA_031270005.1 Hungatella sp. | reverse complement strand
ACTGCTGTCAGAAGGAGATATAAAGATACCATGTATGTATGAAAGAGTAAATATAAACTGTGCAGAGGTAAACTCTACCTGGGTAAGTGGTGGTGGAATTTACTTTTTCAATTTTCATTCATTTAAACTTTAGAATCATTATCTTGACAATATGACGGAAAAATGCTATATTGAAGACAAGTTAATAGTGAGTGTTACTGACTCGATCAGGCATCATCAAATACAAATGTCCGCATAATAGGGGATATCAGTATTTGGTGATTTTTTTTACCCTTTTTTAATGATTGCTGCCTGAAACTAATTTAATAGAATAATTTTTAGCGAGAAAGGAGGTGTTTTATGTTCGAGTTTGTTAAATCACTGAATAACAACATTGCTCTTGCCTACGACGAGAATCATAACGAAGTCGTGCTGTTTGGAAACGGGATCGGTTTCAACCGGAAGAAGGGAGATATGGTTTCAGAATCTTCTGTCAGCAAGCTTTTCATCAATGACAGCAATAAACGTCTGGCTCCCATGGTTCAGAACCTGTCGGAAGACATTGTTTCCGCCACGGAAGAAATCATTCAATATGGCTCCAGGATATTGGAAAAGCAGCTTCATGCCTCTATCCTGATCATACTTGCCGATCATCTGTATTTTGCTATTGAGCGGGCGAAGAAAAGCCAGAATGTAAATAATCCGCTGCAATGGGAAGTCCCTCACTTATATCCAAGGGAATATGAAATCGGAGTAAAGGGGGTGAACTTAATTGAGGAACGTCTTCAGGTAAAACTGCCGCCACAAGAGGCATCCTTTATTGCCCTTCATTTTGTAAATGCACAATTTGAAAGTCAGGATATGAGTGATACCTTAAAGATTACAGAGATCATAAGCCGGATCCTGGATATTGTCAGCTACCATTTTCAATTGATATTGGATGAAGATTCATTATACTACTCCAGGTTTATTGTCCATCTGCGGTATTTTATTATACGTCAGAAAACTCATATGAAGGATACGATTGGATTAAACGACGAAGATTTACTGGAAACGGTAAAAATCCGTTATAAAAAAAGCTACCAATGTGCCGTAAAGATTGCAAAATATCTGTTTGACGCCTATTCCTGGGAGGTTTCCAAGGATGAAATCATTTATTTACTGCTTCATATCGAAAGAATAACAAATGTCACAAACAAGTGATTAAAACAAGAGTGTTACTATTCAATTAGGCATTGTCTGCGAACCAGGGTTTATTTTGACCGAATCAAGTAGAGTCACGGATTGTGAATATCCGCTTGACCACTAAAAATTAAATGAATAGGAGACTTTGTGTATGGAACATTTAAAATTAGCTCAGGAAATTATCCAGTATTGCGGCGGAAAGGATAATATTACCCAGGCGTGGAACTGCATTACCAGGCTGCGTTTTCATCTGAAGGACAGGGAAAAGGCAGATGTGAAGGCCATACAGGCTTTAACCGGTGTCTTAGGAGCCCAGTTTCAGGGGGATCAGTTTCAGGTGATTATCGGAAATGAGGTATTAAAAGTATTTGAAGGGGTAAAGAAAGAGCTGGGAGATCTTGTGGTTTCTTCGGAAGAAAAGCCTGGGAAGAATAAAAAAAGGGAAAATCCGATCAACGTTGTTTTCGGTGTGATCTCGGGCATCTTCAACCCCATTTTACCTGCAATAACAGGGGCCGGAATTATAAAAGGGATTCTGGCTCTGCTGATATTTCTTAAAATGCTGAATCCGGAGTCAGACAATTATTTTATTTTAGATATGATCTCCAATGCCACCTTTTACTTCCTGCCTTTTCTGGTTGCTTTTTCAGCGGGAAAGAAATTCGGGGTGAATGAACATCTGTCTGCTACCCTTGCCGGAATCATCATGTATCCCGCGTTTGTGAATTTAAGCGGACAGGGGATCAGTACGGTGAAATTCCTGTTTTTAAATATTCCCGTAATGGATTACAATTCCACGGTGATCCCCATTATTCTGGGGGGATTGCTGCTAAGTATTGTATACAAATTCATAGACCGTTTTGTGCCCGGCTTTTTAAAGCTGATCGTGACGCCTGTGGTTTCCCTTCTGATAACAGCCCCTGTGGTTCTTGTATTCATCGCTCCTCTGGGAAGCTATGTTGGCAAATATGTGGCGGCCTTTTTCATTTCCCTGTTTGGAGTAGCGGGACCTGTGGCCGGCTTACTGATGGGAGGGCTTATGTCGGTCATCGTTATAACCGGCATGCATTATGCATTTTTCCCGTCCACCTTTGATGGACTGGGCGGTGTTGGCTACGACATTTTACTGCTTCCCATGAGTATTGTAAGCAATATGGCCCAGTGCGGCGCCGTTCTGGGAGCGGCCTTTAAAATAAAGGACAGGAAAATGAAAACCATTGCATTTTCCAGTGCCCTTTCTGCCTTGTTCGGCATTACGGAGCCGGCCATATATGGGGTGAACTTAAAATACAAAAAACCCTTTTATGCCGCGTTGACAGGCGGAGCGGTGGGCGGAGCCATTTACGGCATCTTTCAGGTTAAGGCCTATGCATTCAGCATTCCGGGAATTACCGCTTTGCCTACTTATTTAAAAGAAGGGGAATTAAATAACTTTATCTTGGCCTGTGCCGGTGTTCTTGCTTCATTTTTAACTGCATTTATCCTGACTATCGCTCTTCCCCTGGAAGAAAAAGAGAAGACAAAGGATAAAGAGAAGGAGGCTGAAGCAGTCAGCCAGAACCAGGAAGGGCACATCACAAAAATACTGGTTGCCGCCCCAATGACGGGAAAGGCAGTGGGACTTGCCCAGGTTCCTGATAAGATGTTTGCGGAGGGCATACTTGGAAAAGGGATTGCGATCATACCGGATGAAGGGACAGTGAAAGCACCCTTTCAGGGACAGGTAAAAATGATCGCACCTACAAAGCATGCGATCGGCCTGATTTCCGACCGGGGGGTAAATGTGGTGATCCATATCGGAATTGACACGGTGAATCTTCAGGGAAAGGGCTTTGAAATCCTGGTGAAGGAAGACCAGTGGGTGGATCAGGGAGAACCTTTGATGAAGGTGGATCTGGAACTTATTAAGGAAAATCACTTAAATCCCATCACTCCAATGATTGTTACTAACTCAGATGAATATGTGAATGTGCTGGATTTTCCGATGGAACAGGCTCAGGCGGGAACCAGTGAAGTTTTGATTGTATTCCAGTAATATTTCGATAAAAACAAGCAATTTATACTATTAAAAATATTCAAAAAAAGGAGAATAATTATGAACCAGGAAGTAAAATACGGATTTCCAAAAGGCTTTTTATGGGGAGGGGCAACTGCTGCCAACCAGATCGAGGGAGCTTATCAGGAAGATGGAAAAGGAATGTCCACATCGGATTATGCTGCCTATAAAGATCCCTATGCAACGGGAGAAGTGAATAATTTTACCTTCAATGTGACCTCAAAGGAGCTGGAAGAGTACCGGACCCACGAGGAAAAATATAAATTTCCAAAGCGCTGGGGAATCGATTTTTACCATCGCTATACGGAGGATATTGCATTGTTTGCGGAAATGGGATTTAAGGTGTTCCGGTTCTCTATTTCCTGGGCAAGGATTTTTCCAACAGGGCTGGAAACAGAGCCAAATGAAGCCGGATTTGCTTTTTATGATAAGGTGATCGCCGAGCTGAAAAAGTATAACATTGAACCTCTCATTACATTGTCCCATTATGAAATGCCCATAGTTCTGTCAGAAAAATATAACGGCTGGCAGAGCCGGGAACTGATCCAGTGCTTTGTCCGGTTCGCGAATGCATGCTTTAAACGTTATAAGGATGATGTGAAGTACTGGATCACATTTAACGAAATGAATATGAACTTAAACAGCCTTTACACCGGGGCAGGAAGCTTCCCGGACAAAGTGGATCATCTGGAAGAGGCGGCTTACCAGGCATCTCATTACCAGTTTGTGGCCAGCTCTCTGGCAGTGAAGGCGGGAAAGGAAATTATGCCGGATGCAAAAATCGGCTGTATGATCAACCGGATTGAGTCCTATGCAAAGACCTGCAAGCCGGAGGACCAGCTGCAGGCACTAAAGGCTGACCAGATCAACCTCTTTTATCCGGAGGTACAGGCAAGAGGAGAATATCCTTCCTACATGTTACGGTATTTCAATGAAAAGAACATAAAACTGGAAACAGAACCGGAAGATTTTCAGATCATCAGGGATTATACGGTGGATTTCATCGCCTTCAGCTATTACATGACCCATGTTACGGAAGACAGGCCGGATGCAAATGAACTGGCCGGAAAACTGGACAGTCCGATCAAGAATCCTTATTTAAAGCTGACGGAGTGGGGCTGGCCCATTGATCCCATCGGACTGCGCATTACACTGAATAAAATGTATGACCGTTATAAAAAACCTCTTTTCCTGGTTGAAAATGGACTGGGAGCCAGGGATAAGGTGGAAGCAGACGGAAGCATTCATGATGATTACCGGATTGATTATATCCGTGAGCACATAAAGCAGATGAAGGAGGCGGTAACAGACGGCGTGGATTTAATGGGTTATACTACGTGGGGCTGCATTGATCTGATCAGCTGCGGTACATCAGAAATGACGAAACGGTATGGTTTCATCTATGTGGATCAGGATGATGAGGGAAATGGTACGTTAAACCGGTCCAGAAAGGATTCCTTCTACTGGTATAAAAAGGTGATAGAAACCAATGGAGAAGAGCTGTAAGATAAAGGAAATGTATCAGCCTATGCTTAAGATATTAAAAGTGGCTTATTCAGGACTTTTGAAAAGAAGGTCTTAAAAGACAGGATAGAATAAATGATAGAAAGAATGGCGCAGCTGGGAGGTTGCGCCATTCTTTCTGTATTTATGTTCCTTATCAGTCAGCTAAATTGTATGTTTCTATGTTCTCGAAATCTAAGGTGACAACGGCTGATTCAAAGGAAATTTCATAGAGAACCAGGTAATCTCCAGCTTGTTCTATCATATCTTTGTAGCCGGGAATTTTTTTAATGAATTGATCCGCTGCTTCAAATACAGTGCTGCTGCTTTTTTTAACCGTGCCTTTGGCTTTTATGTGCTCATTGCCCGCGTGGGGAATGGTTGTAAATGCTACTTTATTATTGTGCTCTAATTCCTTTACTTTCTCATTATCCCCAAACGTGGTAAAGAGCATTACTTTGGCGGCTTCGTCAAAGCAGAAATTTACGATCCTCACATTGGGCTGGCCGTCAGTACAAGTAGCCAGAGCAATTTCAGTTTGTGTGTTGATCAATCGGGTGAATTCTTGTTTTGTATTCATGATTAAAATCTCCTTTGATTTATTTATTACTATGTTTGCAGTATAATGCATAATGGTTTCATATAATGGAACCATTTAATCAGAAAGAGGAAAAAACCATGAAAAAATCAGAACGGCTCAATGATATGATGATATATTTAAATGATAAAAAGTTTTTCAGTCTCAAAAGCATAATGGACAGATATTCTATCTCCAAAAGTACAGCACTTCGGGATATTCAGTCCTTAGAAGAAATCGGCATGCCGATTTACTCCAAGTCCGGACGGAACGGATGCTATGGTATACTCCCCAATCGATTATTATCCCCTATTGTCTTTACGATTGACGAGGTTCACGCGTTGTATTTTTCCATGCAAACGCTTAACGCCTATCAATCCACACCTTTTCATTTGAACGTCCAAAAGCTAAAGCAAAAGTTTGAAGGGTGTATATCAGAAGAACGGATAAAAAAGCTGCGGAAAATGGAATTGATTTTTAGCCTGGGGAGTTACAAAAACAAGAATGAATGTAAATGCCTGCAGGATATTCTGCATATGGCAGTTGATGAAAACGTATGTGAAGTCCACTATACAAAGGGAGAACTTAAGAAGCAGTATTATGTTCAGTTCTTTGATATTACCTCTGCCTATGGACAGTGGTATGCAACGGCGTACAATTTTCAGACAAAAAAGCCCCAAGTATTCCGCTGTGATAAAATTCATTTTGTACAGCCCTGCGATAAATATATAGCAAAGCCGCTTTCTGAATTTCTTATTTCCCCGAAAGAAATGTTTCGGGATAATGATTCCGTTGACTTTGAGATAGGTGTTTCTGCTAAAGGCGTGGATGTATTTTATAAAGAGCATTATCCATCAATGGAGCTTTGCCAGGAAAACGGGAAATATTATGTAAGAGGTTTTTATAACAAAGGAGAAGAACCGTTTATTGCCAATTATTTCACTATTTACGGTGAAATGATTTTCTCTGTCAGGCCGGACAGCTTGAAAAACCTGATTCTTGACCGGTTAGATACAATAAAAAATCATTTCATTTCAATATGACAGTTAAAAACGGTATTGGCCCAGCCGGACGATACCTTTTTTAATACTTCTAACACGGTAGTGCACTAAACATTTTATTTTATTTTGCCCTGGAAAGGACGCCTGAATAAGCCCTTTTATTCTTTTATTGAACAAATTACTTTAATTAATAATGTAATGTGGTTACATTTAAAACTTATTTTTAAAACTTATTGTAAAATGACTACATATATGCTATAATACTAAATATAAGTGCTTATACTATAAAAAACCATACACATTGCCTATGGAGTAAAAAGCATAAGGCAGGAAAAGGAGGTAAAACATGCAGGGAGTTTCTTTGCTGGTTATTATTGGATTGATTCTGTATACCGTGATTGCTGTGGTTGATCAGATTTCTATTCAATGCGGATTGTATACCCCGTTGTTCGCAGCTGTGATTACCGGGGCATTATTGGGGGATTTGCCAACAGGTCTGATCGTTGGTGCAACATTGCAGCTCATGACATTGGGAGTTGCTACTTATGGAGGTGCCACGGTTCCGGACTACTTATCAGGAGCGATTATGGGTACCGCTTATGCCATTATTTCGGGTCAGGGGGCAGAATACGGAATCGGTCTGGCTATCCCCATCGGATTGCTGCTGACTCAGATGGATATTCTGGGAAGGATGACCAACTCATTCTTCCAGCATTACGCAGACCGCTGTGCAGAGAATGGGGATTACAAAGGAGTGGAGCGTGCAAATCTGCTGGGACTGCTGCCCTGGGTCCTTTCAAGAGTGATTCCGGTTGCATTGGGACTGTGTTTTGGAGAAGCTGTGGTCAATGGGGTAAATGCTATTATCCCTGCCTGGTTCATGACAGGTCTTAAAACCGCAGGTGCCATTCTTCCTGCAATGGGTATGGCAATACTGATGCGCTATCTGCCCATTAAAAAATATTATCCATATTTTATCATCGGATTTGTACTGATTGCCTTTGGAGGCGCTACTTTTACCGTTATGGCTGCCGCATTGATCGGCTTTGCACTGGCTGCTCTTCATCTTACAAGAGTAAGGGACCGGGCAGCAGTGGAGACTATGGATGATGAGGAGGTAGAAATCGATGGCTGACAAAAACCAGACAGGAATCGGGAAATTAGAAAAAAGCGATATCAAAAAAGTATATCTGCGTAATCTGTTTACTATACAGTTTGGCTGGAATTATGAAAAGATGCAGGGGCTTGGATATGCCTATGTCATCATGCCGGTTTTGAAGCGGCTGTACTCGGGGGATCCTGAGAAGATGAAACGGGCACTGAAGATGCACCTGGGCTATTTTAACACCACGCCGGCAATGTCTCATCTGATCGTGGGTGCTGATATGGCTCTGGAGGAAGAACTGGGAATTGAGGCAGAGGAGGCCATTACCGGTTTAAAGACCGGGCTTATGGGACCCTTTGCAGGAGTCGGTGATACGTTATTCATCGCCATCTACCGGGCAATCGTGTTCTCCATTGCGTCATATATCGCCATGCAGGGAAATCCTGTTGGGCTTATCATACCCCTCATTGCCTGTGCCGGGGTATTATGGATCAGGTATAAATTCACCTGTATCGGTTATCAGTCCGGGCGGAAGCTTGCAACCGGGTTTGCAGATAAAATTTCTCCTATTACAGAGGCGGCCAGCATCCTGGGACTGACTGTGGTAGGGGCACTGATCCCTTCTGTAATCAAATACAATACGGATCTGCAGTTTACTATGGGAGAAGTGACCTTTGCCCTTCAGGATATGCTGGACAAAATCATGCCATCCCTGCTTCCCCTTGCCATCGTAGGGTTTTCCTACTGGCTTCTGGGAAAGAAAAAGGTGGATTCTACAAAATTAATTTTTATTCTCATTGGCTTGGGCATGATACTTGGTAACCTGCAGTCCATGCTTACCTTTGTGGTTGGTATATTTTAAAAAATGGAAGTTGAAACAGGAAAGGAAATAGTGGTATGATTGGAATCATAGTAACCGGTCATGGTGAATTTGCCTCCGGTTTGACCAGCGGGTTAAAGCTGCTGGCCGGAGAGACGGAATGTTATGAAGCTGTTGATTTTAAAGCGGAGGATTCCACGGAACTTCTGACAGAAAATCTGAGGTCAGCGATCCAGAGACTTAAGGACTGCGAAGCTGTGGCAGTGCTTGCGGATCTGACGGGAGGATCCCCCTTTAATATGGCTTCCAGACTGAAAATGTCCGGCATCCATGAAAATATGGAGGTGGTCGGAGGCATCAGCCTTCCGCTGGTCCTTCATGCCTACATGTCCAGAGCGATGATCTCGGATATCCGGGAGCTTTTGGATGCCTCCCTGGAGATGGGAAAACAGCATATGATGTATTTTCAAACATCAGATGAAGCATGTGAATTGGAAGAATAGGGAGAAGAAAAGGAGGAAGATCCATGGCAATTGTGCATGCAAGAGTAGATGAAAGACTGATCCATGGTCAGGTGGCTATGGTTTGGACCAATACCGTAGGAGCGTCCCGCATCATTGTGGCAAACGATGAAGCAGTAAAGGATGAACTGATCATTGCAGGTCTTAAGATGGCAAAACCGGCAGGCGTAAAGCTTTCCATTCTGTCGATAAAACGGGCTGCTGAAAAATTTGCAGAAAAGGCCTACGAAGAGGATAAGGTATTTCTCATAACAAAAAACGTGGCGGATATGGCAGCGCTGATCCGTTCAGAAGTTCCGATCAAGGCTTTTAATGTGGGAAATGTGGCAAAAAGAGAAGGAAGCAGACCCATTAAAAAAACAGTGAATCTGACGGAAGATGACGAAAAGGATATTCGGGAAATGATACAGCTTGGAGTAAGTGTAACGGCTCAGATGCTGCCCAATGAATCGGACCAGTCCATAGTAAATATGCTTTAAAATAAACGGATGCAGGAGGAGGCGGAATGGAATCAGTTTGGTTGAAGATAAGAGGACAATACAATGAAATGAGTAAGGCAGAGAAGAAAATTTCAGATTTTGTATTGTCAGATGCCAAAAACTGTCTTGAAATGACGGCAGTGGATATTGCAGGAAAAAGCGGGGTATCCTCCGCCTCTGTGATCCGTTATGTTCAAAAACTTGGCTTTGATGGGTTGGAAGGTTTTAAGCTGGCACTTGCTGCAGCCGATGCCCAAAATGATAAGGAAGATATGGTAGACCCCATTATTTCCAAAGAAGATGATTTAGATACGCTGTGCCGGAAAATGGATGCCCTGGTGGACGCGGCATTTCAGGATTTTTTCTATCAGCTGAATAAAGATGCATTAAAGAAAGCAATCAACAAAATAAAGAAAGCCCGGCGCATTTATCTGGTGGGCATTGGAAGTTCCTCGCTGCCTGCTTATGATCTGTTCCATAAACTGAAGCGGGCCGACTTCAATGCGAATTTTTACCAGGATATCAATATGATGGTGGAATTTTTCAACTACATTGATAAACGGGATGTAGTGATCGCATTTTCCTATAGCGGGCAGTCCCAGGAAGTCCTTTATGCCTGCGGGATTGCAGAAAAACAGGAAGCATCCATCATTGCGGTTACCCGCAGAAGAGATTCTCCCCTTCAGGATATTGCAGATATATGCCTTCATGTGCCGGACAACGAAAGGGTCATGCGGATCGGTGCGTTTACCTCTCTTCATACCTCTATCATGATGGCAGATCTTCTGTATATGGGAGTGATCCAGGAGAACTTAGAGCATTATGAAGTGGAGCTGATCAAAACCAGAAAAATGGTGGAAGGGCTGAAAATAAAAAAATAGAGGAGTTTTATGTGCAATATAGAAAAGCTTACAACGGAATCAACCAATGAATCCACCCTGAACATTGACAGGCTGGAATCACTTGAAATCGTTACGTTAATAAATAATGAAGATAAAAAAGTGGCGGAAGCCATAGAAAAGGTACTTCCCCAGATCGCAGAAGCAGTGGATGCCATTGTGGAGCGTTTCAAAAGGGGCGGACGGATCATTTACTGCGGTGCAGGATCATCCGGCCGGATGGGTACACTTGATGCGGTGGAACTGACTCCTACTTACAGCGTATCGCCGTCCCGGGCCTTCGGCCTTCTTGCAGGCGGTGATGAGGCCATGTATACAGCAGTGGAGGGGGCAGAAGATTCGGAAGAACTGGCAGTTGAGGACTTAAAACGGGTAAAGCTTACGGCCGATGATTGTGTGATCGGTATCGCTGCCAGCGGAAGGACTCCCTATACAAAGGCGGCCCTGGAATTCGGAAAACAAACAGGTGCCTTTACCATTTCCGTTACCTGCAATCAGGCCAGCGTTATGGCAAAGATCGCGGATGTATCCATTGCTCCGGTAGTGGGACCAGAGGTAATCAACGGCTCCACCAGGATGAAGGCAGGGACCGCTCAGAAAATGGTGGTCAATATGCTTTCCACTGCAGCCATGATAAGGCTTGGAAAGGTATATCGGAATTATATGGTTCATGTACAGCCCACCAACGAAAAGCTTATGAAACGGGCTGTTAAGATGATTGTGGATTTGACAGGTGCGAAAGAGGAGCTGGCTCTTAAGACGCTTTACGAGGCAGATAAGGACGTGGCAGCCGCTATTGTAATGATCGAATGCGGCTGCAGAAAAGATCAGGCCAGGGAAGCTCTTTCAGAGTCCGGCGGTCAGGTGAGGAAAGCCATTGCGGCTGTGAAAAACGGAGTTTAGGCATATGAGAAGAGCCTGTAATGATGAAACAGAGATGGTTTTGGCAGAAATGACAGAACAGCTGATTCGGGATCAGGTGATCTGGGGAGCCAGCCTGGGCTTTGTCAGTGATCAGGGAAGCCGCTTAAAGTACTACGGAAAGCAGGGAGCAATAGTTCCCTATTGTGACAGGAAGGTGGAAGCGGGTATGTATTATGATCTTGCTTCCATGACCAAGGTAATTGGAACGACCACCCGGATCCTTCAGCTGGTAGAAAAAGGAGCCATAAGCCTTACAACTCCGGTAAAAGAGATCCTGGGCAGGTTTTCCTATGAGGATGTCACGGTGGAACACCTGCTGCTTCATACAAGCGGCCTTCCTGCCGAGATACGGAACAAAGAAAGCTGGAGCAGGGAAAATCTTCTGGAATATCTCTTCACCACACCAAGGGAAAGGGAAACCGGAGAAGGATTCCTGTATTCGGATGTGGGTTTTATCCTGCTGGGAAAGATCATTGAGAATCTGGACAAAACAACTCTTGAGGAAACATTCCAGGAGAATATTTTCCGTCCTCTTGGGATGATGGATACCTCCTATTTGATTCATGGCAGCAGGGAGCGCTGCATTCCAACGGAATGTACGGAGCAAAGGGGCTGCATCTGCGGAGAGGTTCATGACAAAAAGGCATATTTGCTTGGACAGTGCGGCAGTGCCGGTTTGTTTTCCGCATTGGAGGATGTGGCGAAATTTGTTAAGGCTTATCTGGAACAATCCCGGCTTTTGTTTCGTGAGGAGACGTTTGAAAAACTTTGCAGCATCATAAGATTTGAACGCACTCTGGGCTGGAGCAAGGAGTATGGAAGGGATACGCTTTATCATACCGGATTTACAGGAACTTCTATTTTGATGGATTTAAAGGGAAGAAAAGGTTTCATTCTGCTGACGAACCGGATTCATCCCAGCCGGAATAATCAGGAGTTCCTGAAGATGAGAAAGAAAATGAATGAAGTTTATCTGAATATGGATTTAATGAATTTATAAAAATGGAGGCGGCTCTTTCATAAAGGGCCGCCCCTTTGACTCCTGCCATACTGATTAGCTTTTTCCCAAGTCTTCCCCCTGCGGCTGAATAGCTGTACAAAAAAATCTGCTCCATAAATAATAAATTAACATACTTTTTCTGCGTGTTTCTTCTGCATATTTCTTCAAATGACTTCAATACTTGACTTTTTGTGACTTAATAGCTATAATCAAACAGTTATATTTTTCGTACAGAGAACACGTATCGTGTTGATATAGAGGCGGAATTATTATTTTAAAATAATAATCCCGCCTCTATTTATATTTAAGGAGGCAAGTTACAATATGGATAAAAACAAAACCGTTCACTTGTTTGGGGCGATAATCGCCGCAGGTATTTTAGCTTTTTCAGGAGTATTAATTGAAACGGCAATGAATGTAACATTCCCATTGCTTATAGAGGAGTTTCGTGTGACTACGTCAGGAATTCAGTGGGTAACTACCATTTATTTGCTTATGATTTCCGTCATTGTTCCAATTTCCTCTTATCTGAACCAGAACTTTTCAGCACGAAATTTATTTATCACAGCAAATCTGTTCTTTTTACTGGGAGTTTTGATAAACTGTTTTTCGGCGACATTTTCCCTGCTTTTGCTGGGGCGCTTGCTGCAAGGGGTGGGTACAGGCATAGGTCTTCCTCTTATGTTCCACATCATTCTCACAAAAGCTCCGGCTGAAAAGCGAGGAATGATGATGGGAATTGGGACTCTGACAACTTCAATCGCTCCCGCCATTGGCCCCACTTACGGTGGACTTATTTCCAACCTGTTGGACTGGAGATATATTTATATTTTTTTGATTCCTCTTATGATTCTTTCCCTTGCTCTTGGTCTGTACTCTATTCCGAATGAGGTTACAAAAGAAAAGCAGCATCTGCATTTTCGCTGTGTTTTCTTTTTGGCCATTACCTTTACTTCCTTTATAATGGCTCTAAGTGCCGGATCAGGGATTGCTTTTGTGTTGTTTTTAGTAATTGGGTTTGGAAGTGCACTTTTGTTTTTGTTGTCTAACCGCAAAACTCCTTTACTGCAAATATCGGTATTAAAAAACAGTAGATTTTCCGCATTTTTATTCAGCCTTCGTATATATCAGGCTTTGTTGTTGGGGTTGTCTTTCGTTCTGCCAAATTATCTGCAAATTTCTGCCGGCTTTAGTTCATCTGCCGCAGGGGCCTTCATGTTTCCGGGTGCTTTGATGGGTGCTTTACTTGCTCCTCTTTCGGGGAGGCTATTAGATAGAATTGGTGCAAGCAAGCCTATTTTGACAGGCCTTTTTACAACCATGGTTGGGATAGCTATGCTTATTGCTCTGCTGCATACCAATTCATTGGTGCTCCTCATAGGCGCTCACCTTATTCTAATGACAGGTCTTGGCCTTTCTTATAGCAATCTGATGACCTGCAGTTTAAGCGCATTGCCGTCCAGTCAAATTTCAGATGGGAATGCCTTTGTAAATACGTTTCAGCAGTTTATAGGCGCCGTGGCTACAGCGCTGGTCGCCGCTATCTTTTCTTTTTTTCAAAATAAATATGGTTTTATTTCCGGTACTGCCTCCGGAGCATGGATTGTGCTTCTGATTTTCTCCTTATTACTGGTAACAAGCACAATTGTTGCTTTTTCAGCATTGAAAAAGAAGAATTATGTTTAAATTTTTTGTTTCCTTTTAAGCCTATAAACAGTCCGTTTGACGGTCTGTATGTGGAAAGATCCCATCTGCATCTGCCAAAAGTGAGTATGTTGTTTATTTCAGTAAATATTTGAAATAATAGATACTAGCGTAAGCTGGATATTAAAGTGATAATCAATAAACAGAAAGGCAGATGTTATGGCAGAGGAAAATAATAATAAGGAAGAACTGTTCCGGCAGATGGATTATCATTTGCTTCATGACGAACACCCATCGGAATATTTAGAACAGATCAGCAGGGAACCGTGGTTTTTGGACTACCCGTTTTCCATGCTGGGCAGGATGAAGGAAACCCCGCAGTCAAAACGATATCATCCGGAAGGAAGCGTATGGAATCATACGATGATGGTAGTAGATCAGGCGGCGGAACAGAAGGAAAAGAGTAAGGATGCCCGCACCTTCATGTGGGCGGCTTTGCTTCATGATATCGGCAAACCGGCGGTGACAAAAATCAGAAAAGAGAAAATTACCGCATATAATCATGATGCAGAGGGAGAACATCTCACAGAGGATTTTTTGTCCTGTTTTTCCGACGATGCTAAGTGGATCGGGACAGTGGCAAAACTGGTTCGGTATCATATGCACATTCTGTATGTGACAGGCGGGCTTCCTTTCGGCGATATTGATGGTATGAAGCGGGAGACAGATATCAATGAAGTTGCACTGCTGGGGCTTTGTGACCGGATCGGAAGGGGCGGAAGCGTTCCGGAAGATGAAACAAAGGCGGTCAGACAATTTCTGAAGAAAATGCGGAATATGTGAAATTGTGATACCTTCCTTGAGTCTCTTGTGATTAGTTGAATCATTAATTTCATTCAGGAGGAAACGAGGCTTATTATGAAAGTAAATTATGGAATTATTTCAACGGCTGCCATCGGGAAACGCTTTCTCGGTGCGGTGAGGGGCAATGGAGGATCGGTGATTGCGGCGGCATCAAGGTCACTGGACAGGGCAAGGGCGTTTTGTCAGGAAAATAATATCGGGAAGGCTTATGGTTCCTATAAAGAACTTTATCAGGACCCGGAAATCACTGCTGTGTATATTGCCACAGTAAACCGGGAGCATTTTTATGAAATGAAGGAGGCTTTAAATTACGGTAAGCATGTGCTTTGTGAGAAACCGTTTACACTCTCAAGACAGCAGGCAAAAGAAATCTTTCAGCTGGCAAAGGAAAAGGGACTGTTTGTGATGGAAATGCAAAAGAGCCTTTTTCTCCCTGTCACTGAACTGATTAAAACGTATATTGATTCAGGAATGTTAGGAAAACTCCATCAAGTGAATATGAGTGCATCCTTTCAAAGCCCGAAGGCTTCATGGATGCACGAAAAGGATCAGGGGGGAGTTGTTTATGGCAGCGCTTCCTATACCTTTGAATATCTCGATTATCTGCTGGAGCCTGCCGATGTAATCGTGCAGGCACTGGGGACCAGGGGGAAAACCGGAGTGCAGGACTCTGTCAGCCTTAATATAAAAATGGATGATGTTTTGATCAGCAGCCGTATTTCCATGCGTGGTCCAGCGGAAAGTTTTGCAGTTTTTTATTTTGAGAAGGGGTTTATAAAGACCAATGAATACTGGAAAGCGGACTGCTGTGAAATACATACCGGCCAGGGCGTTGAGCTGATTGAGAAAACGGTTGATTTTGAAATGAAATATGAGGCAGCACATGGGGAAGCATGCATCAGACAGGGCCTGACGGAGAGCAGACTCCTATGCATGCATTGATTAATTTTATTATACAAAAAATACCCTGATAGTTAAGCACAGCCTATATTTCTGTGTTCAGCTATCAGGGTTTTGTTGTGTTTATTTATGATAAATGCTATGATAAAAAGAATTAAAATAAACGCATAAAAGGGGACAGTTATGAAGTTAATTCTAATAAGACACGGAGAACCGGACTATTCCATTGACTCTCTCACAGAAAAAGGCTGGAGAGAGGCTGATTTGCTTTCTCAAAGGGTCAGTAAGTTTTCTGTTTCCGCTTTTTACTGCTCACCTCTTGGAAGAGCAAATGATACTGCAAAAGCAACACTGCAGGCATTCCATGCCGAAGCGGAGATATTGCCATGGCTCAGAGAATTCCATGCGCCGGTTAATAACGGGGCTAGTGAAGCAAAAACCATACCCTGGGATTTTATGCCAGGATACTGGACAAACCAGAAGGAGCTTTATGACAGAGACTTATGGTTTGAAAATGAGAGAATGAAAACAGGGCCTGTAAAAGAAGAGTATGAAAAGGTAGCTGCCGGTCTTGATGGAATTTTAAAGAAGCATGGATATCAGAGGGAAGGCGGAATGTACCGGGCTGTACCGGGAAGTGATGACACCGTCGTCCTGTTCTGTCATTTTGGCGTGATCTGTGTTATGCTGTCTCATCTGCTGGGAATGCCGGCCCCATTGCTGTGGCAGGGCTTTTTTCTGCCGCCTTCATCGGTCACTACACTGGAGACGGAAGAGAGGATAGAGGGTGAGGCTTATTTCCGGTGTAAGGGAATGGGGGATACGTCTCATTTATATGCGGCAGACGAGCCGGTCTCAAACGCAGGCTTCTTCCCAAGAGAAGCTGGCCGGTAACTGTAAATTACTTTAGGAGATTTGCAGGATCCCGTGCAAACACCATAATAGCTGAGCCTGGCATGTGGGCAGCCGGACGGCTGGGGTAAGGCATGGCGTTGTCTTTCCGGAAAGAACTTGGAATGAATAACTTATTCCGAGCAAAATATATCGACAGTATATTCTGTTAACAATGACAATGGGTTTGCATTTTACTATGTCAAAAATAGTCCGGGCAGTGCAACTATGGCAGGCGGAACTTATTGCTCTGAGAGTGAACTCGATTCTATAAAAGGCTATTATGCAGACATAGCTAATTACGATACACAAAATATCGTGTGCAAATATGCGGTCTACACTGATGGTGAGCAATGGTCAGGCAAACGGCACGACTCCCCATACATCAATATCGAAAAAACAGTCACATTAAACTCTGGAACTTTTGAAAGACTACGCCAAATGTTTGATGATGAACAAGGGCTTGTGCGCGTTGATATTCTTCAAAAGTATGATGAAATTGACGAAGCAGCGGTTGCCTGTACACCCATCTTCGGATATGATGAACGAGAACTTTATGTTTATAGTAAAGATAAAATGGCGTTCAGGCATATTTATCTTGTTTTAATTGATGGGCAGGTATATGCCGTAGAAGGGTCAGGTTCTGGTTATATAAATGGCTATCCGTTAACTAACGATATAAATCAATACATAATAGACAATGTTTTTACGTCTTAAAGATATAATTAAGTGGATACCTCATATGGAGTATCTGTTTTGTCGTTATTGGTTCACCGCCTCCGGCATTGATCCCTTTCATCTGGATATTGGTAAATTAGTTCATCATAAGCCTGAAGGGGAACTGAATAGGGAGGGAAACGGAAGGAGGAGAATATAAAGGAAAGATGAAAGGGACTGTAAGATACGGTTCCTTTTTGGCTTTAAAAGAATATTGTATATGAGACAAAAGCGCCTTATATACCGTAAAATAGATGAAGCGTTATAGGGAAAACTAAAACTGCTAAAACGGAATACGTATTGACATGGAATTTTGTTAAACTTATAATGGTATCATTAATTTGGTGCATGGAAATTTATGGAAACAGGCAGTTGTGCCGATAATTAAATTAACAAGAAATGCCGAATTAATTTTAGATAAATGAGTGTTGTTCTGGTCCATGATTTGTTCTAATCTATGATTTGTTCTAATCTGTGCTTTGTTCTGGTCTATGGTTTGTTTTGGTCTACGATATGTTAAGAAATGACTGCCATAAAGTTATTTACAGCTTGACGGAAAAAATGTCCTGCAGGCTGGCAGGGCAGAAAAGTTTTATTTACAGGGGAAAATGATTGTGATTGAGATAGCTATTTGTGATGATGAGCTTTACTTGCTGAGAGAGTTGGAGGAATGTTTGCTTGAACTTGGGAAGGATGCCGGAATTCAAGTAGAAGTGGAATGTTATGAAGATGGAGGTGATTTGGTTAATGCGGTAACCGGAGGAAAGCGGTATGATATAATCTACCTGGATGTACGGATGAAATATATGGATGGTCTGGAAGCGGCGTATAAAATACGAGAAATTGACCGTATGGTACAGATGGTGTACGTAACATCCCATGATGGCTATATGAAAGAAACCTTCCGGGCAGCTCCAATTGGATTTCTTACAAAGCCTATAAAAAAGAAAGAATTTAAAGAAACTTTTTATCATGTTTTAAGAATTGTGCAAGAACAGGATTCGTATTACCGCTTCCGGTATATGAAGTCGGATTATAAAGTAGCAATACGTGATATTTTGTATTTTGAAAGCAAGCTTCGAGTGGCGGAAATTATTTTGCAGAATGGCCGTTTAAAAGAATATAAAGCCTTGAACAAGATAGAAAAAAGTCTGGATCAAGGCAAGGGGAGATTTTTACGGATACATAAGTCTTATCTGGTAAATTACCAGCATGTTATCCGAATGGGGTATGAAGAGGTTGAAATGTCGAATGGAATCATTTTACCGTTAAGCAGGGCGTATAAAAAAATGGTGGATGATAAATTGAGGCAGTTCAAAAAGAGGTGAAAAATGAATACAGTTAAAATGATGTTTACAAGTTTAAGCTTGTCGTTGTTTTCTACACTTTTACTGAAAGTGTATCTGGATATTTTTCTTGTAAAGAAGAGCCGATATGTGCGGCTGGTCGGCTGGTCTCTTTTTTTCCTTTGGCAGTTTGGCATTAATACGAAAGTGGTATTTTTTCATCCGGTAATAAACCTGATGATATCATTAACGACAATTTTGATAGTTGGTATTATTTCTTATGAAGGGATATTGTGGAAGCGGTGTATATTCCCTATTACATTTGTAATGATGTGGATGCTTTTGGAGGGAATGGGAGAAGCTGGTTATGTGTTTCTGAATAATGGGCAAAGTCCGTCATTTATCCTTAATTCTATTTTTGCAAAATTTTTACTGTTTTTAGCAGTAATGGGAATCCGCTGGTTCATGAACCGCCATGGAGGCGGAAGGATGCCCTATAGCGGAGGTGCCTATTTAACCTTATTTCTTCTATCAGGACTGGTCCTGTATCCTGTATTTTACATGTTAGTAGAAACATCGGATAGAAAAGGAACGGATGCCTTTGGCTGGCTGCTGATGGCAGGATTGATATTAACGATTATGAATCTATCCATCTATCCAATTTATTTAAGATTAGTTGAAACGATTCAGGTGAAGAAAAATGCCCATATGTATGTAAAGCAATTGGAATACTATGGAAGGCAGCATGATTTGGAGAAAGCAGCATCGGCAGAAATACAGGAAATGAAGCACGATATGAAACAGCGCCTGATCTATTTGCAGGAGCTTGTGAAATCCGGCCAAAAAGAAAAACTATTAACAACTTTAGAAAATTTGATAGGTAAATCAGGGAGCATTGGGCGATTGGAGTCAAAAACCGGAAGTTTGATTATCGATGCTATGGTGAACCATGTATGGGAAAAAACCTGTAAAAAGGGGATTCTTTTGCATACAAAGCTTCAAGTGCCTCGGGTTATGAACATAAAAGATGAAGATTTGGGGGTATTGCTGGGAAATGCTTTCGATAATGCGGTAGAGGCCTCTGAATATATAGAAAAGGGTAAGGGAGAAATCTGGATAGAGATAACCCATGAAAAAGGTTATTTGTATATCTTTGTCAGAAACCGCTATCAGGGGGAAATAGAGCATATTAAGGGACACAGACTGGTAAGCCGGAAAGAAGAGGCTTTTCATGGCTGGGGGATATATTCGATGGAGAAGATCGCAAAAAAATATCATGGGCATATGGAACTGAATTGGGAGGAAGATATATTTTCACTGGAAACCATATTATATGATGATATATAGTTAAAATTAATAAAAAAGAAAGATTGTATGAAAGATAAGATGACATTGGAGCATAAACCGGATGTCATTTTGTCTTTTTTTATTGGGTACATGGGGAGGCTGCAAAAGGCTTTTTTTCATTATTATTTTTTAAATGGCATGTCTAATTATTACATATAAACCGTTAATAATTACATAACGAAAAAAAATGGCGAAAACTGTAGTATATTGTAATAAAACAAAGGGAGGCGATTTTTTGGGGGTCATGAAAAAGTTAAAAAAGAGTCATTCGGTGTTTGATTTTTTGATTTTGCCGGTAATTCGTTTTAGTGCAAACGGCTGCTGCTGCTGGATATTTCATCAGCTAAAGATGACAATGGATGTTAGAAAGTTTAAGTTTTATCCATACTTAAGATTTTAAGAAAGTGGATAAATAAGAAAGTGATATGAATGTTGTTTAATAAACAGGTTAATGATTTTGACTGCATTACACAGAACAAAATTCTGAGAATAGAACAAACAAGAAAAGACCATAAAATAAAGGTGTGTAAGAATTTATGAAAAGATTAAAGGCAGTTTCATTTTTATTAAGTTTTCTTGTTTTTATTTCTGCCTCGTTTTGTGCGTCCGGGGAGGAAATAGCAAGTGGGAAAAACGGTCTGGATGTCATGTTTGTCATGGACTATAGCGGTTCCATGTCTGCCAATGATCCGGATCACACTGCCATCGGTATGGTAAAAGCGTTTATTGATACCGTGCACAGTGCTGATATCCGGATCGGTTTTGTGGCATATAATGACCAAATTGTGTCATCTGCTGCTCCGGTATCTGTGAGGACTCAGGAAGAAAGGGACTCATTAAAAGCCCTGATGGATTCCGCCGGGTATTCGGGCAATACGGACATTGGTTTAGGACTAAATTATGCATATGGCCTGACCGGACAGGAAAACGGAAGAAAGTGCATGATTGTTTTAATATCGGATGGAGAAACGGATTTAAAAGGTTCCCGGGCCGGAAGGACCAGAGAAATCTCTGATCAGGACTTGAGAAATACGGTAGAGGCCAGCCGGTCCCGGAATATACCACTTTATACGGTGGCTTTCGGCAAATATGACGGCAGCAAGGAGATCCTGAAGGAAATTTCCAGCCAGACAGGCGGACAAAATTATACGGTTGAAAAGCCGGAAACCTTAATTGATGTGTTGTATGGGATTTTTCACGACAACATGGCTTACCGCATTCAGGAAATTGCGGGCGGCATTTATGGGGAAGGCAGTCAGAGTCTGCGCATTAAGCTTGATGATTCCCATTTAGATGAGATGGATGTCCTGATGATATCGCCTCAGCAAATTGGAGATACTACGGTTGTTTACGGAGAGCAGCAGATAAAACCGGTTAATCTGGTTCACTATTCTGTGGCAAAGGTATCGGACATAAAAAGAGATATCAGCGAAATGACCATACAGACCAACACAAGAAAGAATCAGGAACTAAAGATTTATTTGATCAGCTACAGGGACTTGACTCCTGTTATGGAAATAGAAACAACGGTTGCGAGAAACAATCCATTGTCTTATAAGATTTATTTTAAGGATAAAAGCGGTTCTGTAATTAAAGACGAAGCCTTTTATTCCAACTTCACTCCAAAGGTGGTGGTTTATCCGGACGGACAGTCGGACAGCAGCAGAAGAGATATTGAAACTGCCGTCAAGGAAGGGATTCTTGCAGGAGAAATGGTTTTCCCCCAGTCAGGGACTTATTACATAGAAGCCCGTTTGGATGACAGGATGGAGTCCTGCATCTTTAATACAGCAAGAATTCAGGTGATTAACACGCCTCCTGCAGGAGAGCTTCCAAAGAACGTTCATTATAATCCTTTAACCAGGGAAAAACAGCTGGTACTTAACGATTATTTTACCGATTCGGATGGAGACGGTATTTTTTATACTTTGGAACAGGAGGCCGGTGATCTGGCAGAGGTCGGTCTGAATAATGGAATCCTTACTATTAAACCATTAAAAGCAGGAAGCCGGAATCTGATACTGAAGATATCCGATGGAGAGGCAGCAATATCCTATACCTATTCCTTAGAGATAATCCCATTGTGGAAGGCATATTGGTGGGTTATTGTTCTCATTCTGGCAGCCGCAGGTACTGGCCTTTGGAGACTGTTCCATAAACCAAAGCCTGAACTGGAAGTGATTACGGAAAAGAAAGCCCAGAACCGATTCCAGGGAAAGATGGATGCCTATTTTATGGAGCAGCCTGAGGGAGAAGATGAGATCCCGCCCCTTACATTCCCTATGTATAAGATCAAGGATAACAGAGTAAGCCTTGGAGACTTAATGAAAGAATATCCGGATGCTTCTGCATCTCTGGGACTGGACCACATATTTCTCATAGCGGATGAGGACAGGCGGATGATTTTATATCATTCATCGGAGTCTTCCCTTATGATCGGAAATTCCATTGTGTGCAGAAAGATACAGTATAGCGTAAGCTTTGGTGATATCATATCCATTACATCTCCGGATGGAGCTTATGATCTGGAGGTCCACTATATTTCTATGATTCAATAAATGAGGCTGAGACAGCCTGAAATAAGAACTGTGATGTTCACGTTTTCCGTCGGCGGCAGCTGATGGAAACGATTGAATAAAAGTGAGAAAGAGGGAGCAAAAGCGTATGGAAACTATTACACAAACCAACCGGACTATTCTGTTTTCCGAAATGAATCCTGAAAAGCTGAATCTTCTGACCCTGATTGGGGATGTAAGAGGGAAGACAAGCCTTGATGATGACAAGATTAAGGAAATTAATGAAACGCTTCTGGTAGAAAGTTTTGAGGATTTTTTGGAAAAGTTTGCCCCAGTTGTTTATTCATGGTGCGATGCGAATACCGGCAGTATTCAGTACAGTCTGATTAAACCGGAGAATATACCGGATAACTGCATTACAGAAATACCGCTTAATGAAATGAATGATTTACTCAATATGCTCATTACATTGCAGGATGCAAGAGGCTCTTTGGGAGTTGCAAATGTAGATTTTAAATTCAGCAATGTTTTAGAGATGATCTCCCCTAAAAAGATTATGGAGGATATCCGTCAGGTGCGGAGAGAGATCCAGTATACTTATGGGAACTACATGGAGTTAGATGAGGAAGATCCCAAGCGTCTTGATTTGGGGGACAAGCTGAATTACCAGTTCGAACAGGCAAGCCACAATTACAATAATGTGCTGGCTATGCTCCCTCTTGCGATTGAAGATATCAAGACCCGCCTGCTTCTTGGAAATGGGGAAACTGCACAAAGAGGCCAGGAATTTAAGGCTGGGCTTTTAAGCATGGGAGATGACGGAGAACTGAAAATCCTGGAAATGAAGCAGGAGGAAGGAACCCAGCTTGCGATCGTGGATGACCACATCAATACCAGTTTGATTCAGACATTCCGGGATGATTACGATGCCCTTAATGAGGACAAGTCTGACTATGTCAGAGAGCTGGTGGTCAGGACCTTCTGCCCCCTTTCTTCCACCATGGAAAGCTCTGTAGACCGGGAGGTAGAAGTACAAAATTACAATACCTATCTTGAATTTTATAAAAAGAGCAAGGATGATTTTATAAAAGCGGTAAAACCATTGATTGAGAAAATCCTGGGTGTAAAGGCGTTCTTTGATCAGTACCAGGTAAAAGAAAAGGGGATGCAGCCAAGGCTTCTGATCACCAACACTCCTTTGGAAATGATGATAAAATCCAGCAATCTGCCAAGACTTTTAACTTATTTAAATACGACAAATGATAAGAATGAATTTGAGAATACACTTTGGTTTGGAATTGTTCCGGATGTAGAACTAAATCAGTCAGGAGATGGCAAGCTTCAGAGAATGCGGTTTGCCGGAAATCAGAAGGTAAAGAAACCGGGAACCAATACCATGGAAAATCTTGCTATTTTGATGAATGCCATTAACCCCTATAAGATTACAACATTTTTCAGCTTCGCTACCGGAGAAGAGAGTACGTTTAATTATGTAGCCACTGAGGGAATTGGTATTTTTAAGGACAAATGTACCCCTCTCATGAAGAGGGATTACAGTGAATTCGTAGTTCCCTGCATCCCCAATGTTACCATCATTCCAAAGGATAAGTCAGGACTTATCCTGGATAAGCGGATGGTCATTGATGACGATGGAAATGTGACTCTTTCCCAGGAAAAAGAGGACATTATGAAGATGTGGATCGAGGGAGTATATGTGGGAGCTGCATACGGGGCTGCCGGTATTGCTGCAGCATGGCAGTGCCCGGAATACCTAAAGCAGAGGTTTCCTAATACCACCATGGAATACCCTGGAGTGCGTTATGACATAGAAGCAGGAGACAATGCTCTTTTAGTCACGACCAGCATGACAAAGGAGATATCCGGATTTACCAATGCCATTAAAAATTCCATTAACAACACAGGCTTTGGATTTGTTTTCACCTCGGACAATGCTCAGCATAAGGGCAGGGAAATTAAGAATGTCATGGTCTACAAAGCCAGAAATTTATTAAGCAATGGGACGGAATTTGAACCCATTTATAAAACCCTTCTGGTTACTTATATTGAAAGAATGCTCAGATTTTACAGCGGAGACTTTAAACAGGATAAGATTTTACAGTTTTTCAGCAATAACCCCAGCAGCCAGAAGAGCAAATGGGATGCAAACCGCCAGTATGTTAATTCCCTGCTCCAGGATGGGGATGAGCTGGATTTCAGCATCGATGAGAAAAACGGCATCTGCAACATACAGCTGACCTTCAGCAACACAACCAGAAATCTTAAGGTAGAACTGACAAGAAAAGGACAGACTGCGTAAATAATACCAGGTATTGTCCACACACAATTATATGGAAGGTGGAAACAGCCATGTATGGAAACGTCAGCACAATTGTGACGATTATATTCTTTGTAATTGCAGGCTATACAATTTATAAAGGAATCAAAAAGAAAAATAAATAAAAGCTTTATTATTAAACACCAGGCATCCGAAGGCCGGTAATAAAACGGCTTTATGGATTATAAAAATTATTTAATAAGAATGGAGGACGTAATATGGGACTTAGAATGAAAATCACAGGCAGCGAAACCGTAGAGCTGCGTGAGACAAGCATTACCAGTGTAGTATTTGGAGCAGACATTCCCCATGATTCCAATGCCAGATCAACCGATCTTGGTTCAACCGTGTTAATTGAGGGGAAGATACTGGCGGCAGTAGGCGGTGAGGCTGCTGATGATACCAGCAAGCTGGCCAGATGGTCTTTAGTACCGGCAGAAAATTCAGACTGCTACCGGAATGTTCAGATCGACGTGGTAAATGCCTCCCAGGTGGTTCGTCAGATAACGGTACCCAATGCATTTGTGGTTGATTACAGGGAAGATTTCACCGATGAAACGGGAACCGGAGTATTCAAGCTTCTCATTAAGCAGAAGAAGGACAAGATGACTTCCCTTAAATTTGAAGGCGGATTCAGCGGAGAATAATCAGGAAGAATAAAAGAAAGGAAGGAACAGATTATGGGATTTACATTAAAAGTAGAAGGTCCGTCTACCATTGACTTAGGGACCATCAGTATTACAGGAGTAAAGTTTAAGACAGATATTCCCCTTGATTCCAACGCACGTTCCACCGATCTGGGGAGCACTGTGGAAATTTCAGGAAAGATTTTAACTGCAGTAGATGGAGATCCTTTTGATTCTACAAGACAGTTGGGACTCTGGTCCTTAGTACCCGCAGAAAAGTCTGACTGTTACCGTAAGGTTACCGTTGAGGTGATTGCAGCTTCTCAGGTAGTGAGAAAATATACATATCCCAATGCATTTGTAGTGGATTATAAAGAAAACTACGGAGATACAGAAGGTGTAGGAACATTCCGGCTCATCATCAAACAGAAAAAGGACAAGATGGCGCAGATCGCTGTGGAAGGCGGATACAGCGTGTAAACATGCAGGGGCTGCCGAAAAGGCAGCCCCTTTTTGATAAGGAAAGAAAAAATGCTTGATTACTATAAAATCCTTGGGGTCCCTCCTCAGGCAACAGAAAAAGATATTAAGGCCGCTTACCGAAAGCTGGCTAAGGAATATCATCCGGATGTAGTACAGGATGACCCGGATGGAAATAAAAAGATGTATGAGATCCAGGAAGCCTATGGGGTTCTGGGTGATGCAGAGAAAAGGAAACAATATGATTCTTTCCGAAAAGAGAAAAAGGAAAGAGGAACGACGAAAAGGGAAGACTCCCGGGAACAAAGAGAGAAACCGGGAAATGCAGCTCCGGATATGAGCCAGTTTGAGCGCTTCTTTGGATTTCAGCCGGGAAAAGGGATGGAGACATACCGTGGGAACGGGGACGGGGCGAAGAAACATGATGGGCCAGTCAATACCAATGAGCTGTTTTCTGCATTTTTTGGGGTGAAAAAATGAGGAGGAAGCCGGTAGATTTAGAACTTGTGAAAAAATTATCAGGAGCAGATGATTCTATCAGAACAACAACCCCGGTTTGATTTAACCGGAAATAGGATGGTGGCTGGAATAGAAATCTTTTATTTTACTGCAATTCATTCCATGCCGGATCAAAATCAGGTAAACTAGATAATTTTATTCTGTTTAGATAATAAAACAGTTATCTTTGATTTTAAAATGAGGGAAGAAAGTTATGCATTTTGGAAAAACAGTATTGCTGCTATGACTGAAACGATACGAAAGGCTGAAGGGGTATTTAATGAGAAATAAGTTAAAAAAAGGCTGTGTCTGGATATTGCTGTGGCGACAATTTTTGTATTTGCAACAGTTTTTTTAAGCTCTTGTAAGAATTTGGATAGATAAACCAACCAGAATCAGAACCCGGCAATGCAAGAAGTGCTGGAATCGATTGCCGATGAGAATGGCGGAGTCGAACCGGCAATGAGACATTCGACAGGTGAGGTATCATTTGAGATTTACTTGGGCTGGAGTAAAATTGAGGATTCAGAATGCTTTTTAGATAGAGAGAGGACCAAAGTTTATGGCTTGAATGCCAGTTCTCCGCTTGGTTCTTTTACACCAGAGGAGTGTTTTTCCTTTTTGGTTGAACATTATCAGGATACGGATTCTTTTAAGTTGTTGGATCAAAGCGATTCCCTTACGCAGTGGTATTGATTTCGTGCGATGCTTGAAATACAGGAGATCATTGAGAGAACCAGATATGAGAAAATGAGGAGGAAACCAGGTAAAGCATGGAGAGCAGAAGAAAGATAAAAATAGGATTGGATATCTCCATCCTGATTTGTGCAATACTTTTAATTTTTGGCCTTTTTTCCAAGGGAAATGACCGGTTATGGATCGGGGTGCTGGTTTTTGCAGGACTGGCGGCGGCCGCTGACCTGCTGGGCCAGATAAGGGAAAAAGGGGTCAGGCCAAAGGAGAATTCAGTTGGATACTCGGAAGAGGTCAGGGCTACTCAGCTCATGCTTTTGGACGAGCATGATAAACCCTTAAAATCTTGGGATATAGCAGAAAAAACAGCTCTTATTATAGGGAAGAAAAACGAAGAGGAGGATGTGGATTTGGAGGACTGCGAGTACAGTGCCTTCATTGACAACCAGCATGCAGTACTGAATTACTGCCTGGATTCCTGGTATTTGGAAGATTTAGGTTCACAAAACGGTGTAAGAATCAGGAAGGCAGAGGATGGCATCTGTTATCAGGTGACTGGAAGGCCATGCAGAATTTTGGCGGGAGATGTGATTTACATTGCCAGCACTCGCCTTTTGTTGACATAAATACATAGATAGGAGATTGAAATATGAGCTTAGTAAGATGCCCCAATGGACACGTTTTTAATGCAAGACGTTATGGAAAGACCTGCCCCTATTGCCAGATGAAGTTAAAAGAAGAGACAGAGGATAAGAAACCTGTGGGATTTGAGCCTTCTATGGAAGTTTTACAGGAAGAGGTCCGGCCCGTCTGTGGCTGGATCGTGTGTATCTCCGGCGCAAGGGTTGGAATGGATTATAAGATACACAGCGGAAAGAACTTTGTGGGCCGTGGAGATGATATGGATATACAGATCTTGGGAGATAACGAGATCAACCGGAAAAACCATACCATCATTGTCTATGATGAGAAAAAGAGGAATACGGTCATCCTGCCGGGAGATGCAGCAGGGCTTGCTTATTTGAATGATGAAGCTGTTTATGTGCCAACGGAATTAAAGCCTTACGATGTGATTGAGCTGGGGAAAAGCCGGTTTTTATTTGCCCCATTATGCGGAGAAAATTTTGAATGGAATGATAAAAAATGACTGTGATGATCATGGGAGGTTTGGGGATCATGCTGTCGGCCTCTGTGTTAGGCCGGCTGGTTCTGGCGGCCGCAGATATAAGGACAGAAGAAAATAAAAAAAGAGAACCTTCAGATGAAACTGCCGTCAGCCAGACTACTGGCGGCAAAGAGATCCAGGCGGATATAGCGGGAATCCAAACAAGCAGCGCGGGGACCCTGGCAATTTTGTCCGATGGGATTGGAAAAGCGAACACAGGAAAAGTTTGTGCCCAGATTGCAGTGGATACTTTACTGGACCGATACCAGCCATGCCATGTGTTAAATAACCCTGAATATTTCTTTAAGACTTCTTTTCGTGAAGCAAGTCAGAGGATTCAGAGGACCATTGGGGAACGGCGGGGAGGTACATGCCTGGCAGCGGTATTTGTCAATGGAGGGTCTATGCATTACGGTCTGGCGGGAGATATCCGGATTGCTTTGTTTCGGAATCAGGAATTGATCCCCATCAGCAAAGGCCAGACTCTTAATGTGCTTGCCTTAAACGCTTATCAGGAAGGAATCTTATCAAAGCCTGAAACCATCTGGACCATGGAAGAAAAACGGGTATGGAACTATCTGGGAATAGACGGTTTTCATGAAATTGAGATTGGAGAAAGACCTATCCGGTTAAAACCCGGTGATGTGGTGGTGCTTGCGACAAAGGGAATCTTTGAAACGGTATCCTGGACGGAGATGGAAGATATCCTGTTAAAGGACCTTACTTTGAAGGAGAAAGCAGACGGCATTGTCATGGAGTCGGAAAAGAAAAATGGGATGGAGAAAGAAAACGGGAGCGTTCTGCTTCTGAGAGCGGAGGTGACTTATGAGAAGAATGAATTCTGATTTTCGGACACAGTATATCTCAGAAGAAGGGCAGAAGCTCACGAACCGGGATTATTTTGGATTTGTAGAAATGGATGACTATGCCTGCTATGTGCTGGCGGACAGCCTGGATGGAGAGCTGGAGACCAACAGCGCAAAATTTGTGGTGGAAAGCCTGATCCGAAGCTTTGTAGAAGGACCTTCCATGAATCCAGGGAAACTGAAGCACAATATGAATCAGGCTCACAGGGAGCTCTTAAAACACAGGGGAGGAATGCACTTAAAGGCATCTGTCACCATGGTGGTCACGGATTACAGAAAGCTTCTCTGCTGCCATGTGGGAAACAGCCGGTTTTATCTGCTTAGAAACGGCAGGATCCTGGTCAGGACAAGGGACCAGTCCCTGACTGAGAATCTGCTGAAAGAAGAAAGGATCACCCTGGATCAGGCGGCTGCCCATGAGGAAAGAAATAATCTTTATTCTTTTTTGGGAGAGCGGGGGCAGCCGGAAATCCTTGTGTCAAAAAAGATCGGGCTGGAAGCCGGTGATATCTTTGCTCTTTTTACAAGAGGGGCTTGGGAGAGCTTTGGCGAGGAAGAGTTTCTGGAGGCTGCAAAGGAAGCCAAGGAGCCTAAGGAGATTCTGGACCAGGCAGAGGATGTGATCTTAGGACAGCAGGAGACAGAGGAGGTGGACAATTACAGCCTTGCAGTGACCTTTATTGAAAAGGTTTACCAGCCTCCGAAGAAGTTGTCCTTAAAAAAAATCTTAATGGCTGCCATACCCATTGTTTTGGCGGTGGGCGGGATCAGCCTTGGGCTTTATCTGCATCATAGAAGCATAAAAAACAAGGAATACAATTTGGAAAAACACTTAAACAGCGGCCAGGAATATTTGAAATATGATAATTACCTGAAAGCTTCCGAAGATTATGGAGAGGCAAAGAAGCTGGCGGCTGGTTTAAAGAAAAAAAGGGAAGGGGAGGAGGCAGACCAGTATAAAAAACTGGCGGAACAGATTCTTTTAGCGGATGAGGCCATGATGGGCGGAGAATATCAGAAGGCCCAAAACCTATACTTAAAGGCCAGGGAACTGTCCATAAAAGCAGGAAATACGGGAAAAGGATATATTGATGCCGGGTTAAAGCAAACAAGAGATTATATTGATGTATTTGACCTGATTGAAATGGGACAGCAAAAAGAGGGATACGGTGACATGGAAGGAGCCGTGAAAGCTTACGGCCAGGCGAGAGATAAGGCGGCAGCTCTTTATTTTTCATCTGGAAAAGAGGAGGCATTGGCAAAGCAGGCGGCGGCCGAAGAAAAAATGGAAAAGGACAGTCAAAAGCAGGAAGCCGCAGAGGCGGCGGTCAAGGAAGAATCCCAGGCGGCTAAAAAGTCGGAAGAAGAATCGAAGCAGGCAGAAGAAGAAAAGACGAAGAAAGAGGAAGAGGAAAAGCGGGAGCTGGAAAACCAGCAGAAGCTGAATGATCAGAAAAATGCCATTGATCTGGAAAATAAGGGAAATGAACTTCTGGCGGAGGAAACGTATGAAAGCGCCATTACCTATTATCAGACGGCCAAAACGATCTATATCCGTTTGGAGATGTACGAGCTGGCGGATGGGATCAACGATAAGATTGCGGCAGCAAAGGCCGGTATAAAGACAAGGGATCAGAAAACGTCCGAGTCAGGCAGCGGGACGGGAACCGGGAATGGAGATGCCGGAAAAAACGGTCCGGGAGTGGGCCGTTAAGCTGCCGGAAACCATTTACGGGAAATACATGACAAAGTGAGGAATACAAATGAGCCGATATACCTATACCTTACACCCGGGAAAGACAGAACCGGAAAAAAATACTTATAAAAGAAGCAAATTGGAAACGATGACCACCTTTCAGCTTAAGGAAATCTGCCGAAAGGAGAAGCTGGTCATGCCCTCCGGAGGCTGCATGGATCGGGAAGTACTCCTTCGGCTGATCCTGCGGTTTAGGGGGCAGAAGGATTATCGGCATATTGATGCAGAATGCAAAGGCGGGCTGGAACGTCTTCAGGAATTTTTTGACCGGAATCTCATAGATATCCGTTCCAACCAGCAGGTGAGAATTCCGGGAACCATGGTAATTTACCGTGGAACCGGATTAAATGAACTGGATCATTACAAGGTAGAATCGGACATGACCTTATATGAAGGAAACCTGTTGCTCATAGACGAGAATTTCCAGATTTATACCTGTTTTTACATAAAAGAGGTGGAAAATACCTTCTATCTGTTTCAGGGGAAAGATATGCAGGTCCTGCCTCTTGGGAAGCACCAGTATTTTATTTTATATTTTCCCAATGAACGAGATTCGGAATTCCTTTATGACTGTTATCAGGGAGATTATTCATCCATTCCGGGCCATATGGATGGAATCCGGATCCCTCTTCTTGATATTGAGGTACGGGAAGTGGCGGAGACAGATCTTCCTTTGGTCATTGACTTTGGAAGCTCCAATACGACAATGGGGATCTGCCTCCCTGATGGAAGTGTGAAAATTGCCATGGATGGAAAACATTCTGTCATCCCCAGTGTCATAGGGGTGGAGGAATGCCGGGAAGGCGGGCACGGATTCAAATTTGGAAACGAGGCCCTTGCCATGGGTGGCCAGGGGTACTTAGATGAAGATGTCCCCGTGTTTTTTGATATTAAGCGATGGATCAGCGATGCAGAACGGATGGAAAGTGTCATTTTAAAAAGCGGGTTTAAATACCAGATTCCTCGCAGGGACATGCTGAAAGCATACTTGGAATACTTAATCGACCTGGCGAAACAGCAGTTTAAATGCCAGTTTAAGAACATTCAGTTTCTGGCCCCTATCCGCCAAAAGGAGAAGTTCCGGGAATTGTTTGAGGAGCTGCTTCCGGAATTTCATGTAAATTGTGAGCTGGATGAAGGGATGGCTGTACTTTTTAACAGCATCTACGGGATGGTAGGTGAGAATCGCTATGAGAAAGGGCGATGGTATCATGCATTGATCATTGACTGCGGAGGGGGAACTACAGATTTGACCTCCGGGCGATTCCGTATTGATAACAGCCGGGTGTCTTATACCATTGATTTGGAGACCCGGTATGAAAATGGAGATACGAATTTTGGTGGGAATAATTTAACATTTCGCATCCTGCAGATGTTGAAAATTAAGATTTCACGGGCATTGGGATATTTGGAACAGGAGGATTCCTCTGATTCGTCTGATGTAAATTACGGGCAGAAGCTGGAAGAGGACTATCACAGGGCAGAGGGATTCCTTCCGACCCGGTTTAAGGATTATGAGGAGAAAAGCAGGGAGCAGTATTTTCATGTGAAGAACAACTATTATTATCTGTTTCAGCTTGCAGAAGAGGTGAAGAAGTCCTTTTTTGGGTCCAGGTTCCAGTATGAGCTTTGGATTGAAACCAGCAGGGAAAGGGAAAGCAGGGGAATGTTTTTGGATAAATGGAAGCTGTCAGTACTTGATGAGGGCTGCTTTACCCATATTGACCGGGAAATACGCTTTCCCCTGTATTTAAATGAGATTGAGACGATTTTAAGACCGGATATTTATCATCTGATGGAGCGTTTTCTGGATCAAAAATTTGAACAGGGAGAATTGCAGGAATATGAAATGATCAAGCTGACCGGACAGTCCTGCAGATCCAGCTTGTTTATGGAGGCTTTGAAGCAGTATGTTCCCGGTAAGCTGATCCAAAGTGCAAAAAAGGGACAGGATGAGTCGGAGCTTAAGATGTGCTGCTTAAAGGGGGCTCTTGCTTATTTTATGAATTGCAAACGAGGCTATATGAAGGTAAATCAGGATTACCAGGTGAGGACCCTTCCTTATGAAATTGTGGCACATACTCATGAAAATCAGGAAAAGATATTGATCCGCAGTCTGGATCCGGAGGAACATATCGGGTGCATTTCCCGCTTCATGATTGGAAAGCAGCTGGACCTTTACTTAAATGATGACAAAGGAAAACGCCTGAAACCTTATTACTTTGAGTATGATACTGAAACATTTGAGCGGACGACACAGGAGGAGATTGACAAACAGTATGGAGGAAGCGTGATTCAGGAGGAAACGGATACCATACTGGAAGGGGAAATGAAGTTCTTTGTATGGGTATCAAGAAAGCGCTGGGGATTTGTGGTGCTTCCGGTATTGCGGGAAAATGAAGTGCTTTATAAGGGGAAGGAAACCTTCTTTGATTTTGAGGATGACACATGGGAAGAGAACTTTTTTGACGGTAGAAAGTAAGGAATTTCTTAATATAGCAGGAGGATTATCAATGACAGAAGAACACAAGATCTTAGATGATTGGAGTACTGAATTATTCGTGGGGAATAATTACGAATATTACAAAAACAAATGGCGTGACAAACCGGAACGCCAAAGCTTTTCAAGCTGGAACTGGCCTGCTTTCCTTTTTCCGGTTTACTGGCTGGCATACAGAAAAATGTATTTAGAGGCTTTTTTGTATGTGGTGATCTCTCTTTTTTCAGTGATCATTCCGGGGAGCGGACTGATTATTCGTATACTTGTAGGAATATTTGCAAACTCTTATTACCGCAAAAAAGGAATGAAAATCATTGTTCAAACCTCAGGAATGACAGCGGGAGAGGCAGAACAGTACATAAGCAGGCACGGCGGTACAAGCGTTTTAAGCATTTTCATTACCATACTGATTTCTGTTTCTCTTGCCATTGCGGTTATAGTTGGAATTGCCTTTTATCCCACAGAAGAGAATGAAATTTTTTCACAGGCTGTGGAGTCTAAATCTTTTACAGCAAATGATTTAGTATTTAGTTTCCCTGATGATTGGAAATTATATGAAGAGGAAAATCCTTATGATTTGCAGTGCGTTTCACGTTTTGAAGACTTATCAACAGGAGTTTTTGTTTATGAAAAAACAGATCTTTCGGAAAGTGCAAGTCCTGAAGATTTTTTAACTTATCATATTGATGACATACAATCTAAAAGAAAAAATTTCAAATTTATTGAGGAAATAAAAGATGTAGAAATTGGAGATAAGAGGATAAAAACTGTTGTGTACTCCGGTGATCTGGACTCTGTGAAATATTATTATGTTTTCTCTTTAGTAGAATTTAAGGAGTTTGAGGAATTTGCAGTTACATTACAAGCTTGCTTTCCAAGTAATTTTGAGAAAAATAAATCGACGTTAGACGAAATCGTAAGTTCGTGCGTACCGGTTCAATAAATAAGCTATCCTCAAAATAAGGAGGTGAAGGAAAGATGGATCAGATAGAAGAAATGAAAGCAATGATCAGGGAAGAGATCCAGTCAATCAGCAATTTAGAGGAGCGGATCGTATTTAAAAGCTTAATGGAAGGCGTGTTTTTAGAACTGTATGAAACAAACGTAAAGATGTACCGGATGTTAGAGGAGCGGGTGATGAATGACCTTGCGTATGACATCAACCGTTATCTTATCCGTACGGGACTTATGGAACGAACCTATCTGGATAAGTCCCATCATTTAATGTCTCCCATATGTGAAGAAGATTTAGAAACGGTTTCTTATAAGATTTCCGATGTGAGGGAGAAGCTTAAGACTGAGGGGAAGTTTTGCCTGGCTACCGTGTTTTTGGAATGTGATGCTTTGACGGTTGAAGAGATATTAAAGAACCAGGAGGACTTCACAGGAATTTTACGGGCAGGCAAAGAGTATCCGGTTAATATCCGCTTAGAACGGAGTGAACGCTATGGGAAAGAAATAGAGCATCTCTATCACCTGTTCATGAAAAATGGAATCCCATGGAAAACCATCAATGCTCCCTATCTTTTTAAAATGGCGGACATTTGCATTACCGGTCTCCCGGAAGAGGCGGGGGATGGGGAGTCTGTGACAAATTTCGGAGCCGATTTCGGGAAGTATAACCGGTTTGTCCATTACGACATGATCCCCATATGGAATGTACGCCATTTAAAGCTGGAAAGCGTAGGCTTTCCCATTGCCTGCAGTGATCATGAAAATTTTGAGCATGTGATATCCATCCGGGATTATGGAACAGAACACGCTTATCTGGTAGAAGAAAAGGCCGGTATTAGAAGCGTCAGGCAGAGCGGAGATAAGCTTTTGGTCACCGGGCAGGTTGAAAATGCAAAAAAGTGGGACATTTATATGATACGAAGCGGCGGGGATCATAAAATAGACCGCTATACTTATCCTCTTATGGAAAACTTAAGAAAAGACGGGTTTGCAGAGCGTTTTCAGAGAAAAATGGGGCAGGCAGTAAAAACAAAAGGAGAACTGGAACGTTTTATCCGGGGGTTTGGCCTGGAGGATTTTATTGAATACCAGGATTGTGCCTTGAAGGAAAATGGAATGGAATTCTTAGAAACCTACTCCATGAACTTTTTTATAGAGGATGAGATCCGGGACAGGGAAGGAAAAAAGCAGCTGATCCTCTATTTTAAGCCAAAAGGAAAGGAAACATGGCTTTTGCGGGATTTGGCAAGCTTTATCTCCTCTGAGGTTCAGGAATATTTTCCTGAGTACGAATGTGGAGGAAAGCTTGTATGAATTATTTATGGGAAGTTATGTTGGCGTTAAAAAAGAGTGGGGTGCCGAAAAAAAGCATTCGGTTTCAGATGCCCCGTGAATTCAGTGCCTATATGGAACTGTCTGGTTCTTATCTGAATCAAAAGGAGATAGAGGAGGGAGAGATTATTGAAATTAATCCCCACTATCGGTTTTACAACATATTTAAGGATTTCTTCCGGCCGGATCAAAAGGAATTTCCCAAGCTTAAAGAAAACCTGTTTCATTTGATCTTTCATCAGTTGATGCAAAATGATGCAGTTTCCGGAATGTCAAGGGAAGAGTATTATAAGAAGCTGCTTTACCAGGATCTGGAAGACCATGCTTTTGGAACTCAGGCGAGAGAGACCATGGCTCTCTTTTGCCGGGAAGAGCAGGAAATTATTTTAAGCGGCCTGCTAAAGCAGTATGAAACCGGGAGCTCCCTGGATATGTTTAAGGACATGATGGAGGCGCTGATTCCAGGCAACATTGTATATCACAGCAACCAAAACTCCTATGAGATCCTGATTTATATCGGACAGAAAAAGGGGAAAGAAATTGTAAAGAAAATGGATTTTTTAATCAATATGTTTTTGGAGCTGCCTTATCATGTGGATATTTATTATGAATACCATTTTGGAATTATCGAAATGGCAGAAACCATGGAAATAGATGAAATTATCTTGTGCTGATGGAGGAAGTGAAATGTTTCAGTATGATTATCCCCAATTTGAAAAAAAGCGTCTTTTAAGGGCCGAGATGCTGGATAAGCTTAGGGACTATCCTAAGGTTTTTCTGGATCTGCAGTTTCAGGGATTTGGTGATGGAATTATAAATGGATGTGACATTGTCTGGGATGACGGACAGCTGACCATTTCCCCCGGCATGATTTATTGGAAGGGAAAGCTTTATTTTATGGAACAGCCCTATATGATGGAGTGCAGTGCCCAGGATAAGATCCGGTATTTAAAGGTGCAGTTTCTGACCGAAATCAGGGAGGCAGGAAAGATCATGGGAAATACCAGGATCTTTTTGGAGGATAAGAAGCCGGATCCGGCCTGTGAAATGGAGCTGTGCAGGTTCCGGCTTCAGGAAGGAGCAAGGCTTCGCAGCTGTTATGAGAATTTCCAGGATTATTCCACAGAGTATGACACAGTGAACTTAATTCACCAGCCCTATGCGGCAGAGGGGGGGAGTACTTTAAATCCCAGGATCATCAGGCAGTTTTCAAAGGAGATTATAAGAAGCAGACCTTTAGATCCCCTTGATGCAAGCTTTTCCATGACGGCCCTGGCCGTTCATGGAGTTGTGACGGTTGACTGCATCCGGGAATATCTGTTTGCCGGATTGGGAGAAGATTATGGAGACAGGGGAAATGGAGGGCTCTATAGGGGACTTATGGAGATTTTAAAAAGTCAGAGGAATGGGGAAGTGAGAAAAGGTGAAGTTAGCCGGGGGAAGAGAAGTGTTATGTTGTTGTAGACGGGAGGGAACGAATGAAATTGTCTCCTATTCCACAGGAGATATAAACAGATAGGGTTATAGGTTTTCCTGTTTAATAACCTAAATACATAATATGAGGAAAAAACCATGTGTCAATCCATTTATAATATTAAAGAAGGAGCCATCTTAAGATGCTCTATGGGGACTGCAACCAGTGAGCTGAAGGTCCCCCAAGGTCATGGGGCTAGTCTCCAAGGTAAGAATCAGGCAACGATTGCCGATCATGTAGGTAATGTAAATATTATGCCGTTTGGAATGTGTACAAAAACCAATCCGCCGACCCCTTGTAATCCTGCTACTGCCTTAAAATGGATCAATGGCAAAAAGGATTATCAGCTTAAGGGGGAAATGGCATTGCTAAACACCTGTATTGTGTCTTGCGTACAGGGTGGCATTATTAAAATTGAACAATCAGGACAAGAGTAGAAAGAAATAAAGGAGGAAGCCTATGCCTGCTATCACTTATTTACAGCTGGAAACCAACATAGAATGTGTCCAGCAGATTAAAGAGGTAAAAATACGGCAGTGTATTAACGAGCATGCCTATTTGCATTTAACAGCAGTATTATCTGATCATTATAAAGATGATTATATAAATAAAACATTAAGCGAAGAACAGATAATTTTGTCTGCAAAGGGAGATAATCCCAGGGCTCTTTTCAAAGGAATGATACAGCAAATCCGGACAGAAGCGGAAGGCGGTATATATTATTTAAAAATAAAGGCAGTTTCAAATTCCTTTCAAACAGATATCAAGAAAGAATGCCGGTCATTTCAAGATAAAAATATGACCTACGAAAATATGATCCGAAGTATAATAAGCCACTACCCTGGTGGGGATATACTAGATCATGCATCAAATGGGAAGAAAATTAAAAACCTGATTCTCCAGTATGAGGAAACTGACTGGGAATTTTTAAAGAGAATGGCTTCCCATTTTCAAATGGGTCTGCTTCCTTCATTAATTCATGATAAGCCTAAAATTATATTTGGAATGGCAAAGGGGAATGAAGCGGGCAAGATAGAAAGTTACCATTATGAAATAACAAAGGATATCGGGCAATATATGAAATCTTCTCAGAACACCAATCCGGATTTGAAAGAGCTGGACGCTGTAGAATTTCACATTGAGACAGAAAGTAATTATGAAATCGGAGATAAGATAACTTGCCAAAATAAACCGCTCTATATAAAAAACAAGGAAGCCGAAATAATTGGTGGTATCTTACGGTTCCGGTATGCCTTATGTACCCAGAAGGGGCTCAGCAAAGACCGTTTGTATAATGAACAGGTTGTTGGGCTTTCCCTAAAAGGAACTGTACTTAAGGTGGTCCGGGATAAAATACGGGTGCACTTAGAGATAGACAAAGCACAGGAAAAGTCTAAAGCATGGGAGTTTCCCTATGCAACCCCTTACACGGCAGAAGGACACAGTGGCTGGTACTGCATGCCTGAGAAGGGAGATACGGTGTTTATCTATTTTCCCACGAAAGAAGAACGGGATGGCACAGGGATGAATTCTATAAGAGTCAAGAACAAAGATACGGACCGTTTACGAAACCCAAACGTAAAAATCTTCCGAACTAAAAATGGAAAGGAAATAAAGTTTAGTCCTGAAGAAATACTCATTACATGCATTAATGGGATTGATCAGGAAACAGGTGAGAATAAAGTTGTATACCTTCGCCTTAATCAGGAAAACGGGATTGAAATTGTCAGTTCAGAACCAATTCAGTTTAAATCAGATAAAGGAATTAAACTGGAAGCGGAAGATACAATTAAAATACTGGCATCGGATCAAATTAAATTAAAGTGTAAGACAAGTGAGATCCGTATTGACAGTAAGATCGATATATGCGGGGAGGACGTAAAAATTAACTGAGAAGTGTAGGAGAGTCCAATGGAATACTTTTTAATAAAATCTGATAACAGAATCAGGTATCCTCTTTACATTAATGCGGACATGATGGATTTTGAAACAGATGAGGCATTTACAGTCTACGTAGATTTTCAATCCAACCCAACTTTTGTAGACTATTTTTCTGTAAAAAAGCTGTTCCAATATGCTTTTTGCGTATCTGATGCGCTCAAAGAAACATTAGATATCTATACAGACAATCTGTCCGCTGTTCCTTTCTTTGTTACAGACACAAAGATGCAGGGGCAAAGCGTGTATTGGAAGGTTAACATTGAGTTAAAGGATTGTCTGGTGATGAAACCTAATATGAAATATGACAATCTTACAATTGACAAAGGAAAACTGAAAAATAAGCATATATTCCGGGTCGCTTTTGAAAAACAGGAATATCTTATAGTATCTTTGAATCTGGCAGAGAACATTCTGAGGAAAAATGCTGCCGGAATGCAGTTCTTCCAGGTAAACGTACAATAGAGGTGAAAAAATGGGAAAAAGCGAAGCGTTGATTCAAGATCTGATACTGGATTTGCCAGTGAAATTTCAGGATGTAAAAGTGTTAAAAATTGAACAAAGCTTAAATAACCATGCAACAGCTTGCGTAACCGGAGTTTTAAAAGAAGAAAATCAGGAAGCAATACACCGCCTGACTAGTCAGACTAATGTTGCAATCAAAATAAAAAGGGAGTGTGAAGAAAAAGTCATATTTTGCGGCATTCCTGTGGGCGTAACAATCAAACATGGACACGATGGATATAGTATGAAGCTCCTGTTAAAGAGCAGTTCCTTCCGTATGGATATTCTTAAGAAGAGCAGAAGTTTTCAAAATCCGGACAATCCTTACGAGGACCTATTCCAGATCATTTTACAGGAATATGGGGGAGATGTCTTTGATGCAGCTTCCCGGGGAACCGTACAAAAGGAGCCCCTCATACAATATGAGGAAACAGACTGGGAATTTCTAAGAAGGGCGGCTTCCAGGATAGGGGCAGGAATATTCCCTGATGTTTGTTCTGACAGACTCCGGATATATATCGGAATACCGGAAGGAAGCAGCTATAATGAAAACAGCCGGGATTACTCTCTGGAAAAAAATATAGGAGACTTTCTGTACGCTCAGAAAAAAGATGGGAGCAGGATAGAGCAAGAGGTTTTGTCCTGTTGTCTGAAGAGCAGGAAGGATTATCAGCTGGGAGATAAAATAAGCTGCCGGGGAACTGTCTTTGTTGTGTCGGAGAAAATAACCGAAATGCAAGAAGGGCTTCTGGCATACCAGTATCGGTTACGGGTGAGGGGAGATTTAAAACAAACGGTTCAATATCATTCAGGACTGAGAGGATTATCAATTGGAGGGCAGGTTCTTGATATAAAAGAAGATAAAGTGAAAGTGCACTTGTCCATAGATCAGGACCAGGACCCTGATGAAGCGGCCTGGTATCCTTTTCATACAGCATATGCCGCGGAAGGCGCGACAGGCTGGTATAGTATGCCTCAGGCAGGAGACAATATTCAGCTTTATCTGTCGGATGCAGATGAAAAAAAGGCATATGTACGGGCAGTCAGCCGGCAGGATGGAGCAACAAATCCGAAGGTACAGAACCCGGCGGTCAAATATTATGGGACTGTTCATGAAAAAGAAATAAAGCTGTCACCGGAAGAGATTACTCTTAGCGCTGCAGAAGATGTCCTATACCTGAAGATGAGCCAGGAATCGGGAATAGAAATCAGCAGCCACGAAAACATCAATATCAAAACACAGAAACAATTAACAGGAGAGTGTCGGGATATGGAGATCAAATCGAATGAGAAAATAGTACTTGCCACCCATTCTGCCAGTATTGTTGTTGATGATATTGTACACCTTAAGGGCTGAGAGAGACAGCTTACCAGGAAGGAAGATGAAAGCCTATGGATAACCAGAAAACTTATGCGGAAGAACTTATGCAAAAGCTGAGGGAAATAGATCGGACAGAAGAACAGGAGATCTATGGTATAGAAAATGACATACATAATGGATTTATTATCGTGAAATACAAGAAGATGGATATGAAAGAAAAGGAACTTTTAGACGGTGCCCTTACCATGTTGCTGCCTGCTGAATTTGAATTAATGGATGAAGAATTGGCAAAGATGAAATACCCGGGAGGAGACAGGCCGGATTATATTTATACGAATGAAGATACAACCGTCAATATTACTTTTACTTTAGACGACAGCGGTTCAATCAGCAATGAAGAGGTGGAAGAAGTAAAGAATATTCTTGCAAAACAAATGAAGCGTTTATATCCAGGCTCTAAAATAGATGACAGCCAACCCATTCAGGCAGAAGATAAATCTATAAGTCTTTTCTCTTTTGATGTCCCGTTGGTTGATGGAGACGTATATAATCTTATGTTTTTTATGGAATACAGGGAGCATTTGCTTATGGGAGGATTTAATTGCAGCATCCATCAAAAAAAACAATGGAAACCTCTGATCAAACAGATGCTTATGACCATAAGAGAACCACAGCAATGCGAAGGACATGGTCAGGAAAGCAGGTAAGCCTATGACGGAAAGCGTTTTAGAAAGATTTAGTCAAAATGATGTAAAACCTGCCCTGGAGCAGGCTCTAATTAATCTGGAACAGGATTTTCAGCAGAACAAAGAGCAGATGAAGCAGGTATTTATAGACTCTTTCTGCCAGGTCTGCAAAAATATAAGAGAACTTCAGAAAACCAGCCAGCCTAAGATGGGATTTTTAATATTCCATTTGCTCCGGACCAAAGTCTTACAGCACAACTATACATATACTGCTATCGCTTATGATAAAGAATGGTATCGCAAAGAAGGATTTCCGGTAGGGGAAATGGATGTCTCTTTTATTTTTGAACATTATGAGACCATGTGGAAGAGGCTCTCCAGTGAATGTAAGAAATATATCATGCAAATAGAGGAGCCAGATGTGGAAAGGATCATGCTGGCTTATATGGGAGGGTTTCATAAGTATGTGGTGGAAGTAATGCGGCTTGGATTGATGGAGGCATTGGAGACAGAAGAGTATCAATCTCTGAAAAAAGAGGACCGTTTTGAAATTCAGGCAGGAGAGTACTACGAGTTGTGCGACTTAATCCACATCGAACAGAAAACGAAGAACTTGTTGGAGATTAAAAGCCAGATACAGCAGGGGCAGGGACAAGCCTGCTGCTTTCAGGATTTTCGGGAGGTAGACTTAAGCGGTTTTTACTGTCAAAGCAGGGACCTTCGCTATGCGGACTTCCGAAACAGCATCTTGAACGAAGCAAATTTAAGTATCAGCCTGCTGATGGGGACCAAGTTCAAGGACTGTGCGATGAAAGGCGTAAATCTTATGTTTTCTATGATTAACGATGCCAGCTTTGAAAGAGCGGATTTAACCGGTGCGGACCTTCAATATTGTGTGGCCTTTACAGGAAAAAGGGGTGGAAATCAATGGAAGAATACAGGATTTTCCGGAGTCAGCTTCAAAAACAGCCTTCTGGTTGATGCAAACTTTACGGGTTCCACCATACTGGGAGGAGATTTTGAAGGCGCTGATTTAAGAGGGACTGTATTTACAGATGTCCAGTTGTATGGAAGCCGATTTACTAAAAAGCAAGTGGAACAGTGCAAATTTAGTCAGGAACAGCTTGAACAAATGAAAATCATACCGTAAAATGGGAGGAGGAAGATTGTGGCTGGATTGGGAAACTTGATTCAAAAGGCCAAGGCTATGATACCAAAAGTTGTCAGCGCAGGGAAGCAAGCTGTCAAGACTGTGGTTAATAAAGTGGCTGACAGCGCTATTGGAAAAGCGGTTAAAGCAGTGCCACAGGCTCTAAGGGCAGGGATAGAGAAACGCGTTGAGTTTACTAAAAAGGTTGCCGCGTCCGTTCCGAAAGCGATTGAATCTGTGAAAAAAAAGGCAGAGGAGACTGCGGGAAAGGTCAAAGCAAAAGCAGAAGAAGTCAAAGCAAAAGCAGAAGAGGTAAAAGAGTCTGTAACGAAAAAGATCCAGGAAGTGACCACGGATATAAATCAGAGAAATGAAAGGATTCTGGATAAGGTAAAGGCAGAGTGGGAGAAGACATCTTCCGGGCTCATAAGGGGATTTACAACAACGGGAGCCATTTGTCCTTCAATCTGGCCGGGGAAAAGTTACTCCCGCCTGCTGGACTTTATGCTGCAAACGAGGAAGGCGGTCATTGAGGAGTATCCGATTTTTAACCGGCAAGGCAGTGCCTTGAAAGATCTGATCCACACAATTGAGACCGGGATAAGTGATGGAGGTGCGAAAGCAGGAAGCTTTATCTATAATCTGAACCTGCCGGGAGTATCTGATTTTGTAGGAGCCTTTACAGACCAGAGAGGGCCTGATGCGAAGAGCAATTCATTTTCAATAAAGGGGGCATTTTATCGGGGAGTGTTGGTGGATGGATTTCTGGGGACAGTCGATGGAGTGGCGAATTTAATTGCCGATCCTTTTGAGGCCCTGGAAGGTCTTAATACTATTATGCTATATCCGGAGAAGACGCTGCCAGCCATCGGAAGCGGAATCACGGCGTATTTAAAAGAAAAAATAGTTGATGGAAGTCCGGAGGATTGGGCACAGGTAGCGGGGCAGGTGACATTTGAAGTGGTTTCCTGGATGGCAGGGTCAGGAGCGGCAAAAACTGGAGCAAAAACAGGAACAGGACTAAAGGCTGGAGAAATAGTAGAAGATAGCTCGCAGATGACAAGAACAGCATTGAAGGTAATGGACAAGACTGCAGATAGCGGCAAAGTGGCAAAGTACTTAAACGTCCCGGCGTTAAAAAATTTGGGAAAGAAAGTACTGAAAAATCTGGATGATTTTGCTGTAAATACAGGAAGGCGAACTGGGGATTTTATTGACAACGTAAGAGCGGGAATGAACCGTCTCGCAAGCCCGGTACCGGAATATGCGGGGGTAGGAAAGCTTGATGATATAGGAAGAACGGGAGAGAAGATAGAAGATATCCTAACTGCATTTAAGAAGAAATTTATGAAGGCAGAAAAGTCCCCGGGAAGCGGTGTGAATATTAAACCGAAGGTAGATGGGGAAGAGTTTGGAAAATTGATAGAAGATGTTCCTCCAAAGAGCGTTGCTAAGGGTTCGGGTGACGATATAGTAACATACAGGAGAGTACAAGGTGGTGAAGGAACTACTCCTAATCAGTCAAGTCAACCACGAATTAAAGTAAATGAAGATGGTTCCATTAGTATACAAGATAAAAAATCAGATTTAAATGTTAGTATAGATAATGGAGAACACTCTAAATACTTTAACGAAGTTAAGAGGGGAGGTACCGGTGAAATTGTAGAATTTGATGTGCCAAAATGGTTTGATGATTTTCTAAAAGAAAATACAGTACCACAAAACAACTATACTAAAAACCCTCTAAATCAAGGTGGTACTGCACCAAAACTTGTCGATCCCAATATGCCTGGCAATGCTTTTGAACTCCCGGCACCATGGGCAGAGTGGATTGAGGAATATGCAAAGAATGCTAGGATAAAATCACCATAGATACGGTATAAAGTATAGGAGGTAAAGAGTTATGGTGTTAGAGCCAGATGGTATAACTAAAATAATAATAGGAACTAGAATAAATAGTGACTTCAGCTGGTATGTAACAGATAAAGATTTGTGGTTTATGGACTATGAAAAATTACATGAAGTTTATAGGAAAAAATTTGAAAGTTTAAAAATCCCTTATAATATGGATAATCATGAGAATCAGAATGAACGAAAAGGATTGCCTATCTTAAATGAGAATTCGATTCATGATTTTAAACCAAGAATTGACAAGTACAAAGTAACAGTAGATGAATTGAGAGAATTGTTAAAGGTATACATATTAATTAATGGTAGAGAAGATGCTTATTATCGATTTATTCCTGCATTGTACTTGGATTTTGATAAGAAAGAGTTATATTCTCTTTACACAGAATATGAATCTTTTGAAACCTATGTAGCTAAAGGCTGGAGTGGAAAATACGAAGATTTTCTTACAAAGGTAGAAATAAAAGAAAAATATTGGTATGATGATAACAAAATCCCCATTTTAGATTATAGTAAAGGAGTATCTAGTGCATGAGTGAAAATAAAGTAAGTATTATATCAGAGAAATTTGAAAATGAAAAAACAGGAGAGCAAGTCGAAGGTATTACAATAATAATTGATGGTAAATTAAAAGATATGTTTGATATTATAATTGATAAAGAGGGTAATTATAGTGATTATAAAGAAGTTATGCGTGATGTGCTTTTTTCTGGTATAAATAATTATGTAGAAAAGTATAAAAACGAAAATTCTTGAGTCTGCTGTTGTGACAATTTATAACTTACCTGTAGAAACAGATATGACGAGAGAGTTTCAGGTGTTGTGTAATTTTTAGCGTTGATATAAGACATGTTGATAGTTGTGCAAGGACGGAGCCTGTTATTTTAAGGTTCTGTCCTTGCATATATTATAATAATTTGCTAATATATTTTAACAGTTTCACACCATCTAAAAAACCTTGTTGATAGAGAAATGCTTCTTCCAAAGCGAATTTCCTTATTAGGGAATCGATATAATTTTGAAATAGTTCTTTTTCCTTGTTTGGTAAATTTTCAATGAAGATTTCGGCGTGTAGAATTTGATCATATTCGTTCTCAGATTGGTTGGGCTGTTTTTGATGGAATATTTCAATTAGCATATCGATACGTTCCTGGATAAACATATCCAGGAATTCCTGTTCAGTCATAATGTTTCCCTCCTTTGAGAACATACGATACCGGAATTGTTTTAGGAAGTCGATACTACTATCCACTAATAATAGGTTTTGTAAATAGCAGATATGAACAATAGGTATAATAGGTGGGCGTTCCAGGTATACCTCGTAAAGTCTTATTATATGCCAATTTTTCCAGATTCCGACCACCTTTACTGCGTCAAACCGTGAATCCGACCACCTCATGTAAAAGCCCCTCAAACGCCCAGCACTGCTGGGCGAAGTGGCTGCCGAGTGGGTGCTTTTGACCACCCGGCTTTCTCCTGCTCTATTTTCGACCTAGTAAATACAGGCTAAAGTTTGTCTACAGACAGGTTATTCGTATGACTTGTGTTACAGCAATTTAGCAGCCTTTGAAGGAAACTGTATCAGCAAGATTGTTGGTAGGAGGCTGCCCAATTGGCCTACAATTGTTTTTTGGCATAATAATGGTCACTATGCCATCGGTGTTATGTAAAGGGCACACAGGGGCAATACGAGCGTACAATGGGCCGATAAAAAAAGGGTTGCCAGTAGGAATCGCGGATTGTGAGCTAAGTCGATGGTACTTCTCAATCTATTTTTAAAAGTGTCATAAAAAAGTAAGAAAAAGTTTACCAATACAGGGGTGAACCATTCTTCTCAAAAAAATCCACTTATGGTAAACTGGGCAGGAGGGGGGCTACGGGGGATAAATACTCTGGCTGTAGTCCCTCTTTTTCTGTCTTTTTCTCCCTGAAAAATAAAAATAGAAATGACTTGCAATTTATCCGATAGAGAGTTAACATCAACAACCAATAAAAGAAATAACTTGTTTTTTTAACCCATTGGTTTGTTGTAGATAGGCTGTCGAACCCTTGCGGACTCATTTTGAGTTAACGCTGTCATCTGAGGTTGCCGGTACGGGAACTGACTGGTTGGAAACAAGAGCAGGAGGGAGTGAATTGCAGAGAAGGGAAAATCTGCTTTATGTGGGAATTGACCTGCATAAAGAAACTCATACCGCAGTGATGGTAAACTGTTGGAATGAAAAGTTAGAAGTGGTTGTCATTGAAAACAAGCCCAGTGAATTTAAAAAGCTGGAAGAAAAAGTAAACAGAAAATCCCGTAGTCTTGGACTGAATCCTATTTATGGATTAGAGAATGCTTACGGCTACGGCAGGAGTTTAGCCGTCTGGCTGATTGAAAATGGTTGCATTGTGAAGGATATCAATCCTGCCCTGGCTTATGATCAGAGAAAAAGCGCGCCCATGTTCCGTAAAAATGACGAGTGGGATGCATACTGCGTGGCAACAGTTCTGATTAATCAGCTACATACTTTGCCTGACGCAAAGCCGAAGGATAACGAATGGACTCTATCACAATTGGTAAATCAGAGAGAAATGTTAGTAAAAGACGGAATCCGCTTTAAAAACGGCCTTCATGAACAGATATCTATGGCATACCCCAGCTATCATAAATTTTTCAGTGAAATTGATGGAAAATGTGCTATGTATTTCTGGAGGGCTTATCCTTCTCCAGTGCATTTAGAGGGAAAAGCAGCAGAAGAATTAACCGCTGAATTCAAAGAAATAGCCCGTATTACAAAAAGAGATAAAGCAGAACTCATTCTGGACTGTGTTCAGAATGATGGAAACACCATACGGGAATATCAGGAATCCAGAGATTTTATTACGAGGAGCCTGATAAGAAATTTAGAACATCAGAAAGAAGAACTGACAGGAGTTGATGAAGAAATCGAAAAAATCCTGCTCACCTTTGACTATAAACTGACTAGTATGCCGGGAATCGGAATAACGGTAGCCAGTAAACTGATTGCAGAAATCGGAGATATCCGAAGGTTTTCTAATGATGCAGGGGTGGCGCCTGTCAAGTTTAGTTCTGCCGGAAAAGGCAAGGAACAGAGTTCCAGACAGGGGAACCGTCAACTGCATGGTCTGTTTTATTTCCTGGCAGTGACTATGGTTTCTGTACCCAGGAACGGAACGCCCAATCATCCAGTATTTCACAGTTACTATATGCAAAAAATCGGCGAAGGAAAGACAAAATCTCAGGCATTGGTCTGTATCATGCGCAGACTGGTGAACATTGTGTACGGAATGATGAAAAACAAGACAGAATACCGGGAGCCGGTATTGGAAGAAGAACAGTAATTTTTGATTCAAAATAGCACGGAGACGTGCTATACTTTTTTAATGGAATATAAAATCTTCACTGCCTGTCAGATAGGTGAGTACTCCACCTGAGGGTTCGGGTAAGATTGCACAACAAGAAATTGATGCATTGAAAAAAACTGTAATTGATGAGGGACAGATACTCAAGGATATGGGATTAAATAATAAAGAATTAGGTCCAGCAATTGCAGGCGCCTATGATAGCAAAACAGGAAAAACCTATACAGCGATTAATGAGATGCATGGTGCACTTCCAGATGAGTTACACCCAATTTTAAAAGAGCGAATTATGAACATGCCACCAGAAGTTCTAGATTCATATATGTATACTCATGGAGCCGGTTCACATGCAGAGATTTACGCTGCTAACAAAGCATTATTAGCAAATCCAGATGCAAATATTTCTGATATTACAATTTATGTAAACAGAACATTAGGAACAACGAAACCAGTGATAGAAATCCCGTTTCAAACTTGTCCACATTGTGAGTATATTTTACGCGGCTTTAATATAATATCAGATATAAAATAAGAATGAGGTAAATGAATGGAACAAGAAAAAGTTTTAACAAAAGAAGAAGTTATGGAGATAGGTCTTTGTTTTGATGGAGATATAGTTTTCTATGGTGGTGAGTACGGTCAACAAGTGTGCAGAATTTCTGAGGAAGGAGTAGAAGAACCTGTCACAGGAGTTATATTTGAATTATATAAGAGCCAAAAATTGAATTACTATTGTTATTATAATTGTGGTATTTCAAATGGTCAATATGTTTGCTTCTATGAGAATGGTAATATAAAAAACATTAGTTATATGCATAAAGGCACGAGGCATGGAAAGTCTTTACAGTACTATGAAGATGGCAAAAAAAAATCTGAGAGTAGTTATAAGTATGGATTTTGTGAGTCATTTATTGAATGGGATGATAAGGGGATATTAGTTAAAGAGCAAACAGAGCCAACTGAATTTGATAAAAAGATGATTGAAAAATACGAAAATTATGAAGAACAAAAAAGAAAAGAGTAATGGCTTAGAGGCGTATTATACTGAGATTCAACTCGATTTTGCTGATAAAATTGAATTGTTTGATAAAATTAAACTAGAAGATATAAAAACAATTTCAGGAATTGATTTAGCATATTGGAGAGAAAAAGGTACAGATTATGCAGTTTGTTGCATTGTAACAATTAACTACTGTTCTAAGGAAATAGTAGAAATTAAATCATTAACTAGCAAAATTGATGTTCCTTATATTCCTGGTTATTTATCCTTTAGGGAATTGCCGTTGATAATTAATACTTTTAAAATGTTAGAATCAAATACGGATTTAATTATGTTTGATGGAAACGGATATTTACATTATCGGAATATGGGAATAGCGACTCATGCCTCCTTTTATCTTAATAAGCCTACTATAGGTGTAGCAAAAAGTTATTTAAAAATCAATAATGTTGATTATTTAATGCCAGAAGATTTTGATGGTGCCTATACAGATATTATTATAAAAGACAAGGTACATGGTCGTGTGCTAAGAACACATAAAGGTGTTAAACCAATTTTTGTATCATGTGGAAATTGGATAACACTTGATACATCAACAAATATTGTATTGAATCTTATAGATAAAGATAGCCGGCAACCTCTACCAACCCGTTTAGCAGATATTGAAACAAGAAAGCAAAGAAAAATTATAACGGGAATTTAATTTATGTTATATGAACATAGTAGTTTCATTTAAGTTATACTTTTATTATTAATTCTCAGGCACAGTGACTTTTATTTGTTGAAGTCGCTGTGCTTTGTTGTACAAAGTTTTTAAATGATTTAAGCGTTCTGGTTCTGGATAAGCAGTTCAAGGGAACACATTAGAGACATTGATATTATTCAAGACTCTAATACGTCTCAACGATAAGTATTAGATTGCAAAGCAATTTGAAAAAGTTGCAGCAAAGTCGATTAACGCTTTATCCGAATCAAGATGCATCAGTTGATTTGTGGCAACGAAATTTAAATAGAATTAAGTAAAGGAGTATATGTTATATATGGATAAGGAAAAAGAAAAAATTATTCAGCAAATGTTATATGAAAAAAATGCTGAGGAAGTATTAAATGAATTACACGGTATTAATGATCCTGAAATACTGTATGTGTATGCCTACAATTATAATTGGAATAATGGGTTTGAGATACCTAAAAATATACTTCTTAAAGAATGCTGTAATCTAAGTATAGCATTAATGATTTTTTATTCGGCTGATGGATTTAGGTATTTGCAGAATAAAGATGAAAAGAATGATAGCTTAAAGGAATGGTCTATTTTTATTAAAGATTTGTATCACATGATACTTGAAAATAGATTTATAAAAAATGACACAAAATTTGTTCCTCCTTTAAGCAGTGTTCAAATATTTAAATTGAAAAAAGATTTTGTTAATGAAGAATATGTCTTTTTAGAAAGCATAGGAAATAATGATTTGAACATAACTTTATAAATACATTTATTAGCCATAATGCTTTATAATTATTAAGATTAATTCATTAAAGCACTATAGCTTTTGTATGTTTTCAATTTATGAAAACTTTTAGGGCTGATTTAATGCAAATCGTAATGATGGGTTTGGTTTATTAATAGAAAATCACAATTTATCAATATATTTTAACAGTTTCATACCATCCATAAAACCATGCTGATATAGAAAAGCTTCTTCCAACATGAACTGCCTTATTAGCGAATCAATGTGATTTTGAACTAGTTCTTTTTCCTTGCTTGGTAAATTATCAATGAAGATTTCGGCGTGAAGAATTTGCTTATATTCTTCCTCGGATTGGTTCGGCTGTTTTTGATGGAATATTTCAATTAGCATAGCGATACGTTCCTGAATAAACATATCCAGTAATTCCTGTTCGGTCATAATGTTTCCCTCCTTTGAGAACATACGATACCGAAATTTCTTTAGAAAGTCGATACCATAAATTACTAATAATAAGCTTTTAAAGCAGCAGAAATGAACGATAGGCATAATAGGTGGACGCTCAAGGTGTACTTCGTAAAGTCTTAGTGCATGCCAATTTTTCTAGATTCCGACCACCTTTACTGTGACAAAGCGTAAATCCGACCACCTCATGTAAAAGTCCCTCAAACGCCCAGCACTGCTGGGCGAAGTGGATGTCGGGTGGTTGCTTTTGACCACCCGGCTTTCTCCTGCTCTATTTTCGACCCGGTAAATACAGGCTAAAAAATCTGCCTGGATATAGGCTTTGCGGCTGATTCGTAATTCGGCAGTTCAGTGGACTTTGGTAGAAAGATATCAATAAGGCAGTTGGGATTTCTCGTTTGCCAAATCGCCTTACGTTTGGTTTTAATCAGGAAAATGGTCAACTATGCGGCCTGAGTCTTGTTAAGGGCATACAGGGGCAACACGAGCGTACAAACGGGCTAATAAAAAAGGATTGCCAGCAGGAACGGTGAATTGTGTGTTAAGCCGATAGTCTTTACAAGCTCTGTCCAAAAGTGTCATAAAAAAGTAAGGAAAAAGTTTACCAATACAGGGGTGAACCCACCTTCTCAAAAAAATCCACTTATGGTAAACTGGACAGGAGGGGGGCTACGGGGGGAGAAATATTCTTGCGGCAGCCCCCTTTTCTTTTTTCTGTTCTTTCTCCTAAAAAATAAAATCAGAAATGACTTGTAATCCATTCGATAGAGAGTTAACATCAACAACCAATCAAAGAAATAACTTGTCCTTTCACCCATTGGTTTGTTGTAGATAGGCTGTCGAACCCTTGCGGACTCATTCCGAGTTAACGCTGTCATCTGAGGTTGCCGGTACGGGAACTGATTGGTTGGAAACAAGATCAGGAGGGAGAGAATTGCAGAGAAGAGAAAATCTGCTTTATGTGGGGATTGATCTGCATAAAGAAACTTATACCGCAGTAATGGTAAACTGTTGGAATGAAAAGTTAGAAGTAGTTGTTATTGAAAACAAGCCCAGTGAATTTAAAAAGCTGACAGAAAAGGTAAACAGAAAATCCTGTAGCCTTGGGCTGAATCCCATTTATGGATTAGAGAATGCTTACGGCTATGGCAGAAGCCTGGCGGTCTGGTTGATTGAAAATGATTATACAGTGAAAGATATTAATCCTGCCCTGGCGTATGACCAGAGAAAAAGTGCACCCATGTACCGAAAAAATGATGAGCATGATGCATATTGTGTGGCAACGGTTCTGATTAATCAGTTACACACCTTGCCGGATGCAAAGCCGAAGGATAACGAATGGACTCTGTCACAATTGGTAAACCAGAGGGAAATGTTAGTAAAAGACGGAATCCGTTTTAAAAACGGCCTTCATGAGCAGATATCTATGGCATACCCCAGCTATCATAAATTTTTCAGTGAAATCGATGGAAAATGTGCTATGTACTTCTGGAGGACTTATCCTTCTCCAGTGCATTTAGAGGGAAAAACAGCAGAAGAATTAACCGCTGAATTTAAAGAAATAGCCCGTATTACGAAAAGGGATAAAGCGGAACTCATCCTGGACTGTGTTCAGAATGATGGAAACACCATACGGGAATACCAGGAATCCAGGGATTTTATCACAAGGAGTCTGGTAAGAAATTTAGAACATCAAAAAGAAGAATTGACAGGAGTTGATGAAGAAATAGAAAAAATCCTGCTCACCTTTGATTATAAACTAACCAGTATGCCGGGAATTGGAATAACGGTAGCCAGTAAACTGATTGCAGAAATCGGAGATATCCGAAGGTTTTCCAATGCAGATAAACTGGCGAGATTTGCAGGGGTGGCGCCTGTCAAGTTTAGTTCTGCCGGAAAAGGCAAGGAACAGAGTTCCAGACAGGGGAACCGTCAACTTCATGGACTGTTTTATTTCCTGGCGGTGACCATGATTTCTGTCCCCAGGAACGGAACGCCCAATCATCCGGTATTTCACAGTTACTATATGCGAAAAATCGGCGAAGGTAAGACAAAATCTCAGGCATTGGTCTGTATCATGCGTCGGTTGGTGAATATTGTGTACGGAATGATGAAAAACAAGACAGAATACCGGGAGCCAGCATTGGAAGAAGAACAGTAATTTTTGATTCAAAATAGCACGGAGACGTGCTATACTTTTTTTAATTGAATATAAAATCTTTATTGCCTGTCAGATAGGTAAGTACTCCACCTGAGGGTGCGGGTAAGCCTTTTAGTGTAAATGAAACTACTAAACTTTTAGATGATATGTCTGAATTGACAGGTTCTACAAGAGAAAAACTATTATCTGCTGTTCAAGACAAAGAGCTAAATAAAATTGTAAATGAACTTTATCGGCGAACTGCAACGACAGGTGATGGGGGTACGGCCTCTAAACTGATGGGAGAGTTTTATCAGGGTTCATCAACACACTTACAAAAATCAACTGAAAGAGTAAAACAATTGAATGAACTAATTAATTCTGGAAAACTAGGATTAAATGACCTAGATATTGCAGAGGCATTAAGAGCCGACCTAGAAAATGCAATAAAACTATTTGAATAAAGGAGTCTAGTATTATGGGTAAGGAATCGAAAGAGTTTTTCCAAGAGATGCTTAAATTATTGCCATCAACATATAACTCTTATGAAGAATCAGTCAGTCGTTTTGGGGAAGTATTAGAAACTGTAATAATTGAAGATATTTTTATGCCCGAAATAATCAAACTTTTAAGAGATGAGGAGAGCACTAAACTTGTAAAAGATATTTTTAAATACTTTGAAGAGGTATCTAACTGTGGGAATGATCATCTAATTAATATTTTTTCAATAACTGTGTTGGAAATATTAGGGGATGACAGGGACATCTTAGACATTGCACAGAAATACATGGGGCCAAAAACAATGCAACTTCTAAATGAAGTGATTCAAGGAATATAAATATTCATCTATTATTACTTTATCAATTAATTTGTGACAATGTAATTTAGCAATTAGAGGGTGGTTCCTATTTGCTGGAGTCTTTAATGACCCCGTAACTCTTTTGGGTAATTGGGCATTCCTTGCAAGTACGACCCTGATTACGACCTCGAGGCCAAGAATCCGACCCCGATGAAAAAATCCTTTCAGCCCGCATTGCGGGCTGATGTAAGCCGAGTCGGGGAAGCTTTTGACCCCGGCTCTTTAACCTGCATCATTTTCATTACCATGGTTACCCCTATTTTATTGCAGGAAATGAGCGGAAAATTTCCGCAACCATATTTTTAAATAGCTGCAAGTGTGCGACTTGAGACATATAAAAACAGGTCATAAATGCGACTTTTTTAAGTGGCAGAAATACGAATAGGTGGCAACAGCAATTCAAACATTTATTAGGGAAAAATTTAAGATTTTGCAAGCCTTCTTAATATTTAAAGAATTTTGATGTTTTTTGATATAACGAAATCTTATGTATTCTTTTTCTTCAAGAAAGCCTGGAATTTTTTTATAGTTTGAGCTCTTTACGAAGTTCCAGATTTACTTGCTTTAGTTTTTTGATTTCATACTGATACGAATAAAGCACGGTCCTATGTCCTGGAAACGCACTATCTCCGTATTCTTCATATTTACTTACCCAACAATATAAAGAGTTATAATGAATGGAAAGTTCTTTTGACACTTCCGAAATCTACATGCCATCTTAAGGAACCAGTTTTACTGCAGCAATTTTAAATGCTTTATCAAAACTCCTTTTTGCCATAAAGCAGACCACCTTTCACAATGTTCCCTTAATTACGTGTCTTCTTTATTATACCATATCCAATAAGATGGACGTCATTTTGACTTTTTTATTGAGCACATATCATCTAAAAATTACATATAAACCGTTAATGATTACATGGAAGAGAAAAAGTGCGGAAACTGTAGTATATTGTAAATAGCAAAGGGGGAGATTGATTGTTGATATTAAAATTTAAAAAGAAGCATTCAGGTGTTTAAAGGAGTTAATGATGGCTTTATCAAACGTTTAGAGAAAAGTAAGGAATTAATAAAGTAAGAATCTAAAAACCGGTTAAAGTAAGGTTAAAGATTCCGAGTAATTATGTAGAATCAATAGGAGGTCATAATTATGCAAACATATTTTGTACAAATGAATGAGGATTATATTAGTAAGTATTACCCAAATCGTTCCGTATTTTCTTCGGTTAATAAATCCAATCAGAAAAACGGAATAGGTATTTATGCCTTCTTTGGTATTCTTATGGTGATGTCCGGATTGGGAACTGCTTGGGGGATAATACGTACGATGGAAAGTATAAAAGAAGGAGAGAGTGATATGGTTGCTCCAGGTTTTGTTATAATCGGATTTTTCTTTGTCATTTTTGCTCTTTCGATTTTTACAATAATATTCACCAAAAAGCGGAATAGCTTAGGGGCTGAGGGCTTGATTAAAAAAAGCGCTAAAAATAGCCAATATAGTGAAAGTGAAATTCGTGAATTTGAACTTCAGGCAATGGCTTCCGATAGCCATATTCTTGCTCTTACTGATAAAATGAAAGCAGTATTATCCGGTCAGAAAAATGGGATATTGACAAGAGATTTTATCTATTTAGCTGACTTTAAAAATATTGTTATGAAACGCTGCGATATTGTTGGGGCTTTTCTTGTGGAAAGAACATTTTATATTAATGGAGATAAATACAACTGCAAACCTGTTAAGTATTTAACGGTTACTATTGTTTCAAATAAGAATATTCAAACTTTAGCAGAAACTTCAATAGAAGCTGGCAAAGCACTTTTAGAGGTGCTTCAAGAACAAAATCCAAAGATTGATACTAAAAATTGCAGTGTCATTCAGGAAAAAGAATATAACAAATACTGTAAAATGATGCTTCCCTCTCATTCATAATAATAACTAAATATACATAATCCTGATGAGGAAGAACTAATAACAGCTTCGGTCCGTAAAATAAAGGCAAAAAATAATAATGAATAAAGAATGACTACATATATCTCATTGCAGATATATGTAGTCATTTACAATTTGGGCTGTACTCATGTATATGAAAGAATTCAAAGAAAAAAGAAATCCCAGAATACTTCTTTCATCTGATCAGCGACTATTCACATAATAATACCTGATTAAAATAACACCGATCACATCTGCCAGAGCCCACCCAATAGGAATCGCCCACCATATCCCAACAATTCCGATCCAGTTTACAGCGGATAGTATATAAGCCAGGATAACTCTGGAACCAAGACTTACAACGGTAAGTACAATGGATATCCCTGGCTTTCCTATCCCGCGGAATAGGCCATAAAACATAAACAAATACCCGATCAGGCAATAAAAACCAGCTACAATAGAAAGGTATTGTACACCAATCCTCAATATTTCTGTTTCATTTTTATTAATAAAAATGTACATCAAAGGCTTTGCAGACAATAATATTAAGACGGAAATCATAACGCAGTAAATAGTTATAATTTTAACTGCGGAGCGAATCCCAGTGTAAATACGCTTTTGCTTTCCTGCCCCCATATTTTGTGCGATAAAGGTAGAAAAAGCATTGCCAAAATCCTGAACGGGCATATAAGCAAAGCTTTCTATTTTAACGACTGCTGCAAAAGCTGCCATTGCAGAAACACCGAAGCTGTTCACCAAACCCTGTATCATCAAAATTCCAAAATTCATAACTGAATACTGGATGCTGGAGAGTATGGAGAAATTAGAAATTTTCTTTATAATATTTTTATTAAAATATAAATGCTCCCGTTTAAGACGGATCAAAGGAACACGCAGCATGCAAAAAAGAGCAATGCCAATGGCTGAAAATCCCTGTGCAATAATTGTGGCATAGGCAGCACCGGCAATCCCTATCTGAAGAGGGACAACGAATATAATATCCAGCACAATATTGATAACCGCAGATAGGATAAGAAAGATAAGCGGCACTACCGAATTACCTATGCTCCGCATAGCAGCGCTAAAGTAATTATAAATATATGTAAAGCTGATCCCATAAAAAATAATCTGCAGGTAAGTTTTTGCGTCCAAGAAAATTTCCTCAGGAATATTGATAAAAGCCAAAATTTCATCAATAAAAAGGAGGGAGCAAGCATTGATAACAACGGTCACGATTCCAATGAAAATAAAAGCTGTAAAAAAACAGTTTTTTAGTTCATCAATTTCCTTTGCACCAAAAATCATGGAAAACACCACGCTGCTGCCCATGCAGAATCCAATGATGATAGAGGTCAATAAAACCATAACGGAAAATGAACTGCCTACTGCAGCAAGAGCATTGGAACCAATAAACTTTCCCACAATCACTGTATCTGCAACATTATATAATTGCTGAAATATGTTTCCTATGATCATGGGAATGGCGAAATTTATCATGACCTTTGTTTCATTGCCGTTGATCAGATCTCTTGTAGTATTCATGTTTATCCATAAAATCCTTTCAATTTGTTAATTGCGGCAGGGAAATTCATTTGGCAAACAAAAATTTTACGCAATGCCTAAAGGGTACCATTGGAACCTCCTTTTGTCAATAAGCACGAAATTGTTACTATAGAAACAAATATAGTGAAATCACACTTCTTTTCCTTTGACCGGACACTTAGAAATAAACATCTTTTTTCTTGCCTGGATTCATTTTCACTTTCATCCTGCCTTATGATATTTGACAATTTTATTATTTGAATAGTATACCAGCAAAAGCATACGTCTGCCATTTTATATATGTAAAGTATAAAAACAAATCTATGAGATTGAAAACCAATTAACAATAATATTAATTAAATGCCTAATAGTTTTTGCCAAGGGCTTTGGCTGAGGAACGAAGCTGAATTTAAATAATATTTTGCCAGGGCATTTGGCTCACCAAATGAAATTCAATAGTCCGATGTTACCGTATATCAAGTAATTCCTGCAGAAAAAATACAAGGTGTCTTTTGTGAGAAACATGTACCTAAACGGTTTGTAATGTCACTGAATGAGCTGCCTCTGTTTTCCTGCCCTCTTTTTTGTATTATAATTCTTTTATAAAAAGGAGGGCTTATATATGAACAAAAAAATTAAAATTGTAACCATTGGAGGAGGTTCCAGTTACACTCCTGAATTAATGGAAGGGTTTATTAAGAGAAAAGACCACCTTCCCATAAAAGAAATTTGGCTGGTAGATATTGAAGCAGGAAAAGAAAAACTTGAGATCGTCGGCAATTTGGCAAAGCGCATGGTAAAGGCAGCAGGACTTGACTGGGAGGTCCATCTGACGTTAGACCGGCGGGAAGCTCTTAAAGATGCTGATTTTGTTACCACTCAGTTCCGCGTCGGCCTGTTGGACGCACGGATTAAAGATGAGAGAATTCCATTATCCCACGGAATTCTGGGCCAGGAAACCAATGGCGCCGGTGGCATGTTCAAGGCATTCCGTACCATTCCGGTTATTTTAGATATTGTAAAGGACATGAAAGAGTTATGTCCCGATGCATGGCTTGTTAATTTCACCAACCCATCCGGCATGGTAACAGAAGCTGTTATGCGCTATGGCAACTGGAATAAGGTAGTAGGCCTGTGTAATGTTCCCATTCTTTGCAGAAAGATCGCAGCAGGAGCTTTAAAAGAGAACGAGGAGGATCTGTTCTTCCGTTTTGGAGGCCTGAATCATTTTCACTGGCACAGAGTATGGGACAAAACCGGTGAGGAAAAGACCAAAGAGGTACTTGAAACGGCTTATACCAGTGTTGAAAATATGAAAAATGCGCTGAAAAGCTTTACAAGCGCAAATTCAGGTGTACAAAATATCCCCAATATCTCGTTTTTACCGGAACAGATTTTAAATCTGGGAATTATCCCCTGTATGTACCACAGATATTATTATATTACAGATGATATGCTGCAGGAGGAATTGGAAACCTTTGCAAAAGGCGAGACCCGTGCCGAACTGGTAAAACGTACAGAAGCCGAATTATTTGAATTGTATAAAAATCCTGAGCTGAGTGTTAAACCGCCTCAGTTAGAAAAACGGGGTGGAGCTTTCTATTCAGATGCAGCCTGTGAGTTAATTAATTCCATCTTTAATGACAAGCGTACCCATATGGTAGTCAGCACGAGAAATAATGGAGCCATCTCAGATTTGCCCGATGATGTGGTAGTGGAAGTAAGCAGTATCATAACATCAGGCGGTCCGGTTCCGATTTCCTGGGGTTCCTTTGATCCTTCCAGCAGAGGTCTGCTGCAGTTAATGAAAGACATGGAGTTAACGACCATTAAAGCGGCGGTAACCGGAGATTACGGAACTGCCCAGCAGGCATTTACCATAAATCCTCTGGTTCCCAGCGGCAAAATTGCCAAGACAGTACTGGATGAATTGCTAATCGCCCATAAGGAACATTTACCGCAGTTTAAAGAGACGATTGATCGTTTGGAAGCCAAGAACAGCTAAATTACCATATTTCTATTACTTTTCTGCTGTGAAAGGAGCCGTTGCATGCTGATATAAAAGTCAGCTGCAATGGCTTCTTTTGGTGGTTAAGGAATTCCTGTTCATTGAAAATACCCCCTTTTTATGTTAAAATAAAAGAGACAACCTGCAGCGGTAAATTGGAATATCAGATGTTGATTAATAAATATAAAAGGCGGTAGCGGAATATGATGATGTTTTCCAATCAGGTATTGAACCAGTTTAGCGAACTTGATTATGAGGTTTATAATTTTATATTGAAAAACAGTGAGAAGATTCCTTATTTGACCATTCGGGAATTTGCCAATGAGGCTCATGTTTCCACAACGACCATAGCCCGGTTCTGCAGGAAAGTAAACTGCAATGGATTTTCTGAATTTAAGATCAGATTTAAGATGGAGCAGGAGAGTACAAAAACAATCCGGCAGGGGTTTGATTCCAGCTCAATCCTGGATTTTTTTCAAAAGATCGGGACAGAGTCCTTTCATGAACAGCTTAAGTCTATCGCCAATATTATAGCAGAAAAGAAACAGATTATTTTTCTTGGAATAGGCAATTCGGGAATTATTGCCGAGTATGCAAGCCGGTATTTCTGCAATATCGGAATTTTTGCCACAGGGATCAATAATCCCATGTTTCCTATCAGTCTGGAATTTCCGGAAGAAAGTATTATTATCATTCTTTCTGTGGAGGGAGAAACGGACATACTTATTGAAAATTCGGAGATCATCAGACAATGCAATAGTACAGTGGTATCCATTACCAACCGTAAGAACAGTACCTTGGCCAGGATTTCTGATTACAATATCTCTTATTATATCCAGGGGGAACGTATGGATTATAAGAAGATGAAGGTGGATATAACCTCTCAGATACCGGCAGTTTATATTGTGGAAGCACTGGCTAAGTTAACGGTGCAGAGAAAACAGGGTTAAAAATAGAAAAGAAAGCTTAATATTACAATAGATTCAGAAAAGGGATTTGCCTGGGTATTACCGCAGGCAGTCCCTTTTTTTGTGTCAGTTAATAAATCCCTGGCCAGGATAATGAAGGAAAGAAATCAAAGACCAGAGTAAGGATAATGCTGGCTGCTCTCCCATTTATTAATTAAATTTTAACGGAAAAAATAATTGACACATGATTTAAACGGATGTAGAATGATAAACATTGAAAATTGTTAACAATGTTAAGTAAAGAAAAAATAGGGGGTTTTTTGTTATGAAGGCTGGACAGGAAGAATACATAAAGAAGTTTAAATCAGAATTAGCCACGATGATGGGAAGAAAACAAAACATCCATAGAAACTGCGTACCGGAAGGCGTCACACGAAGCGAATTTTTTGCGCTGCATCAAATACGGACCAGCATGAATGAAAATCCGGAAAAGAAGGGGATTCATGTATCTGACTTGGCAAAAAGGATGAATATCGCATTATCGGCAGCATCCCGGATGCTGAACTCAATGGAAGAGAGGGGCTTGATCTGCAGGGAAATAGATCCTAAAAGCCGCAGGAATATCTGTGTTTCCTTAACGGAAGAGGGAGAGAAACTATGGAAGAAGTGTTCAGAAAGTATGAGCGATTTGCTGGAACGGGTAATCATTGGCATGGGAGAAGAAGAAGCAAGCAAATTGATTGAATTATGGAAAAAGTTTTCTGAACTAATGGAAAAAGAAGTGGATCTAATGATGAAAGAAAAGGATTTGTGAGGAAAAGAGCAAGTTGCGGAAGATAAGGACAGATTTTGAAAAAACAAACAGGATTACAAAACTTAAAAAAAAGTATGAGAGATGAACGGAAAGGAGGGGATAAATTTGAAATTATTTTTCCGATATTTTAAGCCGTATTTTTTATTTATAGCAGTGTCAGTGGCGCTGCTGTTTGGTCAGGCAACCTGCGATTTGTCACTTCCTGATTTTATGTCTGATATTGTAAACAAGGGAATTACAACGGGTAATACCTCATACATACTTAAAATTGGATTTCAAATGCTTGGAATAGCCTTAATCAGTGCCTGCTGTACGATTCTAGTCGGACTTATTGCCGCCAGGATCGCAGCCGGTGTCAGCAGAGATCTACGTCAGGACATTTTTGCCAAGGTAGAAAGCTTTTCCAATGCGGAACTGGAGAAATACTCCACTTCTTCCCTTATTACAAGAACAACCAACGATATCACCCAGATCCAGCAGCTGATCGTTATGGTGATCCGCATTGTATTTTACGCTCCCATCATGGGAATCGGAGGTGTAATACACGCGCTGGACAAAAACAAATCAATGTCATGGATCATTGCACTTTCCGTGGCATTACTGCTGGTGGTGGTCTTCAGCATGCTTGCAGCTGTCATGCCCAGTTTCCAATTTGTTCAAAAGCTCATTGACCGTTTGAACCTGGTAGTAAGGGAAAGCCTGGAAGGGACCCTGGTGATCAGGGCTTTTAACACCCAGAGATTTGAGGAAAAACGGTTTGAAAAGGTGAATTTAAGGCTGACCGAGACAAATTTGTTTGTCAATCGTGTCACCTCCGGCATGATGCCGGCCATGATGTTAATCATGAATCTGACCAACCTCCTGATCATATGGGTGGGGTCAAAGGCAGTATCCTCCTTCCGGATGGAAGTGGGAGATATGATGGCTTACATGCAGTATGTCATGCAGATCATCATGGCATTTTTGATGATGACCATGATGTTCATCATGATTCCAAGAGCTATCGTGTCCATCAGGCGTGTTGTGGAAGTTCTCCAGACAGAACCTTCCATTGCAGACCCTGAGGATGCGGCTGAAATCCCAGGGGTTCCAAAAGGCGTTGTGGAATACCGGGGCGTATCCTTCCGGTATCCGGATGCAGATGAAGACGTGCTGCACAACATCACGTTTACGGCGCTGCCAGGACATACCACAGCCTTTATCGGCGCTACTGGAAGCGGAAAAAGTACACTGGTGAACCTTCTTCCCAGATTTTATGATGTGACAGCAGGGGAGATCCTCATTGACGGAGTCAATATTAGGAATTGGCCGGTCCATCAGCTGCGTAATATCATAGGATTTGTCCCCCAAAAGGGGATTTTGTTTTCTGGAACCATTGAAAGCAACTTAATGTACGGTGACCGGAATGCCACCAGGGAACAGGTTGAAGAAGCGGCAGATACGGCTCAGGCCATGGAATTTATAAAATCAAAGCCGGAGAGCTTTGAAACAACCATTGCCCAGGGAGGAGGAAATGTATCGGGCGGACAAAAACAGCGGCTTTCCATTGCCAGGGCACTTGTAAAAAGAGCACCTGTGAATGTGTTCGATGACAGCTTTTCTGCCCTGGATTTTAAAACGGATGCAAAGCTTCGGGCTGCCCTTCGTGAAAAAACCGGTGGCAGCACCATCTTTTTAGTGGCGCAGCGCATCAGCACCATCATGAACGCGGACCAGATCATTGTTTTGGAACATGGCAGGATTGCAGGAAAAGGATCCCACCGGGAATTGATGAAAACCTGCGAAGTTTACCGGGAAATTGCATTATCACAGCTTAGCGAGGAGGAATTGAAATGACAGAAAAGAAACCATCCAGTTCCCCCATGGGCGGGAGCGGTGGAATGCAGGGCAAAGCGGAGAGTGCAAAGGACTTTAAAGGAACCATGCTTCATCTGGCCCGCTACCTAGAGCCATATAAAAGCTCGGTATTTGTGGTAATCCTGTTTGCCTGCTGTTCCTCCGTGTTTTCCATTGCAGGGCCTAAGATTTTAGGAAAAGCCACGACAAAGCTGTTTGAAGGTCTGATTGCCTGGATGATGGGCACTGGATTATTAACGGATTTCCGCTACATCCGGAACCGCCTCCTGCTTTTGGTTGTGCTATATGTGGTATCTGCCGTATTTTCTTATTTGCAGAGCTATATCATGTCCGGCATCAGTATGCAGGTCACCTATGAGTTGAGAAAAAATATTTCACAAAAAATGAACAGTCTTCCCCTTAATTATTATGATACAAGGACCCACGGGGAGATTTTGTCAAGGATCACCAATGACGTGGATACGGTGAGCCAGACGCTGAACCAGAGCCTCACCCAGATCATAACCTCTGTGACGACCCTGGTGGGAATCGTCATCATGATGATATCCATCAGCATCCGGATGACCCTGGTGGCTGTATTGGTCCTCTTCATTTCCATGGCCTTAATCATGGCGGTGGTAAAGAAATCCCAGAAATATTTTCAGAGTCAGCAGGAAAGTCTGGGACACTTAAACGGCCATATTGAAGAAATATACAGCGGCCATAATGTGGTGCAGATATTTAACGGAGAAAAGGAAGCGATCGAAAAATTCGGGGCGATCAACCGCAAATTATACGGTTCGGCATGGAAGTCCCAGTTTTTATCAGGAATGATGATGCCTATCATGTCCTTTATCAGTAACCTGGGCTATGTTTGTGTCTGTCTGCTGGGCGGATATCTGACGGTGGAAAAGGTGATTGAGATCGGAGATGTCCAGGCGTTTATCCAATACATGCGTTCATTTATGCAGCCTATTTCCCAGATCGCCAATGTATCTAACACGCTGCAGTCCACAGCCGCTGCGGCAGAGCGTGTATTCGAGTTTTTAGATGAGCAGGATGAGGTACCGGAATGTAAGGCGCCGATCCAGCTTAAGGAGGTCCATGGAAATGTGGAATTTAAAAATGTTTGTTTTGGCTATACGCCGGATACAATGATCATCCACGATTTCTCCTCTGCCATAAATGCCGGCCAGATGGTCGCCATCGTAGGACCCACAGGAGCGGGCAAAACAACGGTGGTGAAATTGCTGATGAGATTTTATGAATTAAATTCCGGGCATATTCTGATCGACGGTCATGATACCCTGGATTTTACAAGAGGGGATTTACGGTCCATGTTCGGTATGGTGCTTCAGGAAACATGGCTGTACAATGCCACCATTATGGATAATATCCGGTATGGAAATTTTGATAAAACAGATGAAGAGGTCATAGAGGCTGCAAAAGCGGCCCACTGCGATGAATTCATCCGGGCATTGCCGGGAGGCTATCACATGGTGATCAACGAGGAATCCAGCAACTTATCCCAGGGGCAGAAGCAGCTTTTGACCATTGCAAGGACGATTTTGGCTGATCCCAGAATTTTGATCCTGGATGAAGCCACCAGCTCCATTGACACGAGAACAGAAGTGCTGATCCAAAAGGCCATGGGTAAATTGATGCAGGGCAGGACCAGCTTTGTGATCGCCCACCGCCTTTCCACCATCCGGGATGCAGACCTGATCCTGGTAATGAAGGATGGCGATATCATAGAACAGGGAAATCATGAATCGCTGTTAGAGAAGAAAGGATTTTATGCAGATCTGTATCACAGCCAGTTTGCAGATTAGTCAATACCCTTGACCTTGGCTCCTTGCCTTTGCAAAAATAACAGAACGGAGAGAAAGAAATATGCAGGAAAACAAACATATAAATGTTGAGGATCAGGAAATAAAGACAGGAACAGGAAAACTAAAAAAGATCATAGCTCCCCTCCTGGTCCTGCTGGTGCTTGCCGGATGCGGGGCTGGATATTATATCTATAATTCAAGCGTCTCTTACTTTAAAACAAATAATGCAAAAGTAACGGCAAAGCTGTATTCCGTAAAAGCGGTAACCAGTGGAAAGCTTTTGTCGTGGGATGTGGAAAATGGGGACCTGGTAGAACAGGATCAGGTGCTGGGACGGCAGGAGATTCTTCCTTATATTAGTTCCCCCATTACAGGAACTGTAGTAAAAAATGACGGAGCCATAAATCAGACGGTGGCCCTGGGATCAGAACTGGCGCTGGTAGCCGATACCTCGGATCTTTACATAGGGGTAAATGTGGAAGAAACGGATATCATGAAGGTCCGCTTAGGACAGCGGGTGGATGTGAAGATAGATGCTTATCCTGGAAAAACCTTTAAGGGACAGGTGACGGAGATCGATCCTGCCACTCAGACCTATTTTTCCAATAATACCAGCTTTAACACCAGCGGAGAATATACAAAAGTGACACAGTTAATACCAATTAAGGTGACGATTGAAAATGAAGAAGATCTTCCCCTTGTATTTGGCATGAACGCATCAGTTAAAATACATCTGAAATGAATTGGGCTTACAGGAGGTCAGAATAGATGAAAAAATTGTTCACAGGTTTAATGACAATGGCAATGCTGGTGGGCCTTCTTACCGGCTGTGCAGGTGAGGGCAAACAGACCGAGGTAACAGTCGCAGCAGCGAAATCAGGAAAGGACTTGTCCACCATGGTGTGGCAGGGAACCGTGGAAGCGCTCAGCAGCGTTGATGTTATGCCAAACAGCAATGGAAAGATTTTAGAGATCCCGGTAAAGGAAGGGGACCGGGTAAATGCAGGAGACGTTTTGTTCCAGGTAGATAATCAGGATGCAGGGCTTCAGCTGGAACAGGCAAAAGCAGGCTACCAGGCAGCAGAGGCGGCTTTTAAAAATGCAGAGAAGGCAAGCCAGCAAAATACAAGCGTAAGGCCCGCGGAAATTGCCTTTAACACAGCCAGAGATAATTTTAGCCGAATGGAAGCCCTGTTTGCCGGCGGAGCTGTTTCCCAGGCAGAGTATGAAGGAGCCAGGGCGCAGATGGATTCAGCGTCCGTACAGCTCCAGGCCGCAAGGAACGGGCAGACAGGCAATTACGAGGTCACAAAGGCCCAGATGGACAGTGCCAAGGCTGCACTGGATATAGTACAGAAAAAATATGATGACTGTACGGTCACATCGCCTATAACCGGAATGATAACAAGTGTTTATGTGGAAGTGGGCCAAATGGTTTCCCCCCAGGTGAAGGCAATGGCAGTTATCGACGACAGCGGCAAGAAGGTAAAGATCCAGGTGGCTGACATGGACATAGACCAGCTGAAAACAGGAATGCCCATGAATGTCAGCCTTCAGCCATTAGGTGAGAGCTGCCAGGGAACTATTTCCGAAATATCTGCAGTCAGCAATGCTTCCACAGGGATGTTCACGGTGGCCGTACAGCTGGAAGAGGCAAGCAAGGTCAGCTATATCGGCCTGACGGCGGATCTAAGGGTGTCTGAAAACAAGGAAAACAGTTCTGTATACATTCCTGCCAAGTGCATCCAATCCGATGACTCCGGGACTTTTGTGTATAAGGTTTCCAATGGAACCGCAGTCAGGACAGCGGTCACGAAAGGAAAGAAAAAGAATGCTTATTATGAGGTATCCCAGGGACTGTCCGAAGGGGATGAAGTGGTAATGCAGAGCAGCAGTTCTCTGGAAGACGGAGAAAGAGTACAGGTGTTAACTGTAAAGTAGACTTAAATCAGGAACAGGAATTTTGTAAATCAAAAAGAATAAAACATAAGAAACGCACCGCCTCATGCATGCCTGGCTTATATTCGGCCAGACATGCACGAGGCGGTGCGTTTCATCGTAAACAGGCTCCCTTTCCCGTTAGAAAAGAAGGAGGACCGGGACTCAGTTCCGGCATTTCATGCATTCCAGGTAATGCATATTGGCGCATTCCCAGTCTACCACCTGGAACCAGTTATAAATGTAGGCGATCCTTTCATTATAATGCTTTAAATAATAGGCGTGTTCCCAAACATCGATGGTAAGTACCGGGCAAAGATTCTGGACAATAGGGGTATCCTGATTTGCCGTGGTTATGATTTTAAGCTTGCCGTTTTGGTCCACAGTCAGCCACGCATATCCGGAACCAAAAACAGACAGGGCCATTTCCTCAAATTCATGGTAAAAAGCTTCCACACATCCAAACTCTTCCACAAGGGCGTCATAGAGCATGCCTGCCTGACAGCGGGTTTCAGAGTCTGACATGCCATTAAAATAGAAGATATGATTGTAAACGCCGCCGCCATTATTCCTGATGGACTTCTGAACATCCTTTTTCAGGCAGTCTGCCTTGCAGATCAGCTTTTCCAGCGGCCAGTCCTGTAAGTCCGGACAGTCTTTGAGTGTTGCGTTAAGGTTGTTCACATAGGTTTGTAAGTGCCTGTCATGATGGAGGCACATTGTCAATGCGTCGATGCACGGCTCCAGGGCATCGTAAGCATAAGGAAGGGGCGGATTTACAAATGGATAATGCTCATTCATTGATAATTCCTTTTTTGTTCATTTGTATAAATATATTCAGAAAATATAGGCTCGTGAGGAATAAAAGCCACTTTTCGTTTTTTATTTCCATGTTTGTCTGAAAAATATCCGTTTATTTTTTCTATGCAGCAGCCTGGGATTGTATCTAAAATTACCAAAAAGGCTTTATTTATGGCGCCATTATCATAAAAAACACTATAAAATAGAAAAGTTTAGAAATTTATAAGAATTTTATACTTAAAAAAGTTATATCAGCCCGTTATAATAAAAAGAAAAAAGAAGTGGCACCAAGTACAGGAGGGACACGTGCATGAATAGATTTAAGCGCAATGTGGAAGAAACAGGCGGAGCGGCGGAAATGGAGCCAATGTCTGATGAAACGTTTGACAAAGAGCTGCAAAGCCTGATGAAGGAGGAAAAGGGCGGAAAAAAGAAGAAAAAAGGCCCTCGGAAAAAATGGAGCAGGAAGAGGAAGATCATAACCATTGGAGCGTCGGCCATTGGGGCCTTTTTTATTGCCATTAAAGTTCTGGCAGGAGGCGGCAGTGCAGCTTTGCCGGTAACGGTTTCCCCTCTGGCAAAGGGAGAGGTGGTTGAAATGCTTTCGGTCAGCGGCCCTGTCCAGGGAACAGACAGCGTGGAAGTGGTTTCCAACCTTCATGCGGAGATCCTGGAGCTTCCGGTAAAGGAAGGGGATAAGGTGGAAAAAGGACAGGTTTTGGCAGTGCTTGATGACAAGGATGCAAAAAAGGAAGTGGACATTGCCCAAAATGCCTATGATCTGGCTGTCAGCACCTATCAGGATAAGCAGCTGGAGGCTGAGAACGGATATGCAAAGGCAAAGCAGGATTTTGATACAGCAAAGGCCAATTATAACCGGACACTGGCTCTTTTCCAGGGAGGAAGTGCTTCCCAGGTGGAGCTTGAAACTGCTTCTAATACCATGAATGACGCACAGAGGGAAATAAGTACATACACGTTAAAGAACGGAAGACCTGTGGCAAATGAGTCCTATGCCCTGCAGATCGAAAAAGAGGCTTTTGAACTGGAACAGAAGAAGGAAGCGCTTAATAATACAAAGGTTATCAGCCCTATTGCAGGAACTGTTGTAAGGGTCAACTGCAAGGTGGGCCGTTTTGCGGATAAAACAGATGATGACAAACCCATGTTTATCATCAATAATCTGGATGTGCTGGAGATGAGGATCAATGTAAGCGAGTATTCCATCGGAAAGGTTGCCATCGGACAGCCGGTGGAAATCAGTGCCGATATTTTAAACGGTGAAACCGCAAGAGGCGAGGTGACCGTCATTTCTCCAACCGGAGAGGAGAAGGGAAATGGTTCCACGGAAAGAGTCATTCCTACCACCATACGGATTATAGACCAGAACACCAGACTGATCGCAGGCATTACCGCCAAGGCAAAGATTGAACTGCAAAAGGCGGAGAATGTATGGGTTGTTCCGATTTCCGCTGTTATCCAGCAGCCGGATGGAAGCACGGCCATTGCTTGTGTAAAGGATAATATCGTAACATTCATTCCGGTGAAGACCGGAGTGGAAAGTGACATTCAGGCGGAAATCATTCCAGAGGAAGAAGGGGCCTTAACAGAAGGGCTGCAGGTGATCGACGCGCCGTCCTCTATGCTTACAGAAGGAATGGCAGTAACCGTGATTCCAACCGTTCAGTAAGAGGGAGGCAGTATGTGGAAAAAGAAAGATAAGCTTCCCGCCTGTGTGACAGAGAATATCAGGGAAGATTTAATAAAACTGGTGGATGTGGTGAAGGTTTACGATACCGGCTCCATTAAGGTGCTGGGTTTAAAGCGGATAAACTTAACCATTAAACGAGGAGAATTTGTAGCCATCATGGGTCAGTCAGGGTCTGGAAAATCAACGCTTATGAATATCTTAGGCTGCCTGGACCGGCCCACCATGGGGCATTATTATCTTGACGGCATTGATACGGCAGAGCTTTCTGCTGATGACTTATCGGCGATCAGGAACCGAAAGATAGGATTTGTATTCCAGTCCTTTAACCTGATTTCCAGGACTTCTGCATTAAAGAATGTGGAGCTTCCCATGACCTATGCCCATATTTCCAGAAAAACAAGGGAAGAGCGTGCCTTAAGTCTTTTGGAACGGGTGGGGCTTGGAAAACGGTATGAACATATGCCCAATGAACTATCCGGCGGACAGCGGCAGAGAGTGGCCATTGCCAGGGCACTGGCTAATGAGCCTCCTCTGATCATGGCTGACGAGCCTACGGGTAACCTGGATACCGCATCTTCGGTAGAGATCATGGAGCTGTTCTCCCAGCTTCACAGGGAAGGCGCCACTGTGGTGCTGGTAACCCATGAAGAGAATATTGCGGCATTTGCAGGGCGGATCATACGGTTCCGGGATGGAGAGCTGGTCAGCGATCTGCCTAATGTTCCCCCAGATCAGGTACAGGAAGAAGACGTAGCAATGGAGAAAGAGGAGGCGCCATGCTGATAGAAAATATGAGTATGGCGCTTCACGCCATACGGTCTAATAAGATGAGATCCTTTTTGACCATGCTGGGAATCATCATTGGCATTGGAGCTGTGATTGCGATTGTATCTGTGGGAGACAGCATGAGAAACTTATTTACCGATGCCTATAAGGATGTGGGCTATAACCGGGCCCTTATCATGGTATCCTGGGAAGTAACAGATTTCCGCATGTCGGATTATTTTACCAGAGATGAAATGGACCGGGTCAGGGAAGTGTACCAGGATAAGATCCAGTATATTGACAGCGATGCCAGCGCCGATGCAGAGGCCGTCAATGGGCGCAAAAAGGTAAAGTATCAGTTCCAGGGAATTGATTCCAATTATACGGAAGTGCAGCCATTAGATATTATTTACGGCAGGGCCCTCAATATGGCGGATGTAAAAGGAGCTGCAAATCACGTGGTTCTGGAGGATAAAGGGGCAATACAGCTGTTCGGTACGGCTGACTGCGTGGGCAGGACCTTTAGAATGACCATAAATAAGAATACCCAGGAATACATGGTTGTGGGAGTCTATCAGAAGGATATCTCACCCATGATGGCCATGCTTATGGGAAACGGGCAGACTCAGTCAGGGTTTCTGCCATATACGGTCCTTACAAAATCCAATGATTATTTTTCAGGCCTTAATTTTTACGTCCGGGATGGAGTGGACATGAAAGCATTCTTAGCAGAAATCACCCGGTACGTGGCAAAATTAAAGGGCCGTCCGGAATCAGAGATCCGGACCATGTCTGTGGTAGAACAAATGGGTACCGTGGATACCAGCCTTTCCGCCATGGCGGCAGCCGTGGGTGGAATTGCCGCTATCTCTTTGCTGGTAGGCGGAATCGGAATCATGAATATTATGATGGTCTCTGTTACGGAGCGGACCAGGGAGATCGGAATCCGGAAGGCCCTGGGCGCGAGGACAAGAGACATCATGATCCAGTTTTTGACGGAATCCGCTTTTATGTCGGCTTGTGGAGGGATTATCGGCATCGTTCTTGGAGTGGCCCTTGTGAAAGCAGGGGGAGCTGCCTTTCAGATGACCGTGGTCATCAGACCCTCTGTGGTGATCCTGGCAGTTGGTTTCTCGGCTCTTGTTGGTATTTTCTTTGGTCTTTATCCGGCTTCCAAGGCAGCGAAAAAAGACCCTATTGAAGCTTTAAGGTATGAATAGGAGGGGAAAACATCATGCTGCTTGAAAATATGAATATGGCGATTCACGCCATTAAGGCAAATAAGATGCGGTCCTTTCTGACCATGCTTGGGATCATCATAGGAATTGGGTCTGTCATTGCCATCGTGTCCATTGGTGATACCATGCGGTTTATGGTATCTGATCTTTATAAAAATGCAGGAGTAACCCTGGCCTATGTCTACGTCTGGCCAAAGGACGGCGAAGATATGAGGGAAAGCGATTACTTTACCCTTGATGAACTGGACCGGCTGAAAGAGGTGTTCGGAGACGAAATCAGCTACATTGACAGCAATGCTTCAACAAATGCAGAAGCCGTTTTTGGACGCAATAAGGTCAAATACCAGTTTGAAGGAATTCTCTCCAATTATCCCCAGGTCCAGAAGATCAATATGATCTACGGACGTAATTTAAACGAAGCTGATGTAAAAGGAAGAAAGAACAACGTTGTACTGGAGGCAAAGGGGGCAAAGGATCTTTTCGGCACGGAAAATTGCATTGGAAAGTCGTTCCGCACCACCATTTATGGCAATACGGACGATTACAATGTAGTTGGTGTCTACAGGGCGGACCAGAATCCTTTTGAGGCGATGATGGCGGGAACCAGCGCTACCAGGGCTGGATATGTGCCGGATTCCTTATTGACCTGGCCTAATGACAACATTTACGGTATTCGACTCTATGCAAAAGAAGGAACTGATATGAAAGCATTTTCTGACATGATGACTTCCTATCTTGCAAAGACCAAGAAACGGAACAAGGAGGATGTCACCTTCTATTCTGTGTCAAGTGAAATGGGAAGTGCGGATGCAATCATGGGCGGCTTATCTGCTGCTGTGGGAGGAATCGCAGCCATCTCTCTTTTAGTTGGCGGAATCGGAATCATGAACATCATGCTGGTATCCGTTACGGAGCGGACCCGGGAAATCGGCATCCGTAAGGCTTTAGGCGCTAAAACAAGGGATGTCTTAATCCAGTTTTTAACGGAATCAGCCATTCTTTCCGCCCTGGGAGGAATCCTGGGCGTTGCGTCAGGCGGAGGTCTAGTGCTGGCTGGAGGAGCGCTGTTTGGCATGAAGGTGGTCATAAAGCCGGCGGTCATCCTGGTGGCGGTAGGATTTTCGGCTTTGGTAGGCTTGTTTTTTGGCATTTATCCGGCCTCCAAGGCGGCAAAGGCAGATCCTATTGACGCCCTGAGGTATGAATAAAAGAGCGCAGCAGACCCGCTGCGCTCTTTCTTTTCCAGGAAATTGCGTTTCACTGATTTTTATCCTGGAATACTATAAAAAAATAAAAATTCCGTATTATACTCGCCAAGTAAAAGGTTCTATGCTATAATAGGGTGATATCTTATGGTTTAGTGAGGAAACTGTATGCTTAGTGAAGAGAAAATAAAGATCATGACAAGCCTTGCAATGTTTGAAAAACACGAAGGAAAAAGGATATTTCCCATTAACCGGTACTTTAAAAGCGATTACATCAGCAGTAAGCTTATCCGTTCTTTTTTCAGCTATACGCTGAGTTTTGTTTTATGTCTGGCTTTATGGGGATTATATGATATGGAACGATGGATGAATACCATGGAGTTAAAGGGCCTGACGGCAGCCGGATTGCGGATTGGAATAATTTATCTCATCGGACTGGTAATTTACCTGGGAATCAGCGCTGCTATATATATGAAGAAGTACGAATATGCCAGCCGTGGAACAAAAGTATATTTGGCTAAACTAAAACGGCTGGACAAGCGGTACGAGGGAAATACCAGACCTTTAAAAAGAACAAAGGGAGGACGGACATCATGATGGGCCTTCTTGTATTTAAAGAACGATTGAAAGAGTTTTATGGCAGGTTTGAGATTTATATAACGCCTGTGATCAAGTTTATATTCAGCCTTCTGGCATTTGCCCTGATGAATAAAAATATCGGCTTTATGTCAAAGCTGACGGCAGGCTATATTCCACTGGTGCTGGCTCTGGTGTGCTCCTTTTTGCCCTATGGAGCCATCTCCTTTCTGGCGGCAGGCTTTATGCTTGTCCATCTTTCGGGAATTTCCATTGAAATCACTCTGGTCATGGCTGTTTTTATTTTGGTGGTAGGACTTCTTTATTATGGATTCCAGCCGGGTGACAGCTATCTGCTGGTGCTGACCCCTGTATTTTTCCTTTTAAAAATCCCTTATGCGATCCCGCTGATCGTAGGGCTGTCAGGGAGCGTTGTGTCTGTGATACCGGTAAGCTGCGGTGTATTTATTTATTATGCTCTTTTATATGTAAAGCAGAATGCAGGAGTCCTGACCAATGATATGTCGGTGGACGAGGTGGTGAAATTCATGCAGCTTATGAAGAGCCTGATGTCCAATAAGCTGATGCTTGTGATGGTTACGGCGTTTGCCCTTTCTCTTGTGGTGGTGGCGGTCACCCGGAGCTTATCCATGGATTACTCCTGGATCATTGCCATTGTGGCAGGCACCATTGCCCAGCTGGGCGTAATTTTTATCGGAGATATTGCTGCGGATGTATCGGTGTCGGTTATCGGGCTTCTGGCAGGAATCCTGATTTCCATTGTGATTGCAGGAATTTATATATTTTTTGTCTTTGCAGTGGATTATTCCCGGACAGAATACGTACAATTTGAAGATGATGATTATTATTACTATGTCAAGGCGGTTCCAAAGCTGACAGTCAGCGCACCTGATGTGAAAGTTCAGAAAATCAATGCCAGAAAGCTCCAAAGGCCGCAGAGGTAGGAAGCGCCTTACGGGCATATTTTTACACCCGGTGCCCGATAAAGCGGGGCGGGTTCTAAGGCTGGGAAGATTCTGCCCGGATCGCACAGGCAATAATAAGGTGAAGATAAAAGGGAGGTGGAGACAATAGCAGATTTTTTAGACGGAATGTACTCCTGGGTATCTTTCCTGCCCAGGATATCGAAAACAAATTTAGTTGAAATTATTATTATAGCCGTTCTGCTGTATGAACTGCTGACCTGGATCATGAATACAAGGGCATGGACGCTTTTAAAGGGAATCATCGTGATCCTTGTTTTCTATGTCTTTGCATATGTATTCCGGCTGGATAATATTTTTTGGATTCTCAATAAAATCGCTACACCGGCAGTGACCATGGCGATTGTGATCTTCCAGCCTGAACTTCGGAAGGCTTTAGAGCAGCTGGGAAGCAAGAACCCCTTTACAGGGATCCTGACCTTTGATGATGGCAGGGACAATTCCAGTTTTACGGATAAAACGATCAATGAGCTGGTGAAGGCTACTTTTGAGATGGCAAGGGTCAAGACCGGAGCGCTCATGGTAATTGAACGGGGAGACTCTTTGAAGGAGATCGAGCGTACCGGAATAGAAGTAGGAGGAGTCGTCAGCAGCCAGCTTCTTATTAATATTTTTGAGCATAATACGCCGCTGCACGACGGGGCGGTGGTAATTCGGGGAAATCGTGTGGCAGCGGCTACCTGCTACCTGCCTCTGTCCGATAATATGTCCATCAGCAAGGACCTGGGTACAAGGCACAGGGCCGCAGTAGGCGTCAGCGAAGTCAGCGACAGCATTACTATCGTGGTATCGGAAGAAACCGGGCGTGTGACTGTGGCTTTGGAAGGCGGCCTTAAACGGATCGCGGATGCGGATATGCTCCGGTCAGTCCTTGCAGGTGTAAAACGGGAGGCTGAGGAAGGAAGCAGATTCAGGATTTTGAAGGGAAGGCGGAAGAATGAAGGAAAAGCTGTTAAATAATCTTGGACTGAAGGTTGCGTCCCTGGTGCTTGCCTTTGCAGTATGGATGGCAGTTGTCAACATTTCCAATCCCGTTATTGACGATTCCCAGGTAGTCGGGATAGAAGTACGCAATAAGGACGTGCTGGAGGCTGCCAATTTAACCTATGAAATTGTGGGAAAGGATACGGTGACAGTCAGCTACCAGGTGAGAACAAGAGACCGTTCCCTGGTGAAGGCCTCAGACTTTCATGCCTATGTTGATTTAAAGGATTACAACGTGACAGGAGCAATTCCCATCACCGTGGAGATTAATAGAGATAAGGAAAACCTGGTCAAGAGTGACACCATTACGGCTAAGCCAATGGTGATCCGGATCGATACGGAAGAGCTTCAGCGCAAGAAGTTTGATCTTCAGTTCCGGATAAAAGGAACCCCGGAGGAAGGCTATGCCCTGGGCATGGTCACACTGCTGCCGGATTCTGTGACTGTGGAAGGCCCTGAGTCCCAGATCGGCCAGATCAACCATATGGGAATAGAGATCAATGTGGATAATGCCAATGCGGATATCAATGCCGTGGCATCTCCGGTCTTTTACGATGCCAACGGCAACGAGATGCCTGACATGGCAAATAAAGTAACTGTCAACAGGCACGAGATCGAATATAATGTATCTGTGCTGAAGGCCAAGAATCTTTCCGTCAACTTTGAGGTTTCAGGAGAAGTGGCAAAAGGATACCGGTATACGGGACTGGAATGCAGCATCAAATCCGTACCGGTAGTAGGCACCAAGTCAGTTCTTGCCACTCTGACCAGCTTGTCTGTTTCCTCGGATAAGCTGAATATTGACGGTGCCACCTCTGATAAGGTGGTTCAGCTGGATCTAAGCCAGTATCTGCCGCCGAGCACCTCTGTTGCAGGGGATGAATATAAGAATGTAACCGTGAAGCTGAAGGTAGAACCACTGACTACCAGAGTATTCACTTTGAATCTGAAGAATCTGGATAAGAAGGGTGCAGAAGCTGATTACGATTACAGTTTTGATAAAGAAACTTCTGATGTTACGGTAAAAGGGCTGAAGGAAGATTTAGACGCCCTGACGGAAAAGAACTTGAATGCAGTTCTCGACGTATCGGACCAGGAGGCTGGCCCCCATCCCGGAATGGTGACATTTGAGGTTTCGGCAGGGTTTGAGGTGGTTGGTTATACGCCTTTCAATGTGATGGTTGCCCATAAAGATCCGGGTCCCGGAACGGTTGAAAGCAGCACCACAGCCACTTCTGCGGAAGTTCCTGAGTCACAATGATAAAGTCTTTCATTTCCCAAATGGGAAAATGATGGAAGAATGGAGGGAGGAAATTCAGTATGGTCAGTGCTAAAGTTGTTATAAAGAATCCTACCGGCCTGCACTTAAGGCCGGCAGGGATTCTTTGTAAGGAAGCCATGAACTTTAATTCTTCGGTGAGTTTTCAATTTAAGAACACCACTGCCAATGCGAAAAGCGTGCTTAGCGTATTGGGTGCCTGCGTAAAAAGCGGGGATGAGATTACTTTTATCTGTGAGGGAGCAGATGAGGAGGAGGCTCTGGCGACCATGGTCAAGGCTGTTGAAGACGGTCTTGGCGAATAGATTAATTATCTAATAATTAATAAGGAGGCTAATTATGTTTAAAGGAACAAGTGCATCTGCGGGAATCGGTATTGGGAAGGCCGTTAACGTAGAAGAAACAGAGCTTAAGATCACGAGAGAGGAAATAACAGATCCGGAGGCTGAAAAGGCCCGCTTTCAGGCGGCAGTCAAGCAGGCTATGGAAGAGACCGGCCTTCTGGCACAGGATCTGGCAACAAAAGTAGGAGAAAAGGAAGCAGAGATTTTAAACGGTCATCTGCTGCTCCTTTCCGATCCAATGCTGACAGGTGAGATTGAGAATTCTATCACAGGGGAGAATGTCAACAGCGAATATGCCATTGAAAATGTATGCAATTCCTATGCCAATATGTTCGCATCCATGGGTGATGAGCTCATGCAGCAGAGAGCCACGGACATGCATGATATCAAGACCCGCATGCAGAAGATACTTATGGGGGTAAATTCTGTGAATATTTCCGATCTTCCGGAGGGAAGCGTGATCATTGCAAGAGATTTAACGCCTTCCATGACAGCCGGGATCAATCCGAACAAGGTAACCGGTATTGTCACAGAACTGGGAGGAAAGACATCCCACAGCGCCATTCTTGCCAGAGCTTTGGAGATTCCGGCAGTGGTTGCCCTTGAGGGATTTTTAAGCCAGGTGTCCGATGGGGATGATGTGATATTAGATGGATCGAAAGGAATTGTCATTGTGAATCCGGATGATTCATTAAAGGCAGAATATGCCGCAAAGAGGGAAACCTTTTTAAAGGAAAAGAAGGAGCTGGAGCAATACATCGGCAAGCCAACCGTGACAAAGGATGGGGTTGCCATTGAATTGGTCGGCAATATCGGAAAGCCTGAAGATGTGGAAAAGGTCCTTCATTATGACGGGGAAGGGATCGGATTGTTCAGAACAGAATTTTTGTTTATGGACCGTACTTCAATGCCAACAGAGGACGAGCAGTTTGAAGCTTATCGGAAGGTTGCGGCTGCCATGAACGGCAAGCCTGTGATCATCCGCACTCTGGATATCGGAGGAGATAAGGAAATTCCATATATGGGCCTTGAAAAGGACGAAAATCCATTTTTGGGATACAGGGCGATCCGTTTCTGCCTGGACCGGAAGGAAGATGTGTACAAGCCTCAGCTGCGGGCTCTTTTAAGAGCCAGTGCTTTCGGCAACATCCGCATCATGGTTCCCATGGTGACCTGCTTAGAGGAGTTCAGAGAAGCAAAGGCGCTTGTTGAAGAGCTTAAAAAGGAATTTGATGAAAAAGGAATTGCCTATAAAAAAGATATACAAGTGGGAATCATGGTGGAAACAGCTGCCGCCTCTTTAATGGCGGATGTGTTTGCAAAGGAAGTTGATTTCTTCAGCATCGGAACCAATGACTTGACTCAGTACACCATGTCTGTGGACAGAGGAAACGATAAGGTATCCTATCTGTATTCTCCGTTAAATCCTGCGGTTTTAAGAAGCATCCGCCATGTCATTGAATGCGGGCGGAAAGAAGGGATTATGGTCGGTATGTGCGGGGAGGCTGCAAGCGATCCCATGCTCATTCCCCTGCTTCTGGCATTTGGCTTAAATGAGTTCAGCATGAGTGCGTCTGCTATCTTAAACGCCAGAAAGCTGATTACCGGTTACAGCACAAAGGAACTGCAGGCAGTGGCAGAACAGGCAATGTCCTATTCCACTGCAAAAGAAGTAGAAGACTATATGAGAGAGTTCATTAGCCGTATATAGTGGACTGAAAAAGGGGAAATGCGGCTGTCGCCAGGGCGGCGGCTGCTTTTTCCATATAAGGCGGCGTTTCGATTATTTGCCAAAGGGGATATGTTACGATGAGTGTTTATCTGATCAGCTATGGAGCGTCTTATTTATTTGCAAGAGCAGGCTTTTACTGGCTGTCTGGTATTATTTTGATACTGGCAGCTCTTTTCCTGTACTGGCGGGATTACGGCCGGACCGAGAATATCATTCACTTAAGGGGATTGTTTTCCCTGTTCTGGGTAGGAGGGGAAGGCATTGCCTGTTTAAAGCTCTCAGAGCTTTCGTTTGACTGGAATATTATTACGTGGCTCTGTTTTCTGGTAGCATTCCTGGGATTTTGGGTCACCTTTGAATTTTTCGCAAAGCTGCAGGGTGAATCAGGAGGACAGCGTTCCAGCTGGTTCAGCTTTAAGGGCTATGAAAGACCTCTTTTTCTGTCCATGGTTTTTGTCACCTTTGTATCCCTTGCCGGTTTTATCGTTGAGGCGGTGGTGCTGGGGTTCATTCCCTTCTTTATGAAAGGAGTGCCTCATGCTTACTCTGCGTTTCACATAACAGGAATTCACTATTTTACCGTATCCTGTGTGCTGGTACCTGCGCTGTCGGTCCTTTATTTTTGCGTTGAACAGGGGAGAAACGGCTTAAGGCTCATTTTAGCCGTTCTTATGGACGTCATTGCATGCGCGATTCCGATTTTATGCGTGTCCCGTTTCCAGCTGATCCTGTCTGTTGGTTTGGCGGTTCTTACTTATATTGCTATGGAGCACAGACTGAAGATCGCCTATGGGGTGGGCCTGATGATTGGTATGATCCCCATTTATGTGATACTCACCATTGCAAGAGGCCATGATGTCTCCTATTTAAACGGCATTTTTCAGATGAAGAACAGCCAGATGCCCATATTCATCACTCAGCCTTATATGTACATTGCAAACAATTACGACAATTTTAACTGCCTGGTGGAGTGGCTTCCGTCCCATACTTTTGGCCTTCGGCTGCTCTTTCCCTTATGGGCGCTTACAGGGCTTAAATTCCTTGTCCCGGCTCTTGTGGATTTCCCCATCTATGTGACAAAAGAGGAATTGACCACGGTCACCCTGTTTTATGATTCGTTTTATGATTTTGGTATTGTGGGTGTCTTGTTATTTGGATGTATTCTGGGTGGAGTTGCGTTTTTCCTGATGCGGATGGTAAAGCGTATCCGCAATCCCATTGGCTATCTGTTCTATGCCCAGTTTGCCATGTATATGATCCTTTCCTTTTTTACCACCTGGTTCAGTAATCCTTCCACCTGGTTTTACTTTGGAATGACGGGAATTTTGTTTGCGTTCTGTTCGTGGAATAATAATGGAACACATGGATGATTATATAAAAAGCTCCCGGAAAAACTGGTGTGCTGCCATCAAGCAGAACACCAGTTTTTCCGGGAGCTTTTTTGTTATGTATGAATTGAAATCAGGCCCTTGGTGTGCCGGAAGGCTCCTTTTCCTCCATGGGAGGGGAGATGGCAAGGCGCTTTTTCTTTTTGCGCCGCCGGTAAAAGAAAATGGCAGAGGCTGCTGCGGCAATTGGCAGCCAGAATGGACTGGTTGTAATGGCGCTGATCGTAAGGTTTAACAAGACGGATTTAAAAAGCTTAAGATTACCTGCCAAACCATTTCTTATGCGGGTACCGGCTGATTCCGGGGCAGTGGGGGTAAATGTGGTGACTTCCCTGATGCTTAGGGAAACCGTGCCGTAATCCACTTGATTGTCATATAGCTTAAGCTGGGATTCCATGGATTCCAACTGGTAGCGTATCTCAGAAAGCCGCTGCCGGAAGCATCTGGCCGCTTCCGGTTTTGCCTGCCAGTGATGTAACAGCTTTTTCTTCTTCCGTATTTTCATACTGGCTGTCTGGGCTGACCGGGACATTGGTCTCTGCAGTCATGACAGGCCCATAATCCGATACAGCGTTCTGAGCCACTGCTGCGGACTTATTGGAGCATGCGCTTAGGCAGAGAATTACCAGAAGAGACAGGACGAATCGCCATTTTCTTTTTCTCATTGAACCCCTCCTTTTATCATCATATTTCTATGAATCAAGTGATATCCTTAGAATAGCATGGTGCCTGGACCATTTCAACAAAGGCAGAAAAGCTTAAGAAAAACTTATATATTTCCATGCTCTTTTACAGCTTCTGAAGGAGAAAGGTGAAAATGTTTTTTATAGGCCCTGAAAAAGGTTGAATAGTTTTTAAAGCCGCTGTTAAAACAGGCTTCGGTAACCGGCATTCCGGTTTTTAAAAGATCCCTTGCCAAAAGAAGGCGCTTTTCCGTGATATAGTCAAACAAAGTATAGCCGGTCTCCCCTTTGAATAAGTGCATCAGGTGATAACGGCTGATATAACATGATTCTGCAATGGCGTCCACGGTTATATCTTCCATCAAATGACTGTTTATATAGTCCATGATTCCTAAAATACGCCGGTCACCGGTGGAAGGAGGAAGATACTGTACCCGGTTAGCTAAAGAAGCCCTGTTTAACTGGATCATGAATTCCAGAAATACCACCTGACAGTACAGATCCCTGGCATAGCCGTCATGGGTGCAGGCATATTCCAGGTTCGATAATGTGCGGTACAGGCCGCTTTTTTCCATGGAATGAATCCGCAGGACGTGGGAATGCAGCTCTTTTGATTTTTGGAAGCAGGTGCTCAAGTCATAGCTGCCGGACCGGTAAGCCAGTAAAAATCCTGGGGAAAGATAGACGATGATCCTTTCATAAGGCACTGACGGGTCAATGTCAGGCTTGTGAATATCGTTATGGCGTACCAGTATGATGTCATAGGGATTCAGTTTATAAGCACAGCCTTCGATCCGGTAGGTCACGGATCCCCGGATGAAAATGATGATTTTATCGAAATCATGATAATGGTATTCAAAATCCTGTTTTTTTGTATCGGTCAGATGAAACAGCCGGAAATCACTGTTTAAATATCCCCGCTTTTCGTAGTTATCCATTTAATCTTATCCTTTCTGCCCGCTGCTTTTTATAATATAACATAATTTGCAATAAAAAAAGCATTATATTGATGGAAATGATAAATAGTGCTGTATATAATTAAATATATAAAACAAAAGTGGATGGATAGAAGGAAGACAAGAATGAAAATAGTAGTATTAGCGGGCGGTTTCAGCCCGGAAAGAGAAGTCTCATTATCCTCAGGGGCCATGATCACAAACGCATTGATGAGGAATGGACATGAGGTTTACCTGCTGGATTCTTACCTGGGAGTTGAGGACGGGGAAGGGATCTGCTTTAAAAGCCTTAAAGATGGTACAGACCTTTCCTGGGAGATCGGAAGAACGGTTCCAAAGCTTGACCGTCTGACCAAAGAGCGGAAGGGAGAAGGCTATATAGGAAACCGGGTCATTGAAATCTGCAGGCAGGCTGACGTAGTATTTCTGGCATTACACGGAGGCGCAGGAGAAAACGGGCAGATGCAGGCCGTTTTTGATGCCTATGGCATTTCCTATACAGGAACTGGTTACGAAGGGTGCTTAAAAGCCATGGATAAGCCTTTGGCAAAGCTCCTGATGAGAGCCTCCGGCATAACAACTCCGGATTGGCGCCTTTATACGAGAGGGGAGCCTTTGGAGCCGTTTTCTTTCCCCTGTGTGGTAAAGCCATGCGGCTGCGGATCCAGCGTAGGTGTTGCCATGGTGGATCAGAAAGAACTGTGGGAAGAGGCCCTTTGTTCTGCCTTTGCCTATGAAGACCGGATATTGGCAGAAGTAAAAATTACTGGCAGGGAATTTTCTGTTGGGATCCTGGGAGAAAAAGCCCTTCCTGCAATCGAGATCATACCTAAGGCAGGGTTTTATGATTATGAAAATAAGTATCAGGCAGGCATGACGGAAGAGATCTGTCCGGCAAGGCTGACAAAGAACGAGGAGGAGGCCATGAGCCTGATGGCTTTGAAGGTCCATGGTGCTTTGGGACTGGGGTATTATTCCAGGGTGGATTTCATCATGGAGGAAGATGGCAGCCTTTACTGTCTGGAGGCCAATACACTGCCGGGAATGACGCCTTTCAGCCTTCTTCCCCAGGAGGCTAAGGCAGCCGGAATTTCATATTATGAATTATGCGAGGATATTGCAAGGCACGGGAAAGGAGTTTTATCATGAATATCACGTTGGAAAAATATCATGGACTGGGCAACGATTATCTGATTTTTGACCCCAATAAAAATGAATTGGAGCTGACAGAGGAAAGTGTCCGCTTAATCTGCAACCGGAATTTCGGAGTAGGGTCTGACGGGCTTTTGGTAGGGCCTGTCCTTGGTCAGGATAAGCTGGAACTTAAGATTTTAAATCCCGACGGAAGCGAAGCGGAGTTAAGCGGCAACGGCGTCCGGATCTTTGGGAAATACTTAAAGGATGCCGGATATGTGCAGAAAAACCGCTTTATTGTCAATACATTAAGCGGGCAGCAGACGATCCAGTACTTAAATGAGAGCGGAACCAAAATAAAGGTATCCATGGGAAAATTAAACTTTTACAGTGACGAAATTCCTGTGACCGGGCCAAGGAGAGAGGTATTAAATGAAACCATGATGTTTGGAAGCATCCCTTACCGGGTCACCTGTGTTTCCATAGGCAATCCTCACTGCGTCATCTGGCTCAACGATATATCAAAGGAACTGGCCTGCCGGATCGGAAAGCATTCAGAAACAGCCGATTATTTCCCGGAAAAAATAAATACGGAGCTTTTGAAGGTTGTGGACAGGACCAATATTGAAATTGAGATTTACGAACGGGGAGCCGGATATACCCTGGCCTCGGGAACCAGCGGCTGTGCGGCCGCTGGTGCGGCGTACCGTATGGGGCTTACGGACCCTAAGATGTATGTACACATGCCGGGAGGCGTGCTTGAAGTGGAAATTGAAAAGGATGGCAGCGTGCTGATGACAGGGGAAGTTGGTTACGTAGGAAGATTCACCCTTTCTCATGAGATGACGGAGCAGCTGCGTGCACTCCGGTAATAAAATATAACAGGCTGGCAAAATGGGCACGGCAATCAACCGTTATTTCAAAGCAGGCGGGAACCGCTTCGTCTGAGACAAACGGAAGGTTGTTGTGCCTTTTGCATTTTTCTGTTTTCATGATGTGGGTCTGAACCTGTTGACGGAAACAGCGTTTTCATACTATAATATTACAATAATTTATATGGTGCGCAGATAATGTGATGCAGGAGAGGCGGGGGCTTATGAATCTTACGTCGGCTGAAACGGGTGAAGCCGGTATTTACATAGTTGACCAGAATTACAGGATCATTTATCTCAATGAAGCGGCTAAGTCATATTATCCGGATTTAAGAGAGGGAATGTACTGTTATCAGGGGGTTGGGAAAGGACTGGAACCCTGTAAAGACTGTCCGGGTACAGGGGAAAAGTCCGGGCATGTGATATTTTATAATTCTGCATCAGAGCTTTGGATGGATGTATCCTCTGGTATGATTGACTGGCCTGGACACAAAGGCTGCAGGCTCATCATGTTCAAGCCGGTGGATGAGAAGAATAAGAATCTTTTTTATCATCTGACGGATAACACCGTTTATGATGAGCTTTTTGAATTGAATATTGCCACAAACTCTTATAGGATCCTGTTTCATCAGAAAGATAAATTCAGGATTCCAGAGTTGGAAGGACAGTTAGACTCCATGTTTCAGGATGCGGCGGATTTTTTAATTCATCCGGAAGACAGCGAGGAATTTTTGGCATTCTGGAACAGGGCCACCCTGTTAGACCGTCTTTATGCAGGCGGAAGGATCATTAAGGGGGAATTCCGCAGGCTGCTGGTGGGCGGGAACTACTGCTGGATCAGTGTGATTGCCGTTTTGTTCCGGTGCGGGGATTGTGCGGATCCAATCATCATGAGTTATGTCCAGGATATTGACAGCAGGAAGAAGCAGGAAGTGGAAGCCCAGAAAAAGCTTCAGGAGAAGCGGGAAGAAACGGATTCCTTAACAGGACTTTTCCGTTACGGCCCTTTCTTTGAGAAAGCGGACCAGCTTTTGAAAAAACAATCCGGCACAAGATATTTTATGGTGGCCATTGATATTGAGCATTTTAAGCTTTTTAATGAATGGTATGGGGAAGAGGAAGGGGACCGGTTTCTGATTAAAATCGGAAAATATTTAAAATCCCTGGAGCTGCTGTATGGTTCCCTGGCAGGGTATATGGGTGGAGATGACTTTATCATCATCCTTCCGGAAGACATTTCCATACTAAAAAACCTGGAAGGTGAGATTAATCATTATGCCAGACAGTACGGCGGCAATGCAGGATTTCTTCCGGCTTTTGGCGTCTACCGGATTGAGGACCGGAGGCTTTCGGTCAGCATGATGTATGACAGGGCGGCAATCGCCTTAAACTCCGTAAAGGGAAATTATGCCAAGAGAATAGGCTGGTACGATCCTGGCATGAAACAGAAAATGGAAAAGGACCAGATCCTTCTTTCAGAAATTCAGAGTGCCCTGGAAAAGAGAGAATTTATTTTTTACGTCCAGCCCCAGTGCAACATGCTTACAGGCAAGATCATCGGCCTGGAATCCCTGGTCAGATGGCGGCATCCGCTCCGGGGGCTTATCTCACCCGCAGAGTTCATACCGCTTTTAGAGCAGAACGGGTTTATTACCTATCTGGACATTTATATCTGGGAGATGGTTTGCAGGCAGTTAAACAGCTGGGCAAAGGCCGGGAAAAAACTGATCCCCATTTCCATCAATATGTCCCGCATGGACATCTATGCCATTGATGTTGTGGAAAAATTCAAGGAGCTGGTAAGCAGGCACGAGATTGATCCAAGATACTTGGAAATCGAGATCACGGAAAGCGCCTATGCAGAGGACGATGATAAGATGCAGAGGGTTCTTGAGGATCTGCGCAGGGCAGGCTTTCCGGTGTTTATGGATGATTTTGGAAGCGGCTATTCTTCTCTTAACATGCTAAAGGATGTCAATGTTGATGTCATTAAGATCGACACCAAATTCCTGGATATGAATGAAAACAGCCAGAGCCGGGGAATGGGGATTTTAGAGACCATTGTGAGAATGGCAAGGGTCATGCAGATGAAGATCATCGCTGAAGGGGTCGAAAGAAAGGACCAGGTGGACTTTTTAAGAAATATCGGCTGTATTTACGGACAGGGATATTATTATTATAAGCCGCTTCCCGTGGAAGAGGCGGAACAGCTTTTAATGCAGGAGGATCAGGTGGATTACGGGGGGATCCAGGCCCGCCAGATTGGACAGCTGAAACTGGAGGACCTGTTTAATGAAAACATCACCAGCGAGGCGATGTTAAATAATATGCTGGGGGCAATCGCCCTGTATGAAGTGTATGAGGACCAGTGCGAGGTTCTTCGGGTGAATCAGGAATATTACCACATTACAGGAGATAATCCCATTGACATGGAAGAACACAGATGGTTTTTGTTAAACCGCGTTTATATAGATGACAGGGACTGGGTCTTGAGCATTTTTGAAAAGGCATACAACAATCCAATCCGGGGAGGCGAAGGCATTTTCCGGCAGTACCGCCTAAGCGGGAAACTGATGTGGGTACATTTGCGCGTATTCTTTTTAAGGGAGCAGGATGAGCACCGTCTGTACTATGGAGCAGTAAGGGATGCCACGGAACAGATGGAGCAGCGTCAGAAGCTGGAGGACTCCCAGAAAATTCTGGGAGATATGCTGAAGCTTTCCGGAAGGGATATTTCTTTTGAGAAGCTTCCTGACCGTCATGCTGCTGTTTCCATGATGGAGACCTATGTGATGCGCCGCCGCTTCCAGCCTTCGGCCCTGGTTTTATTTGAGATTTTGGGACCGGGTGAAGGATGCGGAGGGGGGAAGGCGGTAAAGCCCCTTTTTGCCCCTTATGTGGAATGCCTGAAACGCTTTTTCCGGGAAGATGATATCATCTGCTTAAACGGTGTATATGAAGCAATGGTACTGTGTAAAAATATACGGAGCAATGATATGGAACATAAGCTTAAGCGGGTGGCGAAAGCTTTGACCCAGGAACTTTCGGGAAATGAGACAGAGCATTTGTTCTCAATTAATGCTGCTTTTGCTATAATAGAGGCCCAGGATAAGGATTTTGAAGATTGCCGTGATAAGGTAAGATCAGCTCTAATACAGTCCAGGAAGCTTACAGACAGGGGAAGCGGGAAATAAGAATAGACCACTTCCGGCACCTGTGATATAATGAGCGCAAGAGAGCGAAGATGAGCTTGCTCATCGGCGCGAACGGTGAATGTCGATCATGGGCCGCAGGTTCATGATATAATGAGCGCAAGAGAGGGAAGATAAAATTACTTCAGGGAAAGGAATAAGATTATGATAGCAGACAAGATGAGACCCCTTGTAGAAAACAGTTCCGCCATCCGTGCCATGTTTGAGGAAGGAAAAAAGATGGCTGCCGTGTATGGCAGAGAGAATGTCTATGATTTCAGCCTTGGAAATCCCAATGTGCCGGCTCCGCCCGCGGTAAACCAGGCCATTCTTGACATTATCAGGGAAGAGGAAACCACTTTAATCCATGGATACATGAGCAATGCAGGATTCGAGGATACAAGAGCTGCAGTTGCCCAGTCTTTAAACAGACGGTTTGGGACTCATTTTCGTCTGGAAAATATTCTTATGACCGTTGGGGCGGCCAGCGGCATGAACGTGATATTAAAAACCATATTGGATCCCGGCGATGAAGTGCTGGTGTTTGCGCCGTATTTTATGGAATATGGTTCCTATGTCCGCAATTATGACGGCGTGCTTGCGGTTGTACCTCCCGATAGATCCAGCTTTCAGCCTGATTTAAAGGAGTTTGAGACCCGGATCACCCCCAGGACAAAGGCAGTGATCATCAATACTCCCAATAATCCTACGGGCGTAGTTTATTCTGCAGAGACTCTCCGCCAGATCGCAGGCATCCTTAAGAAGAAAGAAACAGAGCTTGGTACCCAGATCATTCTGATTTCTGATGAACCTTACCGGGAGCTGGCTTATGATGGGGTGGAGGTTCCCTATGTGACACCGTTTTATCATAATACAATAGTCTGCTATTCTTACAGTAAATCTTTGTCCCTGCCTGGGGAACGGATCGGATATCTGGTAATTCCCGACGAAGTGGAGGATTCTCCAAAGGTCATAGCTGCTGCAGCCGTTGCCAACCGCGTGCTGGGCTGTGTCAACGCGCCTTCCCTTATGCAGCGGGTAATCGTCCGCTGCGTGGATGAACAGGTAAATCTGGAAGCCTATAACAGGAATCGGGAGCTTCTCTATAACAGCTTAAAAGAATATGGATTTGACTGCATCAAGCCGGAGGGAGCCTTTTACTTATTTGTAAAGACACCGGTGGATGATAAGAAGTTCTGTCAGTTCTGCAAAGAGCACAGGGTGCTTTTGGTGCCTGGAACTTCCTTTGCATGTCCGGGCTATGTAAGGATTGCTTATTGCGTGTCCTATGAGCAGATCAAGCGCTCTTTGCCGGCATTTAAGAAAATCGCAGAAGAGTATGGCCTGATAAAAAAAGAGGAGGAAGCATAATGAAGCCATGGGAAGCAAACATCCGCAGGGTTGCTCCCTATGTGCCGGGAGAACAGCCAAAGGGAGAAAAGTTAATTAAGCTGAATACCAACGAAAACCCATATCCGCCGTCTAAGAACGTCAGCCAGGCTTTGGCCCGGATTGACTGCGGCTTGTTTCGCAAATATCCTGATCCGGCAGCCATAGTTCTTGTTAAAGCCCTTTCAAAAGCTTACGAGGTGGATGAGAACCGGATTTTCGTAGGAGTAGGTTCTGATGATGTGCTCGCAGTTGCTTTTATGACCTTTTTTAATTCCGGCAAGCCTGTCCTGTTTCCTGATGTGAGCTATTCCTTTTATAAGGTGTGGGCGGATCTATTCCGGATTCCATATGAAACACCTGCCCTTGACGAGGAATTTTGTATCCGGAAGAAAGATTACTACAGGGAAAATGGGGGAATCATATTTCCAAACCCCAATGCGCCTACCGGCCTTTTTATGCCTCTTTCTGAAGTAGAGGATATCATAGCCCATAATCAGGAATCAGTGATCATTGTGGATGAAGCCTATATTGATTTCGGCGGAGAAAGCGCATTAAGGCTGACTGAAAAATATGAAAATCTTCTTGTGGTGCAGACCTTCAGCAAATCCCGTTCCATGGCAGGAATGAGAATTGGCTGTGCTTACGGGCATCCGGACCTGATCCGCGCATTAAACGATGTGAAGTATTCCTATAATTCCTATACCATGAATATTCCTTCCCTGGTTCTGGGTGCAAAAGCCCTTGAAGATGAAACGTATTTTAAGGAAACCCTGGAAAAGATCATAAACACGAGAGAGCAGGCAAAAAAAAGGCTTGGGGAACTGGGTTTTTCCTTCCCGGATTCCATGGCAAACTTTGTCTTTGCCACTCATAGAGAACGCAGGGCAGAGGAGATATACAAGGCTCTTCGGGAAAACAATATTTTTGTCCGGTATTTTAAGCAGCCACGGCTTGACAATTACCTGCGTATTTCCATAGGAATGGATGAAGAGATGGAGGCGTTATACCGTTTTTTGAAAGAATATCTTTAGAATTTATTCATTTGTCAGGAAGGTTTTTGGGGAGTATCATATAAGCGGGTGATTAAAATGGAACAAATTAGAAAATATTGCAGACTGATTCTCAATATTGTGATACCGATTTTATTTATATATTTAATATGCGTGTGGGGACCGAAGCTTTTAAATTTCTTTCTTCCCTTTGTCATTGGCTGGGTCATTGCGGTCATTGCCAATCCTTTGGTGCGTTTCTTAGAGAAACGTTTAAAGATCGTAAGGAAGCACAGCTCTGTGCTGATCGTGGTTGCAGTGCTTGCGGTTATTATAACGGTGCTTTATTTCCTGGTTTCCAAGCTTATTTCCGAAACCGCCGGATTTGCAAAAGATATTCCCAAGTATTATGAAGCTGCCTGGATCGAGATCCAGAAGCTGCTTTTGGAAGTGGAGGGGCTTTTGCAGTTCCTGCCCCAGAACATTCAGGACTCTGTGAACCAGTTTTTTACCCATATAGGCGAATATTTAAATGTGATGGTTCAGAAAATCGCCTCTCCTACGGTAACGGTGGCGGGAAATATGGTAAAGAGCATTCCTGCAGCACTGGTTTATACTATTGTGACGATTTTTTCCTCCTATCTGTTCATTGTGGACAGAGACAGGATTATGGAAGTGCTTCGCCGGTATATACCGGCTGGAGGGACCCAATATTACCAGTATCTGAAAAAAGATGCCAGGCGTCTTGTGGGCGGTTATTTTCTTGCCCAGTTTAAGATCATGTTTGTCATTGCCTCCGTATTAGCGGCGGGATTTCTGGTACTGGGGGTGAATTATGCTCTGCTTCTTGCAGTTATTATTGCCATTCTTGATTTTTTGCCGATTTTAGGAACCGGTACTATTCTGATTCCATGGGCATTGATCCGCCTGGTTGCAGGTGAATATGCCTTTGGTGTGGGCCTGCTGGTTATCTATGTTCTGACCCTGGTCTTAAGACAGGTCATTCAGCCCAAGATCGTAGGCGACACTATGGGGCTTGACCCTCTTATGACACTGCTGTTTTTATACCTGGGATTTAAGATAAGCGGGATTGCCGGGATGATTCTGGCAGTACCTGTTGGTATGCTGTTTTTAAATATGTATGAGTTCGGGGCCTTTAATTCTTTTACTGGCAGCATAAAGACACTGATCCATGATATTAATGCGTTCCGCAGGGGACCGGATTAAATTTTATCATTGATGGAGGAAACACCATGGGGGTATGCCTGTATACCTGGAAAGCATGGGAAGGGAAGAGGAAACGATGAAAAAAAATACAAAGCTGAGAATCGCTTTATGCCTTGCAGCCGGTATTATGACCTTAAAAGCAACGGCAGTACCCAAGGACGGATTTTCTTCGGAGGCATGGAAGCTGGAAAACGGACAATATGTGGATGCCTCTGGTATCCCTATTGATGGCGCTCTGGAAAAGGGAATTAGCGTATCAAAGTATCAGAACCGCCAGAATGAGTCAAAGGTTGGGATCGATTGGAAGAAGGTGGCACAGGATGGAATTTCCTTTGCCATGGTGCGGATCGGTTATCTTAATGACATGGATCCCTATTATTCCATAAATATGAAAGGAGCAGCGGAAGGCGGGCTAAAGACCGGTGTGTTTTTCTACACCCAGGCTCTTGATACCCAGACTGCAATAGAGGAAGCCAGGTATGTCCTTCGGATGGTGAAGGATTACCAGATTTCCTATCCCATTGCATATGATGTGGAATCCCAGCACCTTCTTGACAATCGTTTATCAAAGCAGCAGATTACGGACAATATCAATGCATTCTGCAAGACCATTTCGGATGCAGGATACCGGCCGGTGGTCTATGCCAACAACAAATGGCTGACCAATTACATTGATATGAAACAGATCCCCTATGATGTCTGGTATGCCAGATATGGCTCTGTAAATAACTATAAGAACCGTACCATCTGGCAGTGCACGGACCAGGGAAGAGTGGAAGGGATCGATGGAGATGTTACCATTGAGTTCTCCTTTGCGGATTACAGCGCCCTGATTCCTTCGGAAGGCTGGAAAAGTATTGACGGAAACCGGTATTATACCAAAAACTATGTAAAACAGACCGGTTGGATCCAGGTGGGAGGCACCTGGTATTATCTTGATTCCAATGGCATCATGATTCATGATACGACCATGGATATAGACGGAGTTACCTATACCTTTGGCACTGACGGAGCCATGGTACAATGACAGGATTAATGGAGTTTTGACGTGAAGACAGAAAATAATTTAGATACAGATGAAATCAGAGGACTGGTGTGGAGGCTGGCAATTCCCTCCATGCTGGCCCAGTTTGTAAGTGTTTTTTACAGCATTGTAGACCGAATGTACATAGGGAATATCGCCGGAACAGGTGAGATATCATTGGCAGGGGTAGGAATCTGCGGCCCTATTGTGACCATGATCTCCTCTGTTGCTTTTTTAGTGGGCGTAGGAGGCTCTCCTTTAATGAGCATCCGCATGGGGGAGAAAAACCAGCGGGCCGCCAGTCAGATCCTGGCAAACTGTTTTTTGCTTTTAACGGTTCTGTCGGTGATGATCATCGTTTCTGCCTTTATGGTAAAGGAAAGGCTTTTGATGTGGTTTGGAGCCAGCGAAGCGACTTTTTCTTATGCCAATGATTACCTTAGCATATGCCTGCTGGGCACTATTTTTGCTCTTTTGTCAACAGGGATGAACCAGTTCATCATCTGTCAGGGCTTTGCGAAGACTGGTATGAAGTCGGTTCTTTTAGGGGCCGTATGCAATATCATTCTGGATCCGGTGTTTATGTTTGTGTTTGGCCTGGAGGTTCGGGGAGCTGCAATCGCCACGGTTCTGTCTCAGATGGCTTCCTGCATCTATGTGCTCCGGTTCCTGTTTGGAAATAAGCCCCCTATCCGGATCACCTTTGGCAGTTATGACTGGCAGATCATGAAGCGGATTCTGCTGCTGGGCTTAAGTCCCTTTCTTATCATTGCATTTGATAATATTTTAATCATATTCTTGAACATGATGATCCAGCATTACGGCGGAGAGGGCCAGGGAGACATGCTTCTCACCTGCATGACCATTGTACAAAGCTTTATGCTGATGGTTACCATGCCTCTTGGAGGGATCACCGGCGGGACCCAGACCATATTAGGGTATAATTACGGAGCGGGAAGGCCTGACAGGATTAAAAAGGCAAGCCTTCATATTTCAGGTCTGGCTCTTGGATTTACCACCATAATGTTTATCCTGGCTCATACGGTTCCTGAGTATTTTGTACTCATCTTTACTAAAAATGAGGCTTACGTGAATCTGACGGTATGGGCTATTAAGATTTATACCATGGGCATCATACCTCTGGCCCTGCAGTATGCGGTCGTAGACGGATTTGTGGGAATGGGAGTCGCAAAAGTTGCAATTTCCCTTTCCATGTTCAGGAAGGTGATATTTCTAGGCGGTGCTGCCCTTATACCGGTCTGGTTTGGTATTGAAAAAATATTTTATATAGAGCCTGTTTCGGATTTTATCAGCGTAGCCGTGTCACTGACCGTGACTTTACTGGTATTTGAACGGGTCATTAGAAAAAAAGAGACGTAAAACTGTTGACGCATGGCAGGAAGCAATAGATCCTGGAAATGGAGGCCGTATTTATGAAGATTGCAGTAACTTATGACAACGGAGAAATATTTCAGCATTTTGGAAAAACAGAGCATTTTAAGATTTACCAGATAGAAGAGAAAAAGATAGCATCCGCGGAAGTAGTTGATACAGAGGGAAGCGGACATGGTGCATTGGCGGAGTTCTTAAAAGGGCTGGGCGCTGATGCCGTGATTTGCGGCGGAATCGGAGAGGGCGCCAGAACCTCTTTAAGCAAGGCAGGAATCCGGTTATATCCCGGAGTATCCGGTGCTGCGGATCCTGCGGTGGAAGCTTTATTGAATGAAAGCTTAAATTATAACCTGGAAGCGTGCTGCAGCCATCATGGAAAACACGGACACTAAACCATAAAGAAAGACCGTGGAGCAAACGGAATCAGAAGATTCCGCCTGCTCCGCGGTCTTTTCATTTGGATTAAGAACCGGTTGACTGGTAACGGGACAGTCCAAAATTCCACAAAAGGCCGGCAGGAACCAAAAAGAGACAGGCGGCCAGAGGAAGAAGGCTGTACCGGGGATCAGACGCCTTTCCCGTAAGATATAAAAAGGGATAATACTGAAACAGGGCAAAGGGAACCAGGTAAGTACAGATGGTCAGGAGAGTTTTCCCATAGATGCCAATGGGATATTTCCCATATTCTCTGGCCCCGTCAGTAAATACATTCATAAACTCCAGTCCCTCCAGGGTGAAAAAGCATATGGAGGCAAAAATCAGATAAATGGCTGCGAACACCGCCACCCCTCCTGTGATCATAAGGATAACGGTCACAACCCGGACAGGGTTCCAGGTGATGGAACTGAAATTCAGGCCATAGACAAGCATAACGGCGGCCTGCAAAAGCCGGCCGATTCTGGTCAGCTCTATTTTGCTGCATAGGACCAGAAACAGGCTGCCTCTTGGCCGGAGAAGGATGCGGTCAAATTCTCCGTTCCCGATGATGGTTTCAAAGGTGTCCAGGCTTCGGAAGATGGCCTCAGCAATCGTATAGGCCATAAGCGTAATGGAAAAACAGAGCAGAACCTCTCCGTAGGAAAAGCCCTTTACTTCTTTAAAACGGTCCATCATAAAGCGGACTCCAAGAAATATATTAAAGGATATTAAAAACTGCCCTATGGTGGTTAAAAGGAAAGAAACCTTATGCTGCATCATGCTTTTTAAGTGTATGAAAAGATATTTTTCATATAACCGGATTGAATTCATGGTATCCCTCCTTTCAACCGCCCTGGATCACAAGGCGCTTTAAGGCACCCCGTTCCATGACCTGACCGATAACAAGGAACACTGACAGCCAGAATACCTGTCCCAGAAGGCTTGCATACATATCATATCCTTTCAAGTCGCCGCCGAATATCCGGAAAGGAACGTTTTGGGCCGATGCAAAAGGCAAAAAGTTCACAAATTCCCTGATCCCGTCCGGCAGGAAAGGAAGAGGGATGACCGCACCGCTTAAAAACTCGGAAAGGGAGGTGACGATCAGTTTGATTCCCTGGGAGGAAATGGTGTAAAAAATGGACATGTATACCACCATGCCAAAGGCAACCACAAAAAGAAGCCCCAGGATCATGGACAAAAGGGTAAAAAACCATGTGTGGATGTTTCCGGGAAGTGCAAGGCCGTAAGGAGCTGGCAGCAGCCAGGCAAACAAAAGGATGGGCATGCACCGCAGGACTGCCTTGGAAAGGCGGACCGCAAGACTCCTGGTAAACCACATATGGTAAAGGCGGACAGGGCGGCATAGCTCGTAGGCTACATTTCCGGTGGTAATGGATTGAAACAGCTCAGCTTCCCAGAACCAGGTCATGTAAAGGGCCAGAAATGCCTGCTGGAGCCATATGTAGGTGGAAAGTGCCTGGAATTCCATGGGAAAGCTTTCCGGTGCAGCTTCATAAAAGGCCCGGAATAAAAGAAGCTCCATGGTTCCCCATACGAACTGGGTGACCATGCCGGAAAGGGCGGCTGCCCGGTATTGAAGTCCGTGGATAAAACGGATGCGGAAAAAAGACCAGTATTTTTTCATAATTTTTCCTCCTATATCCGGTAATCCCGGTAAAGGGCGGCAATGATCTCATCCAGTGTGGCCTCTTCCCTGGGACGGTGGGATTTTAAATCGGAAAGAGTACCGTCTAAAAGCAGCCGTCCTCTTCCAATTAAGAGGACCCTGTCTGCCAGAGCTTCAATGTCCTGCATATCATGGGTTGTAAGAAGGACCGTGGTCTTGTGTTCCCGGTTCTGCTTTCGGATGAAATCCCGGACTGCAAGCTTGGATACTGCATCCAGACCAATGGTGGGCTCATCCAGAAACAGGATTTTAGGCCTGTGGAGAAGGGAGGCTGCGATCTCACAGCGCATCCGCTGGCCCAATGACAGCTGCCTGGCCGGAGTGCGCAAAAGCTCACCTAAGGATAAAAGCCCGGTCAGCTCATCAAGGGTTTCCTGGTATTGGTTTGTGGGGATTTCGTAGATGTCGCGGAGCAGTTCAAAGGAATCAAGGATGGGGACATCCCACCAAAGCTGGCTGCGCTGGCCGAACACAACGCCAATGTCCTTTACATGCTCCCTGCGTTCCTTCCATGGGATACGGCCATTGATCAGGCAGGTGCCGTTATCCGGTGTGAGTATTCCGCTTAGAATTTTGATGGTGGAGCTTTTACCTGCTCCGTTAGGTCCGATATAGCCTACCATTTCTCCGTCTCCTATGGTAAAGGAAATATCGTAAAGAGCGTGGATGATTTCCGCCTCTCTGTGAAAAAGGGCCTTTAAAGCTTCTGAAAAGCCGGCACTTCTTCTTGAGACCTTAAAGGTCTTGTTCATGTGTTCCACTTGAATCATATAGGTTCCTCCTGGTAGTAATATTTGTGAATCCGTTCTTTCCGGCAGCGGGCAGTTCTTATTAAAATAAGAAACTTGTCATGACCAGTCAGAGGATCCCAATATCTTGCCAAGCGGTGAGCGCCATTGGATCAACCAATGAAAACGCTGCTCTCCGAAATCAGAAATTATCCGTTTCCGGGGACTCTACCGTGGTATCAATATTCTCTTTTCCTGAATATCAGATGTGAGATTAGATTGGAAAAGGAACTTTAGTCTACCACCGCCGTTAAAGGCTGTCAAGTGGGCAGAAAAAATGCTTGACAAATCATGAAAAAGTGATAATATAAACATATGAACAGTTATTCATATGATAATATTAGGATTAAGGAGGTACCAAATGGAGCAGGATAACAAAAAAAACATTCAGGATTATGAAATCGACCAATGCGATTTTATCTGCGTTCATGAAAACGTGGTAAATCAGGTGTTAAAGGCCATGCCCCAGGATCAGGAGCTTCTTGATCTGGCGGATTTTTTCAAAGTGTTTGGTGATGCTACCAGAATAAAAATCCTCTACGTACTCAGTCAGTCGGAGATGTGCGTGTGCGATATTGCCAATCTTCTGAAAATGGGGCAGTCAGCCATTTCCCATCAGCTTCGGATCTTGAAGCAGATGCGTCTGGTGAAGTTCCGCAGAGAAGGAAAGACCGTATTTTACTCCCTTGCCGACGGCCATATCGAATCGATTCTGGCCCAGGGGATGGAGCATATCAATGAGTGATTAAGATAATAATAAAAAATGAAAAAGGAGAGTATAGGTTATGAAAAAGATTGTTAAGCTGGAAGGTTTATGCTGTGCCAACTGTGCAGCCAAGATTGAAGAAGAGGTAAAAAAATTAGACGGTGTGGAAAGCGCATCCTTAAGCTTTATGACCCAGCGGATGACCATGGAAGTCGAAGAAAACAGATCAGATGAAATTATGGAAGCGGCAAGAAAGATATCAAATAAAATCGAGCCGGAAGCAGAATTTAAGGTATTGCGGTAAGAGAAAAGGAGAGGCTATGACAAAGAAACAGAAACAGATGGCAATAAGACTTGTAGTCAGCGCCTTGTTTTTTGCAGCAGGAATGTTTGTGGAAGAAAAAACCGCCGGGTATTGGATGCTCTTTTTGATCTCTTATCTGGCAGCAGGATATGATATTCCTTTAAGAGCACTTCGGAATATTAAAAACGGCCAGATTTTCGATGAAAACTTTCTCATGTCAGTGGCAACCTTCGGCGCTATCGGTATCGGGGCTTTGGAAGAAGCGGTAGGAGTTATGCTGTTTTACCAGGTGGGTGAACTCTTTAATGACTACGCGGTAAACAAGTCCAGAAAGTCAATCACCGAACTTATGGATATTAATCCGGAATATGCCAACCTTCTTAGGGATGGGAAAGAAGAGAAAGTAGACCCTTATGAAGTGTCTGTTGGGGATAGGATCGTAATAAAGCCGGGAGAAAAGGTACCCCTTGACGGCATCGTTGTAAAGGGGAACGGAGGGCTGGATACCAAGGCCCTGACCGGAGAATCCATGCCTGTGGAAGTGAAGGAAAAGGATGCGATATTCAGCGGTTCCATCAACTTAAACGGTGTTTTGGAGGTTGAGGTAACAAAGATCTTTGATGACTCTACGGTTGCAAAGATTCTGGAGCTGGTGGAAAATGCCAGCTTTAGAAAGGCAAAGGCCGAAAACTTTATTACCAGGTTCGCAAAAATCTATACACCGGTGGTGGTAGGCCTGGCGCTTATCCTGGCAGTGATTCCTCCGCTTGTATTTGGCGGTGAATGGGGAACCTGGATTTACCGTGCCTGCAGCTTCCTGGTTGTTTCCTGTCCCTGTGCGCTGGTGATTTCCGTGCCTCTAAGCTTTTTTGGAGGTCTGGGCGCTGCCTCCAGACATGGAATTCTCATGAAGGGAAGCAATTACCTGGAAGCCATGGCTTCTTTGGAGACAGTTGTCTTTGACAAGACAGGAACCCTTACAACAGGGAAATTTAAGGTTACAGATGTAGACCCTGTGGAAGGAACAAAGGAAGAGCTTTTAAGGCTGGCGGCTTATGGTGAGTTTCATTCCAACCATCCCATTGCCTTATCGGTGAAGGAAGCCTATGGAAAGCCTGTTGATGAGAGTTTTATCGACAGTGTGGAAGAAATTGCAGGATATGGCATCAGAGCAGAGATTAAAGAGGATGACAGAGAGCATGAACTTTATATCGGCAATGCAAGGCTTATGGAGCAGCAGGGAATTGCAATCACTGACCAGGGACCTGTAACAGGAACATCTCTTTATGTGGCGGATGGAGGGCGCTATCTTGGCTCCATTACCATTTCCGACACCATTCGCGAAGATGTGCCCATGGCCTTAAAAGGATTAAAGGCAGCCGGAGTCAGGAAGCTGGTGATGCTGACCGGTGATAAGCCGGAGGTTGGTCAGGCGGTTGGAGAAAGGCTGGGTCTTGACGAGGTTCACGGAGGACTGCTTCCCGGTGATAAGGTTGGAAAGGTAGAAGAGTTGTTATCAAGGAAACAGGAAGGGCTTAACCTGGCCTTTGTAGGCGACGGTATCAATGACGCTCCGGTCCTTGCCCGGGCAGATGTGGGAATTGCCATGGGAGGAATCGGCTCCGATGCGGCAGTAGAAGCCGCGGATGTGGTGATCATGACAGATGAACCGTCAAAGATTATAGATGCCATTGCAATCGCAAGAAAAACCGCAAGAATTGTTAAGCAGAATATCTTTTTTGCCATTGGTGTGAAAGTGCTCATTCTTCTGTTGTCGGCGGCAGGAATCGCGACTATGTGGGCAGCCGTATTTGGAGACGTAGGCGTCTCGGTACTTGCTATTTTAAATGCCATCCGGGCTTTAGCATATCAAAGTAATAAATAAAAATATTGACAAATTTTTTTCTAGCTGTTATATTTTACACATATGACGGGGTGGTGCGAAGATGGTCCATTGATGTGAGACTGTATTCGCCTACCCTTTTTTCCTGTTACAGGAAAGCGGGGTTTTTATGGTTTTTAAGAAGGGAGATAGCATTATGAGCAAGTACAGCAAAGAAGATATATTCCGGATAGTAGAAGAAGAGGATGTGGAATTTATCCGTCTTCAGTTCACTGATATTTTCGGTATGCTTAAGAATGTTGCCATTACAAAAAGCATGCTTGGGAAGGCTCTTGATAACCGCTGCATGTTTGACGGTTCTTCCATTGAAGGCTTTGTGAGAATAGAAGAATCCGATATGTATCTTTACCCGGATCTTGATACTTTTGAGATCTTTCCGTGGCGTCCCCAGCAGGGGAAGGTTGCCCGCCTGATGTGCGATGTATATAGTCCGGACAGGACGCCTTTTGAAGGCGACCCCAGATTCGTGCTCAAAAAGGTGATAAAGAAAGCAAAAGACATGGGATTTGAATTCCATGCGGGACCAGAATGTGAATTCTTTCTTTTCCATACGGATGAAGAGGGACGTCCCACAACGGATACTCATGAAACGGCAAGCTATTTTGATGTGGCGCCCATTGACCTGGCTGAGAATGTCCGCCGGGACATGGTGCTGAATCTGGAAGAAATGGGATTCATGATCGAGGCTTCCCACCATGAAATATCGCCGGGGCAGCACGAAATCGATTTTCAGTATGCAGAGGGCATGGTGACAGCGGATAACATCATGACTTTTAAAATGGCGGTAAAGTCCATTGCCAAGCGCCACGGACTTCACGCTACCTTTATGCCAAAGCCCAAGGCAGGTGTCAATGGCTCCGGAATGCACATCAACATGTCCCTGTCTGATTTAAAGGGCAGCAATATGTTTGAGGACTCATCCGATGAGCTTGGCTTAAGCAGGGTTGCCTACCAGTTCATAGCCGGAATCCTTTATCATATGAAAGGGATGACCATACTCACCAATCCGCTGGTCAATTCCTATAAGCGTCTTGTTCCCGGATACGATGCCCCGGTTTACATTGCATGGTCAGCCAAGGCAAACAGAAGCCCCTTAATCCGCATCCCGGCTTCCAGAGGAGCAGGAACAAGGATCGAGCTTCGCTGCCCGGATCCTGCCGTCAATCCATACCTGGCTTTAGCCGCTTGTCTGGCTGCCGGCCTTGATGGGATCGAAAAGGAGATGACTCCGCCGGAGAGCGTTGACAGGAACATTTTCGCCATGCTGCCGGAGGAGATTTTGGAAAAGGGAATTGAGCATCTGCCGGAGACCCTGGGTGAAGCCATTGAAGCCTTCCGTAAGGACGATTTTATGAAAAAAGTGCTGGGCGAACACATCTTTACCAAATATCTGGAAGCCAAGGAAACCGAGTGGCATCTGTTCCGGGCCCAGGTAACAGATTGGGAAGTGGAAGAATACCTGTATAAATATTAATGTTTTCTGGTACGATTATCTGGAGGTGAGAGTGTTTGACCAATGTGATAGTGGCATTTTCCAGAGAAGAGGATGCAAAAAATATTAAAAATATTCTTGTGAGGAACGGCTTTACGGTAGCAGCGGTCTGCACCTCCGGTGCCCAGGCGGTAAACAGCGCCGACGAGCTGGGCAGTGGAATCGTTGTATGCGGCTGCAGGTTTGCAGATATGGTATTTTACGAGCTTTACGAATGTCTTCCAAAAGGCATGCAGATGCTTCTTTTGGTGTCCCCCAGCCAGTGGAGCGGCAGAGCGCCTGAAGGTGTGGTCTGTCTGGGCCATCCTTTAAAGGTACAGGACCTGGTAAGCACCCTGGAAATGATGGTGGAATCTCTTGCCAAAAGGCGGAAGAAGTTAAAAAGCCAGCCAAAAGAGCGGAGCGGGGAAGAGAAGGAATTGATCAGGGAGGCAAAGGAGCTTTTGATGGAACGGAACCATATGTCTGAGACGGATGCCTACCGGTACATCCAGAAATGCAGCATGGACAGCGGAACCAATATGGTGGAAACTGCCCAGATGATCATGAGCCTGATCAATCGATAGTTATGGGAGAGAATGATGAAATTTACAAAGATGCAGGGAATCGGTAACGACTACGTATATATCAATTGTTTTGAAGAATCCGTGGAAGCTCCGGAGGAGCTTGCGAAAAAGGTCAGCGACCGTCATTTTGGCATTGGATCCGATGGGCTGATCCTTATCTGCCCGTCAGAAACAGCGGACTGCCGCATGAGGATGTTCAACTCCGACGGCACGGAGAGCCAGATGTGCGGCAATGGCATCCGCTGCGTGGGAAAATATGTTTACGATCATCTTCTGGTGGAAAAGACGGAATTTGATGTGGAGACAGGGGCTGGGATCAAGCACTTAAAAGTTAAGCCTGAGAATGGCAGGGCTGTTCAGATCACGGTGGACATGGGAGTGCCGGAGATCACCAGCCAGGTGCCGGAGCCTATCTGCATTGACGGAAAGGACTATGAGTTCATCGGCATTTCCATGGGAAATCCCCATGCCATTTACTATATGGACCACATTGACGGCCTGGATTTAGAGGCCATTGGACCAGCCTTTGAAAACCATGAGCGCTTCCCGGAACGGACGAATTCGGAGTTTATCCAGGTGGTGAACCGGAATTACATCCGTATGCGGGTGTGGGAGCGGGGCAGCGGGGAAACCTGGGCCTGCGGGACAGGGGCCACTGCCAGTGCGGTTGCCTCTGCCTTAAGCGGCCGCACCTCCCGGACTGTGGAGGTAGAATTAAAAGGCGGCAATCTGACCATACACTGGGACCGGGAAGGAAGCGGCCATGTGTTCATGACCGGACCGGCAGTAGAGGTGTTTGAGGGGAAATTCGACATAAATAATCTTTAAGGTAACAGGAGGAACCTATGGTAAAAATCAATGAAAACTACTTAAAGCTTCCGGGAAGCTATCTTTTTTCCGCCATTGCAAAAAAGGTAAATGCCTTTACTGAGGCAAATCCCCAAAAGAAGATCATCAGGCTGGGAATCGGCGATGTGACCCAGCCCATTGCGCCAGTCATTATAAACGCTCTTCATGAAGCAGTGGATGAGATGGGGCATAAGGAGACCTTTCATGGCTATGCGCCGGATCTGGGCTATGGATTTTTAAGGGAAATCATTGCAAAAGAGGATTACATTGCCAGAGGCTGTGACATATCTCCTGATGAGATCTTTGTCTCGGATGGGGCAAAGAGCGATTGCGGAAATATCCAGGAGATTTTTGATGAAAGCTGCCGTATCGCAGTCTGTGATCCGGTTTATCCGGTTTATGTGGATTCCAATGCCATGGCAGGAAGAACGGGAGTATATGAGGAAGAGGCAGGTAAGTGGAGCAATGTGATTTATATGCCCTGTATGGCAGAAAACCATTTTGTACCGGAGCTTCCTGAAGAGACACCGGATCTCATTTACTTATGCGTTCCAGGCAATCCCACCGGTACGACCCTGACAAGGGACCAGTTAAAGGTATGGGTGGATTATGCCAATGACAATGGCGCAGTGATCCTTTATGATGCTGCCTATGAAGCTTATATCGCTCAGGATGATGTGCCCCATTCCATCTTTGAGATCGAGGGTGCGAAAACCTGTGCCATCGAATTTCGTTCCTTTTCCAAAAATGCAGGCTTTACCGGGGTCCGCCTGGGCTTTACCGTCATTCCAAAGGCCCTGAAAAGGGGAGGGGTTTCCCTTCATTCCCTATGGGCCAGACGCCATGGAACCAAATTTAACGGTGCCCCCTACATCGTTCAGAAGGCAGGGGCAGCGGTCTATTCGGCCGAGGGAAAAGCCCAGCTAAAGGAACAGGTGGCCTATTACATGAGAAATGCAAAAGTCATTTACATGGGGCTAAAGGAAGCCGGCTGCCAGGTTTACGGCGGTGTCAACGCCCCATATATCTGGTTAAAGGTACCGGCAGGAATGACCTCCTGGGAATTTTTTGACTGTCTCCTTGAAGAGGCCGGCGTGGTGGGAACTCCTGGAAGCGGATTTGGGCCAAGCGGCGAAGGATACTTCCGTTTGACCGCATTTGGCACCTATGAGAATACCCTGGAGGCCATTGACCGGATTAAGAAAATGCCATCCCTTAAAAAATAAGCATTGACAAGTTTTTGATGATTGGTTATGATAAATTTAAGAAAGATCCATAAAAGTGGAGTTTGATTTAAAAGAACAAAAGCGTTCGGTGCCCTGGCGGTACTGACGCTTTTCTTCTTTTTGGGAGGAAGAAATGGATGACATCGATAAGAAAATAGTGAAGACATTACAAAAGAATGCCCGGGCATCCCTAAAGAATATAGCGGAAACCACCTTTCTGTCTTCTCCCGCAGTTTCCGCCAGAATTGAAAAGCTGGAGCGGGAAAAAATCATCACCGGATATCATGCTGCGGTGGATTCAAGGAAGCTGGGATATCACATTACCGCATTTGTAAGTCTTGATGTTTCTCCGGCGGATAAGATCCGGTTTTATGGGGAAATGGAGTCCATTTCCAATGTGCTGGAGTGCAACTGCGTCACAGGAGAATACTCCATGCTGGTCAAGGTGGCCTTTCCAAGTACCATGGAGCTGGACATTTTTATTGGGCAGCTGCAGAAATATGGAAAGACCAGCACCCAGATCGTATTTTCTACTCCGGTAGGGCCAAGAGATATGGATGTAATGGCGGAATTAGGAGAAAAAGAATAAATGTGGTACAAAAAAGTGGTACCGAGAAGGCTGCTTTTACATACTTTATATAATAGAAGTATGTGAAGGGAGTTTTTCTTTTGGCTGAGAGAATGATCGTAGTAATAGATGCCGGTCACGGCGGCACGGACCCAGGTGCGTCCTATGGCGGACGGCAGGAAAAAGATGATAACTTAAGGCTTGCGATGGCTGTGGGAAGAATTCTTGCAGACAACGGAATTGATGTCAGGTATACCAGAACTGACGATACCTATAATACGCCCCTTGAGAAGGCCACCATGGCCAACGAAACGGAAGCAGACTTCCTTGTTTCCATTCACAGAAATGCCATGCCGGTTCCAGGTACCGGTTCCGGAATAGAGGTTATTGTATTTGAAGATAAAGGGGCACCGGGCATGCTGGCCAAAAACATAGGCGAAGCCTTAAATAAAACTGGATTCGCCAATTTAGGCACAGTGGAACGTCCGGGTCTGGTAATTCTCAGGCGGACAAAATTTCCAACAGTTATGGTGGAAGTTGGATTTATTGATAACGAAATGGATAATGATTTGTTTGATCAGAATTTTCAGGATATTGCCCAGGCCATTGCAGATGGTATCCTGAATTCCATAAAAGAACAGGAAGATACACGTCCCGAATATTATCAGGTGCAGACAGGAGCATTCCGGGTTCACACTCTGGCCGAAAATGAGGTTAATAATTTAAAGGCCCAGGGGTTCCCGGCATTTGTAGTCTATGAAGACGGACTTTATAAGGTTCGTGTAGGAGCCTTCCGGAATATTGATAATGCGGTGCGCATGGAGCAGACTCTCAGGCGGTTCGGATATAATACGTTCATGGTAAAAAGACCGGCTGTGTCATGAAATCCGGCCGCAGGGAAGCAGGCTTTTGGAAAAAGCAACGCCCTGCGGCTTTTTGACGTCCGTTTAAAGAGCTGTCAGTAATGGCTGGAACCAGGGGAAAGATGTATTAGAAGCGGTTAAAAAGGCATAGGATATACCATATATATAAAATTCAGGAGGAATTGCTTGGAGTATATCAGTGAACTTTTAAAGGGTGTTATCATTGGTGTGGCTAACATACTTCCCGGCATCAGCGGGGGAATGCTGGCCATTACCATGGGAGTGTATGATAAGATTATTCATGCGGTAACGCAGCTGTTTAAGGAGCCTTTAAAAAGCATTCGGGTTCTCCTTCCCTATGGGGTGGGGGCAGTGGCCGGCATTGTTTTTCTTTCTCTGGCATTTGAATATCTTTTTCATACATATCCGCTCCAGACCAAAATGGCCTTTTTAGGCATGATCGGCGGCGGGCTCCCTTCCTTGTTTCAAAAATCATTTTCAAAAGACCGGGCAGACAGAAGGAAAGGGATATTAACGGCTGCCCTTACCTGCGGCGCGGTCATTCTCATCACCTTTATCGCTGAAACAACCATTACTTCCGGCAGCAGCGGGGAGGGAATGAATATGGCTTCCGGCGCAGCTTATCTTTCTTCTGAAAAATTCTGGGTAATCACGCTGTTTTTCGTGGGCCTGGTAGCTGCGGCCACCATGGTGGTTCCGGGGGTGAGCGGGTCCATGATTATGATGATGCTGGGTTTTTACGAACCCATACTGCAAACAAATAATGCCTGCATAAGAGCCCTTTCTACCTTTGACTTCCAAAGCCTTTTGTCCAATGGAGTGGTGCTGGCGCCTTACGTAACTGGTCTTTTCATAGGCGTTTTTCTGTTTGCCAAGGTGGTGGAACGTCTGCTTACCCGCCATGAACACCAAATGTACCGGGTTATTATAGGTCTGGTATTTTCCTCTCCTTTTGTCATCTTGTGGGATATGCCGTGGGAAAGAGTGAAGCTGTATGAGCTTTTGGGAGGAATCGCTCTGGCTTTACTTGGATATGTGGCGGCCGAGCTGCTGGGGGGAGAAGGATAGCAAAGGACAGGAAAATAAAAGGAGAAAGGTCTTTTTAGTGCAACAAGACCTTTCTCCTTTTTTATGAATACTCTGCGATTCGTGTGATCCCTACATAAATGTGGGAAATCCTGTACCATGTGGCAAAATCAATGATGCCGGTTACGGGAAGCCTGAAAATGGACTGGAACTGCCGGACTGCTTCGGTGGTGGCAGGACCGTAGATTCCGTCGGCTGTGATACGGGGAATCGCGGTATAGACGGTAGCGATTGTATCAAGCTGTTCCTGTACCTGCTGGACCTTATCTCCGCTGGCACCGATGGTTAAATTATAACCGGGGAAGGATGAGGGGATCCCGGATACCTGTTCGGCGGTGTTGATATACATATTGCTTCCATAATAATGCCGCAGTATTTCAATGGCGGAATAGCCCTGTTCTCCAAGGGTGCAGCTTCCCCACTGGGACATCCAGTTGGGGCACTGGACCCTGTTGCCGTCACAGTACTGGGTAAGTATTGGCTGCCTGATGCCGGGGCGGGATAAGTAACTGTTGAAGATTTCATCCACAACCTGGGAAATGCTGTCATAAATGTTTCGTCCATAAATCCATTTATGGTCAAAGGCTGTGGAAGATGTTATGGTGAAATCATAACCCTGGTTCCTATACCATTCCGTATAAACCCGGTTTAAGGTAAAACTCATAATTGCCAGTACATTGGCGGTTATGGAAGCACGGGGCCAGGTGGCGTAAATTTCGCTGGAAGCCACGTTTTTAATATAATCACGGTAAGGAACGTAATAATTTTTAGCTGTCGGGTCGGTTGGAACTCCGTCGTGAACCACGATTGTCTGAGGAACTACCACACGGCTTAAAACGATTTCTCCTGTCTCTGCCGTAGGTTTTACTTCGGCTTCTGCAATTTTAGGAGGATATTCACCATATAGGGTGTGGTCCGGGATAACAATGGGAACGTCCGGAGATACTTCGTCCTCAATGGGAATCATGCGCACCGGCTGTATGGCTGTGGTATCCGGAAGGATTTCCGTGCCGGAGATGGCGACGGGCTCAAAGCCCTGGGCCCGGATAAAGAGTGTGTATTCGGAGTAAGGCTGGGCAAGGCCGGGGGATAAGCTATAGTCAATGGGAGGAGCGGCAAGGTTGACCTGCTCCGTCTGGCCGGATGAATTAGTGGTAAGATGTTCCACCGTACTGTCAGGATCTCCTTTGTAAGAAATGGAAACTTCTGCGTCCCGGATGGGAAAGTTATTTTCCTCGGAAACCACATCGACCTGAAGAGCGCCGGAAGCAGCGGTTTCCTGTGCCACAACTGTCATGTATTTTTTCATAGAATGCCCCTTAATGAATTGATTATTATTAAATATATTAAGGGATAAAGGGAATAATTACAAAAGCTCCCGCAGGTTAAATATAAAATTTAATCCTGCGGGAAGCTTTTTAAAAAAAGGATGATTTTGGTTCTTGAAACATGGACTCCACATAGTTACGCATTTCATCCCGGCTTTCAATGGTTCTTGCCCCGTCTACAATCCTGTCTCTCTCATGTTCCGTGAGGCCGGCAAACCGTGTCAGAATATCCGAGTGCTGTGCTAACTCCATGGTAAACCCAATGGGCAGTTCGCTGTTATCAATCATATTTTATCACCTCAGCTTTAGTCTGTGCGGTTTGTCCCGAAAGTATACTTTTGAAAAAACAGCCATGTATTTTGTGCTTTTTTTAGTTGTGATAATTCTTTACTATGCTAAAAAAGAATGTATAATATATCTAAAGGTATCGCTTTTTATGTACATCATGTAAAAATCCAGAGGATATATTACAAAACAAGAGGTGACGTTATGGTAAATAATTTGGTATTACAAACAGATTTTGGACAGGGGGATGGCGCTGTATCTACGATGTATGGAGTTGCGTATTCTGTAAATGACAAAATAGTTGTATCGGATTTGACCCATGAGATCCCGCCATACGATATTTGGGTGGCGAGCTACAGACTGTATCAGACTGTTAAATACTGGCCGGAGAATACGGTGTTTGTATCTGTTGTAGATCCTGGAGTAGGTTCGGACAGAAGGTCAATTGCAGTTAAGACAAAATCAAATCACTATATTATCACTCCTGACAATGGAACATTGACTCACATTATGCATTATGATGGAATTACAGAAGTCAGAGCCATTGATGAGGTGAAAAGCAGGCTGCCATATTCAGAGGAGAGCCACACATTCCATGGAAGAGATATCTATGCGTATAACGGAGCCCGGCTTGCAGGAGGGGAGGTTGCTTTTGAAGATCTTGGTAAAATAATTCCTATAGAAAGTATAGAAAGATTAAAGCTGGTGGATGCAAGACAAGACGGAAAGTCGGCCTTTGGAAGTATCGATGTTTTAGACGTCAGATTTGGATCGATCTGGACGAATATTCCAATTGAGTATATAAAAAATATCGGTATAAAGCATGGTGATAATCTTGAGGTTAAGATATACCATAAAGATAAAAAAGTGTACCAGAATATAATTTTATTTGCAAAAAGTTTTGCAGATGTTAAAGTCGGCGAACCATTGGTTTACATCAATTCTCTTGTAAATATAGGCGTAGCAGTAAACCAGGACTCTTTTTCCAATCTATACCATATAGGAACAGGGGAAGACTGGACCATAGAGATTAGAAAGGCTCCGAGAGTTATATATGAAGAGGACTGATAAAAACCGGCAAATGCTGCAGACATTAGCGGCGGAATGGAGGATAAAATGAAAAATAAATTTTCAGTAAGAACCGTTGTGGCCATTGGAATAGGAGCGGCTGTCTTTGTGATCCTGGGAAGATTTCTTGTGATTCCTACAGGGATTCCCAATACAAACATGGAGTTGACCCATCCCTTTGTGGCACTTATGGCTACCATATTCGGACCTGTTGCAGGCGGACTCATTGCACTTATCGGACATGCATTAAAGGATTTTACTACATATGGTTCGGCATGGTGGTCCTGGGTTGTGTGTTCCGGTATCATGGGCGTGATTTATGGCCTGATCGGTAAAAAAATTGACATTGAGCATGGGATTTTTGGTAAAAAGGAATTGATCTTTTTTGTGATATGTGAGGCCATAACCAATATGGCAGTATGGGGAATCCTTGCTCCAACCCTGGATATTTTAGTATATTCTGAGCCTGCAAACAAAGTATATCTGCAGGGTATTATTTCAGGTGTCGTTAATACTGTAGTCACGGCAGTGGTTGGCGGAATCCTGATGAAAGCCTACGCTTCCACAAAAACAAAGGAAGGAAGTCTTAAAAAAGATTAATGAGCAAAGGATTCACAAAGAAAAATGAGGAGTACACATGAAAGAACCTATTATTTCATTCAGGGATTTTACATTTAAATACTTATCTCAGGCAGAACCTACATTGAAAAATATAAACCTGGACATATATGAAGGGGAAAAGGTGCTTGTAATAGGTCCGTCAGGAAGTGGAAAATCAACGATTATCAAATGCATCAATGGTCTTATTCCAAATAAGGAGGAAGGCACATTGACTGGTGAAGTGCTTATAAAAGGGAAAAGTCTGCCTGGCTATTCCCTTTTTGACCTGTCATTTCTTACAGGAACAGTTCTTCAGGATACTGATTCACAGTTTATAGGATTAACAGTAGGCGAGGATATAGCTTTTTCACTGGAAAATGATAATGTGGCTCAGCAGGAAATGAAAGACAGGGTCCGGCATTGGGCAAAAGAGGTTAATATTGATAATTTTCTGTCGTCACGTCCCCAGGATCTTTCAGGAGGTCAAAAGCAGAGAGTTACAATGGCCGGAATATTAATAGACGAAAGCCCTGTTTTGCTTTTTGACGAACCTTTGGCAGCTCTTGACCCCCAAAGCGGACAGGAGGCAATAGAAATAATAGATGCCATTCATAAAAAAGGCGGTTCAACGGCCATTATAGTGGAACACAGGCTGGAAGATGTTTTGTACAGACCTGTTGACAGAATTGTAGTATTTTATGATGGAGAAATAATTGCCAATATGGCAGAAGAGGAATTACTGAAATCGGATATCTTAAAAAAACACGGATTAAGGGAACCTTTGTATATTACAGCTATGAAGTATGCAGGAGTAGATATAAAGTCCATGAAAAGGGTACGCATGGATCGTGCTGCACTGGATGGGAATATAGCAGGCAGGCTGGAGCAGTTTGCGGAAAGCGTTGAAAAAAAGCCGGAAGAGAATCAATATGAAGTTTCTCTTGTTTTGGAAAATATAAGCTTCAGTTACAATAAGGAAAAGATAAATTTGGATAATATCAGCTTATCATTTAGGAAAGGGGAAATGATAAGCATTGTCGGAGAAAATGGGGCAGGTAAAACTACGCTGGCAAAGGCGGTATGCAAATTTATAACTCCGGATTCCGGGAGAATTTTGCTTGAATCCAATGATATAAGCTCTGATTCCATAAAAGAACGGGCAGATAAAGTTGGCTTTGTCATGCAAAATCCCAATCAGATGATAAGTAAAAAGATGATCTTTGATGAGGTGGCATTAGGGCTGCGCCTTCGGGGAGCAGATGAAGATACAATAGAAGAAAAAGTTAACAGGGTATTACAGGTGTGCGGACTGTACAGCTTTCGCAAATGGCCCATAGCTGCATTGAGTTACGGACAAAAAAAGAGGGTGACCATAGCTTCGATTCTGGTTTTGGAGCCGGATTTTCTCATTCTGGATGAGCCGACAGCGGGTCAGGATTACAAAAATTATTCGGATATCATGGCATTTTTAGAAGAATTAAATGCCATGGGCAAGACGATTATAATGATTACACATGATATGCATTTGATGATAGAATATACTGACAGAACCATAGTTATGGCAAATTCCAAGGTAATTGCAGATACTGATCCGATTTCCGTTCTGACGGACAGAGATTTAATTAAGAAGGCAAGTCTGAAAGAGACAAGCTTATTTACATTGGGGGAAAAAATGAATTTGAAAAATCCTGTGGAGTTTGTCCGGAAATTTATCAGCTATGACAGGAGGATGCGCAGTGACAGGCAATAAAACATTAGGCTATCATCCGGGTAACACAATCATACATCATTTAAGCGGAACATCAAAAATGTTGTTTTTTTTGATTGTTTCAGTTTCCTCAATGCTTACATATGATACAAGGCTTATTATTTTTATAAGTATATGTTCTCTTGCTTTAATTAAAATTTCCGATATACACTGGGAAGATATATCCTTTGTTATTAAATTTATCCTGTTTTTTTCTGTGTTGAATATTTTGGCAGTATATGTTTTTCAGCCTTCCTATGGGGAGATTTTATACGGAAGCAAGACCGTAATAATTGAAGGTTTCGGAAGATTCTATCTTACGCTGGAGGAATTATTTTATCTGATAAATCTGTGTTTAAAATATTTTGCAACGATTCCGTTGGTCGTAGTATTTTTATTGACCACTGATCCGTCAGAATTTGCAGGAAGTTTATCGAAAATCGGAGTAAGCTATAAGATAAGCTATGCCGTATCTCTGGCATTAAGATATATTCCGGACATACAGGAAGAGTATTTCAGCATATCCTCATCCCAGATGGCAAGAGGATATGAAATATCTGAAAAAGGTAAGCTGAGAGAAAGAATCAAAGGCGCGGCGAATATTGTTTTGCCTTTGATTTTATCCAGCCTGGACAGAATAGAGACAATCTCTACTGCTATGGAACTTCGCCGTTTTGGTGAAAAGGAAAAACGCACGTTTTACAGTGAAAAACCTTTTTCAAAGCTGGACTATTTAACCGTTATTTCTGCATTTCTGATTTTGGGAATGACCATTTTATTATCTTACATAAATAAAGGGAGATTTTATAATCCATTTTAACCTCATCAAGTAAGTCCCCACTTCAATGTCGGGAAGGCATAAGTGGCGGTCGGGATTCACTTATGTCAGAAGGGGCTTGCCCCTTCTGACAAGCTGGGATAGCAGCTATGAGGCTATGGTCGGCGGAGCGGGGCACGCTTTGAGCAAGTAGGGTCGCAGCTTGGGAATTTTGCTGCTTATTTTGAACATGACATTGATGTGTGTCTGACATAACCGGAATATGTCAAAGCCATTAGGAGTAGGATAACGGATAAAAAGAATTTTAAAAGGATTGTTGGTCTTTAAAAAATTGATTTAGTCAGATATTCCTTTATTCCACCAAAGAAGTTTCGACAGCTTCGTGAAATTGAATAGACTTTGCGTTATCAAATGTGGTATAATAAAGACAACATTATTATTGGAAAAATATAATCTTGGTGTGTAATAAAATAATTATGAAGGAGTGTGATATCATGGCATTGACCAATGAAGATTTACAGGCCATAGCAGCATTAATGGACGAAAAAGTTAATCCCATAAGGACTGATATACAAGATATGAAGACGGACATTAATGATATGAAGACAGACATTAATAATATGAAGTCAGACATTAATGATATGAAGACAGATATCATTAATATGAAATCTGATATTAATAAGTTGTCCGACAGAATAGAAGTTCTGGAAATCAAGCAGGATGTCACATCACGTAAAATTGAAGATCTTACGTATCGTGTCGCCAGTTTGGAGCATTATAGCAAAAAGGAGTTTACAAAGAATAACGATCAAATAGAAACGTTAATAACAGTTTTGGAAGTAAAAAATATTTTGCCCAAACAAGCGTAGCGGTTACGCATAAGCATTGGCTATAACAATTATATGACACCATATTTTTTGAGGATTTATTATAAAAACATAACAAATATCAGAACCAGTTGAATTGTATTATATAAAAAGCGTAAAGTCTAAGAAATAGGCTATACGCTTTTTATTAAATTTTGTGACTTTTTTAAAGCGACCTAAAGCGTGAAAAAAACAGTTGAAAAATGTCGCGTAATCATGTATAATCTATACAATTTGGGCAGATACCAGAGAAATACCCTACGGTATACCTTTATGCCCGGACACCATGGCAATAACAGAGAAAGGACAGGACTTTGCGTATGAAAGCTTTTTTAATACTGGAAGACGGTACTGTGTTTACAGGATCGAGCATCGGTTCAACCCAGGAAGTGATCAGTGAAATCGTATTCAATACTTCCATGACAGGTTATTTAGAAGTCCTAACCGACCCCTCCTATGCGGGGCAGGCGGTTGTTATGACTTACCCCCTGATTGGTAATTACGGTATTTGTCATGAAGACATGGAATCATTAAAACCTTGGCCGGATGGCTACATTGTCAGAGAATTATCTAGAATTCCCAGCAACTTTAGAAGCGGGGATACCCTTCAGCATTTCTTAAATGAACATAACATTCCAGGTATCAGTGGTATCGATACGAGAGCCCTTACAAAAATTTTAAGAGAAAAAGGAACCATGAACGGCATGATCACTACGAATGAAGGTTTTGATCTTGACGAAGCCGTTTTGCGTATGAAAACATATTCCGTGACTGGTGTGGTGGAAAAAGCTACCTGCAGGGAGAAATATGTTCTTCCCGGCGGCGGGAAAAAGGTGGCTCTTCTGGATCTTGGAGCTAAGAAAAATATTGCCCGCTCCTTACAGGAGAGAGGCTGTGAGGTGATCGTTTACCCGGCAACGGCGAAAGCAGAAGAGATCCTTTCCGGCCGTCCTGACGGAATCATGTTGTCCAACGGGCCTGGGGATCCCAAGGAATGTGTGGAGATTATTGAAGAGATAAAGACATTATACGAATCCGATGTGCCGATTTTTGCCATCTGTCTGGGACACCAGCTCATGGCCCTTGCCACAGGTGCGGATACCCATAAGCTGAAATACGGCCATAGGGGCGGCAATCATCCAGTAAAGGATTTAGAAACAGGCCGGGTGTATATTTCCTCCCAGAATCACGGCTACGTAGTGGATGTGGATACCATCGATCCATCAGTGGCGGTTCCTGCTTTTATCAATGTAAATGACGGGACCAATGAGGGACTGAAATATACGAACAAAAACATATTTACCGTACAGTACCACCCGGAAGCCTGTCCGGGTCCCCAGGATTCCAGCTACTTATTCGACCGGTTTATAAAAATGATGGAGGTAGGAAAATAATGCCGAAGAATCAGGATATTAAAAAAGTGCTCGTTCTTGGCTCCGGGCCTATTATCATCGGCCAGGCAGCTGAATTTGATTATGCCGGAACCCAGGCCTGCCGTTCCCTGAAAGAAGAAGGGGTCGAAGTTGTCCTGCTAAACTCTAACCCGGCAACCATCATGACGGATAAGGATATTGCGGATAAAGTTTACATTGAACCCCTGACCGTAGAGGTAGTGGAACAGCTCATTTTAAAAGAAAAGCCCGACAGCGTGCTTCCCACTCTTGGCGGACAGGCCGGCTTAAACCTTGCCATGGAACTGGAAGATAAGGGATTTTTAAAAGAGCATAAGGTGCGCCTGATCGGAACTACGGCTCTTACCATAAAGAAGGCGGAGGACCGGGAGCTGTTTAAAGAGACCATGGAAAAGATCGGCGAACCGGTGGCACCCTCTGATATCGTAGAGCATGTGGAGGACGGCCTTAAGGTGGCTGAAGCGATCGGATATCCTGTGGTGCTTCGTCCTGCTTATACCCTGGGAGGCTCCGGGGGAGGAATTGCTGATGATCCGGGGCAATGCCGGGAGATTTTAGAGAATGGACTCCGCTTATCTAGGGTGGGACAGGTTCTTGTGGAACGCTGCATCTCAGGCTGGAAGGAGATCGAATACGAGGTGATGCGTGACGGCGCCGGCAACGTGATCACCGTATGTAATATGGAAAACATCGATCCGGTGGGCGTTCATACCGGAGACAGCATCGTGGTGGCTCCTTCCCAGACCCTGGGGGATAAGGAGTACCAGATGCTGCGCACCTCTGCCTTAAAGATCATCAGCGAGCTGGGAATCACAGGAGGCTGCAACGTACAGTATGCCCTTCACCCGGAAAGCTTCGAGTATTGCGTGATCGAGGTAAATCCCAGGGTCAGCCGATCTTCGGCTCTGGCCTCCAAGGCAACCGGTTATCCCATTGCAAAAGTTGCGGCAAAGATCGCAATGGGCTATACCCTGGACGAAATAAAGAATGCGGTGACAAAGAAGACTTACGCCAGCTTTGAGCCGATGTTGGATTACTGCGTGGTCAAGATGCCCCGCCTTCCCTTTGATAAATTCTTAAGCGCCAAGAGGAATTTGGGGACCCAGATGAAGGCCACCGGTGAGGTCATGAGCATTTGCACCAACTTTGAGGGCGGTCTTATGAAGGCGATCCGTTCACTGGAACAGCATGTGGACAGCCTGATGTCCTATGATTTCACAGGGCTTACGGATGAAAAACTGGCTGAGACCCTACACCTTGTGGATGACCGGAGGATCTGGGTCATTGCCGAAGCATTAAGAAGAGGCTTTTCCTATGAACTGATCCATGAGATAACAAAAGTTGATGTGTGGTTCATTGATAAGCTGGCGATTCTTGTGGAAATGGAAGAAGCCCTTAAGAAGGGGCCTCTTACTCTGGAGCTGCTAAAGGAAGCAAAGCGGATCGAGTTTCCGGATACAGTCATTTCCAGGCTGACAGGTATTTCTTTGGAAGAAATCCGCCGGATGAGAAAAGATAACGGCATTGCAGCCGCATTTAAAATGGTGGATACTTGTGCCGCCGAATTTGCCGCTGAAACTCCTTACTATTATTCCTGCTTTGGTAGTGAGAATGAGGCGGTAAAAACAACTGGAAAAAAGAAGGTGCTGGTCCTTGGCTCCGGTCCTATCCGCATCGGCCAGGGAATTGAGTTTGACTTCTGTTCGGTCCACAGCACATGGAGCTTTCGAAGGGAAGGCTATGAGACGATCATAGTCAATAATAATCCGGAGACTGTGAGCACGGATTTTGATATTGCAGATAAGCTGTATTTTGAACCCCTTACCCCGGAGGATGTGGAAAGCATCGTTGACATGGAAAAGCCTGATGGGGCTGTGGTCCAGTTCGGCGGCCAGACGGCCATTAAGCTGACGGAGGCCCTGATGAACATGGGAATCCCCATTCTGGGAACGTCTGCAGAGGATGTGGATGCAGCAGAGGACCGGGAGCTGTTTGATAAGATTTTGGAGGATTGCGGGATCCCAAGACCTGCGGGCCAGACGGTATTCACGGCCAAAGAAGCCAAGAGGGCGGCAGGAGAGCTTGGATATCCGGTACTGGTAAGGCCCTCCTATGTGCTGGGCGGCCAGGGCATGCAGATTGCCATTTCTGACCAGGATATCGATGAATTTATGGGGATCATCAACCAGATCGCACAGGAACACCCCATTTTGGTGGATAAATATATTCCGGGCAAGGAAATTGAAGTGGATGCAGTTTGTGACGGTGAGAATATTCTGATTCCCGGCATTATGGAGCATATGGAAAGAGCCGGTGTGCACTCCGGTGACAGCATTTCCATATATCCGGCCCAGAGCATAAGTGAAACCGTAAAGGAAAAGCTAGTGGAATATACAAGAAGGCTTTCTAAAGCCTTACATGTTAAGGGAATGATCAACATTCAATTCATTGTAAGCGGGGAGGAAGTATATGTTATTGAGGTAAATCCCCGGTCTTCCCGTACTGTACCTTATATCAGCAAAGTGACAGGAATCCCCATTGTTCCTTTAGCGACCAAGGTCATATGCGGGCACACCATCAGGGAGCTGGGGTATGAACCCGGACTTGCGCGGCCGGCAGACTATATCGCTGTAAAAATGCCTGTATTCTCCTTTGAAAAGATCCGGGGCGCCGATGTAAGCCTTGGACCAGAGATGAAATCCACCGGAGAGTGCTTAGGGATAGCAAAGACCTTTAATGAGGCTCTTTACAAGGCGTTTGCAGGGGCAGGGATCAAGCTTCCAAAGCATAAGAACATGATCATAACCGTGAAGGATTCCGATAAGGAAGAGGTCATTGACATTGCAAGAAGGTTCCAGGCCCAGGGCTATAAGATATTTTCCACATCAGGAACGGCCAGGGCGCTTAACAGCCATGGGATAAAGGCTTTTATGGTCCGTAAGCTGGAACAGGAATCACCAAACCTTCTGGACCTGATCCTGGGCCATGAGATCGATCTTATCATTGATACTCCGACTCAGGGAGCGGACAGAAGCAGAGACGGATTTGTGATCCGCAGAAATGCAATAGAGACCGGTGTGACGGTTTTGACCTCCCTGGATACAGCTGCAGCCTTAGTAACCAGTATGGAGAATAAAGCAAAAGAACTGACACTGGTCGATATCGCCCGGATTTAACCGAATCATACAGGGCCGCAGAGGGTCTGACCCATTGGTCATTGCGAATATCCGCTTGACAAAAAATAAAAAAAGCTGGAACAGGATAGAAACCTGTTCCAGCTCTTTTTGCTTATTGCATAGGGGTCTTAACAAATTGTTTGTCAAATTCCGGGTTATAATAATAAAAGTTTTTAGGATTTAAATTGGATTTGATTTTTTCAATGGCTTCACCAAACCGCTGGAAGTGGACGATTTCCCTTTCCCGAAGGAATTTTAATGGTTCCCTTACATCAGGATTTGGTATGATCCGGATGAGGTTGTCATAGGTTGTCCTTGCCTTTTGCTCAGCTGCTAAGTCCTCGATCAAATCGGTAATTGCATCGCCCTTGGACTGGAATTCGCAGGCATTAAACGGAACTCCGGCCGCAGCAGTGGGCCAAAGGGCTGTTGTATGGTCGATATAATAGGCATCAAACCCTGCTGTCTTTGCCTGTTCCACGGTCAGATTTTTCGTCAGCTGGTAAATGATAGAGCAGATCATCTCCAGATGTCCAAGCTCTTCTGTACCAATGTCTGTTAAAAGTCCCCCCACTTCCTTGCATGGCATGGAATATCTTTGGGAAAGATAACGCATGGAAGCTGCCAGCTCACCATCAGGTCCGCCAAACTGGCTGATAATGAGAGAGGCTGTTTTCGGGCATGTTTCTTTGATATTTACAGGGAACTGCAGTCTTTTTTCGTAATTCCACATTATACGTTACCTCCTTCCCAGGGCAGCGGGCCGTCTGTCCAGGTAAAATGCTTTTGTCCCGGATATTTTGTATTGGTTTCTGTTTTGTTGTTGGTATCAGGGCAGACACAGTTTATGGTAAGAGGCTCAAAGTTTTCCGCATAGGTTTTTAAAAGCTGTTTTCTTTGATCCATAGCCTGCTTAAAGGCTGTTAATGCATTTTCATCCAATGGATGAGTATCTAAATATAATGTTAAATCATTAACAGTGAAGCTTACTTCTGTGATCTGCTTTAAAAGAGTTTTTTGATCAGCCATTACTGTTCACCTCCTGTAACATAAAAAGGCAGATTAAGGCTTGGAAAAATGGTCCCATGCTTTAAAGCTGTCTGCGGATCATAAGGCTGTTCCCAGGGCTGCATGGGAATCGTAGCAATAGCCAGTTGAACCGTTTTTGAAGGTGTTGCAGAATTGGCATTTGATGTGTCACATCCACATGAGTTAATTGAATTCATAAAAACACTCCTTTCTTCTTTCCTGCCCGTTCTTTCAGGGCACAGTGCACCCTGCTTTACCGGGTGTAAAGGAATACCTGTAAGGTATTTTAGCTGTTCATTTAGCTTTCTTCTTTAGTATGGTTGAAATAAATTAAAATACGTTGCAAAAATTCTCCCATTTTATCCACTGTATTGATATTGTAATAAATAGAAAAATGAAATATAATGGTAAAGCAGGATCGAATTGACAGAAAAAGAAAATAATTAAGACGGGAGAGCAGAGTATTGAGCGATAAGAAATTTGCAGTATTGATTGACTCGGATAATATTTCCGCAAAGTATATTACGAGCATTCTGGATGAAATGACCCGCTACGGCGTCATTACTTACAAAAGAATTTACGGGGATTGGACAAGCTCCCAGATGGGAAAATGGAAAATGGAGCTCTTAGAGAACTCAATCACTCCCATCCAGCAATTCTCCAATACAGTAGGAAAGAATGCAACCGATTCCGCCCTTATCATTGATGCCATGGATTTGCTCTATACGGACAATGTGGATGGATTCTGCATCGTATCCAGTGACAGCGATTTCACCCGCCTGGCCAGCAGGCTTCGGGAATCGGGGAAGGAAGTCATCGGAATGGGGGAGGATAAGACTCCCAAATCCTTCCGGGCGGCCTGCACGGTTTTCACCAATCTGGAGGTTCTCCTTGACCAGGAAGAGGAAGGCACAGGAGGAGGCGCCATAGGAAAAGAGGTGATCGAGCAGGATATCACTTCGATTCTTTTAGAGAATGAAGACAAGAATAAGGCAACCGGCCTTGGAGAGATCGGCAACCGCCTTGTGAAAAAATACTCTGATTTTGATGTAAGAAACTACGGCTATAGCTCCCTGTCCAAATTTTTGGAGGAAATGGGAGGCTTTGAGCTTAAGAAATCCAATAATGTGGTAACTGTGCGGATGAAGGATAACCGTACCAGAAAGCAGGAGCTGGATGATTTTGCAGTGGGACTGGTAAAGGGCTGCGGAAAGAACGGTATGGAGCTGGCGGCTTTGGGGAATGGCATACACCGGAAATTTGCTGATTTCAAGGTAAAGGATTACGGGTATTCCACCTTCTCTAAATTTGTCCACAGCATTGCACAATTAGAGGTCCGTGAGAATAAAAACAATAATAAGACAGTGTATCTGAAAAAAGAAGAATAAATAAGGCAGGCCAGGAAAATGAAATCCATGTTTCCTGGCCTGCCTTATTTATGTATGCAAGGAGCAAGGTGCAAAAAATGTCTGCATGCCTGCATCTTATTTTACCAGATTCCTAAAATCACTTGAAGGGCCAGGCTTACCACAGATATTCCAAGCCAGCAGCAAAAGCCTAATAAAAGGGGCTTTTTGCCTGTCCGTATCAGCTTAATTAAATCGGTATTGGTTCCAATGGCTCCCATAGCCATGACGATAAAAAGTTTGCTTAAGTCTTTTAATGAACCGGTAACATCTGCTGGTATGGGAAATGCCGTAGTGATTATGGAAGCCAGCAGGAAAAAGAGTACAAAGGAGGGAAAAACTTTTCCAATGGAGATGGAGCGTTCCGAAGTTTTTTTCTCTTTTCCGGTTTTGTAGCATGCCAAAAACAGCGTAATAGGAATGATGGCCAGGGTTCTGGTCAGTTTTACTATGGTAGCCGCTTCCAGGGTGTTGCTGCCGTGCATGCCATCCCAGGCGGAAGCAGCAGCCGTCACAGAAGAGGTATCGTTAATGGCAGTTCCTGCAAACAGGCCAAAGCCCTCATTAGAAAGTCCCAAAGCCGAGCCTAAGGCAGGAAAAAGCAGAGCAGCTATGATGTTGAAAAAAAAGATGACAGATATGGACTGGGCGATCTCACTGTCATCGGCGTCAATAACCGGAGCTGTCGCGGCAATGGCCGAACCTCCGCAGATGGACGAGCCAACGCCGATTAAAATGGCGGTCTTACCTGGCAGCCGCAGCGTTTTAGAAAGGATGTATGCAATCACCAGGGAAGTGGAGATGGTTGCCAGGATGATGGGCAGGGCTTCCCTGCCCTTTTGAAGAACTGTGGCCAGATTCATGGAGAAGCCAAGGAGAATCACGGCGTATTGCAGGATTTTTTTTGAAGCAAAAGCCACTCCCGGCCGGAATGCTTCCTTCCCTTTTATAAAGGGTGCCATTGCCATGCCGATGAGAATGGCAAAAACAGGGCCGCCGACAACCGGGAAGGTTTTTCCTAAAAACCATGCGGGAGCGGATATTAAAAGGCAGAGAAGAACGCCTGGGGCGTATTTTTTCATGAGTTAATCCTCCTTCTTGATTTGGCTTTATTATATTAGATAATAACAATAAAATAAAATTATTTATATTTATTAAATTATAAAAATATGTTATGGTTAATGGAGCAATCAAAAGGAGAATATAATTCATGCTGGATTTTCGGATTGATACGTTTCTTACAGTATGCCGTTACATGAACTTTACAAAGGCAGCCAGTGAACTTCATATCACCCAGCCTGCAGTGTCCCATCATATTCATTATTTAGAAAACAAGTATGGAGTCAGGCTGTTTGAATACAACGGAAAAAAGGTGAATCTGACGGAGGCGGGAAAAGTCTTTTTATCTGCCGCCATAACCATGAAGGATGATGAACTGCATTTAAAAAAGATCATGGAGCAGCAATCGGGAAAAGGCGGGAGGCTGGTATTTGGCGCTACCATGACCATAGGGGAGTACGTGATGCCGGAAGCGCTCACAAGGTTCCTCCATGTTTATCCGGAGACAGCGGTTCAGATGGTGGTTGGGGATACGAAGGAGCTGCTTGGGAAACTGAATGAAGGGGAGATTGAATTTGCTTTGGTGGAGGGATTTTTCCTGAAAAAGGAGTATGATTTTCTGGTTTTTGCCTCGGAGCCTTTTGCAGCTGTCTGTGCGCCGGACTATGAGTTTCAGCGGGAGATCGCAAAAGTGGAGGATCTTCTCGGGGAAAGGCTTTTTATCCGGGAACCCGGTTCAGGAACCAGGTATGTCTTTGAGCGTTATCTGGAAGGGAAGAATTTATTGCTCCATGATTTCCCTAATATAATGGAAATCAGCAATATTGGCGCTATGAAACAAATGGTGGCAAAAGGGCAGGGAATTACATTTCTTTATGAGGCTGCGGTAAAGGAGGAATTAAACAGGGGCATTTTGAAAAAAATTGAATTGGAGGATTTTCAGTTGACCCATGATTTTACATTTATATGGAGGAAAGGAAGTATTTATAAATCCTATTATAAGGAGCTGTTTGACATCCTGCATGGGGAATGAAGGCTGGGAAAAGACATCTAATGAAAAAAATTGACAAAAAAGTGTTGACAATTAATACAATTAATATTATACTAATGAAGCAGTCGGGAACGAGAGAAAAAAAGAGCTCCTGACCAAGACAAGCACTGGGATCTTAGCTCAGCTGGGAGAGCATCTGCCTTACAAGCAGAGGGTCACAGGTTCGAGCCCTGTAGGTCCCATTGATAAGTAAATCGCTTATCACCAATTAAATATGGCGGAATAGCTCAGTTGGCCAGAGCACACGGTTCATACCCGTGGTGTCGAGAGTTCGAATCTCCCTTCCGCTACTTTTTAAGACATCTGTTTTATAGCAGATGTCTTTTTTTGCATCCCGTATAAAACCAGAGTTGGTCCATGAAGTTTAACCGAATCAAGTAAGTTCCCTACTTCAAATGCGAAAAGCAGTAAGTGGTAGGTGGGGACTCTCCGCCTGACAAGCAGCAAACGCTGCTATTCGGTTATGCCCGGTGGAGCGGGGGACGCTGTGAGCAAGCAGCGCCGCGGATTGCGAATATCCGCTTGACAAGAAAATTTATGGAACTGCTACAATTACAGGATTGTAATGAGGTGTAACATTGTAAAGAAAGGTTCATCTTCCCGCGGCCGGAAAGCTGAATGCAGGGACAAAGTGCACAAAATAAAAAAAATATATCAGAAAAAGTGTAAAAAGTGACGCTATCTATATTGACAAGTGATAATAACAGTGATAATATCAGTAGTATAAACAGAAGAGCAAAGGAGACATGGTTATGACAAAGAAAGAGCGGGTTTTAGCAGCCATCCAGGGAAGAGAGGTGGATTATGTACCCACCGGATTTTCATTACACTTTCCGGAAAACGAGGCAAAGGGGGAAAAGGGAGTGGAGTCCCATCTTGAATTTTTCCGTCAGACAGATACGGATATTATCAAGATCATGAATGAGAACCTGGTTCCTGATTCAGGGGAAATCAGGACTCCTGAGGACTGGAATAAAATACCCCACTATTCCTTAAATGATGCCTTTATGAAAAACCAGATTGAAATGGTAAAGAAAATCCTGGATAAGGCAGATCCTGATGCATTTTCCCTGGGCACGCTTCACGGTATTTGTGCATCTGCCATTCATCCCATTGAAGCACGTTATGGTTATGAGAGCGTAAGAGAATTGTTCTGTACCCATATCAGGGAGAATAAGCAGCCGGTTCTGGAAGCATTTAAGAGAATTGCAGACGGCATTTGCCAGCTGGCAGTAAAATATAAGGAACTGGGACTGGATGGAATTTATTACGCAGCATTAGGGGGAGAGAAGCATTACTTTACGGATGAAGAGTTTTCGGAAATGATTGAGCCTTTTGACAAGGAGATATTAAAAGCTTCCAAAGAAGCAGGATGTATCAATTTCCTTCATATGTGCAAAAATAATTTAAATATGAAGAGATACGAATCCTACAACGGCTTGGCTGATGTGGTAAACTGGGGCATTTATGAGACCGATTTCAGCCTTGAAGAGGGGAGACGGCTTTTCAAAGGCATAACCGTCATGGGCGGGCTTGCCAACAGAAGCGGAGTCATGGTAGAAGGGACCATAGATGAACTGAAAGCAGAAGCAAAAAAGGTAATTCGTGATTATGGAAAAACATCATTCATCCTTGGCGCTGACTGTACACTTCCTACAGAGATTCCTTATGAAAGGATCCGTGCAATTGCAGAAGCGGCAAGAGAGATGTAAAAGGAGGAGAAAAAAATGAAAAGAACAGCAGCAAGCCTTTTGGCAGCAGTGATGACGGCAGGCATGATTGCAGGCTGTGGGGGGAACAGCGCTGGTACGGACAGTACAACGGCAGCCCCTGGTGACAGCACCCAGACAGCAGACAAGGAGAAAAGTACGGCTGAGGATAAAACCGTTTATCCGGCAGGTACCATCACTATTTACGGCACGGGACAGCCCCAGTATCTTCAGGAATACTATGATGCCTGGCTGGCTGACCACAAAGATATTGCTCCGGATGTGAAGATTGAGATTGTGCAGACAGAGGGACATGCCCAGAGCCGTGAAAAAATCACCATGACTGCACTGGCAGGCGCAGATGACGACCTTCCTGATGCTACATATTTAGACCCGGTGAATATCATGGATCTATCTCAGGCAGGAATACTAAAGGATGAGACAGACTTTCTAAAGCCCTACATGGATCAGATGGTGGAAGGCGCCGCCAATGATGCGACATTAAACGGCAGGATTTACGGACTTCCGGAATCTGTTCGCCCCAATGTGTTATTCTATAACAAGGACATTTTTGAAAAATACGGTGTGGATCCGGCTATGATGGAAACCTTTGACGGTTATGTGGAAGCAGGGCGCCAGTTAAAGGAAAAGAGCAATGGTGAGGTGTATTTGTCCTACATCAGCCCTAGCAGCAAGACCTGGAGGTACTGGGGAAGAAGAGGCCTTATGCCTCAGGCCGATGGAAGAATCTGGGATGAAGACGGCAGCATTGTAATAGGAAAGGATGAAGGAACAAAGCTGGCTTTGGGAACTTTGGACACCTTATATTCAGAAGGACTCCTATTAAAATCTGAAATCATGGAACCTGCATTATATGATGCAATCAATGGGCAGAAAGTGGCCACCTTCTATATTGGCGCTTTCTGGGATGAATTCATGAGAAAGAACTGCCAGGCGACTACAGGGCAGTGGCGGGTCATGTCTTCCCCTGTATTTGAAGGCGTTGGCAAGGCAGGGGCTCCTGTATCCTCCTATTTCTGTATCGTAAACAAGGGCGATAACGTATATGCCGGACTTCTGGAACAGCTTTGGAAGGATTTTACCTTTGATACCCAGTCCAGGAATACATGGGTAAAATCCATGGAATCCCAGAATGCTCCATATGCCAACCCTATTTCCTTAGAAATGCTCCAGGATAACTTCTGGAAAGAGCCTTCCAGTTTCTATGGCGGTATGTCCTTTAGGGAGACAGAGGGAAAGTGTCTGGAGAACGGTGCGGTCAATCTGGTTGTCACACCTCAGGATGCAGAGGCGGATGGCATTATTTCGGCAGAGCTTGAGAATTACGTGGCAGGCAACCAGACCATGGATCAGGCCATCGCCAATATGGATAAGAACTTAAAGGCTAAAATCGGCCAGGCAGAAATCATCAAGTAGCAGGAAACTTTATAAGGGGAAGGAACTGCCTTCCCCTTGTATTTACGCCAGCAATGAGCGAAGGAATAAAAATGTGAGGAGAAATCATATGCTTAAGACATTGAATAAATATAAAGCTCCCTATCTGTTCATACTGCCGTTTTTTCTGTTGTTTCTTGTATTCCAGCTGATCCCCGCCATCTGGACCTTTTACATCAGCCTTACCAGCTGGAAGGGGATCGGGACGCCGAAGTTTTGCGGGTTTGGCAATTATAAGAAGCTGCTGATTGACAATATGTTCTGGGATGCTCTGGGGAATACCGTAGAATACTGGATTACAGGCCTTCTATTCATACTGGTGTTGTCTGTACTCATTGCAAGCCTGTTAAATTCCGATCTGCTCAAAGGAAAAGCAGTTTTCAGGACAGTCACGTTCCTGCCAAATATCTGTGCGGCCATTGCCATGGGATTGATTTTCCGAATGCTTTTTGATGAAAATGTGGGTCTGTTTAATGAACTGCTGGTTTCCCTTGGATTGGAAAAAGTCCCCTGGCTCACCAGTACCAAGTATTCAAGGATTCCGGTTATTATGCTGAATGTGTGGAGAAATACCCCCTGGTTTACCATGATCGTATTTTCCGGCCTGTTAAACATACCCAGGGATTACTATGAAGCAGCCACTGTGGATGGTGCCAATAAGTGGAAGCAGTTTTTTTATATTACCCTGCCTTCCCTGAGCAATATTCTGTTTTTCTGCTCCATTACCCTTACCGTGGACAGCTGGAAGATTTTTAATGAATCCTACATTCTGCCTGGGCCAGGTACGTCCAACACATCCTTGTTTCAGTATATGTATGAATCAGGATTTAATATTTTCAATATGGGTTATGCGTCCGCCATCGGCGTGATCCTGATTGTGATACTGGCTGTCATTTCAATGGTACAGATGACAGTGAAAAAAAGACAGGGAGAATTATAGGAGGATAGATTATGGGATATAAGTATAAGAAAAATCTGGCATCCTTTGCGGTTCATGGGACATTGATCATGATCTCATTAATCTGCATTCTTCCTATTTTATGGATGTGCCTGATTTCCATTAAGCCAACTTCAGAAAGCATCAGCGGGTTTCAGTCCATTTGGATTGCAAATCCTACGTTAAGCAACTTTAACAAGCTGTTTTCCATGATACCTGTTGCTGCCAACTTTTTTAATAGTGTGTTTACTACAGTTATGGGAACCGTGACTTCTCTGTTCTTCTGTTCCCTTGCAGGATTTGCCTTTGCAAAGTATAAGTTTCCGGGGAGAAATTTCCTGTTTTACTTTGTTATTGCAACCATGCTGGTTCCGCCGGAGGTGGGGGCTGTTCCCTTGTTTGTCATCATGAAGAAACTGAATCTGATTAACAGCTTATGGTCCCTGGTGATTCCGAGGATTGCGACCGCTGTAGGCATTTTCTATATGCACCAGTATATAAGCGACGTGCCAGATGAACTGATTGAGGCGGCTAAAATAGACGGCTGCAGGGATTTTGGGATCTTTCGGCGGATTATCCTGCCGGTTATTAAGCCGGCTTTGGCCTCCTGGGCCTCCGTAACTCTGATTGCAAGATGGAATGACTTTTTCTGGCCTTTGCTGTTCTTAAGAAAACAGGTCAAATATACACTGATGGTCACCATTTCTCTGCTGCCTGTCAGTGAGGGCCTTTCAACGCCCTGGCCCGTAATTCTTTCAGGTACGACACTTGTAATTATTCCAATAATTGTGTTATATTTAATATTGCAGACATTTCAGAAAGCTGGAATGATGGCAGGGGCTGTAAAAGGCTAATAACGAAAAGAAAAAGGGGAAACATGATGCAGGGCCAATCGATAAAAAACCAGGTGTATGAGGGCATAATGAAAGATATATTAGATGGCGTATACCAGGCAAATGATATTATTAATGAAAGAACAATCATGGAAAAATACGGGGTCAGCAAGACTCCGGTGAGAGAGGCCCTGGTACAGCTGTGCAGTGAAGAGGTGCTTAATAATATTCCAAGATTTGGCTACCAGCTTACCGCCATACTTCCAAGCCAGATTATAGAAATTATAGAATACAGGAAAGTGATTGAATTAGGTGCTCTGGAGTTATGTTTTTTCCGCCTTACCAAAGAACAGATTGATGAATTAAAGCGTCAAAACGAAGCGGCGGTACGGCTTATCGATAGCAGAGACTCGAAGTTGCACTGGGAAGCCAATAATCTTTTTCACAGAACATTGTGCAGTTACTGTGGGAACGGTTATATACAGAAATCACTGGCAGATGCCATGAATATCTGTACCAGGATATCCAACCAATATTTTACAAAGCTGTGGAATGAAAGTAAGGTTTCCGATGGAAGCAACCATGTCCATCTGGTAGCTGCCATTGAGTCTGGAGATTTGGAGCTGGCAAAGGCGACTTTGATTGATGATGTGGAATCATTTAAGCATGAGATATTATAAAAAATCGGGATTTATACAGGAATGTAGGAAGGGCGCCGCTGTCCGGACTGATTGATCAGCCAGGGCAGAGCGGCTTTTTTTTCGTTTCGGCATAAGTGCCAATGGGTTTTTCCATAATTTTTATATTCATTTCTCCTGTTTTATGTTATACTAACAAATAGCAAAAAGTGGAGGGATTCCATGTACTATTTTATTGTAAACCCGAACTCATGCCGCGGACGGGGAAGAAACATTTGGAAAAAGGTGGAAAGTGTGTTAAAAGCCTGTAATGCGGAGTATCAGGCCTTTCTTACGGAAAAGCCGGGAGATGCCAGGAGATTTGCCAGAGAGCTGACCGAAGGCTGCCGGGAATCAAGCGTTATCATCGGGGTAGGCGGAGACGGAACTGTAAATGAAATCCTGGATGGGATTTCCTTCTGCGGCTCAATTACTATGGGGTATATTCCGGCAGGATCCGGTAATGATCTGGCAAGAAGCTTAAGGCTTCCAAAGAATCCGATCCGGTGCCTGAAGAAGATACTGCATCCAAAATATTATAAGCTTATGGATTATGGAGTTTTGTCCTATGGAGATGAGGAAATATCTCATCGCCGCTTTTTGGTCAGCGCGGGGATCGGAATGGATGCGGCCGTTTGCCATAGCATTCTTTATTCCAAGTCAAAGGGGCTGTTTCATAAGCTGCGCCTTGGGAGATTTACCTATCTTATGGTGGGAATCAGGCAGCTTATTCTTGCCAAGCCCTCAAAGGGTTATATTCTCCTTAATGGGGTTCAAAAAATTGAATTCAGCAATGCTTATTTTATATCCGTCCACATTCACCCTTACGAGGGCGGCGGGTTTAAATTTGCCCCGGATGCAAATTTTGAGGACGGGCAGTTGTCTGTCTGTGTTATGAACAACCGGAAAAAAAGAAAGCTGATTCCTGTGCTCCTTCGTTCCCTTATGGGAAGGAAGTCCTTAAATAAAGGTTTCAGGTATTATTCCTGTGAGGAAGTGACAATCCATATGGACCGTCCAATGGCAGTTCATGTAGATGGTGAGAGCTGTTTTTGCCAAAACGACGTGCAGCTTCGGTGCATCGGCAGAAAGCTGCGTATGATTGTATAGATATGGACATTTTATATAGAAGAAAAGCCCTACGGGTGTGCTGCTGTGTTTGGAAAGCGTGGCAATGAATTAGAAACATCCTGCGGGTATACCACTATGCCCAAAAGACATGGGCAATAAAGTAGAAAGGAAGAATTATGAGGATTGGACAGGGATACGATGTGCATAAATTGGCAGAAGGAAGAGATTTGATCCTGGGCGGCGTAAAGATTCCCTATGAAAAGGGACTTTTGGGGCATTCTGACGCAGATGTACTGGTCCATGCAGTCATGGATGCCCTTTTAGGTGCGGCGGCTCTGGGAGATATTGGTGAACATTTTCCGGATACGGATCCCATATATAAAGGAGTATCCAGCATTGAACTATTAAAGCGTGTAGGAGAACTTTTGGAAGAAAAGGGATATGTCATTGAAAATATCGATGCCACTGTCATTGCACAAAAGCCAAAGCTTCTGACCTACCGCCCAGAGATGGTAAAAAACATTGGGGAGGCTTTAAAACTTCCTGATGGAAAGGTCAATGTAAAAGCGACTACAGAGGAAGGCCTTGGTTTTACCGGAAAGGGAGAGGGGATAACCTCCCAGGCCATAGTCCTGCTGACCTCCATGGAAGATTACTGTTATGACGACAGGATCATGGCGGAGGGCTGCGGAGGCTGTTGCAAAGGCTGCGGAAAATAAAACAGAATCAATGGAACACCCTTCGGGTATACCTTTATGCCAAAAAAGCATTGGCAGTGAAGCGGAAAGGAAGAGACTATGAAAATTTATAATACATTAACCAGACAGAAGGAAGAATTCGTTTCTTTAGAACCTGGTAAGGTCAAGATGTACGTTTGCGGACCAACGGTTTATAATCTCATACACATTGGAAATGCAAGGCCAATTATCGTATTTGATACGGTCAGGAGATATTTTGAATATAAGGGTTATGAAGTAAACTTTGTGTCAAACTTTACCGATATAGATGATAAGATCATAAAAAAGGCAATTGAAGAAGGGGTAGATGCAAACATTATCTCCAAGCGTTATATTGAGGAATGCAAAAAAGACATGGAAGCGCTGAATGTAAAACCTGCAACTAAAAACCCCTTGGCGACAGAGGAAATCTGCGGCATGCTGGATATGATCGAAAAACTCGTTGCCTCCGGCCATGCTTATACAGCAGAGGATGGAACGGTCTATTTCCGTACCAGAACCTTTGAGGAATATGGAAAGCTGTCTCATAAGAACCTGGAAGATTTACAGTCCGGCTTCCGGGAGATTAAGGTGACTGGAGAAGATGGAAAAGAGGAACCATCGGATTTCGTACTTTGGAAACCGAAAAAAGAAGGGGAGCCTTACTGGGAATCTCCGTGGTGTGAAGGAAGACCGGGATGGCATATCGAGTGCTCCGTAATGTCCAAGAAATATCTTGGGGAACAGATCGATATTCATGCAGGCGGAGAGGACTTGATCTTCCCCCATCATGAGAACGAAATCGCCCAGAGTGAGGCGGCAAACGGAAAAGAATTCGCAAAATATTGGATGCACAATGGCTTCTTAAATATTGATAATAAAAAGATGTCCAAATCTCTGGGGAATTTTTTCACTGTCAGGGACATCGGGGAAAAATATGATTTACAGGTACTGCGCTTCTTTATGCTGAGTGCTCATTACAGAAGCCCTATTAATTTCAGCGCCGATTTGATGGAATCATCAAAGAACGGGTTAGAGAGAATTTTAACTGCAATTGAAAAGTTAAAGGGCCTGGAAGCATCTGCGAAGACAGAAAAACTTCTTGATCATGAGAATAAAAATACCGTACAGGAGCTGGTTTCCAAATATGAAGCCGCAATGGATGACGACTTCAATACGGCAGATGCCATTTCAGCTATATTTGAACTGGTAAAATTAAGCAATTCCACTACAAATGAAGACAGCTCCAAAGAATATGTGGTTTATTTAAAGAAAACCATTGAGAGGCTGTGTGAAGTTCTTGGAATCATTACGGAAAAGGAAGAAGAAATCCTGGATGACGAAATTGAAGCCATGATCGCAGGCAGGCAGCAGGCCAGAAAAGACAAGAATTTTGCTCTTGCCGATGAGATCCGCGGAAAGCTTTTAGAAAAGGGCATTGTTCTTGAGGACACCAGGGAAGGTGTAAAATGGAAGAGAGTATAACATCAGTGGCAGCGTTTTCTGAATTTTTTAAGGATACATTAAAGTTAAAAGAAGTTGATGTAAAAAGCTATTCCCCGCTGGCGCTTGCGTATATCGGAGATGCGGTTTATGAATTGATCGTGCGGACAAAGGTGATGAACCATGGAAGCACCCAAGTGCATAATATGCATAAGAAGAGTGCTGCTCTGGTGAATGCAGGAGCCCAGGCTGAGATCATCCGCCGGCTTATTGAAGAGGAGGATCTGACTCCGGAAGAGGTGGCAGCATATAAGCGGGGCCGCAATGCCAAGGCTGTGACAACCGCAAAACACGCAACTGTTGTTGATTACAGGACTGCAACCGGATTTGAAGCTCTGTGCGGCTATCTGTATTTAACCGGCAATTTAGAACGTCTGATCACCCTGGTAGGCAGAGGACTTGAACGAATAGGAGAACTGGAATGATAGAGGAATTTACCATAGAAGGAAGGAATGCGGTATTGGAAGCATTCCGTTCCGGAAAGACCATTGATAAACTGTATGTACAAAAGGGAGTCCAGGATGGCCCTGTCCAGTCCATTGTCAGGGAAGCAAAAAAGAAGGATACCATCATTAATTTTGTGGAGAGAGAGCGCTTAGACCAGATGTCCGAGGAAGGACATCATCAGGGCGTTATTGCCCATACTGCGGCCTATGAATACGCAGAGGTGGAAGATCTGTTAAAGGCGGCGGAAGAAAAGGGGGAACCTCCTTTCCTCTTTTTGTTGGACGGGATCGAAGACCCTCATAATCTGGGAGCAATCATCCGTACGGCCAATCTGGCAGGAGCCCATGGAGTCATAATCCCCAAGCGCCGGGCCGTGGGACTTACGGCAACGGTTGCAAAGACCTCGGCAGGGGCGCTTAATTATACGCCTGTGGCTAAGGTGACCAATCTCACAGCTACCATGGAAGAATTAAAGAAAAAGGGAATGTGGTTTGTCTGCGCAGATATGGACGGAGAAGTGATGTACCGGCTTGATTTAAAGGGGCCTATGGGCCTTGTGATCGGCAGTGAGGGAAGCGGCGTGGGAAAGCTGGTTAAGGAAACCTGTGATATGGTGGCTTCCATACCCATGAAGGGGGATATTGATTCCCTGAATGCTTCTGTTGCAACAGGAGTGCTGGCTTATGAGATTGTAAGACAACGTTTGGAATAATAATGAGGAGTGATGATTATGAAAAAGAATGGTACGGCTATAGCGGCTGCTTGTGCAGTGATATTGTTTTCTTTCAGTGGCTTTGTATCAGGCAGTAATATTGCTGTGGCGGACAGCACAAAAGGAAGTATTGAGTGGAAGACCGTAGTGACCATTGAGGATGAAGCAGTACCTCTTTATTCAAAGCCTTCCGGGAGCAGTGTGAAAACCCCTCAGGCTCTGGGAACGGTCATATACGGAAACGGTTCTGCACTGATAGACGCTTCCAACGCCAGTCATGGCTATGTTATGGTCCAGTATAGCGGAAGTTCTTCCAAGATAAAAGTTCAGGTAATAAAAAGCGGAGGAGAGACCTATTCCTATGATCTGAATGCCAGATCAGCCTATGAGGTATTTCCTCTTACGGAAGGAAACGGAAAATACACGGTCCGGGTCTTAGAACAGGTACAGGGCACCCAGTACGCCATAAAATCCAGCAGTGATATCAATGTAACACTTGCGGATCAGTTTGATCCTTTTCTTTACCCTAATCAGTACGTGAATTTTTCCTCCGGAAGTGCGGTGGTGAAAAAGGGTGAGGAACTTGCTGCTTCTGCGCCTGATGATATTGGTGTTGTGACCAATGTTTATAATTATGTGGTAGATAATTTTACTTATGATACGGCACTGGCAAATTCCGTTCAGTCTGGCTATCTGCCCAATATAGATCAGGTGCTGTCTAAGAAAAAGGGAATCTGTTTTGATTATGCGGCCGTTATGACTGCCATGCTCCGGTCCCAGAATATCCCCGCAAAGCTTGTGGTAGGATATACAGGAAGCGTTTATCATGCATGGGTTAATGTTTATATTGACGGCCAGGGCTGGGTAGACAATAGTATCTATTTTGACGGGCATGACTGGAAACTTATGGACCCGACCTTTGCATCTTCAGGAGGTAATGATCCGTCCATACAGTCATACATCACAAATAGCTCCAATTATAAAGCGAAATATGCATACTAAGAATTTTACTTAAAGGAGATGAGCAGATGAAAACGAAAGTAAAAAAGCGATATTCCGCAAGAGAACTTTCCGCTTTCTGCCTTCAGATATCAATTCTTCTCCATGCGGCAATTCCTCTTGATGAGGGATTGTCTGTTATGGCGGAGGATTCCGAATGGGAGGAAGGGAAACAAATTCTTATGCAGATGGCAGAAGAGGCTGAGCTTGGTGTTCCTTTTTCAAAAGTACTTGAAACTACAGGTATTTTTCCAGTCTATGTGATCCACATGGCAAAGCTGGGGGAGGAGACAGGAACCCTGGATCAGATCATGGAATCATTAGCCGGATATTATGAAAAAGAGCATATTCTTATGAAAAGTATAAGGAATGCTGTTACATATCCCATTATCATGATTTTCATGCTTTTGGTGGTCCTTCTGGTTTTATTTACCAGAGTAATGCCCATATTTGAAAACGTATACCAACAGTTGGGGGCAGAGATGTCGCCGGTTTCTCTTGCTGCAACAAGGCTTGGAGGTGTGTTCTGCGGGGGTTCTCTGGCTCTTTCGGTCCTTCTGGCCCTTGTGGCTGCCCTGGTGTGGCTTCTTGGCAGGAAGGGGAAAAAGCTCCTGATTGCGGAACGGCTGATCCAGAGGTTGAAAAGAAGGAGCCGCATGGCTCTTGCAATATCCAACCGCCGCTTTACCGCGGTCCTGGCATTGACCCTTCACAGCGGGCTTGAACTGGAAAAGGGTATGGAGCTTGCAGGGCAGCTGGTTGAAAATCAGGCAGTGGAAGAAAAGATCAGGCAGTGCGGGAAAGAGCTTGAGGCTGGAACCGATTATTATACCGCTATGAAGAACACCGGGCTGTTCAAAGGCTTCTATGCGCAGATGATAAAGGTGGGCACCAGAAGCGGGCGGCTGGACCGGGTCATGGAGGAAATCTCCAGGAGCTATGAAGACGAGGCGGATACGGCCATGGAACGCATGGTCAGCCGGTTTGAACCTACGGTGGTGGCTGTGCTTGCCATTGCAGTGGGGCTGGTGCTTTTATCTGTCATGCTTCCTCTGGTCAGTGTCTTGTCTGCCATCGGATAGGGGGAATTTTGATGAAAAAATGGGGACAATCCTCCAGTGCCGCTCTTGGTCAACTGATCTCACTGATAGGCTTTGCATGTGCAGTGGCCCTTTTTGTATCAGTGGTGCTGGTCTTTTCAAAGAAAACCGATGCAAAGGGAGCCGAGACTCTTCGGGATGCCATACGCAGGGCTTCGGTGCAGTGCTATGCCATTGAGGGAAGATATCCGCCAAACGTGGAATATCTGGAAGAAAATTATGGAATACAGATTGACAGAAACCGGTACGATGTGTTTTACAGCGGCTTTGCTTCTAATTTTATGCCGGATATTACGGTCAATCCCCATGAACAATAAGCGGGAGGTGGGCATTTGAGCGGAAAAGAAAACCAAAGAGGCCAGATGGCCAATGCTCTGTTTACCATACTGCTGTTTCTTGTATTTGTGCTCTGCGCTTTATTCTCGGTGCTCATTGGAGGCAAAGTCTATGAGAACATCAATGCCAGGGCAGAGGATACCTACCAAAAGGATGTGGCCTTAAGCTACATAGCCAATAAGGTGAGACAGGGTGATGAAGCCGGCATGGTTTCCCTGACAGAGATGGCTGGGATCCCTGTCCTTAAGCTGGAACAGGAGATACAGGATTCGGTTTATGTTACTCTTATTTATTATCAGGACGGCAGGCTGTGGGAATTATTTACTGATGAAGAAAGCGGCCTGGGGGTAGGAGACGGAAATGAAATTCTGGAATGCAGTCCCGTTACCCTGGAAATGGATGGCAGGCTTTTACATATAAAAACGGAAGGCGGAGGCAGCCTCTGGCTTTCCCTAAGAAGCGGAGGGATGGATGATGCATAGAAAACACCCCTCAGGCGTATTTATGATGGAGATGATTGCCGTTGTTTTTTTCTTTATCCTTTGCGCGGGAATCTGCATAAAAACATTTGTTAAAGCAGATTTCATGAGCCGGGAGGCGGCGGATTTAAACCAGGGCGTGCTGATTGCCCAAAGCGTAGCGGAGGTCTGGAAGGATAAAGGCCCGGAGGGACTTGAAACCAGGTTTCAGGCTTATGGGGCAAAGGACGGTTCTGAAAGCTATGCAATGGGATTTGACAAGGCCGGTGATCCCTGTGAAAAAGAAAAGGCTGTTTTTGTTGTAAGGGCAGAAATAACCGGACCCGGACAGGCGGAAGTGGCTGTAAGCAGAAACGGGAAAAGTGTCTATTCCCTTACGGTGAACAGACATGAGACCAAGGATTGACGGAGGTGGAACCATGGCAAAACAGGAGAAGGCCTACAAGGCCAATATAGGCAGTCCTTCCCTTATTCTCATTTTCATTGTCATGTGCCTGATAACCTTTGGGATGCTTTCCCTCAGCACTGCCAAAAGTGAGTGGAATCTGGCAGAACGCAATGCTTCTGCGGTGACAGAGTACTACCGGGCAGATGGAGAGGGAGAGGTTTTTTACCAGATGGTTAAAAAAAAGGCGGCAGAAATCCGGGAAAAGAGCCTGGATCCCCAGGAGTGTAAGGAGTTCCTGGCCTGGGAGTTTTCGGATGCCTATGAGCCGGATAAGGGAACCATAACTGTAAATATCCCCATGGAACGGTCCCAGGCCCTTTACATAGAACTGGTTTTGGATCCGGAGGGACAGGAAGATATCCGGATATCAAAGTGGAAAGTAATTCAGACGGAGGATTACGAAATTGATCATTCCATGCCGGTGTGGACAGGCGGGGAGACTTAAGAATCAGGAGACTGGAAGATGAAGGCAATCGAATTGTTAAGTGCAGCCGTGGCACAGAATGCATCGGATATTTTTCTTGTGCCAGGCATGCCGTTTTCATATAAAATAGGAAGCAGAATTATAAATCAGAATGAAGAAAAGCTATCTCCGGCTCAAATGGAGACATTGATCACGGAGTTATATGAGCTGGCAGGAAACAGGACCATGGATAAGGTCCGGGAGCATGGGGATGATGATTTTTCTTTTGCTCTTCCCGGGGTTTCCAGGTTTCGTTCCAGCGTGTTCCGCCAGAGAGGTTCCCTTGCAGCGGTGATCCGGGTGGTGACCTTTGAACTGCCTGATTACAGGACGCTTCATATTCCTGAGTCTGTTATGGATATTGCCAGGATGACAAAGGGATTTGTCCTGGTCACAGGACCGGCCGGAAGCGGGAAGACGACCACCCTGGCCTGTATCATTGACAAGATCAATAATACCCGCAACGCCCATGTGATCACCTTAGAAGACCCTCTTGAATACCTTCACCGCCATAAAAAGAGCGTGGTGACCCAGAGAGAGGTCACGACGGATACGGACAGCTATGTGACCGGCCTCCGGGCAGCTTTGCGCCAGGCTCCGGATGTGATTCTTTTGGGAGAGATGAGGGATTATGAGACCATACGCATTGCCATGACGGCTGCGGAAACCGGTCATCTGGTGATTTCGACCCTGCATACGGTGGGAGCGGCCAATACCATTGACCGCATCATTGATAATTTTCCGCCAAATCAGCAGCAGCAGATCCGGATGCAGCTTTCCATGGTGGTTCAGGCCGTGGTTTCCCAGCAGCTGATCCCTGCGGTGGATGGCAGTGTTTATCCGGCGTTTGAAATTATGTTTTTCAACAATGCCATCCGGAATATGATCCGCGAGGCAAAGACCCATCAGATCGATTCCGTGATTGCCACCGGCCAGGGAGAAGGCATGATTTCCATGGATACCAGCCTTTTGAATTTATATAAAGAAGGAAAGATTACCAGGGAAAACGCCATCATTTACAGCGGCAACAGCGAATTAATGGCAAAAAAAATCGACCGGGCGCTGTAAAAGTGCATAGTTTGCATTCCAGGCTGATACACTATCCATAATAATGAGAGGAGAGTGGCTGGATTATGAGAACAGATAAAAGAAAGATCGCATTAGTCGGAACAGGCATGGTTGGAATGAGCTATGCCTATTCTCTTTTAAACCAGGGCGTTTGTGATGAACTGGTTTTGATTGACATCAACCGGAAAAGAGCAGAAGGCGAGGCAATGGATTTGAACCATGGACTTGCTTTTTCCACAGCCCATATGAAGATTTATGCAGGTGAGTACAAGGATTGCTCCGATGCAGACATTGTTGCAATCTGTGCAGGAGTGGCCCAGAAGCCCGGGGAAACAAGGCTTGATCTGCTAAAGCGCAATGCGTCCGTATTCCAGTCCATCGTGGAGCCGGTAACAGAATCAGGCTTTAACGGGATTTTCCTGGTGGCTACCAATCCGGTGGATATTATGACGAGAATTACCTATTCTTTGTCAGGCTTTAATCCTAAGCGGGTGCTTGGAAGCGGCACTGCCCTGGATACGGCCAGGCTCCGGTATCTGTTAGGAGAATCCCTGCGGGTGGATCCGAGAAATGTCCATGCTTATGTCATGGGGGAACACGGGGACAGTGAGTTTGTGCCCTGGAGCCAGGCAATGATCGCCACAAAGCCCATTCTGTCCCTTTGCGAGGAGGATGGCTTGGCATGCACGGAAGAACTGAATCGGATCGAAGACGAGGTCCGGGGAGCGGCTTACCGGATCATTGAGGCAAAGCAGGCCACCTATTACGGCATTGGCATGGCACTCACCAGAATCACCAGGGCCATCCTTGGAGATGAAAACAGCGTTTTTACAGTATCTGCCATGCTGCGGGGAGAATACGGACAGTCGGAGGTATACGCAGGAGTCCCCTGTATCATCAATAAAAACGGGATTCAGAGAATCATTTCCCTGTCATTGACGGAAGAAGAGATGAAACAGTTTCATAATTCATGTGATACCCTGCGGGAAAGCTTTGAAGGTATTTTATAAAAAAGTGGTGGAAGAGAGCAGGAAACGGGACCGTTTTTCTGCTCTTTTCCGGGTTCATGGACCCTGATCAGAGAGTGATTTAAAAAAAGCGTTGACAAACAGATTTTCCCATGCTATGATATACGAGGTTCAGCGATGAACGAGTAAAGATGCTGATGTGGCACAGGTGGTAGCGCACCTCATTGGTAGTGAGGAGGTCACGGGTCCGAGTCCCGTCATCAGCTCTGAAAACAAACGGGAAGTCTTAATAAAGAGGCTTCCCGTTTTTGTCATATGCTGAGGTTGAAAGGTAGATATCTTTCGGCCCCGGGCTTTTAAACAGCGTGCCCCGCTTTGCCGGGTATCAACCGGATATGCAGTCATATCCCCTTGATTCAATTGCACACAAAAATGATGAAAAGGAGTCACATTGATATGGGGAAACAAAAAAAGAAACGCAAAACTCCATGGTCCATATTTTTTCGGCCCATTAAAGTCATTCTTTTCGTATTTCTGGGAATGATGGTTTTGGGGTGCCTGGCCGGCGGTGTTGTATTCTTAAAATATCAGAAAGAAATTATAGCCTGCAAGGAAAAGGCAGATGCTATTATAAGCAAGACGGTCAAGACGGATTTTTCTCAGCCCACGGATACGAGAATATACGACTCTGCCGGAACTTTGATCGGAACCATCAATTCCGGTCACTATGAATACGTCCCGATTTCAGGGATCAGCGAGAACCTTCAGAATGCCTATGTTGCCCAGGAGGACAGACGGTTTTATAAGCATCATGGCATCGACTACAGGGGATTATTGCGTGCAGGTATCGTATACTTAAAAAACAAAGGAGTAGCCACCCAGGGAGGAAGCACCATCACCCAGCAGGTCATTAAGAATACCTATCTGACCCAGGAGAGGACCATCCAGAGAAAGCTGACCGAATTTTTTGCAGCCCCCCGTATGGAGGATAAATATTCCAAATCCGATATCCTGGAATTTTACTGCAACACCAATTTCTTTGCCAACCGGTGCTATGGTGTATCTGAGGCCAGCCGCTATTATTTTGATAAGGAAGCAAAGGACTTAACGATCTGGGAAGCAGCTACCCTGGCGGGCATCAGCAATAATCCGTCAAGATATGATCCGGTGGCCCATCCGGAAACCTCAAAGCGGAAGAGGAACCAGATCATCGACAATATGGCTCTTTGTAAGTATATTACAGAAGAGGAAAAGGAGAATGCCAAGGCTCAGCCCCTGACGGTTGCTAAGATTTATGAGCCGGGGACAAAGGAGAACTATCTGACAAGCTATGCCATACACTGCGCTGCCCTGGAACTAATGAAGAACGAAGGCTTTGCTTTCCAGTATGTGTTTGGCAATCAGGCTGCTTATGATTCTTATAAAGAACAGTATCAGGAGCTTTATCAGGCCAAGAGCGATATGATCCGAAACGGAGGCTTTGAAATACATACCAGTCTGGAAACGCCTATCCAGAACTCCTTGCAGGAAATCATTGACAACCGGCTGAAGGGCTTTAAGGATCTGCAGGAAAATGGGAAATTTGCCTTACAGGGCGCGGCAGTATGTATTGATAACCAGACCGGATACGTGGTAGCCATTGTGGGCGGCCGCGGTACGGATGATGAGTACAACCGGGGATTCTTAAGCAGGCGTCAGCCGGGGTCTACCATAAAACCGCTGATCGACTATGCTCCTGCCTTTGAAACAGGATATTATTATCCCTCCAGGCTGGTCAATGACCATTTGTTTGACAAAGGGCCAAAAAACAGCGGCGGAAAATATTATGGCAATGTTACGGTGAGAGATGCATTGAACCGAAGCCTTAATACAGTGGCCTGGCAGGTGCTAGGAGACATCGGCGTTGACAAAGGAATTGGCTATCTGGGCAAGATGCATTTTGCAGGCATCAGCTATCTGGATAACGGAAACAGCAGTATGAGCATCGGAGGCTTTACGGAAGGCGCCAGAGTGGTGGATATGGCAAAGGGATATTCGGTTCTGGCAAACAAAGGGCTGTACAGCAATAAGACCTGTATCGTCAGCATGGAAAGCCAGTATGACGGTGAGGTATACAATGGAAACCAGGCGGATGAGAGGGTATTTACGGAAGATACCGCTTACATGATCACCGATGTATTAAAGGGTACCCTGGATAAGCCTTACGGAACCGGCTATGGCCTGGGGCTTTCAGTCCCGGCTGCCGGAAAGACAGGAACCACCAACAGCAATAAAGACACCTGGTTCTGCGGATATACAAAGCATTACACCACGGCTGTCTGGGTAGGATATGAAACTCCAAAGGCCATGCCAGGAGTTTATGGAAAAACCTATTCAGGAAAGATCTGGCATGACTTCATGGCCGAAATAAACGAAGGACTTCCGGTTCTGGACTGGGATATGCCTGCAACGGTTTCCCTTTGGAATGTGACTTCCACAGGGGAAAAGACCGATGCTGAAACAGGAAGAAAGGATTTGTTTTCTTCTGTATTAGAGTCAGCGGCAAGAGCCAATGGAAGTAAATGGAAGGCAGAGGAAGAACGTAAAAAGCAGGAGGCCCAGGTCCAGAAAAACCTGGAGGCTTCCCAGCAAGCCAGGCAGGCGGTGGAGCAGACGGTTTCTTCTCTCCAGTCCCTGATCGGAGAACTATCTGCCCTGGGACACCGGGACAGCTTCACAGAAGAAAAGATAAGTACCGCTTACAGCCTTTTAGACCAGCTTTCCGGTACCGAATATTATGATGGATTAAAGACGCAGTTAGATGAGGCTGCAAATCGCGCCGCATCCCTGCCAAAGCAGGAGGATCCTTCAGGAAAGCCCCAGGAGATCGGCCCGGGGGTCACGAAACCGAAGGAGACGGCTCCGCCCATTTTCCCGGGAGATACAGATTCCGATGAGGAAGATAGTCCCTTCTTTGGTCCGGGAGGCTCTGATTCCGGTGTGGAAGCGGTAGGGCCGGGTATGTATTAACAGCGAAATAAGGGTTAGGGGTTGCTTTTTATGATGGCAGCTGTTATCCTTAATTAAGAATATCATTCAGGAAAGGAAGTGAATCAGAGTGGAAGGTCGAAGTCAGAAGATGGAAGCAGACAATTATCATAGGCGTATGGCAGTGAGAGCAGAATCCTGTACTTCGGGTCTGCTCTGGTCTCGCTGCCGTTAAAAGAGTACGGTTCTCTGCGTTTATGATAGCCATGAATTACAGGCTGGTTCTGTAATTATGGCTATTTTGCGTTGCAGGAAACTGCCTGCAATGCAGCATTTGTTTTGCTTCCATATCGCCGCGACGGAAAAATAAGTTCATGTGGAGGAAGAGTGGAATGCAGGAGAGTTACAATATGGAAGAGCTGATGGAGCTTGCGGACAGCCGTCAGTTCCGAAAGCTTAAGGCTGTGCTGATGGAATTCAATGAAGTGGATATTGCAGCTTTCATTGAAGCATTGGATTCAGAAAAAACAGTGGTGGTGTTCCGGATGCTTCCCAAGGAGATGGCCAGCGATGTGTTCGCATGTCTGGATGTGGAGAAGCAGGAACATATTATAAACAGCATGACTGATCACGAACTGGGAACAATAGTAGAAGATCTGTTTGTGGATGATGCGGTGGACATGCTGGAGGAACTGCCTGCCAGCGTGGTAAAAAGGGTCCTGCGGAATGCGACTCCTGATACCAGAAAACTGATCAACCAGTTTTTAAACTATCCGGAAAACAGCGCCGGAAGCATTATGACGGCTGAGTATGTGGGGCTTAAGAAGACCATGACAGTGGCCCAGGCCTTTGACTATATCAGAAAGCATGGAGTGGATAAGGAAACCATTTACACCTGCTACGTAATGGATGCCACAAGAAGGCTGGAGGGAGTGGTCACGGTCAAGGACTTATTAATGAATCCCTACGAGATGGCCCTTGGCGACATTATGGATACCCATGTGATAAAGGCGGTCACAACGGAGGACCAGGAAGAAGTGGCGGACAGCTTTCGGAAATACGGTCTTTTAAGCCTTCCGGTTGTGGATCACGAAGAACGCCTGGTGGGGATCGTCACTGTTGATGACGTAGTGGATGTAATGGAACAGGAGGCCACAGAGGATTTCGAAAAAATGGCTGCCATGATCCCCAGTGAAAAGCCTTATCTGAAAACCAGCGTATTCCAGCTGGCAAAAAACAGGATCATGTGGCTTCTTGTACTGATGATCAGCAGCATGGTGACCGGCGGGATCCTGGCCAGATATGAATCAGCCTTTGCGGTGATTCCCTTACTCGTGACCTTTATTCCCATGCTTACGGATACAGGCGGCAACGCAGGAAGCCAGAGCAGCACCATGATCATCAGAGGAATGGCTGTGGGAGAGATCGGCACAAGAGATGTTTTCCGTGTGGTCTTTAAAGAATTAAAGGTAGCTATCCTTGTAGGACTGATTCTGGGGCTTGTGAATTATGTCCGTCTGATCATCCTTTACCCCGGGCAGGAGATGCTTTGCCTGACCGTGATGCTCAGCCTTTTAGTCACAGTTATCGTGGCAAAAACCATTGGAGGAGTTCTTCCCATTGCTGCCAAGGTGTTCCACATGGATCCGGCAATCATGGCGGCCCCCTTAATTACCACAATCGTGGATGCGGTCAGCCTGATCATATATTTCCAGCTGGCCTGCAGGCTTCTGGAAATATAATTGATTTGGAAAATTCCGCTAAATCATTGTTTTTTCCAGTGGTTCGTTATATAATGAACTACGTGGCTTTGGCATGATTTCCTTTAACCGGCCTATTACGAGAATGAAGATATAGGAGTGTGTTCACAATGAGTAAAATAAGAACAAGATACGCACCAAGTCCTACGGGCCGTATGCACGTAGGGAATTTAAGAACTGCATTGTATGCTTATCTGATTGCAAAACATGAGGGCGGCGATTTCCTTCTCCGCATTGAAGATACGGATCAGGAGCGTTTTGTGGAAGGTGCTGTCGAGATTATTTATAGAACCTTAAAAGAGACAGGACTGAACCATGACGAAGGCCCGGACAAGGATGGCGGCGTAGGCCCCTATGTACAGAGTGAGCGCCAGGCCTCCGGTATTTACCTGGAATACGCGAAAAAGCTTGTAGAAAAAGGGGAAGCTTATTACTGCTTCTGTACCCAGGAAAGGCTGGATTCCCTTAAAAAGACTGTGGAAGGCCAGGAGATCATGACCTATGATAAGCACTGCCTCCATCTTTCCAAAGAAGAGGTAGAAGCAAATCTGGCAGCAGGTATGACTTATGTTATCCGCCAGAACAACCCTACAGAAGGAACAACCGCTTTCCATGATGAGATATACGGCGACATTTCCGTGGACAATTCAGAGCTTGATGATATGGTCCTGATCAAATCCGACGGATTCCCCACTTATAATTTTGCAAACGTGGTAGATGATCATCTCATGGGAATTACCCATGTAGTGAGAGGAAACGAATATCTGTCCTCTTCCCCGAAATATAACCGTCTTTATGCCGCATTTGGCTGGGACGTTCCGGTATATGTACACTGTCCTCTGATCACCAATGAGGAGCACAAAAAGCTTAGTAAGAGAAGCGGCCATTCCTCTTATGAAGATCTGATCATGCAGGGCTTCATATCAGAGGCTGTTGTAAATTATGTCGCGCTTTTAGGCTGGTCCCCAGTGGGCAACCAGGAGATTTTCTCCCTGGAGGATTTAATAAAGGAATTTGACTTCCACAATATCAGCAAATCCCCGGCAGTTTTCGACATGACCAAGCTGCGGTGGATGAACAGCGAATATATGAAATCCATGGACTTTGACCGGTTCTTCCAATTGGCAGAGCCTTATCTGAAGGCTGTTATTAAGAAGGATCTGGACTTAAGAAAGATCGCGGCCATGGTTAAAACAAGAATCGAAGTTTTTCCGGACATTGCAGAACACATTGACTTTTTTGAAACTTTGCCGGAATACGATACTGCCATGTACACCAATAAGAAAATGAAGACAGGCAGCGAAACATCCCTTGCCCTGTTAAAGGATGTGCTTCCAATCCTGGAAGCTCAGGAGGATTACAGCAATGATGCGCTGTATGAAACGCTTTCAAAGTATGTTTCCGAAAAGGAGTATAAAACCGGTTTTGTTATGTGGCCCATCCGCACCGCGGTTTCAGGAAAGCAGATGACTCCCGCAGGCGCTACCGAGATTATGGAGATCCTTGGAAAAGAAGAGACCCTTATGAGAATCAGAAAGGGAATCGAACTTTTAAGCAATGGAGCTCAATAGTTATAATTATAGAAGCAGAGGCTCCGGACATGACCGGACCTCTGCTTTTCGTTTGATGGGATCTGCCGCATAGGGCATGATTCCAAAATGGAGGAGATCATGAAGGAACAGGTCACATATGAAGGAGCCCAGAAGGAGGCGGTCCTTCACCATAAAGGTCCCATGCTGGTCCTTGCCGGGCCAGGTTCCGGGAAGACCTTTACCATCACCCACCGGATATGTCATTTGATTGAGACATATGGTGTGGATCCGTCAAATATCCTGGTCATCACATTTACAAAAGCAGCTGCCAGGGAGATGAAGGAACGTTTTGAAAGCCTTGTGGGCGGCAGGCCGTCTGCGGTCAGCTTTGGAACCTTTCATGCCATATTTTTCCGGATACTTAAGTTTGCCTACCGTTACGATGCACGCAGCATTGTGAGGGAGGAGCAGAAGATCCAGTACATAAAGGAAGCCATGGATAAGAACCAGGTAGAGGTGGAAGATGAGGCGGAATTCGTAACCTCTGTTTTATCGGAAATCAGCTCAGTAAAAGGAGAGATGATCGACCTGGATCACTATTATTCCAAAAACTGTTCTGAGGAAATATTCAAACAGCTTTATCTCACGTATGAGGACCGGCTTCGCAGGGCCAATCTCATTGACTTTGACGACATGATGGTGATGTGCTATGAATTATTTGTCCAGAGAAAGGACATCCTGAATGCATGGCAGAAAAAGTATCAGTATATCCTGGTGGATGAATTTCAGGATATTAACCGGGTGCAGTATGAGATTGTCCGGATGCTGGCAGCACCGGAAAATAATCTGTTTATCGTAGGTGATGATGACCAGTCCATCTATCGTTTCCGGGGAGCAAAACCGGAAATCATGCTGGGCTTTGAAAAGGATTATAAAGGAGCTAAAAAGGTCCTTTTAAATATTAATTTCAGAAGTACCAAAGAAATTGTGGAGGCTTCCGGAAAGCTGATCGCCCACAATGAGATGCGTTTTCCGAAAAAGATCGTCACGAAAAAAGGGCATGGAAAGCCGGTTGTTACAAGAGTCTGGCAGGATCCCCAGGAGGAAACTCTGGAAATCGTCCGGGAAATCATGGCTTATGCAAAGGCCGGGTTTGACTGGCAGGAGATGGCGGTCCTTTACCGGACAAACCTGGGGCCAAGGCTGTTGATCGAAAAGTTCATGGAATATAATATCCCCTTCTCCATGAAGGATTCAGTGCCCAACCTATACGATCATTGGATTGCAAAAAACATTATTTCTTATATCCATGCAGCGGCCGGCGATTTATCCAGGGCCAATGTGCTCCAGATCATCAACCGTCCGAACCGCTACATAAGCCGGGATGCGGTAGAAAACAATCCGGTGAACTGGGAATCTATAAAATCCTTTTATCAGGACAGGGGCTGGATGGTGGAGCGGATCGAGCAGCTGGAATATGATTTAAAGATGATAAGGAATATGGCACCTGTGGCTGCTGTAAACTATATCAGGAAAGCGGTGGGGTATGACGATTACATCCGGGAATACGCCCAGTACCGGAGAATGAAGCCGGAGGAGCTTTTGGAGGTCTTGGACCAGCTTCAGGAGAGCGCAGCCGGTTATCTCACTGCAGTGGAATGGTTTTGCCATATGAAAGAATATGGAGAAGAATTAAAAGCCCAGGCCCAGTCAGGGGGAGGAAATTTAAATGGAGTTTCTCTTATGACCATGCACAGCTCCAAGGGACTGGAATACAGGATCGTCTACATTCTGGACGCCAATGAAGGCGTGACGCCTCACCATAAGGCAGTGCTTCCGGCAGATTTGGAGGAAGAGCGGCGGATGTTTTACGTGGCAATGACAAGGTCCAAGGAGCGGCTTCACGTCAATTATGTACGGGAGAGATACAGCAAAAAGCAGGAGGTTTCCCGTTTTATACGGGAATACTTGGAACGGGAATGATAACACCCTGCGGGTATCCCTTTGTGCCCTGAAAACATGGGCAGAAACAAGGAAAGGAGAGCGAGATATGAAGTCCTGTGTACACATATACTGCGGGGATGGAAAGGGAAAGACAACGGCAGCCATAGGACTGTCCGTGCGCGCCTGCGGCAGCGGGAAGCGGGTGCTTATTACCCGATTTTTAAAAACCGATCATTCCGGTGAAGTAAAGGCATTATGCGGACTTGACCGAATCACGGTCACACCCTGTGAGCGGAGTTTTGGCTTTTTTTCCAGAATGTCCCCTGAGCAGAAAAAAGAGGCGGGCATCTACTATTCTCAATTGCTGGAAATGACTTTAAACAAGGCGGTAACGGAGAATTTTGATCTGCTTGTTTTAGATGAGATCATGGCTGTATGCAATTTTGGTCTGGTGGAGGAAGAAAGGGTTTTGGAGTTTCTTTCTGCCCGCCCTGAAGGGCTTGAGGTAGTTCTCACAGGAAGGGAACCCTCAGAAAAGCTTGTAGAAATGGCGGATTATGTGTCAGAAATCAGAAAGGTGAAGCATCCATACGACAGCGGAATTTCAGCAAGGCAGGGAATTGAATATTAAAGATAAAATCCCTTGATTTTTGCCGGATTGTTTGATAGAGTGGAAATAGGCGTAAGAAAGCGCCCTACAACTAGATTAAGAAAAAAGAGAGGTATCGGAATGGCACAGGATCCTAATTTAGAGCGGGATGATATGGAACCGCAGGAGGAAATGACAGTTACACTGACCCTGGATGACGGATCAGAACTGGAGTGCGTAGTACTTACCATTTTCACGGCAGGCGAAAGAGATTATATTGCACTGCTTCCGATGAACGGCCCTGAAGCGGAAGAGGGAGAAGTTTATCTGTACCGTTATTCTGAGAAGGAGGACGGGCAGCCGAATCTTGAAAATATTGAAGATGACGAGGAATATGAGATCGTTGCGGATGCCTTTGACGAATTACTGGACGATGCGGAATATGATGAGCTGGTAGGCGAAGACGAAGAAGAAAAGTAGACAGAGGAAAAGCCGGGGCAGGTCCTTAATAGGACTGGTCCCGGTTTTAAGGTTTATATGTAACATGTGCTTATAAAACCTTACAAAACATAGGATACTACTAATAATAGAAGTATATACAGCAAGTATTGCAATCTATAAAACTTGCGTTTCATATACTACTATAATTGTATCTATGAGAAGTGAGGAATATCTGTATGGACAACGAGGCGGTACTTAAGAAAATCGAGGAAATCAACAGAAGCAAAGAGTGGTCTATGTACAGGTTATCAAAGGAAAGCGGGATTGCTCAGTCCACATTATCCAGTTTGTTTGGAAGGAGAGCCAATATCAGCCTGCCAAAACTCGGCAGGATCTGCAATGCGTTTGGTCTTAAAATGTCGGATTTCTTTTCTTTGCTGGAACAAGAGGCAGAAGAGGGGCAGTCCCGGCAGAATGATTATGAAATCATTGAGATAGTACAGAAGGCAGCAATGCTGTCTAAGAATAACAGGCGGCTTTTGCGTTCTATGATCATTGTAATGGAAGAACTGGAAAGAGAAAATAGAAGAAAAGGAGAACGGTAAAATGGAAAAGATTGTTGATGCCAGAGGTCTGACATGCCCTCAGCCGGTTATTAAAGCAAAAGAGGCATTAAAGGATATGGGAGAGGGTACATTAAAGGTTCTTGTGGACAATGAAATTGCAGTTCAGAATGTAATGAAACTGGGGAATTATGAGGGATTTGCTCCTGCTTCTGAGAAAAAAGCGGAAGGGGAATATGAAATCCTGTTCCACGTAAACAGGAAACCCGGCAATATGGAAGAAACGGCCAAAGAGGAAGAATGCCTCCCGGATGCCAGAAAAAAAGGCCTTGTAGCGGTGCTTTCCTCGGATCAGATGGGAGGAGGCAATGAAGAACTTGGACGCATTCTGATGAAGGGATTTGTTTATGCCCTTACCAAGCTGGAGGAGCTTCCAGAGACGGTTCTTCTTTACAATGGGGGAGCCAGGTTATCTGTGGAAGGCTCTCAGTCCCTGGAGGATCTAAAGAGCTTAGAGGCCCAGGGAGTGGAAATCCTCACCTGTGGAACCTGCCTGAATCATTATGAATTATCAGACAAGCTGCAGGTTGGCTCGGTAACCAATATGTATGAAATTGTGGAAAAAATGGCTGGCGCCCGCCTGGTGATCAGACCTTAATAATACCCGGTTTTATGGGAAGAGGATGGTTTTTATTGACAAAACAGGGGTTTCGTTCTATAATTCACTCAGCTAATTTTAAACATCACTGGCAGGCTTGATTTGTAGTTACAGGTAAGCCATACAAAAATATTTGTAATATTTCATGAGTAGGAGCTTGCTCACTAAGCATAAATTTTCAAGTATTTTTATAGGGCAGATGCCCGGTATGAATAATTTGGCGGCTTATGCATATGTCTTTTAGAGATACATTCTATCCGCCAAATTATGAATGATATGGCTGAGTTGCAATGGTTGTTACCGTTTTATTTGTTTGAGGAGGAGAATTATGGAAAACAATAAAAGTGCAGGAAAAAAACCAGCGAAAGCCCCAGAAGAAATGGCAGTTGGAAAATCAGCGGCTGAAAAGACAGCGGCCATAGCCAAGGCGGCCGCAGCTCCGGTACAGGAAGAGAAAGCGGCTGCTAATGGCAGGAAGGCGCCTGTAAAAAAAAGCAGTGCGCCAAAGAAAACAGCTGTAAAGAAAAAAGATCCGGAAGTATCCTTTTTTCTGGAATATTCCGGAAAACAAATTGCCGCAGGAGAAGTGCTTGAAGCAGTTAAAAAGGATTATCTGTCAAAGCATGAAGACGCTGCAGTAAAAACCCTTGAGATATACATAAAACCGGAAGAAGATATTGCTTATTATGCTGTGGATGGAGAAGGCTCCGACCAGTATAAGATCACGTTGTAGTATTTCCGCTGACGATGCCCCGGTATGTTTTTATATCCGGGGCTTTTGCCCGGCAAAAGGTCAGTGCCCGTAAGAAGTTTTTTTTTCTTCCGGGTACTTTCCTTTTTTATCATGCTTTATTATAGGGTCATTTAGCCCAATGATCTCCATGTGATCCTTGGAACCTGGATTCTGCGGTAAAGCCTTTCCAGCAGTATGGTACAGGACAGGGTGAAAAATATTTCCAGCACCGTGCTCACGATTCCTGTCAGGAAAAAGAGAAAGGCAGACAAAACCGTTATCACCAGTAAGCCATGCAGATAGGGCCGGTAAAGCGCCTGATTCATGCAATAAAGCTTCCAGATGATCATATAAAGGCAGATAAGAAGAGAAATTGATGCCAAAAAGGATAAAATAACATGGAGGACCGCATGAATAGGCTGAGAGTCCGGCAGATAAGGCGTGATGACCGCCAGAGCCAGAAGCAACAGGGCAGTGGTACTGATCACGGTTTCTTTTCTGTTCCGGGGAAGTCCGCCTATGATCCGTTTTAAAACGTAATAAAAATACGTTCCTACAACAATACCCCATAAAAGAAACAGGTTTTTTCTGGAAGATAAATTCCCTAATACGGAAAAGTTCATTGTGAACCAGTCGGTTCCCCAGGCAAACAAAATGGTATATATGGGTATAATGAAGTAAGCGGTAATGGTTATTAAGGACATAAGACACCTCCAGTCATTGGTCTCTTCCTATTTTGGCTCTTACTTCGAAAAATAATGACAGATAAGTGTTATTTTTATAAAATTAATATTCAGAGGAAAAATAATGATTCAATTACCGGATGAGTTCAGAGAAAAAATGAAAGGGCTTTTAGGAGCAGAGTATGATTCTTTTATAGAAAGCTATGATAAGGAACGGGTTCAGGGCTTAAGGGTAAATCCTTTAAAAATATCCCTTGAGAAATTTGATGAGATCTGCCCGTTTCAGTTGAAAAAGATTCCATGGGCAGCGGAAGGGTATTACTACCAGGCAGGAGAGCGGCCTGGAAAGCATCCATACCATGAAGCAGGCCTTTATTATATCCAGGAGCCAAGCGCCATGGCTGTTGTGGAACTGCTGGACCCAAGGCCGGGAGAGAAGATTCTTGATCTGTGTGCTGCGCCTGGGGGGAAAACAACCCATATTGCAGGACGGATGCAGGGCAAAGGCTTTCTTCTAAGCAATGAGATCCATCCGGCCAGGGCAAAGATCCTTTCCCAGAACGTAGAACGCATGGGGATTGGGAATGGGGTTGTGTCCAACGAGGATTCCGGGAGCCTGTCCCTTCGTTTCCCCGGATTCTTTGACAGGATCGTGGTGGATGCACCCTGTTCCGGAGAAGGAATGTTCCGTAAGGATGAGGCGGCGAGGCTGGAATGGTCGCCTGGGCATGTAAGAGCCTGCGCAGCCCGCCAGGAAGAGCTTCTATCCAATGCCGCGGCAATGCTTAAGCCCGGCGGAACCATGGTTTACTCCACCTGTACCTTTTCCCCGGAGGAAAATGAACAGGTCATTGAAGGTTTCCTTTTCTCTCACCCCGATTTTTCCATTGCGGATGCAGGAAAACGTCCGGGACTTTATCCAGGCCGCCCAGAATGGAGTAAATCCGGTATGGCAGACTTACAAAAGACCTTCCGCATCTGGCCTGACAGATCAGAAGGGGAAGGCCATTACCTGGCAGTATTAAAGAAGAGCGGAGATGGGATTTCTGAAAAAAAGCAGACCACTCCGGAGTACAGCAGGGATAAGTCCGTATTAAAAGAATTAGAAACGTTTTTAAAGGATTTCCTGGTAAATCCTGCCCCTCTGCTTCTTCGAAAGGAATATATTCTCTTTGGGGACCAGCTGTATCTGATCCCGCCGGAAATGATTGATTTTAAGGGCATGAAAATTCTCCGTCCGGGACTTCACCTGGGAACTGTGAAAAAGAACCGGTTTGAGCCTTCTCATGGCTTTGCTCTTTTCCTTAAAAAGGAAGAGGTAAGCCGTTTCATCGACCTGCCGGCTGACGGAGGGGAAGTTATAAAGTATTTAAAGGGAGAAACCCTGACCGGGGAGGCATTTCTTTCCGGTGACAATCATAAAGGCTGGGTGCTTGTCAATACCGGCGGATATTCCATGGGATTTGCCAAGCTTGCCGGGGGAATTCTTAAAAATCATTATCCCAAAGGCCTTCGGTGGATGTGATTCCAATGAACTTCATGTCCTCGGGAAGGGGCGCCTCAAAAAAAAGGGGCTCCTTTTTGATTGGGTGGAGGAAATCCAGCCGGAAGGAATGAAGGGCCTGGCGGGTGATGTAACGGTAATCCGGATGATAAAGAAAGTCTCCCGGCAGGGGATGGCCGATGGAATTTAAATGGACCCGGATCTGATGGGTACGGCCGGTTTCCAGAGTCAGACCCGCAAGGGAATGTCCTGTCACAGGATCATAATAAAGCCGTTTATAATGAGTGCGTGCCTCTTCCCCATTTATCCGGTCCACACACCGTTCAATGGTGGAGCCGTCTGCCCGGGCAATGGGAGCATCAATGGTTCCGCTTAGGGGAAGCTTTCCCTGGACAACCGCAAGGTAACGGCGGTGAAGCTCTCTTTTTTTCACCATATCCGAAAGAATGCAGGCGCTTAAAGGATTTTTTGCCAGCACTAAAAGTCCGGTGGTATCCCGGTCCAGACGGTTAATGGCCCGGTAGATAAAGGTTTCGTTCTTTTCTTTAAAATAATATGCGATCCCGTTGGCAAGGGTATGATCAAAATTACCCTGGGACGGATGGATGGGGACGCCGGCTGCCTTGTTAATGACCAGGAGATGTTCGTCCTCGTACTGGATATGAATTGGCATGGGAGTGGGTACAATATTCTTGGAACTATCTTCCTCACAGATAAAGACAGATAAAAGCTCTCCCGGCTTAAGAACGCGGGTCGTATAGACAGGCTCTCCTTCCACAGTTATACCGTTTTTAGTATTCCGAAGCTGCCGGATCAGGCTCTGAGAATATCCAAGGTTTAGGAGATATTGCTTCACGGTCATTTCTTCAAAGGGTTGTTTTATGGTATAAGTCATAGTCATTTTCATAAACCGATTCTATCATGGCGGGTAGTGATTGACAAGGAGAATCTATAGGTTATAATTAGCTGGTAGAAAATGAAAAAAAGGGGGTTTGGTGATGTTTGATCAAGATATTTATGAGGCATTGGAAATTGAATTTGAAAGAAACAACATAATGGAAGATGTGGATGAGGTTCTGCTGGATTTGGCAGAAGCAATCGTAGACAGGGGAATTATGGATAAAGAACTGGTTTTGACGGAATCCTATGGTAAGGTACAGATTCAGGTGACCGGAGTCTGCTCCGAAGAAGAGGGGGAAGCCAACGTTCTCATTAAACAGGTGCGGATCGGTAAAAAAGAATTTGAAATTAATGATTATTTCCTATAAGGTGAAAGCAGGGCGGAAGAAATGGAGGCAGCATACTCATGATGACAATCAAACAGGAATATTCGCCAAAGGAGCTGGGGATCGATCTTTTGAGCGATCTGGCGGGAGCATTTTTATTCAATATTGGAATCTATAATTTTGCGGTAAGCGCGGAATTCGCTCCTGTAGGAGTATCCGGTATCGCATTGATCCTGCGCCATCTGTTCGGCCTGCCCATGGGCATTACCAGCATGGTCCTTAACATTCCCATTGTGTTAGTCAGCTATAAGCTTTTGGGAAGGCGTTTTTTGCTCCGTTCCATGAAGAGTATGGTCATCTTTGCCCTTGTGCTGGACTATGTAGTCCCTTATCTGCCGGTTTATCAGGGAAATCCCCTGTATGCTGCCGCCTGCACCGGAATTTTTTCAGGTCTGGGGCTGACCATTGTCTATTTAAGAAACTGTTCCACAGGAGGTACGGACTTTCTGGTCATGGCGATCCGGAAGCTTTTTCCTCATCTGACTATCGGACAAATATCCCTTGTGGTGGATGCCATAGTGATCATTGCCGGAGGCTTCGTATTCCGCAATCTGGATGCAGTTATCCTGGGTATGCTCTCTACCATTGTGACCACCATGGTAATCGACAAGATCATGATTGGCCTGGGAGCCGGAAAGCTGGTTTTTGTGGTCACCTCCCATGCAGAAGAGGTGGCTCAGAGAATCGAGGAAAGTACCGGGCGGGGCAGCACCTTCCTTCAGGGCCAGGGCTCCTATTCCCTGGATGAAAAGAAGGTGGTCATGTGCGCCTGCAACAACAGCCAGGTGGTGCCAATCCGCCGCGCAATCCACGAAACAGACAAGGAAGCATTTCTTATTATCACGGATTCCAATGAGGTTTATGGTGAAGGGTTTAAAGCCATTGGAGGACAGTTTTAGGCTGAGGGTGTATCTGAAAACATGGCAGTTTTCAGATGCACCTTTATTTTATGCCGGATTTCCCATGGCCGGATGTATGGTCTACAATGGCATCCTTTTTTAAAAAGCTGGCTCTTTTGACGCTGTCGGTCCCGAATTTGCTGCGGATATGATCCACCGCCTTTTCCATTTCCTTCATCTTGCGGGACTGCTCAGACTCAAAAAGACTAAGCTGGCAAAAGCCATCCTCAGAAATCTTGGTGGTACGCACGCCGATTAAGCGCAGGGGAGTGCGGTCCCAAAGCTCCTTAAGCAGCTTACAGGCATTTTCATAAATCACTGTGGTGGAGTCCGTAGGATTGTTTAAGGTCATCTGATGAGACTTGGTTTGAAAATTCCAGTCCTTGATCTCCACACAGACGCAGTCACTCATGACATGATCTAAACGAAGGCGGGCGCCCACGGTTTCGCTTAAAGACAGGAGGACCTGGCAGGCCATATCAAAGTCGTCAATATCATGGGAGAGGGTGGTGCTGTTGCCGTAGCCCTTGTTTAAAGGCTCCCGTTCCGCCACGGGAGAGGTATCAATGCCCAAGGCATAATCATGTATCAGCAGGGCATACTTTTCCCCCAGAAGGTGCTTTAAATGGCTTACATTGCAGGCTGCAAGCTCCCCTATGGTGTGTATGCCGATGCCTTCCAGCTTTTTCTGGGCGGAATGGCCCACAAAAAACAGTTCCCGAATGGGTAAGGGCCACATTTTGGAAGGTATCTCATGGGCAAACAGAGTGTGGCAGAGATCGGGCTTTTTAAAATCCGAGGCCATCTTGGCTAAGAGCTTGTTGGGAGCGATACCGATGTTCACCGTAAACCCCAGATTCTTCCGGATCTTTTCCCGGATCTGGTTTGCCACCTCAATCGGGGAGCCAAATAGGTGAATGGTGGAGGTCATGTCGAGAAAGGCCTCGTCAATGCTGAATTTTTCAATGTCAGGGGTGTAATCGGATAAAAGCTCCATCAGTTCCAGGGATTTTTCAAGGTACACGTCAAACCGGGCCGGAACAACGGTCAGGGCGGGGCACTTGCGCAGGGCCTGGCTGATGGGTTCCCCGGTTGTGATCCCAAATGCTTTTGCGGGCGTGGATTTTGCCAGAACAATTCCATGCCTTAAAGAGGCGTCACCGCCTACTGCTGATGGAATGGTGCGTAAATCCAGGGCTTCTGGGTCAGCTTCCAGCCGGCTGACAGATTCCCAGCTTAAATATGCGGAATTTACGTCTATGTGAAAAACTAAAGGCTCGGGTACCATATCCGTCTCTCCTTTGATAAAATTTACTTAATAAAGGCAAGTTTTGGTGCAGTTTGAATTTTACCTTGAGGGGCACTTAGAGAATCGAACTTCCTTCTCTCTTATTATACCGAAAATATGTTCGGGAAGTAAAGGGAATAATTGAAAAAACTGCGGAATAGGATAAAATAAATCCACGTCGGAGGCTCTTTCATGAGGCATGCCATAGGAATACTGCTGACAGCAGTGATCATCTTTCTCGTCGGGACAGGAACTGCTGCGGTTAAGCTTTCAGAAAAAGAGGCCGTTAATGAGAACACAACAGTAACAGAGGAGAAAGGAGAAAAGAACGCACCGGTTCAGACAAAGGATGAGTTAAATCTTTATGCCCAGTCAGCAGTTTTGATGGATGCCTCCACCGGCCGCATTTTATACGGAAAAAATGAGAATCTGGTCCGTCCCATGGCCAGCACCACAAAAATCATGACCTGCATCCTTGCTCTGGAGTATGGGAATTTATCTGACACAGTAACGGCCAGCCAGAATGCGGCTTCCCAGCCCAAGGTCCATTTAGGGGTCTATAAGGGAGAAAAGTTTCTGCTTAAGGATCTGCTTTACAGTCTGATGCTGGAATCCCATAATGATGCCGCCATGATGATCGCAGAGCACGTCGGAGGGAGCCAGGAGGGATTTGCCAGGCTTATGAATGAAAAAGCAAGGGATTTAGGCTGCGAAGATACATATTTTATCACACCCAATGGACTGGATGCCAAAGAAGAAAAGGATGGACAGGTGAAGATACACTCCACTACGGCAGCGGATTTAGCCAGGATCATGAACTACTGCATCGGACAGTCGTCAAAGAAGGAGGAGTTCCTGAAGATTACGGCAACGAGAAGCTATTCCTTTGCTGATCTGCAAGGAAAACGCTCCTTTTCCTGCAATAACCACAATACCTTTCTGGCCATGATGGACGGGGCGTTCTCAGGAAAAACAGGCTTCACCGGAGGAGCCGGATATTCCTATGTGGGAGCAGTAGAGGATGACGGAAGAACTTATACCATTGCCCTCTTAGGCTGCGGCTGGCCCCCTCATAAGGCATATAAATGGTCGGATGCAAGAAAGCTGTTCCAATATGGGATGGAACGCTTTCATTTCAGGAACGTGTATAAAGACATCAGTTTTCCTGATATTCCGGTAAAGGAAGGGATTCCTTCCTCCGGCCGCCTGGATGAACCGGTCATGATATCCTGCGGCATAGACGGGGAGGAAGAGAAGACCTTTAACCTTCTTCTGGCAGATGAGGAAGAAGTCACGGTACAGACAGACATTCCAAAGGAATTAAATGCTCCGGTGCGTAAAGGGCAGACGGTGGGAAGTGTCATTTACCGCTTAAACGGAGAGGTTATTAAGGAATATCCGGTTTGTCTGAACGAAGGAGCAGACCGTCTGACAACAATCTGGTGCTTAAAAAATATTTTTAACAAATATCTATCCATGCCGGGACTCGTGGGAATCATTCCTGTCTGATGAGTGAAAACTGATGGAACTGGGCTTTTAAGTAGAAAGCCCAGTTATTTCTGTTGATCATACTGTATCACAAACTATGGAGCTTAAGCCGATGGCAGCGGCGGTACCTGCCAGGCGGCAATGACTGATGATCGGCTGCTGGCCGGTGTTTTTTTCCGGATTTTTAATCGGCGCGGAAATCGATCCTAATGCATTTATGATCATCAGCCAGGTCAATGAGGTGCGGGGAAGGAAAAATGGATAAAAAACCGGCGAGAATCTTACAGAAAGATGACTAAGGTTTACAGTTTTTGAAACCCTATTGACTTATTATCCTGACAGGTGCTATACTGTGCCCTGATTAAAGGGTGAATGAGAACCCGTTTCACTCTTTGTGCTTGCGGGTCAAATGGGAGTGTGACCACTCCTGCCTGACCCTTGGAGAAAAAATGGACGCAGGGAGGAATCAGGAAATGCTGAAAAAGAAAATCAGTTTATTTTGTTTGGCCGTTGCTTTTGCTGTATTGCTCGCAGCTGGCTGCGGCAGGAAGCAAGCTGAAGATTTGGGCGGCGCTCCTTCGGAAGCGGCAAAAACAGAGACTGCGGCCGTCAGGATGGAGAGATCCGGAACACAAAAAAATGGGACTGATGAGATTGTTCCGGAAGAGGATATGGACCAGTCAGGGCCGGGGATAGAGGCCGGGGAGAGTGAAGAAAGCGCTGGGACGGAAAAAAAGGTGGAGGCATTTGCCGAGAAGATCCAGGAAGCGGTAGGAGACCAGGATTTACTGGCATTTGCGGACCTTCTTATTTATCCCTGTGTTTTCATAACAGGTGATGAGGAAACGATCACCCTTAACAACCGGGAAGACTTATTTAAGCAGAACCCTGACATGGTGTTTGGAGATGATCTTATGGTAGCTGTGGCCAATGTGGATACGGTTTCACTGAAAATGACGGATCAAGGCGTGACCATGGGAGAAGGAGAATCAAACATCACCTTTCAGAAAAAAAACGATGGAAGCTTTGGGATAACAGAAATAAGGGAATAAGATGGAAGAGAATGTAACTTTAGATGAGATGCTTTCTTTCCGTGAAAAGAAAGTAAGAATGCAGGAAACACTTCAAAAAAAACATAATGGTGCCGCTATCGTGGCTCTTGGGATGAATATTCCCGGTCCAAGGAAAACATCTCCGGGCATACTTCTGGCATTTTCCGCAGGAGGAGAAGAGCTGGACCGTCTGTTTACGGACCATGGGCTGACTGTGATGGAGGAGACCGTAGTAGAAGAGAAGGCCGGTTATTTTAAGCTCTATGCAGTGAAAAGCCCTGATCCTCTTTATGTGAAAAAAATAACGGTTCAAATGGAAGAAACCCATCCCCTTGGAAGGCTGTTTGATATCGATGTATACGATAGGGCAGGAAACGGGGTCAGCAGAGAAGAATTAGGATACCCTGTTCGGAAATGCCTGATTTGTGAAAAGGATGCAAAGCTGTGCGGCCGCAGCAGAAGCCATACAGTTAAGGAGCTCTACGGATGTATTGAGAGTATCATAGATTCCTGGTTAATAGAAAGGGGCAGATGAGAATCTGCCTCTTTCTTAATAAATTTTAAGGTTCCTTTTTCCCCTGGTTAAGGTTCTCCCTATAAAATGAAATTATCAAAGATAAAAGGGAGGCTTTAAGCAAAATGGAGATAAAAAAACCAGCCATGGCCGGTACATTGGAGTCCAGCGACTGTCAGGTAACTGTTGAGCCAGGTGATGGTAAAATCGATTTTGTGCTGGAAAGCGCAGTAATGAACCAGTATGGCAACAGGATCCGGAAGGTAATCATGGAGACCCTTAGGAATCTCAGTATTGACAATGTGAGAATCACGGTTGTTGATAAGGGGGCACTGGACTGCACCATTAAGGCGCGCGTGGAAGGAGCAGTATCCCGTTCCATGGACCAGTTTGAAAATATTCTCTGGGGAGGCAAAAAGAAACGATGAATCCGAATAAGAAACGGCTCAGAAGAACCATGATGTTTTTAAATGCCCAGAAACCGGGTCTCATTAAGGATCCGTATATTTATAAACCGGATTCCCTCATGCTGGATTTGGAGGATGCGGTGGCAGAAAACCAGAAGGATGCAGCCAGATTTTCCCTATATCATGCACTTAAGGAGATCGATTACAGGGGCTGCGAGCGGGTGGTCCGTATCAACGGACTGGATACCCCTTATTGGAAGGAAGATATCCGCTGTGCGGTTGCAGGCGGCTGTGACGCGATCCGGATCCCGAAAACAGAACGGCCTGAGGACATAAAAGCAGTGGAAGCAGAGATCCGGACTGCAGAAGAAGATTTCGGCATTCCGGAAGGAATGACCCTCATTATGGCTGCCATAGAATCCGCAAGAGGAGTAGTAAAGGCGCTGGATGTCTGCGAGGCTTCCGAAAGGCTGTTTGGAATTGCACTTTCCGGCGGGGACTATACCAAAGACCTTCAGACCCATATTACTGGAACCGGTATTGAGTTAATGGGAGCCAGACAGAATTTAATCATTGCGGCCAGGGCAGCAAAGGTCCAGTGCTTTGATACGGTTTATACAAACCTTGACGATATGGAAGGCTTCCGGAAGGATGTGGAAACCATTCATCTAATGGGATTTGACGGTAAATCCATTGTCAATCCGCGCCAGATCCCGGTTGTCCATGAGATATTTACGCCTGCGCAGAAGGATATCACGTTTGCAGAAAAGGTCGTTAAGGAAATTGAGGAGAAAAAGGCAGAGGGAATCGGAGTATTTACCGTAGACGGAAAGATGATCGACATTGCGTTCTATGACGGAGCCAAGAGAACCATAGAGCTTGCCAAGGCCTCCGGTGTATATAAAGGAGATTTGTAAGATGATTAATGCAGTAGGGAGAGAGATTCCGGAAGAAATCTTAAAACTGACAGGAAAAGAACCTTTTATGGGTGTTCATCACTTTGATGGATTTGAATATAAAAAAGACGGTCCGGTCACGAAGTGCGTGATCAATTCGGAAAAAAGCAAGCTGGCGGATAGCATTCACCATTGTCTGGTGAAATGCGGAATAAAGGATGGAATGACCCTGGGCTTTCATCATCATTTCCGGGAAGGCGATTATGTGGTAAACATGGTGATGGAGGAGATCCACAACATGGGGATCAAGGATATTACCATCTGTGCCAGCTCCTTAGGGAAAGCCCACGATAAACTGGTGGATTACATAGAGGATGGGACGATTACCGGGATACAGTCCTCCGGCGTCAGGGGGAAGATCGGCAGGGCCATATCCGAAGGAAAATTAAGGGGCCTGGCCGTTATGCGCTCCCACGGCGGCAGAGTCCGTGCCATTGAAACCGGAGAGGTGAGGATCGATATCGCATTTATCGGTGCCCCTACCTGCGATGACTATGGAAACTGCCGGGGCATCGGCGGAAAATCGGATTGCGGCGTTCTTTCTTATTCCATGGTAGATGCCGACTATGCCGATAAGGTGGTGGCAATCACTGACTGCCTGGTTCCGTTCCCCAACTTCCCCGCCCATATCTCCATGACAAAAGTAGATTATGTGGTAGTTGTTGATGAGATCGGAAATCCGGATAAGATTGCAACCGGAGCCGCAAAGCCAACCACAGATATGCGTAAGCTTATGATGGCAGATTACTGTACCCAGTTCGTGGTCAATACGCCGTATTTTAAGGATGGATTTTCTTACCAGACCGGGGTAGGCGGGGCTTCCATCGCTTCCACCATTTCTCTTGCAAAAATCATGAAGGAGAGAAATGTGCGTATGCGCTTCGGGGTAGGAGGGCTTACAAAGCCCATGTGCGACTTATTGGAGAACAATCAGGTGGATGCCCTGTTAGATACCCAGGATTTCGATCTGGATGCAGTAGAATCCGTTATCAATCCCAGGCATTTTCGAATCAGTGCGGGAGAATATGCGGATCCCTTTAATAAGGGAGCCGTCGTAAATAAGCTGGATTTTGTGATCCTGGCAGCTCTGGAAGTGGATGTGAATTATAACTGCAATGTAGTGGTAGGCTCTGACGGCATGATTACCGGCGCCCAGGGAGGTCATCCGGACACTGCAGCCGGAGCAAAATGCACCATAGTAATTTCCCCGCTCCTGCAGGGAAGGATTCCGGCTGTCTGCTCGGATGTCACAACGGTTACGACTCCCGGCGAATCCATTGATGTGGTGATCACGGATTATGGCATTGCAATCAATCCGAGAAGGCAGGATCTGATTCAGTGCATGAAAGACGTGGATCTGCCGTTTAAGACCATTGAGGAATTGCGTGACATCGCATACTCCATTGTAGGGGAACCGGAAAAGGTGCAGTTTGATGATAAGATCGTAGGGATTATCGAGAGCCGGGATGGTACCATCATGGATGTGGTGCGTAAAATCAAGGAGTTTCAGTTTACAGGAGAATAAACGATGGATGTCAGTTCTGGTGCGAAACCCAAAGAGACATTTGAAAAGACGGCTTTCCTCATCGGGAACATGGCTTACCGGGCCATGCTTGAGGAGGTTTATACGACTCCCAAGCCCGGCCTGGTGGATCTGTATTCCCCAGGTGCCCATAAAGATATGGACGTTACCTCCTTTGAAAGGAGTGCAGCGGCTTTAGAACCGTATTTTGCCTCCATGGCCTTGGAAGGCATGAGGCTTCCTCATATGCCAGGGCTGCTGTTTGAGCGGATCCGCCGGACCGGTATGGCTGCAGAGGCAGCCATGTATAAGGCTACGGCAGGAGTGAATACCCATAAAGGGCTGATCTTTCACATGGGAATCTTAAGTGCAGCCGCCGGGGCATGCATGGAGGTTTATGGAACTGTGACAATAGACTGTCTGATTAAAATGGAGCAGGCCATGGTAAGGGAGACCCTGGTAAAGGAATTGGGGAATATGCAGTCCTTAAATAAACACGGGATTGCCGGCGCAAGAGGAGAGGCCATGACCGGCTATTCTTCTGTGCGAAAGATCGCCCTTCCCACCATGGCTAAAGGCCTTAGGGAGGGCAGGGACTGGAACCGGATCAAACTGGAAACCTTGTTTATGCTCATGAGCCAGGTAGGGGATTCGAACATCATTGCAAGACATGATTCGTCCGTCCTTTTAAAGGTTCAGCGCATGGCAAGGGATTTTCTGCTTTCCGGCGGGGCCTACGGAGACAAAAGCATGGTGACCCTGAAACAAATGGACGCGGACTTTATAAAGAGAAATATAAGCGCCGGAGGCTGTGCAGATCTTCTGGCTGTTGCAATCTTCATAAATGAACTGATAAAAGAACCGGTGTGGAGGAGGATTCTATGGAATTCGTAAAGCTGGAAGGAAGGCCGTTTAAAGGAAAAGAACTGGAACTGTTAAAGGATTTTTTAAAACGGAACGATCTGGATTATGACCAGGGGATCGAATACAGCGTATGTCTGCTTGATGAGAATTACCAGATCCTTGCCACCGGCTCAGCGGAGCAGAATGTCTTAAAGTGCATTGCAGTCGATAAAAGCGTACGGGGGTCCGGTTTATCCGGGTCTGTCATCTCATGCCTTACCCAGTATGAATTTGAGAATGGCAGATCCCATATTCTTATGTACACAAAGCCGGAAAACAGGGAAATGTTTGAGGATCTTGGATTTTATACGGTTCTTATAACTGATGATGTTCTTTTTATGGAAAACAGGAAGAAAGGGTTTGAAGAGTTTGTGGACCGCCTGATTTCAGAGTCTCCGGCGGAGGCATTGAAGCCAGGGGTGGCCGTGGGTTCCATTGTTGCCAACTGCAATCCGTTTACTTATGGCCACCGGTATCTGGTTGAACAGGCCCTTACCTGCTGTGACTATGTCCATGTACTGGTTCTTGCCGATAACAGAAGCAGTTTTGGGGCGGAGGAACGCTTTTTTATGGTGCGGGAAGGAATTAAGGATCTGCCACGCGCCATCGTTCACCAGGCAGCTGATTTTGTCATATCCGCAGCCACCTTTCCCACCTATTTTATGAAGGAAAAGGTCCGCAGGGAAAGGGCCTGCTGCCATTTGGACTTAGAGCTTTTCGGCAGGCGCATTGCCCCGGCTCTTAAGATAACAAAGCGCTTCGTGGGAACAGAACCGGTATGCGCTGTAACCGGTCATTACAATGAGGAAATGAAAAAGATCCTGCCCGGTTATGGAATTTCTGTAATGGAAATTGAAAGGAAGGGTTTTAAGGGAGAGGCAATCAGTGCATCTGAGGTCCGGAAGAGGTATGAAAACGGGGACCTTGAAGGGATAAAGGGCCTGGTGCCTGAAACGACACTGGAATACCTTGAAAAGAAAAAAGGGACAGGAGGCCTACGGGTTAAACCGGTATCCAAGGCCTCTGACTGTTAAAATATGGGCCGGCTTTTGCCGGTCTTCTTCGATTTTACCACGCAGGCGGTTGATATACACCATGATGGCATTATCATCTACGGCAACGCTGTTTCCCCATACATGATCGTAAATCATGTCTTTTGTAAATACCTGGCCTGGATGCTTTAAAAACAGCAGCATCAGGCTGCTCTCTTTGGAAGAGAGAACGATCTCTTCTCCGTTTTTATAAAACCGCATGGTGGAAGTATTGTAAGTGAACGATCCGCATTCCAGAACCTCTGAACTGTACACCTGATTTTTGTTGCGGCGGATCAGTGCCTTTACCTTGGCGCCCAGCACCAGGGGACGGAATGGCTTGGTTATGTAATCATCCGCACCGACAGAAAGGCCATAAAGGGAATCGTAATCCTCGCTTCTTCCGCTTATGATCATAATCGGAGTCTGGATGCCCTGGCTGCGCAGCCGTTTGATGACTTCAAAGCCTTCCATATCGCCCAGCATCACATCCATGAGGATCATATCGTAAGTGTGGTTTTTAAGATGATTCAGTGCGGAAAGTCCGCTGTCTGCAACGTTGGTTTCCAAATCGTTGCTGTGCATGACTTTCTCCAATAATTTACAGATCGCCGGATCGTCATCCACAATTAATACTTTATCAGACATAGCTTCCCCCTAAGTGAAATTTTTGTAGAAATAAATCGAAACTTTCTTAAATTATTATAATATTAACCCGGAGACAAGTCAATGAGGAACAGGCAAATAGAGGATAGATTCATGAGCAAAATAGAGGGAAATAAGAGATTTGGGACGGTATTCATGTTTTGTGCCATGGTATCCGTGCTGTTTATTTTCTGCTGTCTTGTATTCAGCATCTGGGATGAATATAAAGAAACGATTATAGATAATCAAAAGAAACAGATGCTTTTGACAACTCAGAGTATGGGAGAAAATTTAAAGATTTTCATTGAAGGATATCAGGCGGATTTAAATACCCTTTGCGCGGTAGAAAAGGAGAACACCAAAAAGACCGGCAGGGAGGACTGGAGCATGCTCCAGAGTTATGTGACGAATCACAGCCGGTTTGTTTTTGATGTGATCCTGGAGGATGAAAACGGAAGGTTATTAAAAAGTGTGAATGGATATGGAGTGACGTCGGCGTATTCCATCACAGAGATCAGCCAGGATATGAGCTTTCGGCAGTGCAAGCTGGAAAATGGAGAAATGTATTTGATTTTAAAGAAAGTTCTTCCTGACGGCAGGTCTCTTTCCGTTGTCTTAAATGAAAAAAATTATTACAATTTTCTTGTTTCCAATATTCGTCTGGGAACCAATGGATATGTGGTAATCAAGGATTCAAAAGGGATCATCCTCATTCACCCTCAGGAAAGTCAGTGGGGAATCAATGTAATTTCAGGCCGGCAGGAGATGTTTCCCAATAAGGATTTAACCAGCTTACAGCAGATGATAGAAAATCAGAACAGAGGAGAATCAGGGGTTTCCGAGTATTACTCCTACTGGTGGATGGACCCGGGGGTTCCTGAGGTGAAAAAGGTCAGCGCTTATTCCCCGGCTATCATAGGAAGCGGTTTTTTGGTAGTCAGTGCTGTGATTGATTATAATGATATTTATATCCCGGTTGCAGCCGGATTTTTCAAGCTGGGCATGGTCTTTTTAGGAATTGTATCCGTGGTCCTGGGAATGGTGTTTTATATTGAAATTCTGCGGGTTCAAAAGAGGAAGGATACGGAAGAGATAGCCTATCTTTGGGAGCTTAATAAAATTTTAGAAGAACTGCATCAGAGTGAAGAAACCATCGCCCACCAGCAGAGACTTCAGATCATGGGAACTATGACCGGCGGCATTGCCCATGAGTTTAACAACTTACTGACTCCGATCATGGGATATGCGGAATTGCTGATGCTTGAATTTCCGGAGGGGGCGGAATCCTATGACAGTGCGGCGGAGATTTATGAAGCTTCCAGAAAGGCAAAAGAGATCATTCAGCAGATTTCATCATTAAGCCGGAAAAATATGGAGACTGCCTTTAAAAACATAAATGCCGCAAAGGTACTGGGCCGTGCCATAAAAATGGTAAGCTCCGTGTGTCCGGCCCACGTGCATCTGAAGAAAGAAATTGCCTTATCTGATGTATACTTTTTAGGAAACGAAACCCAGATGAATCAGGTGATATTAAATATCTGTGTGAATGCGATCCATGCAATCGGCCACAAGGGAGGGACCATAACCATAAGAGGGAGCAGAGTAAGATCCGAGGAATTAAAACAATACAAGCTATCCTCTGTTTCAGAAGAGTGGAAGTATTACCTGCGGATTGACATTGCAGATGACGGGGAAGGCATGAGCGAAGAGGTGTTAAAGCAGATCTTTGATCCGTTTTTTACGACAAAGAAAAATGGGGCAGGAACGGGTCTTGGCCTTTCTCTGGTTGAGCAGATTGTTCATTCCCACAAAGGGCATGTTTTTGCTGAAAGCAGGCTGGGAGAAGGCAGCGCCTTTCATATCTTCCTTCCTGTGAATGAACAGAAAGGGCAGGAAGGGCAGCAGGAGGCAGAGGAGGAAAGCGTGGATCGCTTAAGGCTTCTGATCATTGACGATAATCCAAAGGTATTGCGGCTTCTGGAAAAGAATTTCAGCCGGCTTCGTGTGCCATTGACGGTCTGCATGGATTTTGAAGAGGCCAGGAGAGTTTTAAAGGAGCAGGAAGTATATGCCATTGTGACGGAGCATTATATTGACGGGAAAAGCGGCACGGATTTCTGTATGTCCCTTCAGGGACAGTATCCGGATATTATCCGGATCATTATGACGGACCGGGTGACAAGGGAAATCATAGAGGCCAAGAAACGGAAAATAATAGATGAATACATCGACAAACCGGTTTCTGATTCCGCTATATTAAAAGCCGTAAAGAACTGTGAAGAAAGATTATAAAAAAAGCCTAATCTTAACAACTTTTAATTTTTCTCTTAAAGAAATGAAAGAGAGAAGGAGTAAGGGTGTAAGGTTGGGCTTTTATACTGTTCCTATAAATAAAAAGTATAGAGGAGGAAGAAAACATGAATGAGACAATGCTTGCATTATTAGGTTTTGCAACCATTATCATGATCATTGTTTTACTGCTGAGAAATGTTACTGTTCCGGCGCTGGCGTTTATCGGGGTATCTACCGTAAGTGCGCTGATCCTGGTTTTGACCGGAACCTTCACAGTCAGTGAAGTGGGGAAATTTATTTCCAAGGGGGTATCCGGAGTACATTCTACTGCTGCGCTGTTCATATTTTCCGTGCTGTTTTTCGGAATTATGACCGATGCAGGAATGTTTGACCGCATCATAGATGCGCTTATGAAAAAAGTGGGGAACAACGTAGTAGGCGTGGCTTTCATGACCAGCATTATCGCCATGATCGGTCATCTGGATGGAGGCGGTGCTTCTACATTCTTAATTACCATTCCAGCCATGCTTCCGGTTTATAAGAAACTGAAAATGCGTCCGACAACGCTGCTTTTAATATGCGTCACTTCCATGGGCGTTATGAACCTGCTTCCATGGGGCGGCCCAACCATGCGTGCGGCCTCTGTATTGGAAATAGAAGCCAATGTCCTTTGGATGAAGCTTCTGCCCATGCAGGCTGTAGGCATCGTAGTTGCTGTGTTTACTGCATTTTTCTGGGGAGTTGTTGAAAAGAAGAGAGGGGCCGGAATCAACAGCACTCTGATCATAGAAGATAACGAAGCCCTGGAAGAAAGTGCTTCTGCCGCGGATATGGGAGAACTTGTAAGACCTAAGCTGTTTGCTTTCAATGTAATCCTTACATTAGCTGTTATTATAGCTCTTGTTTTCATGCCGGTGCCTTCCTATTATATTTTTATGATAGGCTGTGTCGCAGCACTTTTAGTCAACTATCCGGGTGCCAAGCTTCAAAATAAAATCATTAAGTCCCACGCCGGTCCCGGCCTTATGATGGCATCAACCATTCTGGCAGCCGGTGTATTCCTTGGAGTATTGGAAGACAGTGAGATCATGAACCACATGGCCAATGCACTGGCTTCCTTCATACCTCAGTCCATGGGGCGTTTCCTGCCGTTAATCATCGGAGTGTTGTCTGTACCGCTGACCTTATTGTTCTGTACAGATTCCTATTTTTATGGTCTGCTTCCGGTTTTAATCGGTATCGGAAACAAATTTGGCGTAGATCCTTCCCATATTGCCATCACTATGGTGGTCTGCCGAAACTGCGCAACTTTCATAAGCCCTGTTGTTCCGGCTACATTCCTGGGAATCGGTTTGGCTGGAGTAGAAATTAAAGACCATATTAAGACCTGCTTCCTGTGGATATGGGGAGTGAGCCTGGTTTGCCTGGTGGCTGGCCTTTTACTTGGTGTACTGGTTATTTAACAGAATCCTTAAATAAAATCCAAATGGGAAAGACGCCGGAATCTGATTCCGGCATCTTTCTTTCCTATGTGTGGGTCAGGAGATGATTCAAAATTCCTTAATCGTAATCTGCCTCCTTTTTATCACATAGGCTAATGATAGAGGAAAAACTTAAATAATGGGTAAAATACTGTTTAAAGATTGTCTGATTTGCTTTACCAGGTTTTTTTGTCTTATCTTGCGCAAATTGTGTTATATTTAAAGTCGATTTTTCCGATATAATGTGAAAAAGACTCGATCCGGTACTTGAAATTTACCTAAATTCGTTATATAATTATAATTGGCAGAAATTGGTGTTGTTGCATAGTGCTTTGTTAAATATATAACAAATGACTGTAGAAAATTACAAAATGGAGGATTGCAAAATGAGTAATTCAACGAAAAACTCGGCAAGCGGCCGGATTCATGCCTTGCTTGATGAGAACAGTTTTGTTGAAGTTGGCGGCTATGTTACCGCAAGGAACACAGACTTCAACATGACAGCGAAGGAATCTCCTGCTGACGGTGTTGTTACTGGCTATGGTACCATTAAGGGATGCCTTGTTTATGTGTACAGCCAGGATGCATCAGTTCTGGGCGGCTCAATAGGTGAGATGCACGCAAGGAAGATTACGAAACTCTACACCATGGCTATGAAGACCGGCGCACCGGTCATCGGTCTGGTCGACTGTGCCGGTTTAAGGCTCCAGGAAGCAACCGACTCCTTAAACGGATTTGGTGAGATTTATATGAGCCAGACCCTGGCCTCCGGAGTAATTCCTCAGATAACAGCGATATTCGGGACTTGCGGCGGCGGCATGGCTGTTTCCGCAGCAATGGCAGACTTCACCTTTATGGAAACAAAGGGCGGCAGATTGTTTGTCAATTCCCCCAATGCCATTCAGGGAAATTATACAGATAAATGCAATACTGCTTCCGCGGACTACCAGAGCAGGGAAACCGGCATGGTGGATTTTACGGGAGAAGAAGATGACATTTTAAATAATATCAGGACTCTCATTTCCATTCTTCCTGCAAACAGTGAGGATGACATGTCTTATGAGGAATGCAATGACGATTTAAACCGTATATGCTCTGATCTGGAGAATTATGTTGGGGATACGGCGATTGCATTGACTCAGATTTCCGATAATCAGTTCTTTATGGAGACCAGGAAGGAATATGCTGCTTCCATGGTAACCGGTTTTATCCGTTTAAATGGCATGACCGTTGGCTGTGTTGCAAACAGAACGGAATCTTATAATGAAAGCGGCGTTAAAACAGGGGAATATGATGCTCTTCTAAGCGGGCATGGCTGTGAAAAAGCTGCAAGATTCATTAATTTCTGTGATGCATTCAGTATTCCGGTACTTACCCTTGTAAATGTAAAAGGGTATGAAACATCCAAATGCTCTGAGAAAAAGATTGCCAGGGCAGCTGCAGGGCTTACCTATGCCTTTGCCAATGCCACAGTTCCCAAAGTGACGGTTATTCTTGGACATGCCCTTGGGACAGCTTATCTGGCCATGAACAGCAAGTCCATTGGGGCGGATATTGTTTATGCCTGGCCGTCGGCCTGCATCGGCATGATGGAACCTGGGGAAGCGGTAAAAATCATGTATGCGGATGAGCTTGAAAAGGCAGAGGATGGAAATGCACTGATCAGCCGGCAGACGGAAAATTACAGGCAGCTTCAGTCCAGCGCACTTTCTGCGGCTAAGAGAGGATATGTTGATGATATCATAGATGCCGCCGAAACAAGAGCGCGGGTCATTGCGGCATTTGAGATGCTGTTCACAAAGAGAGAGGATCGTCCGGCAAAAAAACATGGCACGATTTAGAATGAGGTGACAGGTATATGAAACTGAATATGAAACGAGTAGCATTGGGACTTATTATGGCAGCCTGCCTCTTTTCATTATCTGCGTGCAGCAAAGCCGCTACCCCAGCCGAAGAAATTGATGCCAGGATCCAGGACCAGATGAAGCCGATTCCCGGTTCCATCCTGGAACTGTATACCGGCCTTGAGGACAGTCAGGTTTCTGAGGTTAAGAAAAACATGCAGTCTCAGGAAGAGTATGCTGCCCTGGCTGAGGGCGTAGCTTCCTGGGAGAATATAAAAGATGAGCTTGGCGCTCTGGTATCAATCGGCGATACGGTGAAGGTAGAGGCCATTGACCATGGGTATAGTGCTACAATCGAAGCAGAATTCGAAAAGAGAAATATGGAATTTTCCATTACAATGGATTCAAAGCTCTCTAAGATCACCGGTGTGTTGTTTGTACCGGAATATTCCCAGGGCGAACGGCTGGAAAAGGCCGTGTTCAATACCCTGACGGGAATGGGAACTGTATTTATTGTGCTGATTTTTATCAGTCTGCTTATCGGCTGCTTCCGGTATATCGGTAAGCTTGAAGATAAGATAAATGGCAAGGAACAGGCACAGGAGCCTGCTTACGCACCCCTTCCTGTGGTTTCTGCTCCTGCTGCAGAAGAGGAAGAAGAACTTGTAGATAATTTAGAACTGGTAGCAGTAATTACTGCGGCTATTGCAGCATCTGAAGGAAGTTCACCAAGTGGCCTTGTTGTCCGCTCGATCAGACGGGCGCCGGCCGGTAAATGGAAAAAAGCTTAAACAATCAGGAGGATTATCATCATGAAGAACTATACAATTACAGTTAATGGAAATGTTTATGACGTAACCGTCGAAGAAGGACCTTCCACAGGCGCACCAGCAGCTGCTAATAAGCCATCAGCCCCTGCTGCCCCCGCCCCTGCACCGGCAGCTCCGGTGAAGGCAGCAAGCACCGGTTCAGAAGGCGGTCTAAAGATAGCGGCTCCCATGCCTGGCAAGATCCTTGGCGTTAAGGTAAGCCAGGGGCAGGCAGTGAAACAGGGGGATGTGCTGATTGTTCTTGAGGCAATGAAGATGGAGAACGAGATCGTAGCACCTTCCGATGGAACCGTTGCCAGTGTTAATGTAGCGATCGGCGATTCAGTAGAAGCAGGAGCAACCTTGGCTACATTAAACTAGTACGGAAGGATCCGCTGTAAAGACAAACAGGGTGGATCCAATATGGAGGGATTAACATGGATTATATTAGTAATACATTTACAAATCTTCTTCAGCAGACCGCATTTTTTAACCTGACCGCAGGAAATATGATCATGATCCTTGTAGCCTTTCTGTTTTTATACCTGGCTATAAGGAAAGGTTTTGAACCCCTGCTTTTGGTGCCGATTTCCTTTGGTATGCTGTTGGTTAATATCTACCCGGATATTATGAAGGAGGCTGGAGCGGATGGCTCCGGAGGCGGACTGCTGAATTATTTCTTTAAGCTGGATGAATGGGGCATCCTGCCACCCCTGATTTTCATGGGCGTGGGAGCCATGACGGATTTTGGCCCCCTGATCGCCAATCCAAAAAGCTTTCTCCTTGGAGCGGCAGCCCAGTTTGGTATTTATACTGCGTATTTTCTTGCCATCTTCATGGGCTTTAATGATAAGGCTGCTGCTGCCATCTCCATCATCGGAGGGGCTGACGGACCGACTTCCATATTCCTTGCAGGAAAGCTGGGAATGACTTCCCTCATGGGCCCCATTGCGGTTGCGGCTTATTCCTATATGGCGCTGGTTCCCATTATCCAGCCGCCGATCATGAAACTTCTGACCACGGAAA
>JAISYJ010000032.1:0-8846 GCA_031270005.1 Hungatella sp. | reverse complement strand
ACTGCTGTCAGAAGGAGATATAAAGATACCATGTATGTATGAAAGAGTAAATATAAACTGTGCAGAGGTAAACTCTACCTGGGTAAGTGGTGGTGGAATTTACTTTTTCAATTTTCATTTGAACACAAAATGTAAAAAAATACTTGCATCGTGTAGAAAGATATGCTATACTGGCTAAGCTGACAAAAAACACGCCTGCGGATTCCAGAGGAAGGTGCCGGATACCGGTCTCCTCGGAAGCAAAAGAAGCGGGCGGAAGTAAAACCAAATGGAGGTAATAACATGAGTGTTATTTCAATGAAGCAGCTTTTGGAAGCTGGCGTACACTTCGGTCATCAGACCAGAAGATGGAACCCTAAGATGGCTCCATACATTTACACTGAGAGAAACGGCATCTACATCATTGATCTGCAGAAGTCTGTAGTAAAAGTAGATGAAGCTTACAAGGCAGTATCCGATATTGCTGCAGAAGGCGGCAAGATTCTTTTCGTAGGAACAAAGAAGCAGGCTCAGGATGCCATCAAATCTGAGGCAGAGCGTTGCGGAATGTATTTCGTTAATGAGAGATGGCTTGGCGGTATGCTTACAAACTTTAAGACAATCCAGTCCAGAGTTGCAAGATTAAAGCAGATCGAGACCATGTCCGAGGACGGTACATTTGATGTTCTTCCTAAGAAAGAAGTTATCGCTCTTAAGAAAGAGTGGGAGAAATTAGAGAAGAACTTGGGCGGAATCAAGGATATGAAGAAGATTCCGGATGCGATTTTCGTTGTAGATCCTAAGAAAGAAAGAATCTGCGTTCAGGAAGCTCATACACTGGGAATTCCGTTAATTGGTATCGCTGATACAAACTGTGATCCTGAAGAACTTGATTTCGTGATTCCAGGTAATGATGATGCGATAAGAGCCGTTAAGTTGATTGTATCCAAAATGGCAGACGCAGTGATCGAGGCAAACCAGGGCGAGGCAGTAGCGGAAGAAGCAGAAGCAGCTCAGGAAACAGAAGAGACTGTAGAAGCTTAATTATTCAGGCGATTGGATGCTTCGACCTGCTTTGAGAAGCGGGTCGAAGCTTTTTTTACTGGAAAAAGGTTCCTGTGCATAAAATGACCTTTGAGATTATCAAAGATGAAATAAACGCTCTGCAGGCATACCTTTATGCCCGAAAAGCATGGGCAATAGCAATGAAATCAATTGATGGAGGGAAAACAAATGGCAGCAATTACAGCTGGAATGGTAAAAGAATTAAGAGAGATGACTGGCGCGGGCATGATGGATTGCAAGAAAGCTCTTGCACAAACAGATGGTGATATGGAAAAAGCGGTAGAGTTCTTAAGAGAAAAAGGACTTGCAGCTGCTTCTAAGAAGGCAGGAAGAATTGCAGCAGAGGGTATTGTTACCACTGTTGTGACCGAAGACGGAAAGTCTGCAGCAATTGTTGAAGTAAACAGCGAGACAGACTTCGTTGCAAAGAACGCCCAGTTCCAGGAATATGTTGCAGATGTTGCAGCTCAGGCGCTTGCTTCCCAGGCAAATGACATTGATGCATTCCTTGCAGAGACATGGATAAAGGACAGCTCCTTAACCGTTGCTCAGGCACTGTCCAGCCAGATCGCAGTGATCGGTGAAAATATGAACATCAGAAGATTTGAAAAGATCGCTACCGACGGTGTGGTTGTTGATTATATCCATGGCGGCGGAAGAATCGGTGTTTTGATTGAAGCGGAAGCAGAAGTGGTAAATGATGCGGTAAAGGAAGCTTTAAAGAATATTGCTATGCAGATTGCTGCATTAACACCAAAGTATGTGAGGAGAGATGAAATTTCTCAGGAATTCATTGCTCATGAGACAGAAATCTTAAAGGCACAGGCTAAGAATGAGAACCCTGATAAGCCGGACAACATTCTTGAGAAGATGATCGTAGGCCGTTTAAACAAGGAATTAAAGGAATTCTGTCTTGTTGACCAGGCTTATGTAAAAGACGGAGATTTAACAGTTGGCAAGTACTTAGAGCAGGTTTCTAAGGAAGTCGGCGGTAAGGTAGATGTGAAGAAGTTCGTACGTTTTGAGACTGGCGAAGGTCTTGAAAAGAAGGAAGACAACTTTGCAGAAGAGGTTGCAAAGCAGATGCAGTAATCTTGTAACAGGATTCTGGGGGGAATCCCATGGGTATCCATGGGATTTTTCTTTTAAGACAGTGTCCGTTTACCATTGACAGATGTTTCCATATTAGCGAACATCACTATACCAAAGGAGTTGAGGAAAGTGGCTAAATATATTTTAAAGCGTATCGCTATGGCGATTGTAACCATCTTTGCTGTTGCATCGGTTACTTTCTTTGTCATGAATATGGTGCCAGGCGGCCCCTTCATGTCTGAGAAGGCTATCAGTCCACAGGCCCAGGCGGCCCTTAATGAAAAGTACGGCCTGGACAAACCATTAAGTGAACAGTATACGACCTATATGAAGGATTTGCTTCACGGCAATCTGGGATTGAGCGTAAAACAGCGTGGCCGTACAGTAAATATGATCATTGAAACAAAGTTCCCTGTATCTGCAAGAATCGGCGGGATTGCAATCCTGACTGCTGTTCTTGTTGGTGTTCCATTAGGCAGTATTGCTGCATTCAAGCGCGGAACCGCTGTTGATAATATCATTATTATCTTCAGTACATGCGGTATCGCGGTACCAAGCTTTGTGGTATGTACTATTTTAATGTATGTTTTGAGCTTGAAGCTGGGACTTCTTCCCACGTTTGGACTGGCATCGTGGAAAAACTACATCATGCCCGTAATGGCTCTGGCATTTTATCCGTCCTCCTATATCGCACGTCTGATGCGTTCTTCCATGTTGGATGTTATGGGGCAGGATTACATGCGAACAGCTCGTGCGAAAGGACTTTCCCAGATGGTCAGCATCTTTAAGCATGCACTTCGTAATGCGATTCTTCCGGTTGTTACATACTTAGGACCGCTTTTAGCCTATACCGTAACAGGAAGCTTTATTGTAGAGAAGATATTTACGATTCCAGGCCTGGGATCTGAATTCATTGGTTCCATTACAGGACGTGACTATCCTCTTATTATGGGTACTACGATTTTCCTTGCTACTTTAATGGTTATCATGAATGTGATTGTCGACGTTGCTTATAAATTCATCGATCCACGAATTAATCTGAAGTAAGGGAAAGGAGAAAGAAGATGCCAAAGAATAAATTATCAATGCAGCTTAATGTGGAAGACTTTCTCCCGGCAAGTGATGCAGAAAAAGAAAGCCTGACTGTCATGCGCAAGAGCGTTGGATTTTGGAAGGATGGAATCAGGCGCCTTAAAAAGAACAAGATTTCAATGGTCAGCCTTGCTGTGATCATTATTGTATTTATATTGTCCTTTATTGTTCCACAGTTTTACCCATATAGCTATGAGCAGCAGATCCGCGGAAGTGAAAATCTTGCTCCCATGCAGTATTCCCAAAAGGAACTGACTGCCATGGATGCAGGAGAGGATGTATTTCCTCATATTTTAGGAACGGATAGTCTGGGACGTGACTATGCGGTCCGTGTCATGATGGGAAGCCGTGTTTCCCTGATGGTCGGCCTGATTGCTTCCTGTATCATTTTACTTATCGGATCCATTTACGGTTCCATCGCAGGCTTTTTCGGCGGCTGGGTGGATATGATCATGATGCGAATTGTTGATATGATTTATACGGTTCCGGATATTCTGATCATCGTATTGCTCTCCGTTGCCTTTGACCAGCCTCTAAAAGCCTTGTCCCAAAAGGCAGGTTTTCAATGGATCCAGGTCATCGGTGTTAACCTGATCAGTATTTTCGTTGTATTTGCCCTGCTTTACTGGGTGGGTATGGCCCGTATCGTACGAAGCCAGATCCTGATTTTAAAGGAACAGGAATATGTAACCGCGGCAAGAGCCCTTGGCGCCTCCAGTGGTCATATCATTAAGAAGCATTTGCTTACAAACTGCATTGGTACTTTGATTGTTACAACTACACTGCAGATTCCGTCCTCAATTTTTACGGAAAGCTTTTTGAGCTTCCTTGGCCTTGGTGTTGCTGCACCCATGCCTTCTTTGGGAAGCCTTGCAAGTGCCGCATTAAATGGTCTGCAAAGCTATCCTCACCGTTTGTTTGCGCCGGCTTTTGCAATTTCTATTATTATTTTAAGTTTCAATCTGTTGGGCGATGGTCTGCGTGATGCATTCGATCCAAAACTGAAAGATTAAGGAGGAGAGATCAATGAGTGAATATTTGGTTAATATTGAAAATGAACGTCTTTCCTTCTTTACTCCAGCAGGAGAAGTTAAGGCTCTTAATGATGTATCCCTTCATCTTCGTGAGGGAGAGGTTCTTGGCATTGTTGGCGAGTCTGGTTCCGGTAAGTCTGTAACAGCTTACAGTCTTATGGGCCTTACCGCTTATCCCGGACGCTTGATCGGCGGATCCCTTCAGTTTAACGGCCACCAGATTGAGCAGATGACAGAGAAGGAAATGAGAAAAATCCGTGGAAATGAAATTTCAATTATTTTCCAGGACCCCATGACCAGCTTAAACCCGGTTTATACCATTGGAAACCAGATTACTGAAGTGATCATGCTCCATACAAATAAAAATAAGCAGCAGGCAAATGAAAGAGCAAGAGAGCTTTTGGCCCTGGTAGGAATCAATGAGCCGGATAAGCGTTTGAAGCAGTACCCTCATGAGCTGTCCGGTGGTATGCGTCAGCGTGTCATGATTGCCATTGCCCTTGCATGCGAACCAAAGCTTTTGATCGCAGATGAGCCGACTACGGCTCTGGATGTGACCATTCAGGCACAGATTCTGGAGCTTATGATGGAACTCAAAGAGAAGCTTGGAATGGCCATCATCATGATCACTCATGACCTGGGTGTTGTTGCCAACATGTGCGACCGCATTGCAGTTATGTATGCAGGAAAAGTGGTGGAATATGGTGATACAAATGATATTTTCTATAATCCAAGCCATGAATATACAAAAGGATTGATCCGAAGCATTCCAAAGCTTACGGAAAAAGAACATAACAAGCTGGTTCCCATTGAAGGAAGCCCTGTTGATATGCTGAATCCGCCTGCAGGCTGTCCTTTTGCACCCAGATGCAGGGCCTGCATGAAGATTTGTCTGCGTGAAATGCCGCCGTATACGGATATATCTGATATTCACTATAGTGCCTGCTGGCTGCTTCAGAAACAGGATTTTGAGAAACAACAGGCGCAGAAGGGAGACGCATGATGGACAATAAATATCTTGTAGAGGTTAAGAACTTACAGCAGTATTTCCCTGTTGCCGGAGGCAAGTTATTTGAGAAAAAGGTCGTAAAGGCTGTGGATGACGTTTCCTTTGGAATTAAAAAGGGTGAAACTCTGGGACTGGTTGGAGAATCAGGCTGCGGAAAAACTACCACAGGCCGTACTCTGCTTAGGCTATATGAGCCTACCGCAGGAAAGATTTTCTTTGACGGAGAAGATATTACCAAGGTAAATATGCTCCCTTACCGTCAGAAGATGCAGATCGTGTTCCAGGATCCTTATGCCAGCCTGGATCCCCGTATGACCGTTGGGGATATTATTGGTGAAGCGATTGACATCCATCATCTGGCTTCCAGTAAAAAGGATCGTACAGATCAGATCATTTCCGTGCTCTCTACCGTAGGACTTAATTCAGAGCATGCAAACCGTTATCCTCATGAATTTTCCGGCGGTCAGCGTCAGCGTGTGGGCATTGCCCGTGCCCTGGCAGTGAACCCTCAGTTCATTGTCTGTGACGAGCCGGTATCGGCGCTGGATGTTTCCATTCAGGCACAGGTTGTCAATATGTTTGAACAGCTTCAGGAAGAAATGGGCCTGACCTACCTGTTTATTGCCCATGATCTTTCCATTGTGAAGCACATTTCCAACCGGATCGGCGTTATGTACTTAGGAAAAATGGTAGAGCTTGCAGACAGCTATGAACTGACCTTCCACAGCGTGCATCCGTATACCAAGAGCCTGATTTCTGCTATTCCTATCGCAGACCCGGAAACCAGCCGTAAATCCAAGAGAATTGTCCTGGAAGGGGATGTACCAAGCCCGGTAAATCCGCCATCCGGCTGCCGTTTCCGTACCCGTTGCCCTTATGCAGATGAGCTTTGCGCTGCTGAAGAACCAGAGTGGAGAGAGGTTTCTTCCGGCCATTATGCCGCATGCCACCATCTGGACAAAGTAAACTGATTTCCATTGCCTCGGCAAACGGGGAGACAACGACCCCCGCAGGAGGCCTTGACCTTGCAGTTCAGGTTGGCCCGGATCCGGAAAGCATTGATCCCGCTTTAAATAGTGCGGCTGATGGTGCTAACGTGATCGTACATGCATTTGAAACCCTGATGATTGTGGATTCAGAAAACAAGATTGTTCCTGGTCAGGCAGAATCTTATGATGTATCCGAGGATGGGATGACCTATACCTTCCACCTTCGTGACGGTCTGAAATGGAGTGATGGATCTCCTTTGACTGCCAATGACTTTGTTTACTCCTGGAAGAGACTGGCAGATCCTGAGACTGCGGCTCCTTATGCAGCAGATATGCTGGGCTATGTAAAGGGCTATGAAGAGGCTGCAGCCGGAAACCTGGATGCACTTGGTGTTTCCGCTTCCGATGACAAGACACTTGTAGTGGAATTATCCGCTCCCTGCGTATATTTTTCAAAGCTTGTTACCCATGCATCCATGGTTCCTGTACAGCAGGCATCTGTAGAGGCAAATGGGGAACAGTGGAGTTTAAAGCCTGAGACTTATATTTCCAACGGACCTTTAAAGATGACCGAATGGGTACCAGGCTCTCATATTACCTTTGCAAGAAATGAAAATTACTGGAATGCAGATAAGATTACTTTAAATACATTGAAATTCGTCCTGATGGAAGATTCCAATGCGGCTTACAGTGCTTATCAGACCGGTGAAGTGTCCATGATTAAGGATGTACCTACAGAGGAGATTCCTGCTCTTAAGGGCAAAGAAGAGTTCCATGTAGAACCAGGCATGGGTATTTCCTATATAGATTTCCAAAACCAGAAGGAGCCGTTTAATAATCCGGATGTGCGTAAAGCTTTAAGCCTTGCAATTGACCGTTATTATCTGGCTAATACTGTTATGCAGGGTATTGGCGCTCCGGCAACAAACTTTGTTCCCCGCGGTGTTTCTGATGCGGAGGGCGGAACCTTTTTTGAGGATGTAACACGGGAGAACAACGGCGGCGATTTCTTTAACATTGAAGATTATGAAGCAGATGTTGCAAAGGCAAAAGAGCTTCTTGCAAAGGCCGGATATCCTGATGGAAAGGGCTTTCCGATTGTTGAGTACATGACCAATGATGCAGGCTATAACAAACCGGTGGCTGAATACTTACAGAGCTGCTGGAAAGAAGCTCTTGGCATTAACGTGGACATTAAGATCGTTGAGTGGGCTACCTTTACCCCTACCCGCCGCGCCGGTGATTATCAGATTGCCCGTGATGCATGGAGTCTTGATTATGATGATCCTTCCAATCTGTTGAACTTAATGATGTCTACAAGCGGCAATAACAATGCCCTGTACAAAAATCCGGAGCTTGACAAGCTGCTCAATGAAGCAAACTCTACCGCTGATGTTGCAGAACATTATGCGAAGCTTCATGAGGCGGAAAACATGATCCTTAACGATGCTGCCATTGCTCCTATTGTTTATAGGAATGAATTCTGGTTACAGGATCCTAAGTTAAAGGGAACATGGTATTCTCCGTATGGTTACTGGTTCTTCCAGTATGCTACCATGGAATAAGAAAAATCTAGTGTTTATAAACAGCACCCGGGAATATTCCCGGGTGTTTTTTTGTCGGTGTAATCTTGTCATACAAACCATTTTCCCATTGCTATTTTCCTGCTTTTATGTTATGCTAAAAAATAAGTCGCCGCAGTATCTGATTAAAGCGTTATTGCGTTGATAGAATATGATTTTTATTAGGAGGACGATCTATGAAAAAAATGTCACTTGTGTTGGCTGCTGTTATGGCCTCCGGTATGATTCTTTCCGCTTGCGGCGGAAATAATACTGCTGGCACAAAAGCAGGTTCTGACACAAACACAACTGCGGCAGCCGGCGGCGAAACCACAGCTCCCGCAAATGGAACATCCACAGCACTTGATCTTGCAGTACAGGTTGGACCAAATCCCGAAACAATTGATCCGGCATTGAACAGCGCCGTAGATGGTGCAAATATAATTGTTCATGCATTTGAGCCTCTGATGATCGTTGATTCGGAGAACAAGATTGTGGGCGGTCAGGCTGAATCCTATGATGTATCTGAGGATGGCCTTACCTATACCTTCCATCTTCGTGACGGCTTAAAGTGGAGTGATGGCACACCGTTGACAGCCGAGGATTTTGTATTTTCCTGGAAGAGACTTGCTGATCCCAATACGGCTGCTCCATATGCAGGAGATATGTTAGGCTATGTAAAGGGATATGAAGAAGCAGCGGCAGGCAATCTGGATGCCCTTGCTCTTACCGCTCCTGATGATAAAACCTTTGTGGTTGAGTTATCAGTTCCCTGTGTATATTTTTCAAAGCTGATTACCCATGCATCCATGGTTCCGGTACAGAGGGCTGCGATTGAAGCAAGTGGTGACCAGTGGACCTTAAAGCCGGAAACCTATGTGAGCAATGGGCCTTTAAAGATGGCTGAATGGGTACCAGGCTCCCACATTACCTTTGCTAAAAATGAAAACTACTGGAATGCAGAGAAAGTTACTTTAAATACCCTGAAATTTGTTCTGATGGAAGATGGAAATGCGACCTACAG
>JAISYJ010000029.1:0-26827 GCA_031270005.1 Hungatella sp. | reverse complement strand
CACAGGGAATCGAAGGACCTGTTGGACCGACCGGACCGTCTGGTGCTACCGGCGCCCAAGGACCTATTGGACCGACTGGCGCTACCGGTGCCCAAGGACCTATTGGGCCGACCGGACCCCAGGGACCAACTGGGCCAACTGGCGCTACTGGTGCCCAAGGACCTATTGGACCGACTGGACCTCAGGGACCAGAAGGGCCTCAGGGGATTGAGGGGCCTGTTGGACCGACTGGGCCAACTGGCTCTACCGGTGCTCAAGGACCTATTGGACCGACTGGCGCTACTGGTGCTACCGGCGCCCAAGGACCTATTGGGCCAACTGGCGCTACCGGTGCTACCGGTGCCCAAGGACCTATTGGACCGACCGGACCTCAGGGACCTCAGGGACCACAGGGAATCGAAGGACCTGTTGGACCGACCGGACCGTCTGGTGCTACCGGCGCCCAAGGACCTATTGGACCGACTGGCGCTACCGGCGCTCAAGGACCTATTGGACCGACTGGACCTCAGGGATCAGAAGGACCTCGGGGACCACAAGGAATTGAGGGACCTGTTGGACCGACTGGGCCGACTGGACCGACTGGGCCAACCGGGGCCAACGGCGCTATTCCCACCGCGTTTTTTAATGCCGATCTCTCCGCTTCCGGCAGCTTTATTGATGTGCCGGTAGGGAATGTCATTTATCATTTACAATTTAGCAGTTCCACGCAGCTGACGTTACTTTTAATGCCCGCCACTGTACCTGTACTAATAGATCTGAAGCGTTCCAGCCAATTTGACACCACCGGTGTTGATGCGTTTACCAGAGATAACTTTACGCTTTCAACTAGCTTAGATATTGATACCATCGTGTTTAACTCGTCCAGGGAAATGCACAGAACCTGGCTACGACAGCAGGATCCTGTTACCGGCTTATGGTCCTTGCACGAAATAGACCTTTTCGCTTCCAATGGCAGCGGCAGAGTCACCATTTGGATATACCAAATCTTCGCGAATGTAAGCCTTTAATAATAATTAATAGGTCTGCATACCATTATTACTAGTTCCATTACCCCTGTAACCCAGTCTGTGATTTACAACCAGCGGTGGCACTCAGGCGCAAAGCTTGCCTTTCTTCTATTCAGGAGGCCTGTTTATTCAGTAAAAAAGTCAAACGGAAGGATTATACCTTTATTTAACTTCTAATGGCGAACGCCTCCCCCACCTGTAAACGGTTGACCAGACAAACGGTAATAAGCCTTTATTGCTAGGCCAGCATCTTAAGATGCTGGCCTTCACTTTTGTCCAAAACAGTATGCTTTTGACTCGCCGAAGCTTCTGAAGACACATCTTTACTGCTTGGCCTTAAGCCCTAAAAAGTATTCGCATTCTACGATGAATCTGGGTATAAATTTTATAATTTCCTTTTTTTACACCTTGTAGACATTGGCCGCAATATCCAAACCCGGATGTCGCTTTGCAGCAAATCCCTTTTCTCCGCTGTGACACTGGCTCTTGCCTAATGATAATGAGAAGTTAACTAATCCTAGTTCTTTGGAAATTTTCCCGCTGTTTTGACCCTCTAAATTCCTTTTCATGATAATTAACTTATATTCCTTGTTGAAATATCTTCTCATGTTTAAATTCCCATAGACTCATTTTTCTAATAAGAATCTCACCTATATTTACAATCTATAGCCAATACCAAGAATTAATTTGAACCACAGAACTCTCCCTATTGGACAGTACTTGAAACGTTTTGCGTTGATGTGCTTAACGCTTTTTAGTTAAAAACAATTATTTTTATAAAGTTAATTCGACCTCAAAATTGATTAAATAACCGTATCTATTTCATAAAAATTTGCTGTCAGACATGGCATTGCCAAAATTCAATTTCAATTATCCTACCGATGGGATTCAATCTTGCACACTACTTTCCCAATAGTTTGTTTGTTATGCCCCAAAAAAGAATTTTCATAAAATATCAACTTAATATAACAGGAATGAACTAATGATAAATTATACGTGGTCATTGATTTGTTTTCTAACAAACTTGTCATTCAGTACATATAATAAGATATAAAGAGGTAGAAAACCCTTTATAGACTTTAGCCTTTTACAGAAGATTTGTATGCAAAACATCGCAATATCGCACCTTAACGGGAGGGAATTATAATGAATAATTATAGAAATTGGGATGAAAATCGCTGCTTTGACGGAAGCGGTTGCTGCGGCTCAGCAGGATCGCACGAGGTCAGATGCTGCGTTGGACCTACTGGGCCACAGGGGCCTAGAGGCTGCCCAGGACCACAAGGACCTAGAGGACCTCAGGGACCTAGAGGACCTCAAGGACCGACTGGACCTCAGGGACCACAAGGACCTCAGGGAGTTAGAGGACCCCAGGGACCGACTGGACCTCAGGGACCTGCTGGACCTCAGGGACCTGTTGGACCTCAGGGACCACAGGGAATACAAGGACCAACTGGACCGACTGGTGCTACTGGAGCAACTGGTGCACAAGGACCTCAGGGACCACAAGGACCTACTGGCGCGACTGGCGCAACTGGCGCGACTGGTGCACAAGGACCTCAGGGACCACAAGGACCTACTGGACCTACTGGCGCTACCGGCGCTACTGGTGCGACTGGTGCACAAGGGCCTCAGGGACCTACCGGGCCTACTGGCGCAACTGGTGCACAAGGACCTCAGGGACCGACTGGACCGATTGGCGCAACTGGTGCACAAGGACCTATTGGGCCGACTGGACCTCAGGGACCACAGGGAATTCAAGGACCCGCTGGACCAACTGGACCGACTGGACCAACTGGGCCTACCGGTGCTACGGGTGCAACTGGTGCTACGGGCGCTACCGGTGCTCAGGGACCAACTGGACCTCAGGGACCACAAGGAGCGACCGGCGCAACTGGTGCGCAAGGTCCTATTGGGCCGACTGGACCTCAGGGACCGCAGGGACCGCAAGGAATTGAAGGGCCTGTTGGACCTACCGGACCTGCCGGTGCTACTGGGGCTACTGGTGCACAAGGACCTACCGGGCCTGTTGGCCCTCCAGGACCATTTACGCAGTTACGGGGATTTGACCTACAGTTCACTGGAGGTACCTCAGTGGCAAATGGAAGCCCTGTAATATTCAATACCATTTTAAACAACCAGAGTCTTAATATCTCTTATAACACGTCAACAGGCGTTGCAACACTTAATGCAGAACAAAATTACTATGTATCCTGGTGGGTATCCACAGAAAGTGCAGGCTCATCCAATTATGTAGAATTTTCATTACAGATAAATGGCAGCAGTGGTGTATCTTCAAGCTCGCCAATTGTCAGAGGCCAGTTAAGCGGAATCGCCCTGATTACTGTGGGCGCAATCCCATCCACTATTGCACTCATCAACACAACCGGGCAGACCGTAACTTACGGTGCAACCCCAGTTATTGCACACATGGTTATTTTTGAAGTATCTCAATAGTAACTAACACAAAGTCATTTAAAAGATCTATGATTTTACAAAAATGTGCCGGAAGCATATGCTTCCGGCACATTTTTGCATAAACAGCAGTATATTCTCCATTGCTTTACATAAGCGGTGCAAACAGTCTCAACGCCCGTCCTGCAAACACCTCATACCATGGGTAACTTCTGCAATCTTCCATTGTGATTCTACGGCATTGGGCCAGAGTGTCATGAAAATCTCTTTGTATATCCTGTATCACCTCGTTCTGATACAAGTAAACCGCACATTCAAAATGAAGGTAAAGACTTCTGAAATCCATATTAATGGTTCCGACTACAGCCTTGATATCATCGCTTGCATATACCTTGGCATGGATAAAGCCTGGTATGTACTCATAAATCTGTACCCCGGCCCTTATCAGTTCTCCATAGTGAGACCTTGCAAGCAGGAACGCATATTTTTTATCCGGTATCCCAGGCATGATGATAACTACCTCCACGCCACGCTTGGCGGCAAAAGTAAGAGCCTGGACCATTTCATAATCCAGAATCAGATAAGGCGTCATAATGTGGACATAATACCTGGCAGAATTTATGATATCCAGATATACCTGTTTTCCAACCGATTCCTGATCCAAAGGGCTGTCCCCGTAGGGGATTACAAATCCATCCATGCTCAGCTCCAGGGGATAAAAATATTCGGGATCTCTTAAATATTTCCCATAGTCCTCAGGCTCCTTTTCAAAAATGTTCCACATTTGCAGAAACATCATGGTAAAGCTGGTAACGGCATCACCTTTCAGCATGACTCCTGTATCCTTCCAATGGCCAAAACGCACCCGCCGGTTAATATATTCATCTGCAAGGTTTACTCCTCCGGTAAAAGCCGTAAGACCGTCCACAACCAATATCTTTCTATGATCCCGGTTATTCTGGTAAGTGGTAAATGCAGGTTTAATGGGAGAGAACATCTTTGCATTAATTCCCTTTACCTGTAATTCCTTTGGATAGCTAAAAGGAAGCAGGGCCAGGGAACACATGCCATCATACATGAACCGGACTTCCACCCCCTCTTTTGCTTTTCTCTCCAGAATCTCCAATATGGCATCCCACATCTCCCCTCGTTCCAGGATAAAGAATTCCATGAAAATAAACCGCTTTGCACCCTCCAGCTCCTTCTTCATCTCTTTAAACATGGTTTCACCCAGCGGAAAATACTGTACATTGGTGTTTTTATATGCCGGGTAATGACCTGAATTCTTGATATAGTAAGCCAGATTGGCATTCCGCCTGCTGATTCTGGACAAGTCCTCCATGACCTTTGGGCTTTGGGCCAGATGGGTTTCCGTGTTTTCTATATTGGCCCGCAGCCTTTTATTTGCCAGCTTTCCTACAATCTGCAGCTCCACAAACATATAAAAAAGTGTTCCAAACACAGGAATCGCTGCAATCGGGACCATCCAGGCCAGCTTAAAGCTGGGATTTTCCTCTTTATTCAGAATATAAATGATAACAAATGCGCCGAGCAGAGCAAAACCACCATAGAAATAGGCAAGGTAGCGGCTTAAAAAGCGGTATGCCGTAAAAAGTATAGCCACTTGTACGATAAGAGAAACGACCGCAAACGTAGTCCGGCCAAAAATAATCCTCAGCATTCTCCTGATCTGTTTCATCCTGTGCACCTCCATGCTGCCAATTCAATGTAACATATCTTTTTAATTATACAGCCTGTCTCTTTTTCTTGCAACCTCCAGAAGGATCTGTATTCTTTTCAAAGACGTCAAAAACAACGGGAAAACCGCTGATACCGCAGTCTTCCCGCCACCTCTTTCTCTTCTCTTACCGTTCCAGTGCCTGCCCGATATCTTCCATAATATCCTCTGCATTTTCGATGCCAACACTCAGCCGGATCATGGACGGGTCAACCCCTGCTTCAACAAGCTGTTCATCAGTCAGCTGTCTGTGGGTATGGCTGGCTGGATGCAAAACAGAAGTACGCGCATCTGCAACATGAGTTACAATAGCCGCCAGCTTCAGTTCATCCATAAACCTAACTGCAGCTTCTCTCCCTCCCTTTAACCCAAAGGAGATTACGCCGCAGGTGCCATCAGGCATATATTTTTTTGCCAGCTCATGATATTTGTCCCCTTCCAGTCCCGGATACTTGATCCAGGCCACGTCTTCCCTGGAGCTTAAATACTGCGCCACCTTTAAGGCATTTTCACAATGGCGTGGGACACGAAGATGCAGGGTCTCCAGACCAAGGTTTAAAAGGAAAGAGTTCATTGGAGAAGGAATGGCCCCCAGATCTCTCATTAACTGGGAAGTTGCTTTCGTAATATAAGCTTTTTTGCCAAACTTTTGGGTGTATACAATGCCATGGTAGGATTCATCAGGTGTGGTAAGCCCCGGATATTGTTCTGCATGGGCCTCCCAGTCAAAATTTCCGCTGTCAACGATACAGCCGCCTACGCTGGTGGCATGTCCATCCATGTATTTCGTAGTAGAATGAGTTACTATATCTGCTCCCCATTCAAAGGGGCGGCAGTTAATCGGGGTTGCAAACGTATTATCCACGATCAGAGGAACGCTGTGCCTGTGTGCAAGCCTGGCAAACTTCTCAATATCAAGAACAACAAGAGACGGATTGCCGATGGTTTCCCCAAATACCGCTTTTGTATTGGGCTTAAACGCCTTCTCAAGCTCTTCTTCCGTAGAATCCGGATCCACCAGAGTCGATTCAATTCCCATTTTCTTTAAAGTTACGGTAAACAGATTGGTAGAGCCGCCGTAAATCGTCGCAGAGCTGATTACATGGTCACCCTCCTGGCAGATGTTAAGCAGCGCATAAAAATTGGCCGCCTGCCCGGAAGAAGTCAGCATGGCCGCCTCTCCGCCTTCGAGTTCACAGATTTTAGAAGCCACTGCATCGTTGGTAGGATTTGCCAGCCTGGTATAAAAATACCCCTCATCTTCCAAAGCAAACAGCCTTCCCATCTTATCGCTGTCATCATACTTAAATGTTGTGCTCTGAAAAATCGGAAGCACCCTGGCATCGCCGCTTTTCGGCTGCCAGCCGCCCTGTATGCAAACCGTCTCTCTGGAACGCCCGTTCTGACCCATCTTTTTTCCTCCTGTAAATCTTAGTCATATACTTCTCCTAGTTTAGCATAAATGGAGCTGGAAATAAAGTCCTAATTGCCTTATTGAATTCCCTGTTTGTTTACAGTATAATAGCGATATCATATAACTCATTAAAGGAGACCGAAATGGAAAAATCAAAGGTTTACTATACAAGCTTCCATACAACCTTTCGGGAAAACCTTCCCCAAAAGCTCAAAAGACTGATAAAAATCGCTGGAATGCTGGAGCAGATTGATTTTCAGAACAAATATACTGCCATCAAAATACACTTTGGGGAGCTGGGAAACTTATCTTTTCTCCGTCCCAATTACGCCAAAGCAGTGGTAGACCTTGTAAAGGCCCAGGGCGGCAAACCATTTTTAACGGACTGCAACACCCTGTATGTGGGAAGCCGTAAAAATGCCCTGGATCACTTGGATACCGCTTATGAAAACGGCTTTTCCCCCTTCTCCACCGGCTGCCACGTTCTGATTGCCGACGGCTTAAAAGGAACTGACGAAAGCCTGGTTCCCATTAACGGGGAATACATAAAAGAAGCGAAAATCGGACGGGCTGTTATGGATGCCGATATCTTTATTTCTCTTACCCATTTCAAGGGCCATGAGAGTACCGGCTTTGGCGGAGCATTGAAAAACATTGGAATGGGCTGCGGCTCACGGGCGGGAAAGATGGAGATGCATAACTCCGGAAAGCCTCATGTAAGCGAAGAAACCTGTATCGGCTGCCATGCCTGTGAAAAGAACTGTGCTCACAGCGCAATCTCTTTCCAGAATAAGAAGGCCTCCATTGACCATAACAGATGTGTAGGCTGCGGCCGCTGCATAGGAGTCTGTCCTGTGGATGCCGTCGAGACAGATTTTGATGAGTCCAATGACATCCTCAACTGCAAAATAGCAGAATACACCCAGGCAGTTCTTGGAGACCGGCCGAATTTCCACATCAGCCTGGTCATGGATGTATCCCCTTACTGCGACTGCCATTCTGAAAACGATATCCCCATTATTCCTGATGTGGGCATGTTTGCTTCCTTTGACCCGGTTGCTCTAGATATCGCCTGTGCAGATGCCGTGAACTGCCAGCCGGTTATGGCAGGAAGCATACTGGAAAAGCACGGCAGCCATCACCATGACCATTTTAAAGACACCCATCCCAACACGAACTGGAAATCCTCCATTGAGCATGGGGTGAAAATCGGTCTGGGAAATGGGGAATACGAACTAATTACACTTTAATACGGCAATGTTAAAATACGCCTTCATGGGGACCATAAAAGAGAGAGCACATCATTTTTTGTGCCCTCCCCTTTTGTTTCCCTGCTTAATTTAAATTCCTGATCCGGCCAGTCCTGTACTGGGTTATATCTTCCCCTAACGGTACCTTGTCCCTTCCGATCTGCCAAACGGAAAGCTCTGAATCCTTCATCTTCTTTTCAGGAACATTTTTGGCTATAATAAGCTCCGGCCAGACAAAGGTGGTTTCCACTGCCTTTCCCTCAAAACAGATCCTGGAATAAGGAGTAAAATTCTCTCCGTAAACCAAAACATTGGAATCATTGTACACCACATGGTCAATGACGATATCATCAATTCCCATTTTAAGGTTTGTGGACTGGTAAGGATTTTCTCCGCCGTATACTTCACGTCCTCCATAGAGAATATCATATTCTAAGGTTTTCATATCCTTTAAATAGCTTTCTTCCCCTGTTTCGGGGCTGCTGAAATATTTCTGATGGAACCTCATCATAGTCCCCTCATGAATATCAAGCATGTCAAATACATGAGCTGCTAGCTGATAAGCCTCCACATTCTTTTTCTCCGCAGGAAGATTCATGTTATTCCAGATCACATATTCGGTCTGAAACAGGGAACGGTTCTTCATCTCATCCTCTGTCCACTCAAATCCAGGCAAATGATCCCCGTACATGACCAGAACAATAGGCTCCTTCCTGGTCCGCAGGGTATTGACAAGGGAACGGATAAACTGGTCCATTTCCCCGATCTGCTGGCAGTAATATTCAAAGCTTGGATATTTCCCATGCCCCTGAACGGAAATGGTATAGATAAAATCAGGGCCTTCCGTTGAATCCAGTGTCCTGATAATCTCTCCGGTGAGAATCTTGTCCTTACACCAGCCCGTAGGATTTTTTTCTACGTTATTCATATATTCAATGGGGGTAAAAGTATCAAAGCCCAGCTGGGAAAACACCCGGTTCCGGTCGTAAAAAGTGGCTTCATTGTTATGGATTGCATGGGCGCTGTAACCTAAGTTTTTTAAATCAAAGGCCACGCTTTCACAGGAAGTTTTCTTTAATACAGTTTTATACGGATACTCTCCCGGACCGAAAAAATCCAGATTCATGCCTGTAATCGATTCAAACTCCGTATTAGCAGTACCTGCACCGACAGAAGGCACACTTAAATAGCCCCCCGGATAATTTTTCTGAAGCTGATGGAAAAACGGGATCGGATCATAATTTACCGGATTATTTTTCCATAAGGCAGGATCAAAAAAGGATTCCAGCTGGATCATGATCACATTAGGCTTTATGTCCTCAGACAGAGCATAGGTATTCTCCGGAACCAGCTCCTCATCCCGGATCTCTTCCATTGTCTCAGTCCCATATCCCTCCGGCTTGGAAATTCCGGTGTTAAACAGGGAATTGGAAAAGCAGTATGGAAATCCATAGCTTCTAAACGCCTCTCCGATATTGCCGAAATGAACTGCCACTAATCCTGTATTCATGGCAGCGCTTGTCAGTCCCAGCACCAGAACCCCGCTTATGGCTATAAGCCCTGCTCCAAAGCCGTACCGGATCTTTTCCTTAGAGATGGGCGCTTTTCGCCAGACTGCAGCTAAAAATATAACTGCAGACACAATGCCTGCCCCAATGAATATAATCTGCATCCAGGTAAAGTAAACCGTTGCCAGACTGACCGCATACTTCACCAGACGGAAATCAGCCGCAGTAAAGGGAGTGGTTCGGAAAATGAGCAGAATACCGTTTACCACTCCCATAAAAAGCCATATCAATGATACGGTAATGCATGTAAAAGCCTTGCGCTTCGTCACAAATACAATCGTAAAGGGAAGGGCGATGATCAGGGTGTTCAAAATAAAAACCGGAAAGCTTCTCCAGATATAAGAACCAAGGCTTATCAGAGATTTTCTGCTGGCCAGTTCAATAAACACATTTATCATGGCGGAAAGCGTGAAAATCCTCCCAAGCCATTTGACATATAATTTCATGGTATACCTCGTTGCACCTTTTTTCTTTTCAGAGTCGGATTTAGTCTACCACATTTTGCAGAAAATTTACATACTTTTTTAAGTGGAAATAACAAAATAAAAACCGTTTTTTAAGAGCAGCGGTATAACAAAACAAATAAAACGGTGAAAATTGAATCTTCACCGTTTTATAAATAATTTTCAGAAACGTTCTAAATAACATTATAATTTCAGACAAGTATCAAGCGCAAGCCTCAAAACAAATTCTCTTATTTCTGTTCTGCTGTTAAAACTGCGGCTGTCCCATACTTCTCCGCCCAAATTATCTCCTGCATAAAGTATTTGTCCAAATTCAACACCGTTGTACTGGGCAACCGCCATATATGCAGATGCTTCCATTTCAACCGTTACACAGTTCTCTTTTTTTCGCTGTTCAATTTTTAATGGAGTTTCTCTATAAAGTGCATCCGTTGTCCATGTCTTTGCCTTGATATATGGAACTTCATGTGCCGTTAAAGTATTTTCGATGATCTGGACAACATAGCTGTTAGCCGCGATCTCTCTCGACGGCTCAATGTAGTGATAGGAAGTACCCTCATCCCTGATGGCCGAAGTTGGAATAATCAGATGTCCTACTGCTATCTCTTTTTGTAAGACTCCTCAGCTGCCGCAAGCAATATATTTTCTACAGCCTCACTAAAAAAACACAAAACACATTTTTCTGCTATATCAACAGGCTGAATCATACTGTTTGGCCTTATAAAGGCGTTCTTTTCTTCATCGAACTCAAGAATTGGAAATTCTTTCTCTATCATAGGTTCTTCTCCTACGCCAAATACAAGCTTTCTTTATATTTTACATATTTTATTTTTACCCTCAAAACCAATACCGGCACTGCTATTTGTGGACAGTGCCGGTATTGCTTTCTTATGTCAGCGGTCCCTAAGGCCGGCCTTTTAAGTAATTATTCCTGTTCTTCTGTAGGTTCAAATGCGTCTTCACTAACCGTATTAATTCCGGCTGTCGGATTTACTTCCTCTGCAGGCGCTTGCTGTTCCATTTCTTCTACATTATCATCTTCTGTATCAGCCTTCTGGGCTGCTTCCTTTACAGGTGCTCCGCACTTTCCACAGTAAAAGGAATTCTTTGAAACCTTGGCTCCACACTCCGCACAGATATGGGTTCCCTCGCTTTGGCTCAATTCAATCTCCAGAGCGGCAATTCTTTCCCGGCTGGCCCTGACAGCTTCATAAGCCTTTGCATAGGCTTCCTCCGGCTCGCTGTTCGCTTCGTAGTATTGTTTACCGATGACCGCATAAGCTTCTTCCAGCTTCGTTTTTTCCACACTGATCTGCGTCTTTAGCTGTATCGTCTCAGTCAGCGCTTTTGCCTTGGTTGCAACCTCTTTGCCGGTACCACTAAGTGTCTTTCCCAGCTCTTCAAAAAATGCCATCTGTGATTCCTCCTTTGACTTATGCTCCTACCATTTTAACTTCATTGGAAGAAAAAGTCAATGAAAGACTGCTTACACGTCTTTTTTTATCTTCTCGATCTCACTTTTAACAGACTCCGGCAATTGATTAAATGGGATGGTACAGGAAGTCTCGCTTCTTCTTCCGCCGGATTCCACGACAGCAGAAAAGCTGACCCGCTCCTCTCCCCTGCCGCCATAAGGATTCATGTTGGAATACCCATCGATCGCCCCATGGCTCATGATCTGCCTGATCTCCTCCTCATCGGTAATTGTCAGGTATTGGGAGTCTTTATCCTCATATGTGGATTGATAGCCATTGAACTGATAGGAATCAATATTGATTTCTTTTATATTATCCAGGGTATTCCAGCCTTCTACGTCGACCTGACACTCTTTTAGCAGCTCCAGGGTGTGTGTAAAGGAAGGATAGACCGGATAATACCCTCTTGAAGTAACATCGCTGTATTTCCAGGAGCTTTGGATTTCTTCCCGCTTTGTTTCCGCCTCTGCCTGCATTTTTGTTAAAAACTGTATGGTGGCCATTGGATTTTCCTTTTGCATGGTTTCCACTTTTAAGCTTTTTAAATCCTCCTGATAAGCAAGGAGTAATTTTTCAGTCATGGCTTTCTCTGTCCCGTTTCTGTCATGGCTGACAACATTGGTCTGCTCACCCTTACCCAGGCAGTCTCTTCAGGGGTCTGGACAAGGATGGGATATACCGCTTTCGCAAACTCCTGATTCTCAAAAATCTCTGCAATCTCCGGCCGTACTTCATCTCCGGACAAATGGTAGGAGCGGTAAATATTCTTGCCGTTTTTCAGCGTATATTTTATGGAAAAATTATAGTTTATGCTTCCATCGTCCCAAGTCTCATAAAAATCATTATTATGATGCAGCTTCTGGTTTCTGGCCACCGCATCACGCACCAGGGCCAGGACCGGCGCCGTATCCGTAAGCTTCATATGGCTAAATATATATTCGTCAGAATCCTCATACTGCCAGTAATATTCACCCATGGAATTCTGCTGTGCGCTTCCGTAAGAGACCCAGTAATTCACATCCGGCATGGACACTGCAACGGATTCAATGGAGTCTTCAGACGGTATATATCCGTCATACCCAAACAGATCATATCGGAAGCCGCAGAATATCACTGCCGCCAATAAGGCGCAGGCCACCATCTGTTTCCAATGGGAAAACAGCCTTCTGAATTCGAAATGATAAATGATCTCAATGACGCAATGTGACAAAAACATTCCGCAAATCAGTCCGAACACCCCCCAGCCTATGCTGGAATGCATGGACCAGAAGAAAATGCTTCCGCTAAGAGACGACAAAACCACAATGGGAATCCGGATTATCGGCATACTGATCTTAAAAGCCATAGCCCTTCCCGCCGCCTCTGAGCCTCTCTTTTTATATAGCCAGAAGGATAGGAGGGTCAAAACGATTGTCACTGCCAAAACCGCGAAAATCCTGACAGCCTGGGTTCCCCCAGAAGTCCCCGGCTGCAGCCGTTCCATATTCATCATGAACAGGACAAATGCGGAACATTTATCCATAAAGCGGTTAAATATATTCCCGCCTCCCCGGTAGCTGGTATAAAAAAAGTTGGTGTGGCAGAATTCCAGGACTCCTATCACACATATAAAATAAAATTGCAGTACCAGATTTCCAAGAATACCGACCAGAACATTTCCTGTTAGAATCATGGATATCACAGTCACGGAATACATCATGCAGTAATGGATCATAAACAGCAGGAATCCCGTAAGGGCCGTTTTCCATATCTCCCCGGGAGAAATGCCGTTTACTGCAATCACTCCCATGGCAATAACTAAGTTCACCCCATATACGGCCGCTGGAATAAGAATCCCATTAAAATAATTTACCCAGAACAAATGCTTCCTGTTTACAGGAATGCCATGATAAAAATCCACCTTCTGCCTGGAGTGAAGATAAGAGAAGCTGGTTACTCCCATGATAAGGGACAGTAATGTAATCAGCGCCGCCATCCAGCCGTTTTGAAAGCCCAGCCAGGATTCCAGACTGGATACAATATACGTATAATCAATAGTTCCTCTCATTCGCTCACTTAAGGAAAGAGCAATCCCCACCGGAAAGGTAAAGAAAAACACTAAAAATGACAGTGCCATGGACCAAAGGCGTCTTTTTCCATCTTCTCTTAATAAATTATAAAATAAGCTTTTTGATGTCATATCCTGCCACCTCCGTCTCACTAATAAATATTTCTTCCAGAGATAATGGGATGATCTCATAAAATACCGGCTGGTACGATTCCATCAATCCTTCCACTTCTTCTCTGGTTCCCCTTACTGTTATGGTATAGAGCTTTCCTCTTGCTTCTGTCTTAATGCGCTGCAGGGCCGTTAAGTCCTCGGCAGTCATTCCATCCTTTAAAACACACTGCAGCTTATGGATGTTAAGCTTCATATCATCTAAATCCCTGGAAAGGAGTATGCCTCCCCTGTGTAGAAGGCCCACATGATCGCAGATATCCTCTAACTCTCTCAAGTTATGGGAAGCAATGATAGGAGTTAAATTTCTCTCAGACATATCATTTGCAAAAATGCTCTTTACCGCCTGGCGCATCACCGGATCCAGCCCGTCAAAGGTCTCATCGCAGAAAAGGTAGTCCGTATTGGCACATATCCCACATATTACGGAAAGCTGCTTTTTCATGCCCTTTGAAAAGGTGTGGACCTTTCTCCGGGCTTCAAGCCCAAAGCTTCCTAAAAGATTGTGAAAGCGTTCCTTGTTAAATTGAGGATAGATCCTGCTGTAGAACTCCATCATATCAAGGGGCGAAGCGTTGTTAAAATAGTACTGGTCATCGGAAATATAAAAAAACCGGCCTTTTACCCTTTCATTTTCAAAAATCTGTTCTCCATCGATGGTAACATTTCCTTCATCAGGCTTTAAAATGCCGCTCAGCATTCTCAGAAAGGTACTTTTTCCCGCTCCATTGGTTCCAATAAGGCCAAATACACTTCCAGCCCGTATCTGGGCGCTTACATGATCCACTGCCACTATATCGTCAAATCTTTTTGTCAGATTCTCTGCTTTTATCATCCTCTCTCTCCTCCCCTGTCAAATATTCCTGTCTTACCCATTCCTCGACAACCCATGTATGAACCTTATCCTCTGTCAGGCCTGCCCGTTTTGCTTCCTGGATCCAGCTTACAAGATCCTTTTTCAGCTCACTGTTCTTAAGCGCCCGAATGGAACTGGTATCCGCCACAAAGCTGCCTCTTCCTTTGACGGAATAGATGAACCCTCTTCGTTCCAGCTCCGCATAAGCCCTCTGTATGGTATTGGGATTAATGGATAAATCGGTTGCCAAAGCACGGACAGACGGCAGCTGCGCATCCTGTTCCAATACGCCGCATATCATAAGATCCTTCAGCTTTTCCACAACCTGCTCGTATATTGGCCTGCGGTCTTTATAATCAAGCAATATCATGTTCCACCTCCTATTTTGTATTAACACTCTTAGTACACTTAGTATAACAAAGAACCTCTGATCTGTCAATCAGAGGTTCCATTTTTTTCTAATTTCTTCGGTCTTCAACAATCAGGATACGAATGGCATCCTCTACATTTCTCCAGTTAAATACGTACAAAGTATAGGAGGCATTGCCCCGTATATAGATATTAGAGGTTAAAATAATGCTTCCGCTATAAGCAGCACTGTTGGATACGGTAACCAGATAAAGGCCCGCTAATGTATACTGAAAGCTGGTCACTTCCTTATAATTCACATCAAGAAACGTTACCACTCCACCATTCAGCACCACATGAACCTTACGGTTTGTTATGGATAAATTGCATGCACGGAAACAGCCTGATTTAATACCTCCATTGCAATACACATCCTCAATTTCCATCAAATCCAGTCCATAATCCGTATTGATGATTGCAACAGTGACTGCACGGTCAACTAAAACCGTGATCTGCTTTTCAAGATAAACATATCCGCTTTGCCCGCCTACGGTTATGGTCTGTCTCCCCCCGGAAACCCGGCCATACTGACTCATTTCTCCGTTGTCTAATCCATTTACTGCCAGCTGATTGCTTATATAAATTAAAAACGGATTATAGCCGGCTGCTGCATTTAAAAAGCGGACAAGGCCATTTTGATTGGTTTCACAAAGATAGCATGGGATGATTGGTTTGGGAAATACCGTAATAACAGAAGTCCCTGTACCGCCAGGGCCTGCATTCTCAATAGGGAAGTCGGAAACAGGCTGTTCCTTTTCAAGATTGGGCGGAGGTGCGTTCTCACTATTTTCTTCTGGCGGCTGCTCTCCTGTTTCATCCGTATTGTTTCCGTTTTCTTCATCTATTGGAAACCCGTTTTCTTCCGGATCTGTCATTGGATTCGGCTCCATATCCATATCATTTTGCGTAAAAGATAAAATTTCCATAGAAACCCTCTTTTATGATAGTTTATATAGTAAGTTTATTCCCGCATAAATGCCCAGTGCCTGTCTTGTTTTAAATGTTCCTGTCTTTTTTGGGAAGAGTCTGTGAAACCACAAACAGTTTGATCTTTCCTCCAATATCCCGTTGTATTTATCAGTAAAAAATATAAAAGTGTTATTTGAATGAATAAGTCATAAAATAATATAAAATTTTTATAAATAAAGCTTATGTTGTTATAAAATTACTATATATTTTATTAATATTTTATGATATAATGAATATGCATAGTACAAAAGAAAAGGAAGGTAACAAAAAATATGAATGAATATGTGGCAATGTGGAAAAATTATTTTAACTTCAAGGAGCGCACATCAGTAAGAGGCTATTGGATGGCTGTATTGTTCAATGTCATCATTGGATTACTGTTGGGAGTGCTGGGTAACGTTTCAGATATATTCGGATTATTATCGTCAATTTATGGTATTGCAGCCTTGATTCCCGGCATCGCTCTTGGAGTACGCCGGCTTCACGACATTAACAAATCAGGGCTCTGGACATTTATTGCATTTGTTCCTTTTATTGGAGCCATTCTTCTTATCGTCTGGTATTGCTCTAAGAGCGTTGACGAAGACAATCGTTTTGGTACAGAACAGGTTTAATTACATATTTTTAGGAAACTATGCATCAAAAGACGCTTCTCTGACAGACTTTTCTTCCTGTCAGAGGGAGCGTTTTTTATTGTTTATGCCTTTACAATTCAAAAAATCCAAATTTTATATTTCCAAAAAACAGGCCCGGATGATTTCATCCGGGCCTGCATCTTATTATATGAAGATCAATTAATCATTACCGTATAAGGTAACCAGCTTCTTCAGGTATTCATACCGCTCTTTTGCATCTGCCTCATTCTTTGCAAATAATTCAGTTGCTCTCTCAGGATTCTTCATAGCTAAGGATGCATAACGAACCTCGCCCTTTAAGAATTCCTGATATCCTTCTAATGCAGGAGCCTTGCTGTCTAAGGAGAACTTCTTCTCAGCAGCAGGATTGTAACGGAAGTTGTTCCAGTAACCGCACTCAACTGCCAGCTTCTCTTCTGTCTGAGCCTTGGACATGCCCTTCTTGATACCATGGCTGATACATGGAGCATAAGCGATGATCAGAGATGGTCCCGGATATGCCTCTGCCTCAGAGATTGCCTTAACAGTCTGTGCATAATCAGCGCCCATAGCGATCTGTGCTACATATACATAACCATAGCTCATGGCAATGCTTGCAAGATCTTTCTTTCTTGTTTCCTTACCGCCTGCTGCGAACTGTGCAACAGCACCTGTTTTGGTAGACTTTGAAGACTGTCCGCCGGTATTGGAATAGATCTCTGTATCAAATACCATAACATTAATATCTCTGCCGCTTGCAAGCACGTGGTCAACGCCGCCGAAGCCGATATCATATGCCCAGCCGTCGCCGCCGAATACCCACTGGGACTTCTTAGCCAGGAAATCCTTGTCCTTAAGGATGGACTTGCAGGTATCACATTCAATGCCTTCTAATGCTGCAACTAACTTATCGGTTGCGGAACCATTGGTTGCACCTGTCTCAAAGGTATCCAGGTATTCCTTGCAGGCTGCCTTGATTTCATCAGAAGCCTTATCGGAACTCATAATCTCTTCAACCTTTGCTTTTAAGCCGCCTCTGATGGCAGTCTGAGCCAGCATCATACCGTAACCAAATTCAGCATTGTCCTCAAATAAGGAGTTAGCCCATGCAGGACCCTGTCCTTTGGCATTTACGGTATAAGGTGTGGATGGAGAAGAGTTACCCCAGATAGAGGTACATCCGGTTGCGTTTGCAATATACATTCTGTCACCGAATAACTGGGTGATCAGTTTAGCATAAGGTGTCTCGCCACAGCCTGCACATGCTCCTGAGAACTCAAGAAGAGGCTTCTTGAACTGGCTGCCCTTAACGGTATTTTCTTTAAATTTGTCGATAACTTCCTGCTTGATAGGAAGTGTCTGGCCGAAATCATATACTTTCTGCTTATCTTCGCAGTTTTCTTCCATGTTGACCATAACAAGAGCCTTCTCGCCCTTCTTTCCAGGACATACGTTTGCACAGGAACCGCAGCCTGTACAGTCAAATGCGGATACAGTCACAGCGAACTGATATCCTGGCATGCCTGTCATCGGAAGAGTCTTCATCTCCTCAGGCTTTCTTGCTGCTTCTTCCTCAGTCAGAGCCACAGAACGGATGACTGCATGAGGACATACATAGGAACAGAAGTTACACTGGATACAGTTTTCCGGAACCCAGCCAGGAATAGTAACTGCAATACCGCGCTTCTCATATGCAGCAGATCCGGATGGTGTGGAACCATTGACATAATCGCTGAATGCGGATACAGGCAGGGAATTTCCTTCCTGAGCATTTACCTTGGACTGAATGTTATTAACGAAATCAACAACATCCTTTCTGCCTTCCTTGATAAGCTTGTAGTCAAGACCTTCATCCTCGCAGTTTTTCCAGCTTTCTGGAACCTCTACCTTAACAACACCCTTTGCACCTGCATCGATAGCTGCCCAGTTCTTCATAACAATTTCTTCGCCCTTACGTCCGTAGGTTGCCTTTGCAGCTGCCTTCATCAGTTCGTTTGCTTTCTCAGAAGGAATGATTCCGGTCAGTTCAAAGAATGCGGACTGAAGGATGGTATTGATACGTGTCTGGCCCATGCCGGTCTCAATACCGATCTTCACACCGTCGATGGTGTAGAACTTGATATTGTGGTCAGCGATGAACTTCTTCACCTGTCCTGGTAAATGCTTCTCAAGGCCAGCTGCATCCCATGAACAGTTCAATAAGAAGATTCCGCCGTCAACCAATTCCTGAACCATGTTGTACTTACGGATATAAGACGGATTGTGGCATGCCACAAAGTTAGCCTGGCGGATCAGATACGTGGATTTGATCGGCTTGTGTCCGAAACGTAAGTGAGACATGGTAACACCGCCGGACTTCTTGGAGTCATAATCAAAGTAAGCCTGAGCGTACATATCTGTGTTGTCACCGATGATCTTGATGGAGTTCTTGTTGGCGCCTACCGTACCATCTGCACCAAGACCCCAGAACTTGCAGTTTGTGGTTCCTTCCGGAGTTGTAACGATTGGTGTGCCTGTCTCAAGAGAGAGGTGAGTCACATCATCCACAATACCGATGGTAAACGGAGTCTTCTCCTTGTTGTCATAAACAGCAACGATCTGAGTCGGTGTGGTGTCCTTGGAACCTAAGCCATAACGTCCGGTTAAGATCTTCACCTGATCGAACTTTGTTCCCTTAAGGGCTGCAACAACATCAAGATATAAAGGCTCGCCTAAGGAACCTGGCTCTTTTGTTCTGTCTAATACGGAAATGGTCTTAACTGTATCCGGGATAGCATCAACGAAAGCTTTTGCAGAGAACGGACGGTATAAGCGGACCTTTATCACGCCTACCTTCTTTCCTGCTGCCATCAGATAGTCAATGGTTTCCTCAATGGTATCGTTTACGGAACCCATGGAAATGATTACATGGTCTGCATCAGCAGCTCCGTAGTAGTTGAATAATTTATAATCAGTTCCGATCTTTGCATTAACCTTGTCCATATAGTTCTGAACAATTGCTGGCAAAGCGTCATAATATGGGTTGCATGCTTCTCTTGCCTGGAAAAAGATGTCAGGGTTCTGAGCGGAACCTCTTAACTCCGGATGGTTTGGATTTAATGCACGGCGACGGAATTCGTCAATGGCATCCATACTTACCATCTCTTTTAAGTCCTCATAATCCCAGGTTTCGATCTTCTGTATCTCATGGGATGTGCGGAAACCGTCGAAGAAGTTGATAAATGGTACTTTACCCTCAAGTGCTGCCATATGAGCAACCGGAGTTAAGTCCATAACTTCCTGTACGCTGGATTCGCATAACATAGCGCAGCCTGTCTGACGGCATGCGTATACGTCGGAGTGGTCACCAAAGATAGATAAAGCATGGCTTGCAACTGCACGTGCGGATACGTTGATTACACCTGGTAACTGCTCGCCTGCGATTTTATAGAGATTCGGGATCATGAGTAAAAGACCCTGAGAAGCTGTATAGGTGGTGGTCAACGCACCTGCTGCCAAGGAACCGTGTACTGCACCAGCTGCACCTGCCTCAGACTGCATCTCCGTAATCTGTACTTTCTGACCGAATATATTGGTTCTTCCGTCTATCGCCCATTCATCTGTTGCTTCAGCCATGGGTGAAGATGGGGTAATCGGATAGATAGCCGCTACATCAGTAAATGCGTATGACGCATGAGCTGCTGCATGGTTACCATCCATGGTTTTCATTTTTCTTGCCATTCTTGATTTCCTCCTGCAAATGTGAATAATGTATAAATTGGTTCCCGTATAGGGAAAGTGACCTGACATTATTATAACAATTATTCAACAAATTGCAAATATTAAAACAGGAAATTAAAGTATTATTTTCAAAACAATCCGATAAAAAGGGACTGGAAAGAATATTCTGTCCAGTCCTGTCTGATTTTGTGTAGTTTTTAATTAAAAGGGTTGGGAGGAATGACATTCTGGCCTCCCTCACCGCCAGCTGCTTCTGTGGTAGAAGATGGTCCCTGAGGCTGGGTAGGCTGGGTAGGCTGGGTTTCCGGGGTTCCCGGCTTTTCACCCGGTCCCTGAGCCCCGCCGGAATTCCCGGTTGTCTCTTCATTGTGAGGTGCGGTGGTCTCTGTATTTCCCTGGGAACCTGCCCCACTGCTTTCAGGGGCGGAACTTTCCGGATTTGCGGGCGGAATGACCACTCCTGACTTATTCCGCTTGATGGTTGCCGGTTTTCCCCGGTAGGTACTGTTATGGAAAAACTCATCGCTTACTACAACGCCGTTCTTTTTGGTAACCAGGTTGGTCACCCAGCGGCTTCCCTTTGTCTCCGCCTTAACGATCTTTTCCTCAGTAGGCTGAAGGGTCTGGTCTTCCTCGTAGACTGGTGCCGGAGCATCTAACTCCGCCGTTTTCTTCGATGTCATGGATAATGTAACGCCTTCCTCCAGAATCGGAATTCCCACAATGGAGATTTTCAGCTTCCGGTCAGCAAAGCTGCTCCTGATGGCTACGGCAGTGGAAGAATTATTGACGAACTTCATATCAGGTCCGCCGTAGCTTACCATGGCATCCTCACCTGGTGTTACATAAGAAGGCTCGTAGCTGTGGGCATGGCGCTCAGTTGTCGAAAGACCTGCAAACACCACCGCATTATATAATGTGGAGGATACCTGGCACACACCTCCGCCTGGCTCTTCTACTAATTCCCCGTTCAAATATGCACCTGCGGGACGGTATCCCTTTGCAGGAGAACGCTCCCCTGTTGCTTTATTAAAGGAAAATTCTTCTCCCGGCTGCAGAATCAGGCCGTTCAAAGCGTTAGAAGCCAGTTCAATATTCTTATTCCTGGCACTGTTAGCCGTGGTTGTGGTTGAATAAGTGCCTATGACCTTATACATTTCCTTTGCCTGGGCCTCAGTTATCTTAGGGGCAACTTCCTTCCCATCCGCCTGGATAACTGCCTGGAAATTCTTAGCCTTAAGCTGGGTTAAGATGTCTGATGCCAGCTTATCCTGATCAATCACAACTCCGTTCTTCTCTCCGGAATAAATAAATTTTCCGGTATCTTTGTCAAATCCTGATATAGAACCGTTCTTGGCCGCAACATCCCATTTTCCTGCAATGGCTTTTACCTCTGCCTGAACGTCCTCATCCAGTCCGTCAAAATCAAGGGTATAGCTTTCCTTTGGTTCCCCTGAATATATCTCTTCAAGCAGGGAGTCTATCTTTTTGTCCAGCAGATTCTTAATTTCGTACTGGTCTTCATGATAGGTGACCTTCATCTCCCATGGGTACTTCTCTTCAATGGCAGCCCGGGCTTCTTCCCTGGACATGCCGGTGATGGTGATTCCCTCCACTTTAACTTCTTTCTGTAATTCCGGCTCTGAAACGGTTGTGGGATTTACCTCCGTCTCCTTTGCCTTATGGCCTCCAATAAGCTTAACAGCCGCCATAACACAGATAAAAGCAATAACAGCCAAAATGATTCCCAAAAGTATCTTTGTAATGTTATACTGAGGCCCTCTTTTTCTTCTCTTTCCCCGCCTTTGCTGATAGGAGCTGCCTGTTCTATAGGCCTGTCCAGTCCTGCGGCTATTTTCCGATGCACTTTTGCCGCTTCCATTCCGGGAAGAATAGGCTCTTCCCCCACCTTTTTGTCTGTTATCTATTTGATTCATTTACTTCACCTTTTTACATGATTTTGTATCTTTACATTGAGTAGTATACCATACTTTGTGGGAAATGCTATTACGATTTTATGAATTTTCTTAATTATTTTTCGTCTTTTTTCTACATTTTACAGAATGAAAAAAACATGTTACTATAGTGTTACTAAACTATTTCATTTTGGAGGTTTTTTATGAAATTTGTCGATTTGCATGTTCATTCCAATGCTTCGGATGGCACACTCACTCCCTCTGAAGTGGTAGCCCTGGCTGTAGAAAAGGGACTTGCGGCCATTGCACTGACCGATCATGATACCATTGACGGTCTTTCGGAAGCACAGGCCGCCGCCGCCGGACTTCCAATTGAAATCATTCCTGGAATTGAACTCTCCTGTGTGTACCAGGGAGAAGAAATTCATATTCTGGGGATTTATGTCGATCCCACGGACCAGGAATTTATCTCTGAAACAAATGCTCTTAAAGAAATTCGAAACAAAAGGAATGAGGAAATGATACGCCGCTTCCAAAATGCCGGCATTTCCATCACATTAGATGAGATAATGGCAGGAAATCCTGACACAGTCATAACCCGTGCCCATTTTGCCCGGATTCTTCTTGAAAAGGGCTATGTAAAGAACATGGACCAGGCATTTAAAAAATATCTGAACTACAGCGGTCCTTACTGTCCCCGCAAAGAGAAAATCACTCCGGAGCACGCCATGAAAATCCTTACCCGATGTAAGGCTTCCCCTGTTTTGGCCCATCCATACCAGTATCACCTGGGTGATAAAAGAACGGAGGAGCTGGTCCGCTATTTAAAGGACTTAGGGCTTCACGGCCTGGAGGTCTACCACTCTTCCAACAATCAGTATGAAAGCGGTAAACTAAGAAAACTGGCAAGGCTTTACGACCTTTTCCCCACAGGCGGCTCTGATTTTCACGGGAGCAACAAGCCTGATATCAGCTTAGGAGTTGGACGGGGAGGCCTTCGGGTAACCGCACTTCTTCTTGACGACATTAAAAGGATACGGCGGGAAAAGGGCCTTTGACCCCCTCCAGGCCACCGGCTTCCATCAGCCGATTTTTCCCTCGTCCATAAAACGGGCAAGCTCTATTGCGTAATATGTAATAAGGATATCGGCTCCTGCACGGTATATGCTCACCGCCGACTCGCATACGAGCTTTTCTTCCTCAATAAAACCGGCTTTGGAAGCCGCTTTTATCATGGCATATTCCCCGCTTACGCTGTATGCTGCCAAAGGAAGGTCATGGCGGTCCGCCACCTCCCTTATAATATCCAGATAAGAAAGGGCCGGCTTTACCATTAGGATGTCGGCTCCTTCCACCACATCTAACTCCACTTCCCTTAACGCTTCTTTCCTGTTATGGTAATCCATCTGATAGCTTTTCCGGTCTCCAAAAGACGGGGCGGACCCGGCGGCTTCCCTGAATGGTCCGTAAAATGCGGAGGCATATTTGGCAGAATAAGCCATAATCGGCACATTCACAAAGCTTGCTTCATCAAGAGCCTGCCTCATGGATCCGATCCTGCCATCCATCATATCGGAAGGGGCCACCATATGAGCTCCTGCTTTTACATGGGAAAGAGCGATCCTGTTCAAATATTCCAGGGTCCTGTCATTATCCACAGATTCTCCGTCCAGGATCCCGCAGTGGCCATGAGATGTATATTCACACATGCACACATCCGTAACAATGTATACCAAAGGATAATGTTCCCTGATAAAGCGGATGGCGCGCTGTACGATTCCTTCTTCATCATACGCCTGGCTTCCACAGACGTCTTTATGAGCCGGGATTCCAAACAAAAGGACTTTTTCCACACCGGCCTTTACCAGCCGGTCCATAATCTGAGGGAGCCGGTCCACGCTGTAGCGGTATTGGCCTTCCATGGAAGGGATTTCTTCCACAATTTCTTCTCCCTCCACCACAAACAGCGGATAAATAAGGGATTCCTTTGAAACTCTGGTTTCCCGTACCATTTTTCTCAAGGTATCTGATGCTCTTAATCTTCTGGGTCTGTATATCAAATCCATATCCAATCAATCCCTCCATTTTATTTTTACAGGCGGTGAGCCAGGCGCAAAAATGCCTGCATTCCTGCATCTGGTGAATGCTGCAGGGGTCAAATATCCTGTCGTTTCCTGTAAGTTTTTGGCCCTGTCCTATTATACACCCTCTCAAAGAAGATTCAAGTAATTCTTGCAGCAATGGAAAAGATTGCTTATAATAGTATCCATATAAAATGAATCAGAAACGAGGTACTGCTTTATGGAAGAATTCTATCAGGCAATCGAGAAGGCCATCCGCATGACCGGCTATAAAGGCCCGGTGGACGGAGAAGAAATCTACGACGAGATCAGCGACGAAATTGAGGACAAGGAACCGGGAGCCTATGTATTTATGTCTAAGAAGACGGAGGACACTTTTTTTGAATACAAAATACAGATTTTCGAGGACCAGTTTAATTTAAGTGCCATTGACATCCACACTGCTGATCAGGTTTACCACGCAGACTTTGATTAAGGCTGCCCTTTAGAAAGCCACAGGTCTGTCAGGGAATGAACCACATTTCCTTTGCAGCCTGTGGTTGTTTTTGCCATGGCAAGAGAATTGAGAACTGCCTCCTCCGTCGCTTTTGCCAAAGCCATTATGTATATAAGCAGCTGCCACCAGCTTTCGCCGGAAGGGATTATCCTTGCAGGGCACAATGACAGTGACTCCTGTTTTGTGGTCCCTGGTATCAATTGTGGTATGTCCAACCAGAACACCTTCCACATCGGTAATTTTATTAAGGGGGCCCGGAATGAGTCTTCCCGTAATGATGCCATATTCCCGTATCCTCTTCATGATCCTATCCTCTCTTTTTGCTTTTATGTTCTTATTATACATTAATAATAACGGTTTGACTTCATTTTCTGTTTTTTCCATCTTGTACCAGAGAAAGAACACTGCTATAATGAAGCTGTAGTAATAGACAATCATTTCGCGGACATTCCAAAGGAGGAATTCACATGAAAATTCAAAATATCACTGATGTAGAAAAATTTTTCAAAGTTATCGAGCAGTGCAAAGGCACTGTTGAGCTGGTTTCCGAAGAAGGGGACCGGATCAACTTAAAGTCCAAATTAAGCCAGTACCTTTCCATGGCCACCATATTTTCCAACGGCAGCATCATCAATGAGCTGGAATTGGTAGCCCATGATCCGGAAGATGTGGAAAGACTCATTAAATACATGTATCAGGGCGAATAACAAAAGGAGGGATTAATCCCTCCTTTTGTTATTGTATCTTATTATGTTTTGCTTTAGGTCTCTTCTTCTTTTCCAGCCTTTCATTTACGATTCCCCGAAGAATGGCATACACCACGGAGCATAGAGGAATAAATACCAGCATTCCCACGATTCCCATGGCGCTGCCTCCAATGGTGACGGCAACCAGAACCCAGATGGAAGGAAGTCCCACAGAGTTCCCCACTACATGAGGATAGATAAAGTTTCCTTCCACCTGCTGAAGCACAAAAAATATGATCAGGAAAATAACTGCATCCAGAGGCTTTACCATCAGCATCAAAAATGCCCCGATGGCACAGCCGATAAATGCCCCGAACATTGGTATCAGAGCTGTAAATGCAATCAAAACGCCGATGAGAAGTCCATATGGGAGGCGGAAAACCGACAGGGTCAAAAAGAACATGCTCCCAAGGATGACCGCTTCCAGGCATTGTCCCGTAAGAAAATGGGAAAAGGTTTCAGAAACCAGGGTTAAGATCTTAAACGTCCGCAAGGTTACCTCTTCCGGAAGAAAGGCCCTCATCAGTTTTTGAAACTGACGTGACAGAGTCTCCTTCTGAAGAAGAATATAAATGGCAAAAACCAGGGCGATTACAAAGGTGGTCATTCCGCTTATAATAGAAAGGGCGGCTGACACGGTAGATGAAAGCACTGTCCCCGCTCCTGCGGTTAAAAATCCTACCACATTTTCCAGGAAGGACTTCCAGTCAATCTGAATGCTGTTTATATAATCTGCGATTTCAGGGTTCTGGGAAAACAGCCTCTCCGCCTCCTCCTTAAGACCTGTAAGAAATGCCGGAATGCTGTTTTGCAGGCTCATAACCGTTTCAAAAAGCTGGGGCATCACCACAAAAGTAACAAGCAGCAGGAGCCCGATTACAAACACCAGGGTAAGGCAAAGGCTTAACGGCCTGCGGATTTTGCTCTCTTCCTTTAACGGCAGCAATTGTTCGATTCTTCGCATCGGTACGTTGAGGATAAAAGCCATGACACCTCCCAGAAGAAAAGGCGAGATAAATCCCACCAGCTTCATGGCCAGGGCAAATAAGTGAACGTAATTCCAGCCTGCTACCACCACGATTACGGTGAATACGATCAGGCCACGTATTTTTTTAATTAAACTGTCATTGAATTCCATTATTCTCTCCTTTTACGACTCATCCTCAAAAGCTTTTCTGATATCTTCCGGCAAAGCCTGAAACGTACCCTGAGCCATAAGGGCGCTCCCGCCTCCCCGGCCGTTCAGCTTTCCATTCAATGCTTTGCTGAGCGCTCTCATGTCCTCCTGACCGCTTCCAAGGGCATACTGATAACCCCCATCCTCACCGGAACACACCAAAACAATGCTCCCCTTCTTTCCTTCATAAAGCATAGTGCAAAACTGTCTCAGCTGAACCGGAGATAAGTCACGTTCAAATACCAGAAGAGGCTCAGCCAGTTCCGGATAATCTCCGGCCTTTCTCTCAAGAAGC
>JAISYJ010000010.1:0-42596 GCA_031270005.1 Hungatella sp. | reverse complement strand
TTAATCGGGAAAGCGGATATTTTCAATCCGCTTCGCTCTTTACTCATGAACACAGTCTGCATTCCTGCCTGCATTTAAAATATGGTATCCTGCCGCCTTGGTCAGCCTGTTCATAATAGCCTGTCCCAGATGGTCTCTGGAGAAGCTTTCGGAAAAAATAAAATCCGCTTCCAGGTCATCGAATTCTCTCAGCACTCCATAAAGGTTATGGGCAATGGTCTCCTCCCTGGCACGCAATCCCATGCTTCGTACCATTCCCTCAGGATACTTCTCTTTCGTTTCTTCGGTACAGATGATTCCCACCCGAAATCCCTTAGAAAGCTTTTCTTCTGCCAGCCGGTTTATGGTCCGTATTACGTTCTCTGTTTCTCCCTCCACCAAAGTCAGCTCCGCCTTGGGGGCATAATGCTTGTATTTCATTCCAGGGGCCTTGGGCCTCACATCCGCTTTCATAGGACCAGAGACTATGGCAGGGTCAAGAGGAACCTCCTTACCAAGAACAGCAAAAGCCATTTCCTGGGTAATGGCTCCCGGCCTTAAAATCACAGGTTCGCCTACTGATACATCGATGATCGTGGATTCCACACCAATCCCCACGGCTCCTCCGTCTACGATCATATCAATCTTTCCGTTCATATCCTGCCATACATGGTCAGCCGTAGTAGGACTGGGCCGTCCGGAGGTGTTGGCACTTGGCGCGGCCACCGGCACTCCTGCCAGACGTATGAGGGCATTAGCCACCGGGTCGGCAGGCATGCGCACTGCCACCGTATCAAGCCCTCCGGTGGTTCCATAGGGAACCAGTTCGCTTTTAGGGAAAATCAGGGTCAAAGGCCCAGGCCAGAACGCTTCCATCAAACGCTTTCCTGCCTCAGGTATGACAGAAACCAGGGGAGGCAGATCATCAAAATCCGCTATATGGGCGATCAGCGGATTGTCCGATGGCCTTCCCTTTGCCGCATATATTTTTCCTGCTGCCTCTTCGTTTAAGGCATTGGCCCCCAGCCCGTACACGGTTTCCGTAGGAAACGCCACCAGGCCGCCATTTCTTAATATTTCCGCAGGTTTCTTTAACAGTTCTTCCTCCGGTTGTTCTTTATCTTCTATTATAATTCGTTCTGTCTTCATATCATTCTGCTCTTTTCTTCCAGGGCGCTGACCTTTCAGACACGCCCCAACTTCCATTAATCATATCACAGGGCAAGTTTCCATGCAACTTTTTTGCTTGCTGTCAAAGGCTTTCCTTTCTGTTCCTTAAGATAAAACAATAGTTGCACGTTTTTCATATTAATGATACCATAATAAAAACATTTTATTTGGGAGGAATACTACATGGAACTCATCATACCGGAAAACTATGACCCTAAGCTCTCTGTCAGGGAGACACAGGAGGCCATTAAATACATTAGGGATACGTTTCAAAAAGAACTTGGTAAGGAAATGAATCTGGAACGAATCTCAGCCCCCCTGTTTGTAGAGCACAGCAGCGGCTTAAATGATGATTTAAACGGCGTGGAGCGCCCTGTGCGGTTTGACATCGCCGGCATTCCTGACGAAGCCATTGAAGTCGTACACTCCCTTGCCAAATGGAAACGTATGGCCCTTCATGAATACGGCTTTCTGCCCGGCGAAGGCCTTTATACCAATATGAACGCCATCCGGAGAGACGAAGATTTAGACAACCTCCACTCCTGTTACGTGGACCAGTGGGACTGGGAAAAGGTCATCACAAAGGAGGAGCGCAGCGAAGAAACCTTAAAGGAAACCGTCCGCAATATTTTTAAGATCATCAAGCACATGCAGCATGAGGTCTGGTATAAATACCCACAGGCCGTAAAGCACCTTCCGGAAGACATCACCTTTATCACTTCCCAGGAGCTGGAGGACCGCTATCCGGACAAGACCCCAAAGGAAAGGGAAAACCTGATCACAAAGGAGCACGGCTGCGTCTTTCTTATGAAGATCGGGGACAAGCTTGGAAGCGGAAAGCCCCATGACGGAAGAGCTCCTGACTACGATGACTGGCAGTTAAACGGGGACATCCTGTTCTGGTTTGAGAATTTAAACTGCGCCCTGGAAATCTCCAGCATGGGAATCCGGGTGGATGAAGAATCCCTGGCAAAACAGCTTAAAAAGGCTGGCTGCGAAGACCGGAAAAGCCTGCCTTACCATAAAATGCTTTTAAACGGAGAACTGCCCTATACCATTGGCGGCGGCATCGGACAATCCCGCCTCTGCATGCTTTTACTGGACAGAGCCCATGTGGGAGAAGTCCAGGCAAGCATCTGGCCAAAGGAAATGCGGGAGGAATGCAGGAAGCATAACATCATTCTTCTGTAGGCTCAATGGACCTCAGCTGCCTTAAAAGGATAAATGAATAGAGGGTGTTGCAATAATAGCAGTTATCGCTATTGAGCAGCACCCTCTTCTCTTTAGCAGGGCGTTTTCAGCCTGAAGGTCTGTACCATTTCCTTCAGCGTTTCAGCCTGCTTGTACAACTGGGCAGTTGCGGCGGTGCTTTCTTCGGACGCTGCCGAATTTGCCTGCACCACAGCGGATACCTGGCTGATCTCGTCGTTTATACGGGCTATGCCGAAAGCTTGCTCTGACGATGCACCGGCGATCTTTTCCGCCAATTCAGCGACCTGCTCTATCCCTCCCACAATTTTGTTAAAAGCATCTGCAGTGGTCTTTGCAATATTCATTCCATGCTCAGCCTTCTGTATAGAGCTTTCTATCATATCTGTGGTTTCCTTTGCGGCTTTTGCCGAACGGGCCGCAAGGCTCCGCACCTCATCTGCCACGACCGCAAAGCCCTTTCCGTACTCACCCGCCCTTGCGGCCTCTACCGAGGCATTTAATGACAGTAAATTTGTCTGGAAGGCAATGTCCTCGATCGCCTTTATTACCTTTGAGATATTTGAAGCGGACACATTGATTTCATCCATGGCTCTGAGCATTTCCTCCATGTGCCTGTTGCCGTCCATGGCTCCGCGACTGACGTCATTGGCACTAGTTCTGGCCATTGCCGCATTATCTGCGCTTAAGCTGATCTGGTTTTTTACCTCCGTTACGGCCGCAGCTAATTCCTGAAGGGAGCCTGCCTGATGGCCTGCCCCTTCCGAAAGGCGTATGCTTGCTTCCGATATCTGACCGGCTCCGCTCAGAACCTGCCCCGACGTATCGCATATTTGAGACAGAATGCAGTTGTTTTTCTCTACGATGCTGCTTAACGCGATGCCAAGCACATCCTTTTCCGAATTTATCTTCACTTGGACGGTTAAATCCCCGCGGGCTATTGCCTCGGCTGTCTGAGCCTGGTCTCTGGTGTTTTCCACCATGGCCTTAAAGGATTTCATCAATTCTCCCACCTCATCCTTTGTGAGGACCCGGACGTTTGCGCTTGCATCTCCCACGGACAGCTGCCTCGCAATATTGTTAAGTATTTTAAGAGGGCGCACAATACTGCTGTTTAAAACCCTGCATATTATTACGCTTGCAACAGCGGATATGATGGTCAGCAGAAGAATTGCTGCCGAAAAAAGCGTAAAGGTTTTAGATGAAACGCTGCCTGCGGAATAGGCTCCGTAAATGGTGAAAAAGCTTATCAAAAAAATTAGAACGGTTATAATGTTTACTATGCCGAATCCTATTGCCATCCTTTTGCTAAGGGCAATTGAATTCTGTTTTTCCTGTTTTTCCATTTGAACTGCACCCCTTGTTTTTATTTATATAGTTATAATGTATATCGACAGGTTTCGGTATAATTTTAGCAAAATAAAGATTTTGTTTATCTGCAAAGGGAGAAGTGGATCATCAATCAATTTTACTTATATGAATACCGCATAAAAAGCAGTTGGAAAAGTAATACTACCCCTCCAACTGCCGGTGCCATTGTTATAAACATGAATCCCGAAACTCTTTATGCATCTCATGCCATTTGAACATTCAAATCCTTATAATACACAGCCTTAAACGGCAGGTAAATACAGCGTCTTTCCAAGGTAGATAAATAGGCCCTTGACCATCTCAAGAGTCTTTCTTCCCCCATGTCCTTTCTTCATCTGATCGTTTACATAAATTGATAAATATTATAGAGATTGATCCCAATAATAACTACCATCAAAAACAGGAAAAGCCTGTCCACCACCTTCTCGTCTATCCTTTTATTGATCACCCGGCCGCTCATCCCGCCTAAGATCCCTCCTATCACCATGAGAACTAAAAGCCAGACGGAGAATTCCGGTACTGTTCCTGTTACAAGGGAATTCATAAGCCCTGTGATCTGGGAAAACAGGATGATGTAAAGGGAATTCTGGGCGGCTGCCTTGGTATCCATGGAAAAAAAGAAAAACAGCACCACCAGATTAATGGGGCCTCCTCCAATCCCCAAAAACGAAGAAAGTATTCCAAGCACCAGTCCAATCAGCACGCAAATCACCGGATTAGTCACATGATGGGTATGGATCCTGTCCTTTTTTATGGTATAGATCAGCGTTCCAAGAGTAATCACCAGGAGACAGGCTGCCTGAACGGCTCCCACCATGTCCTTGTCTGCAAATAAGGAAGAAACCGCCTGGAACATAGACTTTCCCACAACTCCGCCTATTGCCGCCCCTATGGCAAGAGGTGTTCCCGTCTTCATATCCACCAGGGACTCTCCGCTCATTTTCCCTTTAATCACAGAATAACAAGTCATTGCAAGCACAGTGCAGCCTGACAGAAAGCTTATTGCAGCTACGCTTAATACTCCAAATGCATCCAGGGTGGGCTTTATAATAACACCTCCGCCTATTCCACAAATGGCGCCTGCAATGGATGCGCCAAAGCTGATCAGTAAAAACAATCCATATAAATAACCACTCATTTTTCAAGATCCTTCCTCGCCGGTATTAGCGGCATTCTCTTCCATGTACATATGTCTTAAGGACATTGTATTTTTCGTCAAGTACCACCAGCCCCATTTCCGGAGCGGATTTTCCATCAGAAAACCACCGGTTTTTCTATGTACAGCGTTTATCATATCACACTTCATATAAAACAGGCAAATAAAAAGAGGCTGCTGCTCCATAGATGATTCTTCATCTATTTTGCAACAGCCCATTAACTCCTGTATTCTCTTATCTTCCATTCAAATACTCCATGACCCCCATGTGGATCGTCCAGGCCAGCCGGTCCTGGTAATCCGGGGAATTTAAAAGAGCAGATTCCTTCCAATTGGTTAAAAAGCCGCATTCCACGATTACGATCGGGGTCTTCACATGCAAAAGCAGGTAGTAATTATCATTAGGCTTTGCCAGTCTGGTATTCTTCTCTCCCAGCACATAGTCAAACCGGCTCTGTAAAATCTCAGCCAGTTCCTTTCCCTTATCGGACCTTTTATAGTAAAATACCTGTCCTCCGAAAACGTCCTCCTGATGATAGCTGTTCTGGTGGATACTGACCGTAAGTGCCGGGCTTACATCATTGATGATCTCACAGCGCTTGCTCATGTCCGCCATCTTTTTTCTGCTGTCCTTTTCCGAATACAGTCCGTTGTCATCTTCTCTGGTCAGAATCACTTTCACGTCAGAGGCTTCCAGATATTTCTTTAACCGGTTCGCTATCTGCAAATTTATATCCTTTTCCAGGGTTCCGTCAATGCCTATCTTTCCCGGATCATTTCCTCCGTGCCCCGCATCTATAACGACCACAGGTTTTTCTTTTCCGGCTTTTGCATTGACTCCTGCCGCCATCTTTCCAGCCTGACTTGATATCACATATACCAGCACCAGCAAAACCAGCGCCATAAAAGGTTCCCACTTCTTAAATTTCACATTTTCTACCTGATTCATCTTCTTAATGAATTATATCTTTCAGTGAAATAAAAAAGAACTGCTCCCTGCGACTTTCCTGTCATTCTGAGCTCAATACATTATAGTCCTTTGTCCCATCCGCAGTAATCCATTCCAGATATTGAGCCAAAATGCTGGGATACCCTTCTTCCTCCCACATCTTGTAACCGGCCTTGGCTTTGGCCTTATCCCTGATGTCTGTAACCTTTCCTGCATAGCAGGCGGCATTAAGCTCTGCATAAACCTTTGCCATCTGCTCCTTCTGGGATTTGGTCAGCCCTTTTAGGGTATCAAGCCTTTCAAATTCATCCTGAGCCTGGTTGTAAAACACCTTGCTTAAAAATCTTTTTCCAAACTCATTAAAATTTAAAAGATTTTTATCCGTACTTCCCGTCTTTTTGGCCCAATCCTTCATATCCAGAGACTTTGTATGATAACGGAAGCTTCCGTCATCTCCATAATATAAAATCCCATACTGGCAGGGCGGCGTGGACAAGGAGCTTGTCACGATCTCATAGATCCCGGAATCGTTGCGGGATCTCATATAGTGCTGCACATGAAGGTGTCCGCTTAAAAACAAGGGAACCTCCCAGCTTTCCAGCTGGTCAATAAGCTGTTCACTGTGTTCAATGGTACAGTCCTGTAAGTATACTTCACTTTCATCAAGAAGATTATGGTGGCCCACGGGAATCATATTCATTCCCAAATTCCAGGCCTCCTCCATCTGATCCTCGATCCAGTCATATGTATCATCCCGTATCATTCCCCCAACCAGATTTTTCGGTTCGTACTGGCATGTATCAAGCATTAAAGCCCTGGTATAATCATTTACCTGATATACGTAGCTTAAGGATGCAGGATCCCGGCTGACCGCCTCATTGTATCCAAAATCCTGATAAATCTCTTCAAATTCATCCGGGGTTATATTTTCCGCTCCCAAAAAGGTATCTCCCACAAACTGAGCGGCCTTGGAATTATTGATATCATGGTTTCCCGGAATAACGATCACAGGAATTCCGGCGTCTTCGATCTCTCCAAGCTTTCCGGCAAGTTCTTCGTGGCTCTCCTTTTCTCCTTCATAGGTCAAGTCCCCGCTTAAGATCACCAGGTCAGGCCGTTCCTTCTTCACCTCTTCCACAAAAGCATCCGTGATCTCCCAAATATATTGCATCACCTTGCCGTCACCATGGTCCACACTGTATTGAAAGCCCTTCTGAAAATCCGTTAAATCCCTGGCCAAATAATGGATATCCGTGGCAACAATGATCTTGCAGCCGTTGTCAAAGGCTTCCTCAGAAGGCTGTGCAGCCGGGTTCTCCGAAGTCTGGGGGAATTCTTCTATGGTGGGCGGTTCTGTTCTTGTTGTCTCTGTTTCTGGCGGCGAAGTGCTCTCTGCACTGGTGCTTTCCGGCACTGTTCCTTTCGAAGAACACCCTGCCAGCATACATACCGCGCCCAATAATGCTGCCAATACGATCCTGTTTCTCATATCTGACCTTCCTGTCTATTCCACGTCATTTGTTTATTTTTTGTCAAGCCGGATTTCATCCCATAAGTCTGACGGTTCAAATCCCAGCTTCCAGCAGGCCACACCTGCCAGGCCATACTGCTTTATCAGATTCATCTTAAGGCCTATGGAGCGCTCTTCTTCCAGCCACAGCTTTTTAAGCCCTTCCTCTGTCTGCAATTCTCCGTAATACTGGCCAAGCTCCTCCTGCCAGTATAATTCCACCTGATTTTCGCTGACCCATTCCTTTGCACGGGCAATACCCATGGCGGAAGAGACAGTCTTTCCGTCTGGTCCCTCGGTCCACACTCTTGTATAGAGAGGAATCCCATTGATCACCTTTTCCTTTGGCACCTGGGCCAGGGTATCCTTGATGCCGTTTTCCACATAATTAATGGAAGCCACAGAACCGGCATCCCCGCCTGCATAATGTTCGTCATATCCCATTATAATTACGTAGTCAGCCACGATTCCCTGCTCTTTCCGGTTATAAAACTGATTGCCGGGAGCGGGAACATAATTATCTACGGACAAGACGATTCCCTTCTTGCGGCAAGGGATGGAAAGCTCCCGTATGAACTGAATATAATGGACTCCTGCTTCTTCCTTGATCCCTTCAAAGTCCAGGTTAATCCCGTCAAGGCCGTATCTGTCCACCTCCGACATAAGGGCTTCAATCAGCTTCCGTCTGGTGGAGGTCTTTGACATCAGGATCTCCGTATTCACATCCGGGCTGAAATTATTGACGAGGGCCCAGACCTTCAGTCCCTTGTCATGTGCTTTCTTTACATAATCCTCCTGGGCCAGGGACCGGAAATTTCCTTTATTATCCGAAAGCTCAAACCAGGTAGGGGAAATGACATTGACTCCCTTTGTATTGGCGATTAAATTGTCAAAAGAACCATTTCCATCAAGGTTGGTCATCTGATGCCAGGCAAGGCAAACCGGTTCATCCATGGAAACATTGGTATAAGCCGGCTTTACAAAGGTGCTTACAGGAATCTCACTGGTCACATCTCCCAGCCGCTTGCGTTCCACATAGCCTACAAATCCGTCTTCCGTCCGTACCTTGTCCCACCTTTTCATGGATTCCAGCACAGTAACCTGGCTTCCGGGAGAAACCCACGTTACAATGGGGCTTTTCAGTCCGCCTTTCACCCTCACATTGCCCTTTTCAGAAACCAGCGCCTTTTGCCGGGCCTCCCAGCTGTTATTTATAAAAATCCGTTTATACTGAATGCCGTCATAGGCCGTTACGCGGATATCCGTATAACTAGCCACCAGGCCAACAGATAAATAAACTCCCTTTTTATCAACCCATATCAGGGGCTTCCCTGAATCCCCGACAGTGGAATGATCCGCATAGACAATGGAGTCCGGCAGGGCATACACAAGAAGATTTTCATTGCTGTCCCAGTAAAACCGCTCATTCAGCATATCATTCACCCACTCAATGGGGAGATAGGTTTGCCCCTGCAGGTAAAGGCCCTTTGCCTCCTGCAGATCCTCGTTAAGATAAAGGGCCACTTCATCTCCTTTTACTCCCAGCAGTTCGGCTATATCTGCCTGTTCCTTTGACGGAATATACCGTTCCAGAAACTGCTCCCCGAAAAACCCGGCGGTCACTATTAAAATCAATCCTAGCGCCGCAAAAACCGGCACTGCTTTCTTCTTCATCTGCTTTCCTCCTGCTAATGGATCATATTATCTTTTGCCTGCACTATCTTTATAGATATATCATGAGCCTGCAGTTCATGATCGACATTCAGACTTCGCGCCGATGAGCCAGCTCATCTTCGCTCTCTTTCGCTCATTATATCACAATTCTTATTTTTTGAAATTTACATTTTCATTACATTACAAATCCCCTGATCCCGCCCCGACGCGCTTAAACGGCCTTCTTAAGGCTAAAGATGGCATCCCCTATGCGTCCCTTTTGGCACTCACTAAAATTTACCGGTTGTAAACCCGGTCAAATCTTATTTCCCGCAGCTTACCAGTCTTTCCGTCAGGAATGTAATCGGCCATATAAAAACTATTGTCCTCTCTTATCTCAAATATTTTATTCCAGTCTTCTTCCGGCAGTTCTTTCCCATCTATAAGAATAGGGATTCCCTGATCGCGGTATTTCTTAAGCCCTGCCAGATACTGACCTTTATCTGTCTGCCTGTTTCTTTCCCTGTCATCTTCTTTTTTCATCCACATATCCCCTTACATTTCTCTTATGTGCTGCATGGCAGGGGGAGGACCACAAGGGTATGCCGTGACACAATTCCTCCCCCAGCATCTATAAAAGCTGCTGATAAAATCCTATGATTTCACCTGTGACAGCAAACACGTCTACTGAAACCGGAATTCGAGAGATGGGTATATTAAGCCTCTTTTCCGCATTCCTTCTGGCTTCCTCGCTGCCGAACGACACGAGCGTCTTCCAGCTCTTTTCCGCTTTTTTCCCCTTTCTCTCAAACTCCAGAAACGCTTCCAGCTGCCACTCGCTTAAGCTCCCGAGAACAAATTGTCTGTCGCATCTTAAAAATTCTTCCAGGCTGCCTTCCTTTACGGTTCCGTAATCCACAATCACTGTCTGGTAACCGGATTTTTTACACAATAAAAGCGTATCAATCCCCGCTCTTTCATAATAATCCGCTTCCAGCACCTGAAAACATCCGGCCTGTGCCTTTTCCTTTTCGCACAGCTTTCTTAAATTCCTGAAATCCCCATGGCTGTTCCATTCCAATACTGCGCACCGCTTTCTAAGGACTCCTCCCAGGTATCCTGCTGTCATAACCGTAAAATGGGTCACTCCCACTCCTCTGCCGGTTCCAATGATTCCAATGGTCTCCTGGCTGACGGGCTTTTTACCGGAGCGTATAAGCTTCCATACCTTTTTTACCGTTTCCTTTATAAAGAGTTCACCCTTTCCCAGGGATACGGCCTTTGCCTGGAATCATCCGGGAAATCCACTCCCTGATCCATCCTTCAAATAAGCCTCCCCTTCTTTTCTTCCTGCTTTTTATATCTAAAATTTCTTCCAGAAGAGTCTTATAAAAATCTCCCGTTTCCGCATTCGCCTTAAAAGGATTCGGATAATAAGGGGCTTTTAAGCATCGGGAAGGAACCGTCCCGTCAGGCAGCCTTATCCTGGTTCCTCTGGTCACATGATTATAAACGATCCCATAGGAACTATGGCCTTTTACCACATATTCTGTGGAGAAAAAGGCACTGTTTCTGCTCCAGCTGCTGCCGTCGCATACCAGTATCACCGCATCGGGGCTTCCCATCAGCGCCTGATCAACACTTTTTCCATAATCCAGAATACGGATCTTATAAGGCGGCTCCTTTAACTTCACCCCCGGGCCGTAATAAGGTCTCCAAATAAAGCCCTGATACCTCATCAGGCCAAAAAGATCCCTCTTTGCGGCGGCATAGTCACCAAGCCCGGTGCCCATGCCGGAGTCATTCTTTTCTACAAATAAATTGGGGTATCCATGATTTCTAAGATAAACAGACAGGCCGATTCCAATATGAGTCGTTCCGGCCCCTGATTTGCTCCCTGCAAGAGCAATTGTAAGAGATGATGATTGTAGACGGTCTTTTGCAGCCGTTCCCATGTTTTTAAGCTGTCCCAGCCTCTCCCTCAGCTCCTGTGCTGATGAAAACCGTTCTTCTTTTTCCTTTTTTATGCACCGTTTCAGGACGGCAGCCAGATCGGTATCCATTGATGAAGCCGGTTTATAGGGCAGTTTGGGAAATTCTCCTGTAAATAGATAATGAATGATAGCACCAATGGCATAAATATCCGTTCTTTCATCCAGTACTCCATTCTTTGAATACTGCTCCGGCGCCGCACATCCTACGGTTCCATACCGCTCTCCGGGCATATTTGCATCCTCCACAGACGCAGCAAGTCCAAAATCGATCAATTTAACAGTGTCATGGCACAATAATAAGTTCTTCGGCTGTAAATCTAAATGTAATATGGGGTTTGGTCCTGCGAGATGCAGGTAACTGATGATGCCGGCTAACTGGATTCCATATGATATGGCCAGTTCCCGCGATAGATGGCCCTGCTCTTTTACAAGGTCAAATAAAGATTCTCCTTCCAGATACTCTTCGATTAAATAACTATAAAATTCGTCTTCTTCTACGTCAAAAATAATGGGGATTCCAGGATGGCGCAATTCCTTAAGAACAAATGCTTCCCGCCTTAGAAGTTCAAATTTCAGAAAGCTTTTAGGTACCCGCTTGATCGCCCGGTACTCCTCAAGCCCAAGATGAACCGCCAGAAATACTGTCCCTGCCCGGCCGGTTCCCAAGATGCCGCATAGCTGATACTTGCCAAACAGAACGGCGCTTACTTAAACCACCTCCCTTTGTCTGTCCAATATCATCTCTTGGAGTATATTTTAATATATTCCGTTTATTTTTTCAACTATTTTTTATGAAAACCTGAAATTTATAATTATAATAATAATTAATGAAAGTCAATGCCAGCATAATCTTTTTTCTCTTAAATGCTTAATTTCATTCAGTAATTTTACTGTTAACTCACCATTGTAATATTTTGTCAATTTTATATCTTTCTGTTCGCATGGAATGATACCTAATTCAGAATAAAATTTAATGATACTGTACCTCATACCGGTCAGTCATACCAGCTCCCCTATTGTTACAAACTCCGCAGCCTTAATTACTTCATCACCTCTTTGCCTTGATATCGTATCTTATTAGAATAGCATTGAATATTCTTGCTTCTACGCTGTAGAAATCCGATTGCCGTTCCTTTTACTGCACTTGCAGAAATAGTAGTATTATTTTAGTATCAAAAAGACTATATATTAGAATAATGTCAAAATGATATCATTTTCTCTTGCATATATAATAATTCTATATTAGAATTATATTAAAGGAACAACCGCCCCCTACAAGGGGTTGGCCATGAAGAAGATAGAAACTCCACCCTTTCACTCGCCAAAGTATACAAGGGTGGTTTTTCTACGCCCGTTCCCAGGACTTTATAGAAAAACGCTACTTACAATTAATAAAAATAAATGTAAGTAATGCTAAAATGAATGTACCAAAAGCCATAAGGTCCTTAAAGTCATATTTCATCCGCACCACCTCCCATCTATGTAATGATGGAAGGCCAACGCCCTTGCAGTGACACGATTGTTCCATATCAATATGGTAACATATCCCTTTTCAACACGCAATTAATTTTCCCGGTAGTAATCTATAATAGTTTTGCTGCCTTTTACCACCATTTGATACGGGAGGAATTTAACGCCCTTTCCAGCAGCATCCCAGCTGGTTCCATGACTCCTACCACCGCTTAAACCTTATTTTACGCTAAAAATAAACAACAGCCAGGACAAGGGGCATGGTTATTCAAAGCCATACCCCTTGTTTCTATCTTTTCTTTTTAACAGTTATGTGCTTTTTCTTTCAAAACACCCTTTCCTTCCATGTGAGCAATGTATGAATCTCCCCATTTTTCCAAGCTGTCCAATACCGGCTTAAATTGAAGGCCCAGTTCGCTCAACGAGTATTCCACTTTAGGCGGGATTGTATTGTAAACGGTACGGGTGATCAAGCCATGTTCTTCCAAATTGCGCAGCTGTTTTGTAAGTGTAGCCTGGGTAATGGGAGCTAATTCACGCTCCAATTCCTTAAACCGTAATGTCCGCTCACTTAAATAGTGAAGAATCAGCAATGCCCATTTCCCACTCAATACCTTTTGAGAGGTAAAATAAGGGCAGATACCGAACAGGTCCTTTTTTTCACTTTCATTTTTCACGATAAATCCTCCATTACTATCTAATTAGATACTTACTATACTAAAAAATCGTACTTGTAATTTAATATGTGTACACTATAATTATAGCATAAAGCATGGCAAAATACAATTTGCCAATTAGAGAATGGAGGATCAATCATGATTGATTATGCAGCTGTTTTAAAGGAAAACCCCAACGGAGTCCTGGCGACACAGGATGGCAGCAAGGCAAAGACCCGGGTGTTCCAGTATCTGTTTACAGACGGCAGCAAGGTATATTTCTGCACCAGTAACCAAAAGCCTGTCTACGACCAGATCAAAGCCAGCCCTTATGTTTCTTTCTGCACCTATCCCGCCAGCTTTACGCCGGTGGTATCTGTTAATGGTAAGGCAGTCTTTGTCAACGATGTTTCCTTAAAAACCCGTGCACTGGACGAGAATCCCGGCATAAAGGACATATACAAAACACCAGAAAATCCTGTTTTTGAGCTTTTTTACATTGATGTAGAGGAAGTGGAAACTTTCAGCTTTACAGAAGGCCACAAGACTTATACCATTTAACCCCAGGCATGAATGTACCATCTTCAGGATAATTTCGGATGCTGTTTTTTTCGGAAAGGATAAAAAAGATTTCACGCACACCAGTGCGCCAATTTTGCAGTGTTTTACATCAGGCCACACTGTTTGCATACCGGATAAAATCCCTTTGACCAACCGTATTTTTCTGCTATAATTTAATCAAACTCAAAGGTAATACACGAATTTATGGGGTGTAAACATGATTGAGGATTATATTTTAACCAAATTGAATATAGATTCCATAAAGGAATATGGTGTACTGGACTTGGTCTGGCAGGTTTTTCTAGAATTTGAAGCCCTGGATTATTCAGATGAAGGCATTCAGGAGTTCAAAAAAATTATAAATATTAATTCTTTTAAACAAAGGATCTCTAAAAATGGAATGCTTTTCTGGGGATTTTTCTCCGGCGAGACCATTGCAGGAGTAATTGCAGCCAGACAGAACAGAAGTCTCTTATTGGATCATCATCCAAAGTCCTGTGCAAACTTTTATTCACAGCAAAACATCACCGCTATATCTGACTTATACAAAGCACAATTTTAATTCGATAAAAAATTATAGAAAAATAAGAACAAATCTAAAACTCTCTTTATATGCAAGTTTTGGGATTTGTTCCTATCAAAGATTCCGTAGAAATTGCACATAATAATATAAAACCATCATCACATCAAAAAATAAAACCGGGAAATTCCAATAATCATATAGGATTCCCGGTTATTAGCATACAAACCTTAAAATTATATAAATTTTTTCACATAGTAATTGCTTTTTCGCTATATTATATAGTATAGTTATGTTGAGGAAGTATGTAAATATTCATTCACCATTTTAAAAAGAACAGGAAGTGATCCTATGAAGATAGAACGTATTAACGAAAATCAAATTCGCTGTACGCTTACCAGCTTTGATTTAAGCGTCAGAAACTTAAATTTAGGCGAGCTTGCCTATGGCAGTGAAAAAGCCCGCAACCTGTTCCGCGAGATGATTCAAAAAGCCTCTAACGAAGTGGGATTCGAAGCAGAAGACATTCCTCTCATGGTAGAAGCAATTCCATTGTCCAACGAAAGCGTAATGTTAGTAATCACCAAAATCGACGACCCGGAAGAATTAGATACAAGGTTTGCAAAATTTTCTCCAGCAGCCGACGAAGACTTGGATTCCATGCCAGGAGACCTGGCAAGCGAGCTTTTGGAAGGCGCCGACGGACTGTTGAACCTATTAGGTATTGACAAGAAAGAAGAGCCGGAGGCAGAAGAGCCAAAAGAGAAATCAAGTGCTTCCTCTATACGAATCTATTGTTTTCAGAGCCTGGATCAGATATCTGATGCTGCAAGGACCATCGGACAGGTTTACGATGGCGAGAATACATTATATAAAAAACCTGATACCAGACAGTATTATCTGGTGATCAGGAATACCCCTGACAAATCTTTAAATTTCAGCCGTGTCTGCAACCTGCTTGCAGAATATGGCTCCAAGATTCATCAGGACTACGCCTCTGAAGCGTACTACAGGGAACATTACGAGGTGTTGATTGAAGGCCACGCCCTTCAGTCACTGGCCAAACTTTAATCCGTTCCTTTGTTCATAGTACTTCATCACAAACCAAAAATGAGGTTCGGCCCTTAAAAGGACCGAACCTCATTTTAAAATCCCAAAGCTCCCTCCAGAAAAAATGCAAAAATTAATTCAAAAGTGGCATCGGTTTCCCTGCACGGAATCAAAATCCAGTCATGAACCATTTTAGCCCCTTTTTTATAAATGATTTCCGTTCCCTGCAATTTTCCCGCCTTTTCCGCCAAAAGCTCGCAGTCCGGCGTAAGAATCTCTTCTGTCCCGGAAAATACCAGAATCTGTCCCAGATGATCCCAGTTCCCATAAAGGGGTGAAACAAAGGGATGATCCGGTTCCAAAGGACCGCAGTAGCGGGCACCGGCCTCTTTCAGCCCTTCCACGGGAAGGATAGGATCTGTTTTTTTCATTATTTTTATCTTTGGATTATTAAGGGCAATATCCATCCACGGGGATACTACGGCAGTTCTCGCCGGCATAGGAAGGTTCCCTATATCCCGCAGCTCCTGTAAAAACGAAAGAGCCAGACCGCCGCCGGAAAAATCCCCAAACAGGAAGAACTCATCTTCCGGATACTCCGACATGAGCCAGCTGTAGACCCTGACCAGGTACCGGTGGACATCTAAGGCTGTATACTCCGGAGCCAGCGGGCAGGAAGGTATGGTCACCTTTACCTGCTTTTCTATGGCAAATTGCTCCGCCATTTCCCTGTAACGGTCTGACGGCTCCAGGGTATAGGCCCCTCCCGGCAGCATGAGGATATGGGCAGCCTTTGCATAGCTGCCATTTATGGTGACTCCGGGAAAACCATCCACGTTCCATGCTTTTACCCTCACCCTTTTTGTAAACCGCTCCTGGGACAGCGCCATCCTGCCTCTGGCAGGCTGCCCCAGCTCAAGAGCCATCTTTTTATCCGCTTTTTTAAACCCGGCAAAAATCCTCGTCATCTCCGTTTTCATGCTCATGGCTTCCAAATCTCCTTTCCCTGTATTCCATGTGTTACGATTCCTTGCATAATCTGTTTAATTTTCTCAATTCATACAGAACAAACTGGCTGACAATGACCATTGAAGTAATATCTGCCACAGGTCCTGCATACAGAATTCCTTCCAGACCAAAAGAAAAAGGAAGGATAAGAATCAGCGGGATCAATAACAAAAGCTGACGCAGCATGGATAAAACAGAAGCCTTTAAGGGTTGTCCAGTTGACTGGAAATAGCTGGTGGTCACAACCTGGAAACCGGCAGTAAAGATTCCCAGCATATATACCTTCAGGCAGCGGATGGCAAACTGGGTGAACTGCACATCCTCCGTCCCAAACAGGCTTATAATCTGCCCAGCGAATAACTGGCAGGCCAGCCAGCCCATGAAGGCAACTGCGGTCGCTGCCGCTGCCGCCAAAAGAAAGGTCTTCCGCACACGCTTTGGCAGATTCGCTCCTTTATTAAACCCAAGAATAGGCTGGGAGCCGATGCCGATCCCAATACAGATGGAAATAAGGATCATTCCTACCTTATTTACAACACCCATGGCGCTTAATGCCACATCACCTCCCATGGCTGTCTTATTTCCATAATACACCAGAGAATTGTTCATAACAACCTGCAAAATGGTAGACGCCACCTGGGTGATGCCGCTTGATATCCCTAAAGGCAGTACCAGCCTGCAGATATTCCCGTTAATACGTAAGCCATTTTTATGAAGGCGCATATGTTTTCCTCTGTATACAAAATACAGCACAAGCACAACTGTGGAAATGATCTGTGAAGTAATGGTGGCAATGGCCGCTCCGGTCACGCCCCAATGAAATACGAAAATATAAATCGGATCCAGAATGGTATTTAAAGCAGCACCGACTAAAATAGCACACATGGATAAGGCCGGATTCCCGTCTGTCCTTGCCATATTGCTTAACACCACGGAAAGCATGTTAAAGGGTGTGCCCAGCAATAAGATGGAAGTATACTGTCTGGCATATTCCATGGTATTGGCAGTTGCCCCAAAAATCCTTAGCATGGGCGTCATAAGCGGAAATCCCACAGCCATAACTGCTATACTGGATGCCAGAGTCACAAGGAAAACGGTCCCAAGAGTCTTGTCCGCCTCTTCCTCATTCTTTTCCCCTAGCTTAATGGCCGCATAGGCGCTTCCGCCCGCTCCCAAGAGGGTCGATATGGCTAAAATGATGGTGACAATGGGAAATGCTATGGTAGTCGCCGCATTTCCCAGATACCCGACGCCTTGTCCTATAAAAATCTGGTCAACAATGTTGTAAACCGAATTTACCAGCATGGAAACAATCGCCGGAAGTGCAAACTGCAGCAGCAAATGTCCCACGGGCTTATATCCCAGGGGATTCTCCCCCTGTTTTATCCTGTTTTGTTCCATAAAATGTTCTATTCCTTTCCTTTCTGTTCTACAATGTGATTATGGGCATTACAAGCCATGCGGATGAGCATTTGCTCCGCCATATCACGCTCCTCTTTGGTAAAACCCTTTAATAAAATTTCCGCCCATTCATTTGCACTCTCCAAGGTCTTCTTTACAACAAAAGCCGCCTTGTCCGTAACGTAAATCCTCCGGATACGTTTATCCTCCTGCGCCATTTCCGTCACAACATATCCCTCTTCCTCCAGCTTCTTAACCGCGCGGGTAGCGGTCGCCTTATCGTAATGGCCAAAAGAAGCCAGCTCGTGCAGGTTCATACCCGGATTTTTAAAAATCTGCAATAAAAAAAACTGTTGCCCACAGCCTATCTGATAAGAAGATAATTGACTTGCAAAATACATATTGTTCAGTCTCTGTATAATCGAAATATATTTCCCGATTTCCTTATGTTCTTTCATATTTTCCACCTCCAAGCCTTTAGGATGGCATTTTATCTTTTTTTAGATGATAATCAGCATATCACAATGTAGTTGCATTCGCAACTATTTTTTTATAAAATAAAGCGATACCGGCTTCGCAGAGCCGGTACCGCTTATGACGATAACTTTTTACTTTGTTTTAAAAATCTCGCAGGTCCTTTTGCAGGCAGCCTCCGTAACCGCACAGCCACCAAGTGATGTTTCCCTTAATTCAAATGGGATGGAACGCCCCACCATCATCATGGTATCCACCATCTGATCAAACGGTATGAACTGTTCTACTCCTGATAATGCCATTTCTGCGCACACCAGTGCATTGGCTGCACCTAAAACATTACGGTTCTGGCAGGGGTATTCCACCAAACCGGCTACAGGATCGCAGACCAGCCCTAAGAGGTTTACAATTGCAGAGGAAGCCGCATCCATGCACTGCTTCGGGGTTCCGCCCATGATCTCAGCTGCAGCAGCTGCTGCCATTGCAGCAGCTGCTCCAACCTCAGCCTGGCAGCCAGCCTGTGCTCCGGCTACGGTAGCATTCCTCATAATCAGATAACCAACTGCACTTGCTGTAAAAAGACCATCTATGATCTGTTCATCGTCCAAAGAAAACTCTTCTTCCAGAGCAAGCAGCAGCCCAGGCAGCACCCCGGAGCTTCCGGCTGTTGGCGCCGCCACAATAAGGCCCATGGAAGCATTCACTTCCAAAACAGCCAGAGAATAGGTAATCGCCTTGGATAACATGCTTCCGCATATGGATTTTCCTGATCTCCTTCTGTTTCGTACCTTTGCGGCTTCTCCCCCGATCAATCCGCCGATGGAAGCCACTGGCTGATCTAACGGCTTGTGGCAGGCTTCCTTCATAATACGGTAAGCTTCTTTCATCCGGCTTATAGTTTCCTCCGGATCGGCGCCGAACTCACTGGCTTCCCGTTCCCGCATCACTTCTGAAATCCGGCAGTGATTTTCTTCACATAATTTCAATAATTCACTTCCTGATATAAAATCCATAAAAGCCTCCTAAACCTGAATAAGCATAACATCTTCTACTTTCGGATGTTCCCGCAGCTTTTCCAGCAATTCCTGTGGAATTTCCTCATCAGATTCCACCACAGAGTAAGCGGTTGCCCCTTTCTCTTCCCGGAACAGGCGCATAAAAGCGATGTTTACATTGCGCTCACTTAAGCTGGTAGCGATATAGGCCACCATACCGGGATAGTCTAAATGCCGTATGACCAGTGTGGAATATTCTCCGGTAAAGTCTACATCAATTCCGTTGATCCTGACAATTTTAACTTTACCGCCTCCTAAGGAAACGCCGCGGACCGACATGGTCCCGCCCTCTTCTCCGGTTACATGGATCTCTACTGTGTTTGGATGAACTTCTGTTTCCTTTTCATCTACGCGGAAAGAATACTTTATCCCGCATTCATCAGCCAGTTGGAAAGAATTTTTAATTCTAAGATCATACGTCTCAAACCCCTGGATTCCTCCAAGAAGTGCACGGTCGGTTCCATGGCCCTTATAGGTCTTTGCAAAAGAACCGTACAAAACAAACTCCACTTCGCTGATCGGCTCGTTGAACATTTTTTTAACCAGAAGAGCAATCGCCACAGCACCTGCAGTATGGGAGCTGGATGGCCCTACCATATTGGGGCCGATTACTTCAAAAATACTGATAGACGGCATAAACAGCCTTCTCCTTTCGCAATCACCTTAACCTTTGTTATCTTTCTTAATATATTTGTGATAATACAAGTCAACCAACGCGCTGATCGCATTATCTCCGGATACGTTACATGCAGTTCCGAAGCTGTCCTGTGCAATATACATTGCCTGTAAAAGGCTGGCAATATCTCCTACTGCAGGTATTCCTACAATCGGGAAGAATGGAGTCGCCGTGAAGATAGAACCTCCCGGAGCTCCCGGAGATGCAACCAGAGCCACCCCCAGCACAGAGATAAACGGTAACAGGGTAAGGAATCCATGAGGCATACCGTAAATGAGCAGGGTAGCGGTCACGCAGCAGGTAATGGTGATCATGGAACCTGCCATATGAATGTTAGCGCACAGCGGAATTACGAAATTGCGGATTTCTTCTGAAACGCCATTGCTTTCCGCACATTTAATATTAACCGGAATGGTAGCCGCTGAAGACTGTGTTCCAATCGCAGTCAGATAACCAGGTATCTGGTTCTTCAGCATGGTAATCGGGTTTCGTTTTGTCAATACACCTGCAAGGGTAAAGGCCAGCAGCAGATAGATCAAATGAAGGATTATAACGATCAGGAATACCTTCCAAAGCACTGACATGATCGCAAAGGTAGTTCCCTGATAAGTCATCTTGGCAAAGGTTCCGCAGATATACAAAGGAAGAAGCGGAATAATCACCCGGCTAAGTACCTTTGTGATGATCTCTGAAAACTCTTTGATCACATTATACAGGGTATTTCCGATCTCTTTGCCACGCATGGTGCTGATACATACTCCCAATACAAAGGCCAGTACAACAGCAGCTGTTGTTTCAAGTAACGGTGTGATGGTCAGGGAAAAATATCCGCTGATGGCCTTGTCACTTGCAGAAGCAACTTTTGCAACTACCTCTTCATTCACAAAAGAAGGAAAAAACGTACTAGCTACAGCATAAGCGGCGCTTCCTGCCAGCAGCGTAGACGCATAGGAAACCCCAGCGGTAAACGCCAGCAGTTTTCCGGCTCCCTGGGACAGGTCCGCGATTCCCATAGTAACAAAAGCTACCACCATAAGCGGGATAATGAACATTAAAAACTGTTTAAATAAATCTGATACTGTAATCAATATCGAAGTTACAAAACTGGGGCAGTACATACCAATCAAAATACCAATGATAATTGCAATAATCAGCCTTGGTACCAGTCCCAATCCTTTCTTACTCTTTTTACTTTCCTCCATATCAATACCTTCCTTTCACTCGAATAAAATAAATTTTATTGTTTTTATTTATTTGGTGTAATTTATTTTATCACAAATGACTTCAGATTGCAATATCATTATATATTTCTAATAATCAGACAAAAATCCTGCAGGATTTTTGTCACATTGCACAAAAAAATGCAGGATTTTTCTTTATCAACCGATTCTGCTGTATTAATGTTTATTCATTCTTTTTTTCTGTATTTACGCCCAGATTCCGAATGTGCATATATACAGTGTTTTTAGAAATCCCCAGATAATCAGCCACCTTTACAACCGCATCCTTCAGGCTAAAAACCCCCTGCTGGTGCAGGGAATTAATAATCTCCTTGTTTTTAAGAGACGGCAGTATCCCATCATCTTCCATTACCGTCTTCCGGACCTCCTGAACTTTGCTGAAAATCAATTCATCCAAATTATTTGCAAAAGTTTCAGTTTTAACCAGGGAATGAGTGGATATTTGGGGGATATAGCTGGACAGGATCTCGGAAAATCCTGTATTTAAGTAAAAATTAATACATAAAAGTCCAATAATCCTTTTTTCTTCCCCTCGTACCACAATGGTAGAGGATTTTAACGGTTCTTCTTTTTTGTTCTTGGTAAAATAGGAAATATAGCTTTTTTCACCATCTTTTTCGATTTCTTCCAGCATCTGGAGAGCCAGGTCCGTAATCGGCATCCCTTCCGTACGTCCTGTGTGGTGTCCATTGATGATCTTAATGACGGAATGTTCCGTATCCTCCAGGCTGTGAAGCACCATCTCATAGCCTCCCCCCAGGTAATCCGCCAGCCCTTCCATCATGATCTTATAAGATTCCAGTATAATTCGGTCAATCAGTGTTAAGTGTACATTATAATCCTTCATTGTAATCATCCCCTATGTTCGTTTTAACAGGAATAATGCATTAATTTATGGAATTATAACATGCTATAAAATATTTTTCAATAAAAAACGGTAGTTCCTTGATAATAATGGAATTTATTACATTAAAAAGGTCCAGTCAATGGCTGCCTGGACTTTTTTCTTACTCCGGTCTTTTCTCAATAAAAATGAGAAAAGAAACAAAATCCCCTGATTCTTTAAAGAGATGACTTCTGTCAATGGGAATGCCGGCGTACATAAGCTCGCTTCCATAATATTCACCAGTCTTTCCTGGCATGGAAACCTGATAAAGCATATCCTCATGGAGGCCCTGAAGCTTCAGCCGGAGCCAGCCTGCATTGACCGGATTCAAAACCTGATAATAGGCGGCGACTGCCTGCTCTAAATCTTCCGATACTGTCATCCATGCCGTGTCATTCCCTTCAAATGGACTTTTCAGCCGGTAAAACGTTCCCTGGTGCAAAAGCTTCCGGTACTTCTTATAACATGCGATCTGTTGCTTTACCAGCTCTATTTCCCCGGAGGTCAGATGGTTTAAATCCAGCTCATATCCAAAAGCTCCGAAAAGTGCTGTATTTCCCCTGGATTCCAGAGGTGTTATCCTGTGAATCTGATGGTTGGGAACTGCGGAGACATGGGCTCCGATACTGGATATAGGATAAACCATGGTGGTCCCGTACTGGATTTTTAACCGGTCCATGGCATCTGTATTGTCACTGCACCATACCTGGGGAGCAAAGGAAAGCATTCCAGGGTCAAACCTTGCCCCTCCGCTGGCACAGGATTCAAACAGGATCTCCGGGAAATCCCTGGTAAGGCGGGCATAGAGGTCATAGACTCCCAGAATATATTTATGAATCACCATTCCCTGCCCGTCAGGGGAGGTTCCTCTGGATTAGCATTCTGTCAGATACCGGTTCATATCCCACTTAATATAAGAGATCCTTGCATTGGCAATGACATCCTTCAGCATGCCGTAAACAGCATCAACGATTTCCTTCCTTGAAAAATCAAGGACATGCTGATTCCTGCTGGGCGTATCATAGCGGCCGGGAGCGGACAGGATCCAGTCTGGATGTGTTTCGTAAAAGCGGCTGTCTTTATTGACCATTTCCGGCTCAATCCACAAACCGAACTTTAAGCCCAGGGCCTCTACCTTCTCCGACAGTCCGGATATTCCTTCCGGAAGCTTATCCCTGTTTTCAAAGGCCATTCAAAGGTATCCGGATGGATCCCTAAGAGCACCCGGGTGGTATCATGGGTGCAGACCTCCACCTGGCCTAAAAAGCTTCCGCTGTACACAAGGCTGAAACCATATACCTGGCCGCTTTTTTCCGTATCCTCTTTTCTTGCCAGGGCCAGTTCACATCGTCATGAAGGGTGATCTCTATGGTGGAAGCCTCCTTTTCCTCCTCCACATAGGTGGCTGGAAGAGGCTCTATGGAACGTTTCCCCTCAAAAATGCAGTGGGACACATAGGTAAAGTTCGTGATCCTGCTGCCATTTTCCTGTCTGACCATGCAGGCACCGTACCGGTAATCCCCTGTCCCATATCCCGGATATTCCTGCTTCGTATACTAAAGACATAAGCTGACCGGCTCCGGACAGCTTATGGCAGCATGAGCCCGCTCCCCTGTCTCAAGGAGATAGGCGTAAGACTCCCTGTCCCCAATGCGTTTTCCATAGTGCAGATTTCCCAGCTGTCCATTGGCCATAATTTGAATGATATAACTCACAGACCGGTTATACAGGTGAAACTCTTTTGCTTGTTCATGATAAATGATAGGCATAATTAGACTCCTTTTATAATTTTCCTCCTGATGTAGCAATTCCTTCTATAAACTGCTTCTGGAATATAAGATATATGATAATCATGGGAATACAGGCCAGTAAGGATGCTGCCATAAGCTCCGGATAGTTTGTTTCAAACTGTCCCTGCAGCTTTGCAAGGGCCGCAGACAAGGGCATGGTATTCTGCTCCGTGTTGACCACCAGAGGCCACATCAGCTCTTTAAATCCAAACAGCGCAGTAAAGATGCCAAGAGCCACCATGGAAGATTTTGTAAGGGGGGCCATCACATAGAGAAAGGTCTGGCCGATATTGCAGCCATCAAGCCTGGCCGCTTCCTCCAGGGAGGAGGGAAGTGTCATGTAGGCCTGCCTTAACAGGAAGGTTCCAAAGGCCGTCACAAGCCCCGGAAAAAGCAGGCCAAAGGAGGTGTTCAGCATTCCCAGCCTGCTCACCATTAAGTACTGTGGGATGATAAAGGTCTGGGATGGCACCATCATCTGAAACAGAACCAGGGAAAATGCCAGATTCTTTCCCTTAAAGTGAAGGCGTCCAAAGGCATATCCCGCCATGGTTGCAGTGAGAACCGCACAAATGACACGTTCCACAATGAGCAAAAGAGTGTTCCAGTACAGCCTCAAAAAGTTCATCTTGCTCACTACCGAAAGAAATGCTTCCTTCCGCCATACCGTTGGAAAGATGATGAACGGATTCATCTGGGTGGCCTCTGATGTGCTTTTAAAGGCTGTTAAAAACATCCACAAAAAGGGCACCAGCATGATGGCGGACCCTATGACAAGGATTAAGTAAATGATGCCTGATCTGATTTTTCTATTCTTATCCATAGTTCTCCTTTCCTAGCTATAGTTCACCCATTTTTTCTGGCAGAACATCTGGATCACCGTTATCAGAAGGATGACCAGAAGCAGCAGCATGACAATGGATGAGCCGTATCCCTTGTTTCCTTCAATAAAAGAATATTTATAGAAAAGATACACCAGGGACTGGGTCTTTCCCAGGGCCGGATTGCTTCTTCCCATCATCATATAGATGCTGTCAAACACCTGCATGGCTCCTATGACTCTTGTCACGGTCACAAAAAACATGGTAGGTGATATTAAAGGCAATGTAATCGTAAAAAACTGGCTGATGCCATCCGCCCCGTCAATCTGCGCTGCCTCATAATAATCACGGGGTATTTCCTGAAGGCCTGCAAAAAACAGCACCATATTGTAACCAATCACGGACCAGATTCCTACAACAGCAACGGAGATGAAGGCAATATTGGGATTGGATATCCAGTTTACCCCGGAAAGGCCCATTCCCCGCAGGATATGGTTAAGCAGCCCGAACTCCGAGTTATAAAGCCATCTCCAGACCATTGCCACCGCAGCTGGAGCTGCCACCATGGGCAGGAAATAAATGGTCCGCCATATCGAGCGGCCCCGGATCTTTCCGTTTAAAAAGACAGCTATTATAAGGGCAATGGCAATGGAAAAGGGGACCTCCACCAAGGCATATTTACATGTATTCCACAAAGCCTGCCATACCGTCCCATCACTGAAAAGCTGACCGTAATTGTCAAGTCCAATAAATACGTTGCCTTTGCCAAAAGCCCCCGTTTTAAAAAGGCTCTGATAAATGGTCTGGAAAATGGGGATGATGTTTAAAATAATAAGACCCGCCATGGTGGGAAGCAAAAACATCCACCCCCATAAAAATTCGCTTCTCTCCCGCCTTGATACCTTTGATTTTCTATTCATGCAGACCCTCCGTATTTCAGCCCCTCTTATTCTTGTGCCAGCATAGCATTCATTTCCTGAGTAATATCTTTGCAGACATCCTCCACGCTCTTGGCTCCGGTCCACGCTTCAATCAATTTTTCACCGATCATATTGTTCCACGCGACCGTTGATTTCGAGTAGGGCCTGATGACCAGGTCACTCATCATATCCAAGTATGCCTGAAGGTTAAAGCCTGAATATGCCTTTATCCAGTTATCCGTTGTTCCTTCATAGGCAGAAATAACGATTCCAAGGTCAGACTGCTTCTGCTGGGCTTCCTTTGAACCCATATACTCAATGAGCTTCCATGCTTCCTCAGGCATACTGGTATTGGCGGAAGCCGCCCAGCCCAGTCCATTATAAATGGAGATTCTTTTTCCAGAGGCCCCATCCTTTGGAAGGAGTGCGATGTCCCCGTTTGCTTTTACGTAATCATTATTGCAAAGCTCCGGAAGCATCCAGGAGCCCATTGTGACCATGGCTACCTTGCCGGCTTCAAACAAAGCCTCCTCTGTATTTTCTGCCATCACTTCATATGGCGGTGCATATCCCTCTTTCATCAGGTCGGTTATAAAGGTTAAGGCTTTGATGGTTCCCGGCTGGTCAAATCCAGAGGATTTCTTATCATCGCTGATCACATAACCGTCCATATCATAAACGATATTATTCCAGCCTGCCTGGTCATTGGTGGGCCTTAAAGCAAATCCATACTGGCTTCCGTCCTCTTTGGTCAGTTTTTTTGCTGCCTCTGCAAAATCATCCCAGCTCCAATCCTTGTCAGGATAGGGGATTCCTGCTTCATCAAACATGGTTTTGTTGTACCAGAGCGCGATGGTATCAATATCCTTTGGCACCGCATACTGCTTTGTGCCTTCCCAATTATAGATCTGCACAATGTCTTCTGGAAATTTATCCATTTCCAGCGTTTTGCTTTCCTTGATACGGTCCGTTAAGTCCAAAAGCATTTCGTATTCGGAATACCTTGCGATTTCATTGGAATGCATCCAGAAAACATCGGGAAGAGATCCGCCAGTTGCCCCTGCTTCCAGCATGGTCCAGTACTGCTCCCATGGGGTTACCTGAATCTGTGTCTTAATTCCGGTTTCCTTTGTAAAGTCCTTCATGATCTCCGTAAGTCCCGGCTCCTGGTTCTTGTCCCAGATTGCAACCGTCAGGGTCCCCTTGGCACCGGTATTTCCCGATTCACCGGAGCTTTCCGCCGCCTGTGCTGTTTCTCCTGAGCTTACAGGGGCAGTTCCACTCCCGGTCTTGCTCCCGCAGCCCGCCAGTGCTGCTGCCATAACTACTGCCATCGCTGCTGTCAACCACCATTTGCGTTTCATTTTGTTACCTCCCTTTAATTAGTCAGTTTATATAGTTAAAACTGAGTTTATAACCGTTATTTGTATAATTTTCCGCTGCTTATTGCTGATTATAAACCATTTTTTATCTACATTACATAGACTAATGTGACAGGTACATGGTGTTTTGTTATATTTACCGAACCTCTTCTCTCATCTTCTTCCGATATTGGAGAGGGGATTCTCCTTCCGTCTGAAGAAAGCTTTTGCAGAATACCGAGGCATCATGAAAGCCGCAGGATAAACCGGTTTCCGTTATGCTGAGGCCCGTATCCTCCAGCAGGCGCTTTGCCTCCATGATACGGTAGGCCGTTAAATACTGTTTTGGCGAAATCCCCTTATATTTTATAAAAAGCCTGTACAGGTAGGTCCGGTCGATCCCCACATATTTTGCCACATCTCCGATCTGAATGGGATAGCTGTAATTATGGCGTATATACGATTCCGCCCTGGATAAATAACTCTGCTCATACTCTCCCACTTCCTTTCCCCGTTTAGGGAGCCTGGAAAACAGCAGATAAAGATACCCCGTCATCTCATCCATATGATGTCCGCCGTTCTGAAAGGCGGTCACCAGCCGTTCCATATCGGTCCGCCATTCATCCCCTTCATCAAAGTGGTAAACATACCCGCTTTCCTCCTGCCGGTAATCATTTAAAAGCCGTTCTGCCTCAGTCCCTGCAAAAGCCGCCCAGGCATATTCCCATGGCTCGTCCTTATCTGCCTGATAATAAGTGACCTCCTGAGGCTTAATTAAAAATGCATCTCCCTCCTTTAAGGCATATTCCTCGCCTCCCGTCCGATAAATTCCCTTTCCCCGGAGTATTACGTGCATCAGGTAATGCTTCCGGATCGCAGGTCCGAAAAAATGTCCTGATGAACACTGTTCACGCCCGCAGTAATAAATAGTCAGTGCCCGTACCCATTGATTCATGCTTAACCCTCCATTCAACAAAACAACAATTTTATGAAACAAACGTCCTATCTTTTTTCCTGCTGCAATTATACAATATCCTCATCAGACAGACAAGAAAAAGCAAGGAGGAAGGAACATGGTAAAAATAACTTTTATGGGGGCAGGAAGCACGATATTTGCTAGAAATGTCTTAGGTGACTGCATGTGCACCCCGGTGCTCCGGGACGCCAGGATCGCTCTTTACGACATTGACCCGGTCCGCCTTTCGGATTCGGAGCTCATCCTGAATGCAATCAACAAAAATGTAAATCAGGGACGGGCTGAAATAAAAACTTATCTGGGAGAGGAAAACCGGAAGGAAGCCCTGTCCGGCGCCACCTTTGTAGTGAACGCCATTCAGGTGGGGGGATACGATCCCTGTACCATAACTGACTTTGAAATCCCTAAAAAGTACGGCTTAAAGCAGACCATCGCGGATACCCTGGGAATCGGCGGCATTATGCGGGGCTTAAGGACCATTCCCGTTATGGAGGATTTTGCCAGAGACATGGAAGAGGTTTGTCCGGATGCTTACTTCTTAAATTATACCAATCCCATGGCTATCTTAACTGGATACATGCAGCGCTATACGTCCATTAAAACCATTGGCTTATGCCACAGCGTCCAGGTATGCTCAGAAACCTTATTAAAGGGACTTGATATGGAGGATAAGCTGGAAGGGCGGACAGAATTAATCGCAGGAATCAACCATATGGCCTGGCTCTTAAAGCTCCATGACAGGGCTGGAAACGACCTTTACCCCGTCATCCGCCAGAAAGCCCTTGAGAAAAACCAGACAGAAAAACACAAAGATATGGTCCGCTTTGAATACATCAATCATTTGGGCTATTATTGTACGGAATCCAGCGAACACAATGCGGAATACAATCCATTATTCATAAAATCCAGGTTCCCGGAAATGATCGAAGAATTCCAGATTCCCTTAGATGAGTATCCGAGGCGCTGTATCAAGCAGATCAACGAATGGGAGGAAGAGAAGAACTCTATTCTAAACAACGGCCAGGTCACCCATGAACGTTCTCATGAATACGCTTCCTATATTATGGAAGCGATTCTGACCAATAAGCCTTACAAAATCGGGGCAAGTGTATTAAACCATGGGCTGATCGATAATCTTCCTGCCGACGCCTGTGTAGAGGTTCCCTGTCTGGTAGACGGAAGCGGAATCACTCCCTGCCATGTGGGACGCATTCCTACCCAACTGGCAGCCATGAACATAACAAACATAAATCCCCAGCTTCTCACCATAGAAGCAGCCCGTAACAGAGATATAAAAACCATTTACCAGGCAGCCATGCTGGATCCTCACACCGCTGCCGAACTGAACATAAAAGATATCCGTGCTATGGTGGATGAGCTCATTGCTACCCATGGCAGCTACATGAAAATGTACCATTAACAGAATCTACCGGAAATAGTCATTTGCAAGCTGAGCTTAATATCTGTATACTTGACCCTATCAAACATCCTAATGAAAGCGGATCGTCTGACAGGGTCTTTCACCATTTTGAGGGGGTATATATTTGAGTGAAAAACAGACAACTTATAAGAATGTAGCCGGGTTCCGCTGCTTAAGAAACATCAAACGGCAGACCAATGATCTTTACCTGGTCCACTGCGGAATCCAGCAGTGTCCTCCGGGATACACCTACGATCACAAGATTCCAAATGAATATCACCTGCACTTTGTGATGGGCGGCGCAGGATCACTGGAGGTTAATGGAAAACGGTATGATTTAAAAACCGATGACATCTTTCTCATTCCCAAGGGCCATCCCGTTCTCTACAATGCGGACTGTAAAAATCCCTGGGAATACATGTGGATCACCCTTGACGGAGAAATGGCGGAGGCTTATTTAAGCTATGCCGGTCTGTCCCCGCAGCTCCCAGCCATCCATTCCCAGATTCCCAATCAGCTTTATCTTCCCATGATACACAAAATACTGGATACCAGCGAGCTGACCTTTGCCAATGAAATCAAGCGGGTGGGATACCTATACGAAATACTGTCCACCCTGATTGAAATGCAGAATACCATAAGAACCATTAAAAACAACCGGCACGACTATTCCATCGATACTTATGTAGATTATGCCCTTCAGTATATTAAGCTGAACTATGATCATATCAAGGTCCAGGACATCGCAGACTACATTGGGATCAACCGCTCCTATTTAACCTCAATCTTCAAAAAGCAGCTTCACGTTTCACCCCAGGAATACTTAATGAGGTTCCGGCTTAACATTGCAGCCCACCAACTTTCCACCACATCCTTATCCATTCAGGAAATCGCCACTGGCATCGGATATCATAACCCTTTAACCTTTTCCAAAATATTCAAGCAGGAATTCGGCGTCAGCCCCAGGCATTACAGGGAAGAAAAACGGCAGTCATAAAAAAACAGGAGGCTAGTCCTAAAGGACTGCCTCCTGCAACATATTCTATTTGTCTGCTAACACTTCATTAATCTGGGAAACCAGAACATCACAGTCTATTCCATGAACCTGGCAGGCTTCCTCCAGGGACTCACCCTGAGATGCCGGACAACCGAGGCAATGCATACCTGCACGCATTAACATAGGTGCAATGTTCTCGTCCATTTCAAGCAATGCGCCTATTAACATATCCTTTTGGATCTGCATCTTGTGTTCCTCCTTAAAAAATTGTACTTACTGTCTTTATAATATAATACTTTTCCTTCTGATTAGCAAGGACTAAATTCTATTTTTTCATTCAGGTTCCCTTCTGATGGTTTTTCTCAATTAGGAACCTTGACATTGTATACAGTATTATGTATAATACATTCATACAAAGATTGTATGAATTATAATCTTTGACGGCACTTATTTATAACTTACACTTATACAGTTAGATTTCACGGAGGTAAAAACTATGAGAACAGAATGGAGAGCTTTCACAGGCGGTGTTTGGGAACGGGAGATCAACGTCAGGGACTTTATACAGAAAAATTACACTCCTTATGACGGCGATGATTCTTTTCTTGCCGGACCGACCACAGCAACAAACGCTCTTTGGGCGCAGGTTATGGACTTATCCAAACAGGAACGGGAAGCCGGCGGCGTGTTGGATATGGATATAAAGACCATTTCCAACATCACCTCCCACGGACCGGGATATTTAGATAAAGATAAAGAAACAGTAGTAGGCTTTCAGACCGATAAGCCTTTCAAACGCTCTTTACAGCCTTACGGCGGCATCCGTATGGCAGAAAAAGCCTGTGCAGATAATGGTTATACCATTGATCCTGAAGTTAAGAAATTTTTTACGGTTCACAGAAAGACACACAATGCCGGCGTTTTTGACGCTTATACCCAGGAAATGCGTGACTGCCGTTCCAATCATATCATCACAGGCCTTCCGGATGCATATGGCCGCGGACGTATCATCGGAGATTACCGCCGGGTGGCCCTTTACGGCATTGACCGCCTGATCGCAGATAAGGAAGAGCAGAAGGATACAACACGTACTACCATGTACTCTGACGTGATCCGGGAAAGAGAAGAGCTTTCTGAGCAGATCCGCGCCCTTAAGGAATTAAAGGAGCTGGGAAGCATCTATGGCTTTGATATTTCAAAACCGGCCGCTAACGTAGAAGAAGCAATCCAGTGGCTGTATTTTGCCTACCTTGCCGCTGTCAAGGAACAAAACGGAGCAGCCATGTCCTTAGGCCGCACCTCCACCTTTATTGATGTTTATGCACAGAGAGATTTAGAAGAAGGAACCTTTACCGAGGAACAGGTTCAGGAGTTTATAGATCATTTCATTATGAAGCTTCGTCTGGTAAAATTCGCCCGTACTCCGGAATACAATGAGCTGTTCTCCGGCGATCCTACCTGGGTAACAGAATCCATAGGAGGAGTCGGCATCGACGGACGCCATCTGGTGACCAAGACTTCCTTCCGCTACCTCCACACCCTTACGAATCTGGGAACAGCTCCTGAGCCAAACTTAACTGTGCTATGGTCCACAAAGCTTCCGGTAAACTTTAAGCGCTTCTGCGCCAGAACCTCCATTGAATCCTCTTCCATTCAGTATGAGAACGATGATCTGATGAGAGTGACACACGGAGATGATTATGCCATTGCCTGCTGTGTATCTTCCATGAGAGTTGGTAAGGAAATGCAGCTCTTCGGCGCAAGGGCCAATCTTGCAAAATGCCTGTTATATGCTATTAACGGCGGCATTGATGAAGTCACCAAAAAACAGGTCGGCCCCAAATACCGCCCCATCACTTCCGAGTACCTGGAATATGAAGAGGTTATGGCTGCCTATAAGGATATGATGAACTGGCTTGCAAGGGTTTATGTAAACACCTTGAACGTCATCCACTATATGCATGACAAATACAGCTATGAGCGTATTCAGATGGCTCTTCACGATAAAAAGGTAACCCGTTGGTTCGCAACCGGTATTGCAGGACTTTCCGTAGTGGCTGACTCCTTATCCGCCATCAAATATGCCAAGGTTAAGACCGTACGGGATGAAAACGGAATCGTGACCGATTACATCGTAGAAGGAGACTTCCCCAAATACGGCAATAACGATGACCGGGTAGACATGATCGCAAACGAACTGGTTCACACCTTTATGAACTATGTAAAAGGAAACCACACTTACCGTGGCGGCATTCCAACCACCTCCATCTTGACAATCACTTCCAACGTCGTATATGGTAAGAATACAGGAGCAACTCCTGACGGACGTAAGAAGGGCGAAGCCTTTGCACCTGGCGCAAACCCAATGCACCTCAGGGATACTCACGGTGCTGTAGCTTCCCTGGCATCAGTTGCAAAGCTTCCGTTCAGAGATGCCCAGGATGGGATATCCAATACCTTCTCCATCGTACCGGGAGCCCTTGGTAAAGAAGATCAGATCTTCACAGGAGATTTAGAGGTGGATTTAGAGCTGGCTCTTAGCGAAGACCAGAAATAAGGAGTGGTTATTATGGCAGATCCAAAGGAGAAACAGATTGACGATATCGTCTCCATGCTTGACCAGTTCATGGGTGGAAAGGTTGGACATATGAACATCCGCGTATCAGAAGACGGTACTGTAAGTACCGATGAAACAATGGCTAAATCAGTTACTACCACAAACTCCACGGATTGTGCAGACGGAAATTCCGCCTGCAGAGTGCCCACTTTATTCCAGGCTTTGGATACAGAAGATGAAGACCCGGAAAGCAACCGGCTGTTTATGGAAGACACTTATTAAATAAAATAGGAGGATTATAAAATGGCAAATATCAGCGAATCTCAAATCAATAACCTTGTTAATTTATTAGATGGCTATGTGGAAGAAGGCGGACATCACTTAAATGTCAATGTATTCACCCGTGATACCTTATTAGACGCCCAGAAGCATCCGGAAAGTTATCCCCAGCTTACTGTACGCGTATCCGGTTATGCGGTGAATTTTATCAAGCTGACAAAGGAACAGCAGGATGAGGTAATCTCCCGTACGTTCCACAACAATATGTAATAAAAAGCAAAGAAGGCGATCTGTATGACAGGATATATACATTCCATTGAAAGTTTCGGTACCGTTGACGGGCCGGGCGTGCGCATGGTGATTTTTTTACAGGGCTGTCCCATGCGCTGCCAGTACTGCCATAATCCGGACACCTGGAAAATGGCGGGCGGCACGCCGATGACAACAGAAGAAGTATTAAAGCAGTTTGAATCGTCCCGGAACTTTTACCGGGGCGGAGGCATAACGGCCACCGGCGGAGAACCCCTTATGCAGCTGGATTTTGTGACTGAGCTTTTTGAAGCCGCAGGAAAGAAAAACATCCATACCTGCCTGGATACCTCAGGTGTCACATTTCATGGAAATGATCCGGATTACAGGAAGAAGATAGACCGTCTTCTGGACTCTACCGATCTTGTCATGCTGGACATCAAGCACATTGATGACACAAAGCACAGAACACTTACAGGGCATTCCAATGAAAACATTCTGGATTTTGCCCAGTACTTAAGTGACCGGGATATCCCGGTGTGGGTCCGTCACGTGGCAGTACCCCAGATCACAGATGAGACCCCTGATTTATACAGGCTGGGGCGTTTTATCGGCGGACTTAAGAATGTGAAAGCCCTTGATGTCCTGCCTTATCATGACATGGGAAAGGTAAAATATGAAAGCCTGGGTATGGAATATCCCTTAACGGATATTCCTCCCATGTCCAAAGAAGGAGCCGTTGCCGCCAAGAAGGTCATCTTAAGCGGGATCAGGGATGTCCGCACAGGGATCCCTGATCGGTATTGCTCCCAAAATTAAACAATAATTGTACCATTTTCTACTTGAATATTTCTGATTTATAGTATAAAATATAGAAAAATCTATAAATTATAAGGAGGTAATTTATCATGGCACGTGTTATTAGTGACGCTTGCGTTAGTTGCGGAAGCTGTGAAGGTGAGTGCCCAGTAAGCGCTATCAGCCAGGGTGATTCTCAGTTTGTTATTGATGCTGATGCTTGTATCGATTGTGGCGCTTGTGAAGGCGTCTGTCCTACAGGAGCTATTTCTGAAGCATAATTATGAATACATAAATGCCTCTTCCTTTACGGAAGAGGCATTTTGTTATATCATGAACCGCAGGTTCATGATCGGCACTCAGCCTTCGTACCCATGAGCAAGCTCATCATCGCTCTCTTGCGCTCATTATATCATCAAGTTCTTCATATCTGCATAATAATGGATCAGACGGGTATGCCTGCATATTCAGCTGATTCAAATACAAAGGGTTGAAAGATGTTTTTCTTTCAACCCTTCATTAGGAAAGGACATTTCTAATATGAGAAAACCACTCATCGGCCTGACCCCCGCCCACGATACCGAAAGCGGTGATATTAAGGCGCGCCCTACTTATATGCGGGCGTTAAAGGCTGCGGGAGCTATTCCAGTCGTAATGCCCCTCAATGCCCCGGAAGAGGATCTAAGACAGCTTTCACAGGATCTGGACGGGTTTCTGTTCACAGGCGGCCCGGATGTACATCCCTTTCTTTTTGGGGAAGAGACACAGGCTCACTGCGGCAATGTATCCGCAGCCAGGGACCAGATGGAGATATCCCTGCTTCCTATGATTATGGAGCTTAAAAAGCCGGTTCTTGGGATCTGCCGGGGAATTCAGGTCTTAAATATCGCTCTCGGAGGAAACATCTGGCAGGATATCCCCTCCCAGGTAATACGGGAATTTCCTCTGGCTCATTCCCAGCCGTTTCATTACGATATGCCGTGCCATACGGTTGCTTTAAGCGAGGGCACTCTCCTTGCCCGGATATCAGGAAGTTCCTCCATAAAGGTCAACAGCATGCACCATCAGGCTGTCAGGGATCTTGCTCCCGGACTTATTGCTTCAGCCTGCTCGACCGATCATTTGATTGAAGCCATTGAAATGCCTGGTTATCCCTTTTTTATCGGGGTTCAATGGCATCCGGAATATCTATGGGAAAAGAATGAAGAAGCGTTTCGACTGTTTCAGACTTTTGTAAAGGCTTGTAAAGAATAATCTGTTTGCGTAAAAAATCCGCAGTTCCTACTTTCATCGGCAGCTGCGGATTTCCTTGCCAGAGTCTGTTTGACTGCTCTATTATCTGAAAGTAGTGTGGTTTTATAACTTTTTTCCATTTCGTCCGAATTTCTTTTTCTTGTTAAAAAATGGAATCCTGGAAGCGGCTGCTTCTGCACGCCCTTTGTTGTCCTTTTGATACGAACGCATAAGCTCGTCCAACTGCTTGAACCGTTCTTCTTCCTTTTCTTCCTTTAAATTCATTAAATATTCCATTTCCTTAATGACCTTGTCATTAACCAGGCAGCTTACGTCCTGGCTCAACTGCTCATTATTTACCTCTAAAGCCCGTCCAATGATATGGTTCATGATCTCCTGGAACTGTTCCATCTTTTCCTGGGCTATGGAAATCTGCGCTGATGTTTGTACCTCCAGGTCTGCCCCATCCTCCGTACCAGATATTGCACTGTCTTTTAATTCCTGAGTCACCTGTCCCTCCAATAATTCATCTGGTATGACAGGGTCCCTGCCCTCCTCAACTACCTTGTCAAGCGCTGTCTTAATGGCCTTTAACTGATACCCCTTGTCCTTTAAGTCCTTGATCTGCTTGAATAAACGGATGTGTGCTTCAGTGTAATACCGGTGCCCCATCTCATTTCTGGGAATCTTTAACTCCAGCTCGTCCTCCCAGTATCTAAGGACATGTGACTCCACATCGACCTTCCTCGATGCATCCGATATTAAGTAATGTATCTCAGCCATAGCTATATCCTCTCCTTTGGTTCGTTTAGTTTTCATAACCTTACTATTTATATCATATGCTGGCTTCTGATGGATTATGAATGGGAAGTAGAATTTTTTTGAAGGATTTGAGAAATTTTTGAAGGGATGGGAGGAAAATAGCTGAGGCCGCAGGGGCCATCAGGGAGAATGAATTGGCGGTTCGAATCCATTCTCCCCTCTTTTTCTATCCTGCTCATTGCTTAGCCATGTTTGCAAACTTCGTATACTCTGGTCTCCAGACCAGATTAATGGTCCCGATGGGGCCGTTTCTCTGCTTTGCAATAATTACCTCCGCAATATTAGGCATATCCGTATCTTTATTATAATAATCATCACGGTATAAGAACATAACTACGTCCGCATCCTGCTCGATGGCTCCGGATTCTCGGAGGTCGGAGAGCATGGGGCGGTGGTCTGGTCTTGTTTCACAGGCCCGGCTTAGCTGGGATAAAGCGATCACGGGAGCGTTCATCTCTCTTGCCAGGGCTTTTAGGGATCTGGATATTTCTGAGATCTCCTGCTGGCGGTTTTCGCCGCCTTTTCCGCTTCCGCTCATCAACTGAAGGTAGTCGATGATGACCACGCTAAGACCGTATTCCAGCTTCATCTTACGGCATTTGGAACGCAGTTCCCCGATAGAGATTCCCGGGGTATCATCAATGATCAGCTTGGAATTGCCGATGACTCCGATCCCCTCCACGACGGCATCCCAGTCGGTATCCGATAAGGTTCCGGTTCTAAGCTTCTGGGAATCTACATTGGATTCCATGGCCAGCATACGGTTTACCAGCTGTTCCTTGGACATCTCAAGGCTGAATACCATACAGGGCAGGCCCTTTTTTACAGCAATATGGTCTACCAGGTTCAGCACAAAAGCCGTCTTTCCCATGGAAGGGCGGGCGGCGATCAGGATGAAATCGGAAGGCTGAAGGCCGGAAGTCTTATAATCCAGGTCAATAAAGCCTGTGGGGATTCCGGTTACGGTTCCCTGGTTCTTGGAAGCCTCTTCGATCTTTTCCAGAACATTCATGGCAACCTGGCGGATGGGTACGAAATCCCCGGAGTTGCGGTTCTGAAGCAAATCAAATATGGTCTTTTCCGTAACAGCCATAATGGTTTCCAAGGGTTCTTTTCCTGCGTAGCAGGTGTTGGCTATTTCCTCATTTACCTTAATAAGCCGCCTTAGAACCGCCTTATCACGGACAATATTGGCATAGGACTTTATATTGGCGGATGTAGGGACCGTGGTAATGATGTCCCTTACAAATTCCAGGCTTGAAACTTCGGGAGGAACATCCTTTTCCTTTAAACGGTTTTGAAGAGTCACCAGATCCACCGGCAAATTCTCATTAAAAAGCTCCAGCATGGCCTCAAACATGATGCCATACTGGTGCTGGTAAAAATCTCCTGCTGTAACAATCTCGGAAGCCGTGATGATTGCATCCCGGTCCATCAGCATGGAACCGATGACGGATTGCTCTGCCTCAATGCTATGAGGCAGCACCCGTTTGATCAGGGCATCATCCATGTTCATGCCTCCTAGCTTTCCACTACCTTAACAATCAGTTTTGCAGTTACATCTTTATGAAGCTTGATTGAAACCTCATGGGAACCAAAGGTCTTAAGCGGTTCGGGGAGGACCAGCTTCTTTTTATCAATGTCATATCCCAGCTGGCTCTTAATAGCAGCGGAAATTTCTTTTCCGGATACGGAACCAAAGGCTCTTCCGCCTTCTCCTGCCCGTATGGACAAGGTGACAGACGATTCAGAAAGCTTGGCTCCAAGCTCCTTTGCAGCCTCCAGCTGTTCCGCTGCGATCCTTGCCTCATTGGCCTTCTGAAGCTTTAAGTCATTTAAATTCTTAGCCGTTGCTTCGATTCCCAGCTTTTTAGGGAGAATGAAATTTCTTGCATATCCGTCGTTAACCTTAACGATCTGTCCCTTCTTACCTAATGCCTTTACGTCTTCTAATAATACAACTTCCATTATGATATGTCTCCCTTCTCTAACATCTCTTTAATAACCGCTTTTACACGGGTTTTAGCTTCTTCAATGCTGACGCCTCCAAGCTGTGCGCCTGCAATGGTACGGTGTCCGCCGCCGCCCAGCTTTTCCATCATGACCTGTACATTCACTTCATCAATGGAACGGGCGCTTATATACACCGCATGATTATAATCAGTCATTACAACGGATGCCTTGATTCCGGCTATGTCCAGCAGCTCATTGGCTGCCTGGGCTCCTACGACCGTAGGGCTTCCGATTCCTTCCGAAGAACATACGCTGATAGCAAAGGATCCCTCGAAAATCTCCGCATCCCGGACAGCCTCCGCCTTTGCCTTGTAATCTTCCAGGTCATCACGGAACATCTTACGCACACGGACCACATCCGCACCGTTTCTTCTTAAGAAGGCGGCCGCTTCAAAGGTCCTGACGCCTGTCTGGTTGGTGAAATTATTCGTATCAATGACGATCCCTGCATACAGGGCATCTGCCTCCGCAGATTTGATCTTAATCCCATCTGCAATGTATTGCAGCACTTCCGCTACCATTTCACAGGAAGAGGAAGCATACGGCTCTACATAGGAAAGGACCGCATTGTCAATGATCTCACTGCTCTGTCTGTGATGATCCAGGACTACAATGGTCTTTACAAGACGCAGAAGCTCCGGCGCATCGGTAATGCTGGGGCGGTTTACATCCACCACCACCAAAAGGGTATTGGCATCCACCAGCTCTGCTGCCTTCCCCCCTGTCAGGAATAAATCTTCCGGGTAATCAGGATTACCCACAAAACGGTCCAGAATAGGACGGACTGAGGTAGTCACTTCATTAATAATGATATGGGCCTTCTTATCCATGGCAGTAGCAATTCGGTAAATTCCAATTGCAGCGCCAAAGGCGTCGATATCTGTTAACCGGTGCCCCATGATCAGCAGCCGGTCCTTTGTTTCCATCAGCTCTCTGAGGGCGTGAGCCTTTACGCGGGCTTTTACCCGGGTGGTCTTCTCTACCTGCTGGGCCTTGCCTCCGAAATACTGGATCCGTTCCCCATCTTTAATTACCGCCTGATCGCCGCCCCGTCCAAGGGCCATATCAATAGCAATTCTTGCAAATTCGTAATTCCGGTAGTAGCTGTCTCCATTCATTCCAAGACCAATGCTTAGGGTCACTGCCATCTCATTGCCGATATTGACGGTCTTAACTTCCTCCAGAATGGAAAAACGGTTCTCCTTAAGCTCGGTGATATAGGACTGCTTAATAGCGATAAAGTACTTATCCTTTTCCAGCTTTTTAACAATTCCATTCATATTGGTAATGTACTTGGTGATCTTCCTGTCAATGAGGGCAGTAAGCAGAGAACGGCGCACTTCTTCCACACTCTCCAGCGCCTCATCATAATTATCCAGATAAATAAGGCCGGCAACCATTTTCTGATCATCCACCATCTGCTTGTAGGTGAGGATTTCCGTTTCATCAAAAAGATAGACTGCCACAAGCATCTGTCCGGCAGCCTCCACTCCAAGCGATGAAACAATGACCTCCGGTGATTCTTTCATATAGACAGCCTTTAAGCGGATCTGGTATTTCCGTCCATTGCACTCGGCATGGAGAACGGCAATACCCTCGTTAAGCTTTAACACTTCCTTCGTTATCTCCGGAAAAATGGTCATGATGTTCTTTTTCGTGACCTTTAGAGGCTTTTCTTCCCCTAACACCTCTGAAAACGCTGTATTCCCCCATAGAATCCTTCCGTTTTCATCCGTCATTCCATACGGAAGTTCCAGATCGGTAAGGAGCTGCTTCTGCGTCCAGGAATATTCTGCAGAAAATTCCACAAGTCCGCTCATCAGAAGTCTCCTTCTGTAAGTATAAAGCCAGACTGCTATGCCTACATACAGGAGTGTAAAAAACGCCATGATAATGCCCGCCTTTGTACTGGCTGCGCCGATCACCGTATTGGCAGCGATCAGCAATGCGCTCAGATAAAGCGGCCACTGCATATACGTCCTCAGCTGTCCCTTTATTTTGAACTTTTCTTTCATATCTTTCTCCTTATGGAAAAAAGGGTTCTCTTTTCACTGTCCTAACATTATAACATAGTCATCTGTGTTCGTCCATTAAAATACAAAAACTAAGGAAATACAAGGTTTTCAGCAGATTTGAAACATTTTTTAAAGGGTTTTTGCGTTACATAAAACGCAAAAACCCCCTGTGACGGTATAACCATATGCCATTGCTATTTGATGCAGCCTGCAGCCTTTTTCCTGTTTTATACGACTTTGCTTTTATCCATTCTATATTGATCAATCATTTTAACAATCTGCATTTTTTTATAGGGCTTTATAATAAAGCCAAAGGCCCGGATCTTCCAGGCTTCCAGCGAAAAGCCGGGAATACCGGAAAGCAGTACCACTTCCGGCGGTTCCGGCAGCTCATACAGCTTCGCTGCAAGGGTAATTCCGCTGATGTCCGGCATAACCACATCCGAAAACACCATATCAACCGGATTTTCCCTTACATATTGCATGGCTGCAATGGCTTCATTGAAGCTTCCGCACAGTTCAATGCCGTCTATTTCCTTTAAAATACGAGTCAGTTTCACTAATAATTCCTCTGAGTTATCCACTGCTACAACCCTGATGCTCATAATTCCTCCCTGGTTCATTCTAACTTTTTCATTGAATGTAATAATACTATTATACATAGAATTGAATATTCTTTCAACGGGGGACAGTAACAAAAGACTGCGTAAATTTATCTTCGGATTTAATGGTGCAGAGTTTACCCACGATGCTCTGATAACGTATCAGGCAATGACTTGTGGCTTTAATATACATCATTTTTGCATTCGAAACAAGCCCTGAGATGGCTGGCAGAGCAATGATGACGTACTTCCTGATATTTCCCTGGCTTTGTATCATAATCCCCAAATATGAGAATTAAAGTATACGATTTTCTTATTCTGCAGCGAGATACTATGGGATATATGGTCGGTATATTTTCCCAGTTCTCCATGCCGGTTTCTCTCTGACCTTTGGATCGCCTCTCCACTCAGAACATCATATTCGGCTCCTACTGCCTTTGCCTGCTCCTTCTTTTGGTATCTCACTAATTCCAGCATATCCCCTCCATTTAGATAATAAGCCCGCAGCTGCGCCATATTTCCCGCTCCCTTCCGGCTCCAGCCCATTGGCCTTGAACTCATACGGCTTGAGAGTACATGGCTTACATGACCTTCTGTACTGCTTCCTTTTACTCCATCCTGATGATTTATCCTCAGCTTCGCTGCTGTCCAGTTAGATAGAATGTATTCCCTGGCTTCCCTGATTCTTTTTACTCCTGTTTCGTCCTCCTGATACTCTTCCAGACGGTCCGCCAGCCCTCTGAATTCCTTCTTTGTTTTGCTTCTGATTACTTTCCTGACTTCCTCTAACGCATCATAACGGCTGTCTTTCATATGACTCGTAAGCTTTGTCAGATATTTTTCCAGATGAAATTCATCCAGTACATAGGTAACTCCTTCCAGACGCTTCATTCCGGCTTTAATCCAGCCTCCACCATCCGCATTTAAATATATTTTTTTAACTGTTTCCAGTTCATAGTGGGTTGAGATATAATCATATATTTCATCCCAAAACTTTAGATTATCCTCTCCTGTATTCACTCTGCAAAAGTAATACGGATTAACCAGGCGGTGCCGTTTGCTCTTCGGTGATTCGTTTTCTATTCCTTCGTAAACATAGACCAGTTTTGTAATCAGGTTGTTATTTTTCTGATGCTTCTCATTTTCTCGCAGATCGCCTTTCTTCTCGCGCCACTGCAAAGATACATGATCCTCATCGGCATCGATATAGAGATAGTCTACTTTCTTCTTTTCTCCCTTCCACTCATGCACTGGAAAATTCAACTGATGGAGTTTGTTCTTTACCGTCTGTTTGCTCACTTCGCTTGTCAGGCTGGTTTCTTCCCCACCCCGCCGGTAAGAGGTCTGTACTGCCTCACTTAACAGTCTTGCTTGTGCATCTTGTGTGAGTCTTTCATTCCGCTCCAGGCCAAGGATTCTATCCAGCAGATATTCACTGGTTCCTGTTTCTTTGTTGGTGAATAATGTTTTACGGAATGCGACAGTTCCCAAAGAAGTCACCAGCTGCTTTGTTGTATGAGACTCTACAATCCAATGCTTTAATCGGACAGGGCTGTCCTGAAGCATTTGATCCATTGCTTCTAAAGAATCCTGAATCATTCGAAGCCCCAGGTTATGGAGCTCTGCAGTCATGCTGATTACGTACTCTGCCATTTGCAGCGGGTTTTTCATAAAATTATCTTCAAGTTTTTCAAATCTGTTGATGCATTCTTCCTCAAAATATCGTATACTGTTAATCATAGAGAACACCAATC
>JAISYJ010000115.1:0-22610 GCA_031270005.1 Hungatella sp. | reverse complement strand
GGTACGGAATCTGTTTCAAGATCCTCCAGACCCAGGGGGTAACAGCAGGCAAAGACTGCTGTCTCCGTGGGACCGTATGCATTGATCAGATGTCCGGGCCCCATATATTCCAATGCCTTTTTCATATGAGATGGAGACAGTACCTCACCCCCTACGATCAGCGTCTTAAAGCTTTTTAATGCGGAGATATCCCAGTCCACAAGAACATGGAAGAGGGCTGTTGTCATAAACGATATGGTAATTTTATTCTCCCTGATAAATTGGGGAAGCAACTCCATATCGACAGCAGTCTTTTTAGGTACCAGATAAAGTGCGGCACCGTTAAGCAGAGCTCCGAAAATGTCAAACACAGAACCATCAAACGCATAATTGGAAAGCTGCATTACATGGTCATCCGGAGTAATATCCACATAGTTTGTATTGACTGCCACCCGCATAACATTTTTGTGACAAAGCAAAGTTCCTTTGGGATTTCCCGTGGAACCGGAGGTGTAAATAATATAGACCCTGTCCTCCCCGTTTTGGGAACAGCGTTCAAAATCAACCGATGCGATACCATCCCGGAACATATCCTCCTCTAGTATCACTCCTTTCACCGAAGTTTTCAGATTATCGTAGCACATTTGGGAAGCGACAATCAGACTGCATCCACTATCTTGCAGAATATAGTTTATTCTGTTTTCGGGGTAATCTGGATCGATTGGAATATAGATTCCCCCGCATTTCTGCACCCCTATCAGGGCCGCAATCTGAACCGGATTCCGATCCAGAAGAAGAGCCGCCCTGTCCCGGTACCCAAATCCGGCTTCCCTCAGCCTTGCCGCAATCGCGTTGGCCATCCGGTTGAGTCTCTCATAGCTGATTTCTTCCCCCTGCCATACCACCGCAGTTTTTTCTCCATACTGCTTTACCATTTCATCGAAAATATCCATCAGGCTTTTATCCAGAAGTGCATCTGTTGCCGTATCATTCAGCTCATAGAGCAAACGTTCTTTTTCCTTGTCCGTCATAATAGAAAGACTGTGCAGCGGACGGTCTGTTCTTTGGGAAATTTCACCTGCTGCCAGTTGCAGCCTACCGCCCAGGGACTCTATGGTATTGCTGCAGTACAAGCCTTTATCGTACTCAATTTCTGCAGTAAAAGTGCCCTCATGTTCCACTATGGTGCAAGTGATGTCAAACTTAGGCTCCGTCTCCTCAACTGCCATGGGTTCCAGGATGAGACCGTCAAGTCTCAGCTCATCCGTTCCCATATTGACATAATTGAACATAATATCAAACAACGGCGTTCTGTCCGGGTCCGTTTTTATATTGAGATGCTCCAGCAGGATTTCAAGCTGACAGTCCTGGTTATCATAGGCACCGACCATTTTCTGTTTTATATACTGCAGATAATCTCCTGCACGACTGTCCGGATCCGTTTCAGAACTGATTACCAGGGTGTTTACAAACATTCCGACTATGGGTTCTAAATCGGAATGTCTGCGTCCTGCAATTCCCGTACCTATCCTGTGATGCCTTACACCGGTCAGTTTCCATAAAACCAGTTTCAGGGAGGCAAGCAGCAGCATATACGGAGTGACCCCCTGTTCACCGGCTGTATCAATGATCTGTCGGCTTAAGTCTGCTCCGAATGGAAATGTAAGCGTTGCCGCCGTCTTTGTTCTATCCCGGTCTCTGTTGAAATCTGTCCTCAGTTCGGATATCGGAATCTCAGACACCAGTTCCTTTTTCCAGTAATCTATCTGGCGTGCCGCTTCCGGGCTTTTCAGGAATTTATTTTGCCAGCAGGCAAAATCTTTATACTGAACCTTAAGAGGAACAAGGTTTCCGCCCTGGTAGAACGTTTCAAATTCTTTCAATAAAATTGCCACAGAACTTTGGTCCGAGATAATATGATGCATATCAATTGCGAAAATATGATAATCCGGCCGGATCGTAACAATCATTCCCCGCATTAACGGAGCTTTTCCCAGCTCAAAGGGACGGACAAAGGACTCCAGCGCACTCTTCAGCCCTTCCTCTTTGATATGTTCAAAATGAAGAGCCGCTTTCACATCTTCTTCAATTACCTGAACCAGTTCATTGTCCTGCAGTTTAAATCTGGTGCGGAAGGACTCATGGCGATCCGTTACCGCCTGGAATGCCCGGGTCCACCTTTGTTTATCCAGATCTCCCTTTACGGCGTAGACACATGCCAGATTATAGGCAACCGATGAATCCGACATTTCATTGACGGCATACATTCGTTTTTGTGCCGACGAAGTTTCATAGGCCTCCTGCTTGGGAACAGATGGAATCTCCTGCTTTGCCGTCTTGTTCCCGTTTTCAAAGATCAGCCGGCTTAGCCGGTCCAATGCAGAGTGCTCAAACATATCGGACAGCATAATTTCGACTCCCAGCCGTTCTTTTACTTTTGCAGCCAGACTTATGGCTGTCAGAGAGTGTCCTCCTGCTTCGAAAAAGTCTTGTTCTGCCTCAGGTTCTCCGCATCCCAATACTTCCTGCCAGATTATTTTCACTTCTTTTATTACATCCTCATAGGTTGCTTTTTTAATTTCCTCCGTTATCACGTTTGACTCAGGAATCGTTTGTTTCCTGCCGAACAGATGGTTTAAGGAAACATCGTTTTCATGGTATTTTTTATCAAACACATATCCGGGAAGAGGTATGCGGGAAGGCTCAGCCCCATCCAGTAATTCCTTCCACCGTATGCTGTATCCCTGCAGCCATAACTTCCCTGCAGCCGTATGGAAATACCACCGGACATCTCTGCAGTCCTCTTCTTTTTCCCCCAGGAATATCTCATCAAATCCTCGTTTGCGGTCTTCCTGCACAGAACCTATGTGTACAAGCAGATATCCGTCCGGAAATACTTGTTTCATCTCCGAATCATTGCTCCCCACAAAGATTTTCCTGCCTCTTCCATCGGCTTGATACCGGGTCACGAACAGGGACTGTTTTCTGCCCGGGCAAATAATTCCCTCTGCTTTAAGCCCCATATCCTCTAACAGCATCCATACCGCATATTCAGCAGCGTACGCCTGAGTCCCTCCTTCCCTCAGAAAGAGTGTTTCCGCCCGTCCCCTTATCGTATTATAGTTGTCCGCCAGCCGGCTCCTTCCTTCAAGGCCATTCATGACCGGAAAAAATGCGGTATCCTCCCGCTCCTCACCAGTGAAACTAAATACGAGAGGAAGTGTTTTTTCAGCGGCTCTGCCGCCTCTGTCTGCAAGAAATTCCCTCACTTCAGAAGAGTAGACATCCAGGCTCTTTCCTCTGACATTCAGCACACTTCTGTATTCAAATTCTCCCCTTCCCTGCTGTAAGGTCCAGGCTACTGCCGAAAGACTGGTTTCTTCTTTTTCTTTCATATGCATGATAAAACCGGTTTTAGCCTGTTCCAGAGCATGAGGGCTTCTCGCTGAAAATACCAGTGTATGTACCCCTTCGTCCTCTTCTTTTCTTTTCATTCCCGGTCCTTCCCCAATGATCATATGCACATTCGTACCTCCGATTCCAAAAGAGCTGACTCCCACATTCATTGGCTGATCCGCATCCGTCAGAGCTTTCGCCTTTGTTGTAACATAAAACGGACTGTCTTCTATATTCAGGCGTGGATTTGGCCCGTCAAAATTAATGAGAGGAGGAATCGTCCTGTTATAAACTGCCAGCACTGCCTTAATGAAACCCGCAACTCCTGCCGCCGCATCCAGATGACCGATATTGGCTTTCACGGAACCCAGGGCACAGTAATTCTTCTTGCCTGTGTGAAACGCCTGCCTTAAAGCTTCCACTTCGATGGGATCTCCCAGCTTAGTGCCGGTTCCATGGGCTTCCAAATAGAGTATCTCCTCTGGTGATACGGCGGCAGTTTTAAGTGCCTCTTCGATTACCCGGCTTTGTCCCGCAATACCTGGAGCTGTGTATCCAATTTTTTCCATTCCATCATTGTTTATGGAAGAACCTTTGATTACTGCATATATGGTATCCTGATCCATTTCCGCCCTTTTCAGGGATTTTAAAAGTACCAGCCCGCATCCGTTGCCGGAGACCGTTCCCGTTGCATGATGGGAAAATGGACTGCAGTGTCCGTCTTTGGAAAAAATCATTCCTTCCTGCCAGAGATATCCCTCTTTTCTCGGATAGGTAACCGATACGCCGCCTGCAAGAGCCATATCAGACTCACCCCGAAGAATGGACTGGACTGCCTGATGAATTGCCGCCAGAGAGGTAGAGCATGCCGTCTGAATATTCATGCTTGGTCCTGTCAGATTTAATTTATAGGAAATTTTAGTAGTTAAAAAATCTTTTTCATTTAATGTCATTGTTTCAAAGGCATCAAGAAGATCACTTTTACTGTTGAGATCCTTGGCCATCCACATGACATTGGAACTGCTGCCTGCAAATAATCCGATCTTGCCCTGATACCGGAACGAATCATACCCTCCGTTTTCCAGGGCATGAAATGCACATTGATGCAGCAATCGCATCTGTGGGTCCAGCTTATCTGCTTCCTTTTGGGTATATTGGAAAAATTCCCCATCAAAATACTCTAAACCTTCCAGTAAACCTTTTTTCTTCACATAAGACGGATTGTTGAACAGTGATTCATCAATGCCGGAAGCCAAGAGTTCCTCATCACTCAGTTCTGTGATAGACTCCTTCCCCGTCACAATATTCTTCCAAAACTCATCAAGATCCGCAGCACCCGGAAATCTGCATGACATACCGATTACGGCAATGTCTTCCGTCTTTTCCTTCTCCGATTCTTTCAAAATAATAATTTCATCCTCATCGGAGAATCCAAGGCTTTTTGCCAGGGATTCGATGGTCGGATTTTCAAAAAGTTTCATCAGAGGAATGCTTTGCCCCAACAGTCTGCTTAACTTGTTATTAACAAGAATCAGTCCCAGGGAATTTCCTCCTATATCAAAGAAGTTGTCTCTAATCCCCACTGCCTCCAGAGCCAGTACTTCCTGCCATATTTTTTGGAGATCCTTCATGAAATTTCTTTCATCCAGATGCATTTCAACCGGACCGGTCTCCTTTATAACCGGTACTTCATCTGACGGCGCTTTATGTACCATAGCGGACAGAGCATTCTTGTCCAGTTTACCATTCGGCAGACACGGCATTTGATCCAGGGCCATCAGTCTGGATGGCACCATATAGGCCGGCAGTCTCTCTTCCAGCCACGTTTTCAGCCAGAATGAATCTTTTTCCAACGCCGGATCTTTTGTCTTTAAACGATAGAACATAGCAAGCTGTTTATTCTGATTGCCGTCCTCATATACTACAACAGCTGCCTGACCGACCTCTTGCCTGTGCTGGGCCATCTTCTCAATCTCCCCGATTTCGATCCGGTAGCCTCTGATTTTTATCTGGGAATCCAGCCTGCCCATCAGCTCGATCTCACCGGTAGGTAATATCCTCGCCCTGTCCCCGGTACGGTATACCAGAATATCAGTCCCCGGAATCAAGATAAATTTATCTGCCGTTTCTTCTGGTCGTCTCCAGTATCCCCTGGCTAATCCCTTTCCTGCCAGACAAAGTTCTCCAAAAACACCGACAGGCTGGAATTGCTTTGCATCATTGAGAATATAGACTTTTGTATTGGCAATGGGAGCACCGATATTGACAGACTCCTCCCCGGTAAGTTCCTTTGCGGTTGACCAAATCGTGGTTTCCGTAGGCCCATACATATTAAAGATTCTCGCATGGGACCGTTGTTTTAAGTCCTTTAACAGTTCCAGGGGATAATTCTCACCCCCGCTCAGGATGCACCGCAAGCTCATAAGAGCGCATTCAAAATCCGGATTATCCACAAAAGCTTTAATCCTGGATACGGTGCTCAGCAGATGGGTGACCTGGTATTTGCGAATCTTCTCTCCCGCCAGTACCGGATCTAACTGTTCCGTTTCATCGGCAAGATAGACGGAATTTCCTGTGCAGAGAGGAGTAATGGATTCAAACCCAAAAATATCAAAAGAGACCGTGGTCACACAGATTACCCTATCCTCTTCCGACTCAAAAATCTTGCGGTTACGGACATCCATAACAAAATTTACCATGGACTCCTGATTAATCATCACACCCTTTGGGGTGCCGGTGGAGCCTGAAGTGTAGATCACGCAGGCAAGGCTGGAAAGAGAGGCCTGCTGTACGGGATTGATATGAGCTCTTTCATCTTTTTCCATTCTGCTTAGGTCAATTCCTGTTCCCTGAAAGTCAATATTTTTTTTGTAACGTTCCGGGACGATCAGAGTACTGATTTCCCCATTCTCAAGCATATAGGCAACTCTTTCTCTCGGAAATCCCGGATCGATGGGCACATAGGCCGCACCTGCCTTGAGAATACCTAAGATCGCTGCAAAGAGGTACTGATCCCTAGCCGGCATAATCCCCACCAGCTCTTCTTTTCCAATTCCGGCATCTATGAGTTTCCAGGCCAGGCTATTCGCCATTTCATTCAATTCCCTATAGGTGAGTTCTGTGCCGTCTGCGGTAATCAGAGCAATTTTATCGGGATTCAGTTGGACCTGCCCCTCAAACATTGCCTGCAGCACGGGAGCATCTTCGACAGAAAGCGCGGTATGGTTGGTATTATTTTCCAGAAAATCCCATTCATCTTTTGTCATAAGATTAATATTTTTCAGACAAACTTCTGGATTCTCCGTTACTGTTTCTAGTATCTTTATATAATGAGAGATCATACGTGTAATGGTATCCTTACGAAATAGTGCTGTGGAATAATCCAGGAAACAGTCTATTTCACTCTGCTGATTCTCCTGGCAGGTCAAAACCAGATCATAGGATGTAGTCCCGGTATCAAAATCAAAAGGAGAGAACGTAAGCCCATTAATTTCAAGCTCATGAAATTCCATATTCTGATAATCAAAGCACACATCAAACAGAACATTTCTGTTCAGCTCCCGTTTTCTGTTCAGCTGGTTCGTCAAACGATCGAACTGGTACTCCTGGTTCTTATAGGCATTCAGGGAATTCTCCCTGACTTCCTCTAAAAATCTCATAAATGCTTTAGTCTGGACAGGATAGTTTCTCATTGCCAGCATATTAACAAACATACCTACCGTCTCCCGGATCTCTTCCCGGTTTCTTCCCGCAGTGGGTGTTCCTATAATGATATCCTCCTGGCCTGAATATCTGGCCAAAAGTACATACCAGGCGCTTAACATTGTTATATAGTTGGTAGCTCTGGCATCATGAGCCAGCGCCGATACTCTTTCACACAGTTTCCGGTCCAGTTTGAAATGAATTCTGCTGCCTTTAAAACTCTTAATCCCCGGTCGTTCAAAATCAAGCGGCAGCTCCAGGACGGGAATCTCACCGGACAGACATTCCATCCAGTAATCTTTTTGTGCACCGTTCTCTTCTGAGTTTAAGTTCTCCTGCTGCCATACCGCATAATCTCTGTACTGGATTTCCACAGGCTCCAACTCTCCCTCATACAGATGCCCAAAATCTCTCGATAATATCTCCACAGAAGTGCCGTCTGCAATAATATGGTGAAAATCAAACAATAACAGATGCTTTTCCTTTTCCAGCTCAATAAGCGTTGCCCTGAATAATGGAGCCTGCCCCAAGTCAAAAGGTCTGACAAAATCAGAGATCAGTCTGGATATATCCTGCTTACTGCCCACAGCATTTTCATAGTTAAAGGAAATGGGAAGGTTCTCATGAATCACCTGTACTGCCTGTCCCTGCCTGATCTCAAATGAAGTTCTAAGGGACTCGTGCCTTTCCACCAGTTTTTTAAGCGCACAGTTCAAACGCTCTTTATCCGGCTTACCTGTGATCATTGTTGCGGAGGGAAGGTTATATGCAGTGTTTTGGGGGTCCATCTGATATAGAGCAAACATACGGTTCTGAGCAGATGACAGAGGATAGCAGTCTTGCCTGTCTGCCTTTCGAATGTTTCCATTTTCTCCTTCCCCTTTCCTGCGCTCCTCCAGCAGTGCAGCCAGAGTTTCGGGCGTGGGGGCATTGAAAATATCCGTCACATTAACCTGAAAACCTAACTCATTCCTGATTACTGCCGCCAGGCTCACCCCTCTTAGGGAATCACCGCCAAGGTCAAAGAAATTTTCATCCCCTCCCACCATTTCGTAACCAAAGAGGGAACCATAGGCCCGTTTTACTTCTTCCCTCAGATTCACTGATGTTTTTACCAGTGTATGAGACTCCAAACTCGCAGCAGCAGGGGAGTTTACCGTTTCCACTGCCGCCTTTTCCGGCTTTGTCTCTGCTGCCCGTGGTGCTTCTGTTTTTCCTATTCCGGTATGGTCAAGGGGAAACTGCATTTCATCAAACACGTAAGTAGGCAGCGATACCCTTCTTCGTACAAAGCCTTTCTGCATGGCTTTCCAGTTGATTTTCACCCCAAGTTTCCATAGGTCTCCAATTTTATCCAGAATATATTCCAAATCATCCTTCTTCTCTCTGGGATGGCGAATCATATTTATAAAATTCTGGCCGGCCCCCCGGGATTGATGCTGCATAGCAAACGTGCACAGAGTCCTGCCTGCGCCAACCTCCAAAAATATTCCGTTTTCGTCTTTCAGCAGCTGTGACAGACCCGATTCAAACGCTACCGGATGTGTGATATGTTCTGTCCAGTAGGAGGGTTTCAACATCTCATCCGGACGGTTCCAAGCTCCGGTTAAATTGGATAAAATTGGGATTGACGGTTCCTTCATCCTGCAGCCTGCCAGGACCGCTTCAAACTCCAGGGCTGCACGGTCCATCATTGGTGTATGAAATGCATGGGATGTTTTTACCCGTATGGTTTCCCATCCCAATTCCCGGGCTTTCTGTTCAAACATTTCAATTCCTTCCCCGCACCCTCCTACGACACACTTTCCGGTGGTATTTCTGAGGGAAAGCCAGGTTCCGGGCACAAGAGCGTGTTTTACAGATTCACTGTCCGCCATCACTGCCGTCATGATCCCAGGTTCCTGCATCTGCATGATAACTCCCCGGGCCTTAACAATCCTCACTGCATCCTCCAGGGTCCATACCCCTGCTACAGCCGCCGCAACCACCTCTCCGATGCTGTGCCCAATAAGGCCTTTGGGACACACTCCCAGCTCCATCAGGGTTTTTGCCATTGCATATTCCACGGTAAATAATGCCATCTGGCTGTACTTTGTCTGATGAATCCGTTCCGGCCCATCATTGCCAAACATAATATCCCGGTACTCCTCTTCCTCGTCTCCCAGATATGCCAGGATCTCATCCACATAACTGGAATAGATTTTTCCGATTCCGCTGTCTTCGGTAGACATGTAAATCTCCGTTCCCATTTTCTGGTACTGGCTGCCCTGTCCCGGAAACATAAAATATATCTCATTCCGTTCTTTTCCCGACATCTGCACGGAAGCCCGTCCAAGGGCCGTCAGCAGCTCCTGAGGTGACGTTTTATAATCGCTTCCTACCGTCAATGTTTTCCTGTATACAAATTCCTTTCGGCCCACTTGAAGTGTCCAGGCTGCATCTGAAATGGAGACAGACTCAGACCCATCCTCCAGTAAATGGTTTACAATTCTTTCGGCCGTCCTGTCTACGGAATGTTCACTGTTTCCGGAAAATACCATCAGAACATGTTTCTCTTTCTTTCCGCTCTCCGCAATGAAGGGCGCTTCCTCTAGAATCATATGTGCATTCGTTCCTCCAATACCAAAAGAATTGACACCTGCACGGCGGGGACCTGTAGTTTCCTTCCACTTCTCACCATAGTTTTTCACTACAAATGGGGAGGTTTTTAAATTAATCTTCCTGTTTGGGATCTCGAAATTGACAGTCCCGGGAAGATATTTATGATACAGGCTTAATGCCGTTTTTTCCAGGCCTATCGTTCCCGCCGCCGAATCGGCATGTCCCACATTTCCTTTTACTGAGCCCAGAGTACAGGATTCCCTTCGGTCTCCTCCAAAAATCCTGGTTAAAGATTCCACCTCGATGGGATCACCCAGAGCAGTTCCCGTCCCGTGGGCTTCCACATAGGTAACCGTCTTTGGATTAATTCCTGACCTGCGGTAAGCAGTACTCATCACATCCACCTGTCCCTCCACACTAGGAGCGGAAAATCCCATTTTCCTGTCGCCGTCATTGTTGATAGCCGAGCCCTTGATCACGGCATAAATATGATCCTTGTCCCTGACCGCATCCGAAAGACATTTTAAAACTACAAGACCCATTCCATTTGAAAACACGGTACCTTTGGCCCGATCATCAAAGGGATACAGATGACCATCCGGAGAGAACATCATGCCTTCTTCATATAAATATCCTCCCTCATTGGGCAGTTCCACCGTAACGCCTCCGGCAAGAGCCATGTCACATTCTCCTGTGATCAGAGACTGGCATGCCAGATGGGATGTCACCAAAGACGTGGAACAGCCTGTCAACGCAGTATAGACCGGCCCTCTGATATTCAGTTTATATGCCAGGCGGGTTGCCAGAAAATGATTGGTTCCGAAAGTAAATGCCTGGTATCTGTCTCCGAAATCATTTTCATTGAGTATGGTATCCTGATACCATTCAAAATCATCAGAGCCTCCCACAAATACGCCGATTGTGGAATGATCGGATCCCGGATAATACCCCGCATCTTCAAATGCTTCCCAGGCTCCTTTATAAAGAAGGCGAAGCTGAGGTGGCATCATTTTTATATCTGCAGGGGTGTATTTAAAAAACTTGGGATCAAAAGATTCGATTCCATTGACTCTCCCCTTGGCCTTGATATAATTTGGTGCCTGAATCAGTTCTTCTTGTATCTCTAAGGCTCTCAGCTCATCATCCTTATAGAAATGAATGCTTTCCCGCCCGTTCTCAAGTATATCCCAGAATTCTTTTATACTGTCCGCTCCCGGAACATGTACCGACATGCCGATAATTGCAACATCTTTTTCTGCCGCTCCGATTCCGGACTCCTGACGTTGGTCTGTGTCAACCGTCTCCTTACCGGATTCTCCTGACAAGTACTTTGCCTGAAGCCGTATGGTAGGAAGCTGAAACAGCTGAACAATCGAGATATCTTTCTTCAACCTTTTTTTCATCTCGCTATGAACTTCCATCAATGCCACCGAATGACCGCCTTTTTCAAAAAACGGTTCGTCAAGGCCTACTCGATCTACAGAAAGTACTTTTTTCCATATATCGGCTACCAATTTTTCCATCTCTGTTTCCGGCGGAGCATAGTTTTCGGAATATTGACTTAAATAAGACTGATCTAGCCGAAGAGCCTTTTGATCGATCTTGCCGCTTCCATTTAATGGTAATCGTTCTTTATATATATAAAAGGAAGGAAGCATATAAGATGGTATCTTTTTTAATAAGAACTCTCTCATCGCTGCGGCATCAATCTGGGTTTTTCCGGAATAATAGGCACAAAGCACCGTTGCCTTTCCCGGAATATCCTTGGTAAGCACCACAGCCTGAGTAATCCCCTCCATACCGGACAAAGCGTTTTCAATTTCGCCCAATTCCAGTCTGACACCATTAATCTTGACTTGAAAATCAATACGTCCCATAAATTCTATGCTGCCATCCGGTTTCCGTCTCACCAGATCACCCGTTCGATACATTCTTTCAAAATGCCCCGGATCCTTATCTTTTTCAAAAAAAGGATTTTTGCAAAACTTTTCTTTTGTAATTTCATCCCGGTTTAAGTATCCTCTCGCCGTCCCAGCCCCGCTCAAACACAATTCACCGGGAATTCCTGCCGGAAGGATGTCCTTATTGTCACCCACCACATACCAGCGTATTTCATTTAAAGGATTTCCTATGGAAATATTCTCTCCGGGTTTCCAATCCCTTAACGAGCAATGAGATGCCCATATGGTACATTCTGTAGGTCCGTATACATTCTCCAGATTTATTGCTGTATTCAAAGAATTGAATTTCGAGACAATATCGGGAGTTAGAGCCTCGCCTCCTACAAAAATCCACTTAAGGCTGTCCAGTTTTTCTATACTCTTTTTCTCCTCGAACAGCTCCAGAAATATACGGAACATGGACGGTACGAAATTGATATGCGTCACCCCATAATCATTTATGGCATCCAGAATTTTTTCCGGATCCTTCTCTCCGTCCGCCTCCAGAAACAGCAATGCTCCCTCTCCCATAAACCAACCATAGATTTCGGTTGCGGAAACATCAAAGGAGAAGGTTGTTTTAAACAGATAGACATCATCTGACTCCACCGGAAATCTCCGCTCCAGGTCAAGAAGAGTATTCAGCAGGCTGTGATGCTCAATCATAACCCCCTTGGGCTGTCCGGTAGAACCGGAGGTGTACTCAATATACGCCAGAGCATGCGGGTCGGGCAGAACTTGGGGATTCCCTGTAGGCGGATATATGCGCATGATCTGTTCGGGAATGTGGACACAGATGGTATCGGGAAATCTGGATGCATAGTCACTGGTTGTAATTACCTGGCATATAGATGCATCTTTCAGAATAAATTCAACACGCTCATCAGGATAGCCGGAATCAATGGGTACATACGCACAGCCGGACTTGAGAACTCCAAGTAAACTGATTACCAGCTGGGGAGACCGCTCCAGCATAATTCCCACCACCTGATTTTCTCCTTTTGACAGCTCCAAAACGGCCCTGGCAACTTTATTCGCTTTCTCGTTTACCTCTCCATAGGTCATCGCGTTATCGCCATATAAAAATGCCCGCTTTACCGGATACCGCTCTGCCTTTTCCTGAAGAACTTTGATCACGGTACCCGGCTCATACTCAAAATATGAAGACTGATTATATTCCCTGATCATCTGTTCCCGTTCTCCGGAAAGAAACAGATCAATGATATTATTTTGTGTGTTAATATTTTCACTTAACGATTCCAGCAACTTTAAGTAATGCCGTCCCAGATACTCGATAGTTTCTTCCCCATAAAGTTCCGGTTGATATAAAATTTTAATTTGATTTTTTTCAGGAAGGTGATTTAATACCACCATCATGCTGCCGGAAAATGTCTCGTGATCCTGATCCATAATCGTAGCCTTAAGCTCCCCGCTCTCCATCTCGTCATAAGAGTCGTAGACAAATGATATATCATATATAGAGGGCTGTCCCAGACCAACAGCCGGAAAACTGTCCCGCATGATCAGATTGTTGGGATAGCCTATATTTTTATACGCCTGGATAAAATCATTTTGAACACCTTGCAGGGTATCCAAAAAAGTATCCGCTGCCCCGATTCTGCTGCGGATTGGCAACATATGTACGAAACATCCTATCGTTTCCTCCAGATCAAAATCCGGCCTGTAAGTAAACGGGGAAGATACAACGATATCTTCTTTTCTTGAGTACTTTGCCATCAGCAATTGAAATGCCGTCAAAAAAAAGGTAAACATCGTCACTTCATAGTCTTTAGACAATTGCCCGATACGATGAAACAATTCGTCAGACAGCAAAAACTGTTTTACCCTTCCTGTATTTGTTTCCCGATTCTTATTTGCATAATCTGTTTGAAGCTCCAAAGCTTCTGCGTCCTTAAGCTTGTTCTTCCAGAAGTTTTTATGTTCCTCATAACCTCCTGTGGAAAGCTTATGATTTTCACTGACAATGAAATTTGAAAATCCGCAATCCGTGTAAATCTCAATTTCTTCTCCTGTAAGAAGGCTCTGGTGATATTTGAGAAGCTGATCAACCATAATTCCCATCGACAAACCGTCTGCAATCAGATGATGGCAGCATAAAATCAGGATATGCCGGTCTTCAGCTGTTTTGACAAGAGCTCCGCGAAACAGGGAAGCTTTTGAAAGCTCAAAGGGGGTGCTAATGATTTCTTTTGTAATTTCTTCTACTTTTACACTTTGATCCTCTTGACCGGAAAGATCCTCTTTCCTCAGCTCATAGTCCCCATTATCATAAATATGCATAACCGGAAGTCCATCTTCTATTTCAAACGCACTCCTTAGTGACTCCTGCCGGTGAACCAAGATTTTAAACGCATTCTCCAGACAACGCTCATCTGCATGTTCCAGAAGAACAGAAGCCGTAATATGATATGACGTAGCCTGCTCCATTTGGCAGTCAAAATAGATCCCTTTTTGCATCTCTGCCATTTCAATCGTTTTGATTTTCATACGTTTACTCCTCTGTTATTTCCTCCAATTATGAAAACACCCATATTCCTCCGGCCAACAAGGATAAGACAGTAATAAAAGCCTGATATAAAATATCCATAATAATATTGGAAATGCTGCTTATATCTTTCATATTATTTTTTCTTTTCATCTCATTGGCATGTGACCAAAGGCCGCTGATTCCATATATGTACATAGATACAATTACTCCAAGCCAGAAAGGTCCGCGAAACCAGATTGCCATAAGACCCATGATTCCAAGACCTACCTGGGAAAAACCATATTTCACCTGAAAGGGACCTCCTGGCCAGCCCAATTTTTCTGCTGTTTCCTTTGCCTTGGCAATATTGATATAAAATCCAATTAATCCTAGAAGTCCGAATGTCACCACAAACTGATGCAACAATAATGTACTGCTGATATTGCTCAGGTCTGATCCTCCTCCCTTTACTACCATATCAACAATTGCGGTTACCAGGCCCAATGCCCAAAGAACTAAAAAAAACATATACATTTCCTCCTTATACGGTGTTTCCGCCCTTCCTATTTCAATATAAAAAAAGCTACACCAAAATTTCTTACACTATAGCATATAACCATATACGCAATTATTGTTTGTCTCAATATATTGTCTTTTTTGTCATTCTTAGCAATATTATTTTCTATTTCGACAAGTTTTAAGCCCCCTGGATGCACAGTGCCATTTCATACCGGATATCACGGAACGGAAACTGCTGTGATAAATATTTCCCCCTGTTTATACTGTGTTCCACATACAGCACCCCATCATCTTCCCCGGTATCAAAACTGAATACATTTAACGGTATCGAAAGCCCCAGACCCACCGCCTTTGTAAAACTTTCTTTCAGTACCCAATACTGGTAAAAACGTTTGATTTGCTCATTCCCCTGGTGTCTCATAATCTCCTCATACTCACTGTGACAATAGTGTCTTTCAGCGATTGACAGATCCACCGGCCTGATCTTCTCTATATCAACTCCCACTGGGTTTTTCGAAAATGCACAGACGGAGTATGTACCTGCATGAGACATATTAAAATAAAGCTGTCTCGGCCCTTCCACATAAGGTTTCCCGGCAGCATCCACATGTCTCTTCCATTCACTGAAGGCAACTTCGGGAAAATAACGGCTTATTCCATATTCAAACAGGATTTCATTTCCAACAAGAAGCATTTTATCCAAGCGATTGTGATATCTGAGCATTTTTTCATAACGCTCTCTGGAGATTTTGTTCCGAAACAATTCCGGCTCATCAAGGATTTGATCCACATTGATTGCATAGACCCAGGTATCCAGTTCTTCGCTGAACATTTCCAATATGCCGTAATTCCTATATTTTGTTTCTCCAAATCTATTATTTTCCACTATTTCAGTCACTCCTTTTACTTTTTCATATTAGCAATTTCTGTGACTATATTATACATTAAATATCATACTGGTTCTTTCTGGTGCAATATCTGCCCAATATCAGGTAACAATTCAAGGATTAAGGTTATTTTTTTCTTTCATCAACTCCGTGATCCTTTTTTTTGCTCAATAGTTGTTTTATTTTCAGGCAGCAGTCCTTCTCCAAATTCTTTCGCTCTAAATAATCATCCGCACCAAAATTTAGAATATTCAGCTTTTCCCTAGTATTCCCTTCTTCCAGTATAGCCAGAACCGGGCTTTTCAATCGACTTTTAAAATCAAATATTAGTTTGTATCTCTCTTCATTTAGCATCTGTTTTGTAAATTCCACAATCACAAGACCGCAGGAAGGATATCTTAACTGGTTAGCAGAAATTTTTTAAATACTGTTTCTCCGTTTCCAGCTAATGATACCACCATCTTTTTACCCCCCCCGGTATGTCACTGATCAGCAGAATAAGATTCAATTATACTTACCCCCTTTTATTATATTTTGCCTGACAATATCATATCTATAATTCTAATACCAGTATTTGATAACAAAAAAGAAGTTTCAAGCATTACTCAAAACCTCCTTCTCAGAGAGCAGACATATAAAAGCAAGGCGACGGCGACAATAATAAAATGCACAGCACATTTTACTATCCCTCTACATCATCCATGTAACCCAATAACCTTCCATTCCATATTTTCAACAATAACATTACAAACCTCCCCAAGTGAAGCACAGTACTCCAGCACCCTCCAGGGTTCATTAGTATAATAATGTATTCTAATTAACGTTTCATGCCCTACAACCAATAAACAGTCTCCCTCAAAATTTTGAATAAAATAATCACGTATAATATTCTTATTAAAATTACTCCCCTCAATCAGTAATTGAGTATCATATTTATATTCCAGCATTTTTTCTCCTCGTATTTACCATTCCATCAAAATTGCCCCCCAAGTCAGACCTCCTCCAAAACCAGAAAGAATAATCCTGTCTTTTTTCCTTAAAAGTCCCTTCTTATTCATCTCATCCAAAAGAATGGGGATACTGGCCGCCGAAGTGTTCCCATAGTCTTCCAGGTTTGTGGGAAACTTGGACTCGGGCAGTTCCAGACGCTTTGCTATGGATTTAATAATTCTGATATTCGCCTGATGCAAGACTATATATTTGATATGTTCCTTTTCCATCTTTGACTGTTGCAAAAGCTCATTGATACATTCTGGTACTTTACTTACCGCAAACTTAAACACTTCCTTGCCATCCATCTTGATATACTTTTCCAGGGAGGTTTCCTGAATCAGCGGGTTCCTCCGGTCTCTGTTTCCACAGGTCAGCACATTCCCACCAGAACCATTGCTATGTAATACCTGATGGTAAAGACCATCTCCATTCCTCAATACAACCGCACCGGCTCCATCACCAAACAATACACAGGTTTTTCTGTCATTCCAGTTTAGCAGATTAGAAAAAGTCTCCGTTCCAATGACCAGAGCTATCTGATAGATTCCTGCTTTCAAATAAGCATATACCGTATTCAATGCAAAAATAAACCCGCTGCAGGCGGCATTTACATCAAAAGCCACTGCGTTAAAGGCTCCTATCTCAGACTGAACCTGACACGCCGCACTGGGAATCATACAATCTGGGGATACGGTTGCAAGTACAATAAGATCAATCTCTTCTGCCTGTACTCCTGCTTTTTTTAATGCCTCATGTCCTGCCTTTACAGCCATCTCAGAAGTAGTTTCATGTTTAGCTAGACGGCGCTCTTTGATTCCGGTTCTTTGGAAAATCCAGTCATCGCTGGTATCCACCAGATTTGACAGCTCGTCATTTGTCAGCACCTGTCCCGGCAGATAACTTCCTGTTCCCAATAATTCCATAGTCTGTTTCCTCTCTTCTTTCAGTAAATTAATTTCACTCTATCGCATTTTGCAATATGCTCCAGTTCTCATAAAAAAACAGCGAAAGGGAACACTCATTTTCATCTTTTTCTATTAAAACTTCTCCATGATAACGCGCTGCCGCTTTACGGATTAAGGACAGTCCCAGATTATGCTTTTCATCGGGCTTTTTTTCCGGCGTAAACCTGTTATACACATTCCGGATCACTAAGGTAAGTACGTTGCTAGACGCCACCATATTGAAATTGATGTAGCGCTTTTCAGGTTCTGTTTCCATTGCTGATTCTACGGCATGATCTAGTGCATTGCCGAGCACGATACAAATATCTTCATCGGAACAGAAGCTTATGAGGTACTGAAACATGAACCTGAAAATCAATTTATAATTTCTCGGCAACAGAATATGTTTGATTTACAAGAGCATTTACTATCACATTGGCACTTTTTACAGTATCTGGTGATGATAATATTCGTTGATATTTTCATGTTCCAAATGATGTAATAACTTTTCAATCATAAAAAATCCATGAATATTCAGCATGGCAAACATTGCAGGTACACACAGTTCCGCTAACAGGATTTCTTCCCTATGCCGGCAAAAAACAAGTGTATACAATATGACGGTGAGAATCAGTTAGGGAAAGTGTAATCTGAGCAAAGTTTTTACAAATCGATCCCTCCCTTTCTTTACTCTTATATCATACAAAAATAGCGGTACAAGAATAAACAGCGGTAACCGGGACATCGTAAGCCCGATCAGCTGAAAATAACGCAGGAAATTCTATCGGGCATTCGTATACCATGAAGAATCAGCGTTTCAAAAAATATCTGGTCAATGAAATGCATGGATGTTACTATTATTTTTTTATTCATTCCATCTGTCAATCAAGTACCTCGCCGCCAATGAAATTGCAGTATTTATGCTGGATCCACTTTCTGCCTGTCTTTGCTCATTTGCAGCATGTTACCGTCAGTAAGCTCCACAAAATTATAACCGATTCCCTTGATGTATTTGTAATTAACTAAATGAGATTGATGGATACGAAGGAAAGAAAACTTGCTTCTTTCCATATTTTTTTCTACCTCACTTAGTTTTCCATAAAATTTATATGTGTCACGTTCCATGAATAAGTGAATTGTACGTTTTGAACTCTCAAAATATCTGATCTTATCCAGAGATACTTTCACAATTTCACACTTAAACTTAAATTCATAGTAACTGTCAGTGTTTAATATTTTGTGATGCTTCTAAAAAGTATTTTTCAAATAACTGGCTGTTGATCGGTTTGCCAAGGAAGCGAAAGGGCTCTACCTCCAGAAGTTCATTGATGGCTATACTGCATTCTAAGACATAGACTAAAACCACAGAGGAGTCATGGAGACGGATGACCTTTGCAGTTTCAATGTCATTTCTTTTTTCCATCTCGATATCTAAAAAATAATATCAAAAACATCACCCTGTTTCACACTTTTTTAAAACTCTTCACCATCAAAAAATACATCTACTTCCACATCCAGAACTTTCCTGACTACGATTTTAAGCAATAAATTTTCAATATCCGATGTAATCAAAATATTGTTATCGCAGACTGCTATTCTCAGCATCCTATATCCTTCAAAATCTAAACTCTAACAGATTTTTGATTTTTTTCATTGAAAAATATTAAAAAATGACGAATCCACTCTAACATGACAGTACAAAAAAATCCCATTAGTATGCTATAAATTCCTATTTTGATTTCAAAGATACAGGAAATCAGACAAATGATATAAAGCACTGCGCTCTTCGTGCCGTGAATCCCTTTCTGATGCTGATTCTGAATATTTTTAATCAGAATCAGCATCAGAAAGATAACGCTCATTAACAGCACCAGACAGTAGACTGGTATGTAGTCCAATACATGGGTTTTCATCATATATGCAATTCCGCAAATCAAAGACGTCCAACCAAAACAGGTTATTCTTTTTTTTGAATGAAACGTTCCGTACTCACCTCTAATCTCTTTATAGGAGATATAGAATAAAATGGTATAGATAAGCTCATCAACCAAAAAAGCAGCAAGAAACAAAGCACAAGTAAAAATAATTTTTTGAATCATAGCTCTTATTCCATATGCATAAATATTCTTATCACATTCATTTATCACTCGGTATTCCAACATTTTGCTTATAAACAGCTCGGTGATCCGGTTCATTTATTTATCTGCTTGGAAACTGTAAAATTCTATCGGAAGCTCCTCCTGATAAGCCATCCATATACATTTCTTACTGCACTCTGTGGTTGTTGCCAATGCCATTCCTGCTAATAAATTTAATAAAAACTTCATGATGTTTTCCTCCATTAAAAATAGTGATACATATAATGTACCACTATTTTCCGTAATAATCTGTATTTGTATTAATTGCATCCTTTTTTTGTATTTTTTACCCCTGTGACCACAAATTAACCTCAAGCAATAAGGAGTCTTCCCGAGCCACATATTCACAGGTACCATGGTAGCGTTCTACGATCTGATAAATGCTCTTAATTCCAAGTCCATGCTCATTCACATTTTTTTTGGTAGTCTTAAGATACTTGACAGACCCCTCCGTAGAGTTTTCACATACTATGATCAGCAAATGATTATAATACGTGATATTAAGCTTTATCCATTGATCCTTCAAGCATTTTTCAGCCGCTTCCACAGCATTATCAATAATATTCCCAACAAGGCTAGCTAAATCACTTTCATTAATTCCCATTTTTTCTGGTATGAGAACAGAAAAATTACAGTCAATACCTTTTTCAGCGGCATTATTGTATTTTACACTGAGCAAAGAATTTATACCTGCATTTCTGGTAAAATGTGTTTCATCCTTTTTTACCAGATTATTGATTATCCGTTCAATCTCTTTTTTTGCTTCACTGACATCATATGCAGATATTCGAATCAGCTGATTTTTTAGGTCATGCTTGATAATTCGAATCTCTTCCTGATATTTTTCCAGATTCTTATAGTACTCTTCCTTGTACTCATATCTTTGCTGCAATAGCATATTATTGTAATTTTGCAAATACAGTTTTTCCTTGTTTTCGAAAATAATATAATGTAAAATATTTACCAAAGCAAGAAAGAATATGGTAATATAGCACTTGACCAGTTGAAAATGTGGGCCACTTACCTCATCATAGACATAGTAAATGGCATAACTTATGCTGAACGCCGGAATTACCATCTGTTGATAATATGAATACCTATCCCCCGCATTTACCGTTTTCATTCTTTTTCGCCGAATCATATAAATTACAATCAGTTTACCTAAACTAAAAGGTACCGCAGTGAGAATAACTACCAGCGATTTAATCCCCTTCATCTCCATATTGAGATTCAATAATGCGATCACCGGCAGAATCGATAGAACATCCAATATCATATTGAGAAGCAATAACAAAAAACTTAGCAAAAGCTGTACTTCAAACTTGCCCCTGTAGAATATAAAGCAGAGTAAAAACGTCGTACCTGTTGTTGACAAAAGATTGATTACAGTGTGATTGAACTGATTTTTCAAGCCAGCTTCAACAAGGGCAAGCACAGTTAAGATCAGAATCTGTTTCTTCACTGTAATATTTTTTCTTTTATCAAAGTAGCAGTCAAAAAGCATGATACTTAAGACAGAACATATAAATACATAAATAAACCGGAAAATAAGCATCTAGAGAATTCCTTCTTAAAATATGGTACTTGGTTCAATAGTTGCATATAATATTTGTCGACATTCCATTTATAACCAAAACAGTACATTAGTTACTCAATACAGCAGACTTTATTTTTACAACACCCAGCTTCCGCAGAAACATTTGAGCACTGTTGATTGTTTCGATCCGCCATTGATACATGCTCATATTTGTACTGATACTGGTGTCTTCGATGCAGTCAAACCAGGCAAACAGCCTCTCGATTGACATACCATCCAGCCAGTTTAAAAGACTCTTCTCAGCCTGCAGATTCTTCTCGCTGTCATGTCATCCGTATAAGTCCTGGTCTATTCCCGACTCCCTTCCGATCCATGCCAGGATATTGATGGCACCACCCCTGCGTGATATAGCTATTTGGATTGATAACTACTTATCACAGCAGGGCCTTGTAGGAACTATCTTGGAAATGAGTCGGACCTGGATTTGAGTAAGTATAATCAAGGTTTTGGTTATAACATTCTTTTTAAAACATAGTTGCGATAAGTTGCGTTAAACTCATTGTAATATTTTTTTGTTATGGGGATTTTAGCTCCAGACCTCAAAATAACATGAAGGGCATCGGTAAACTTTATATAATCCATATTAACAACATAGGAGTTATGTACCTGAACAAATCCCCCAGCTCCGGCCTGCCCCAATACGTCTTTTAATGTTCCGTAATACTCATCTGTCCCATCAGTCAAATATATATATATCTTCCTTTTATAGCTCTCAAAATATTCGATCTGTTCAAAATATAATGTACTTATTCTCTTTCTGACCTTATAATGAAAAGTAGTTTTTCTCTGACTTTGTGCTTCTATCGCCCTTAAAATTACCTGTTTTGCCTTTTCTTCATTAATTGGTTTTAGCAGATAATGAAATGCGAGTACATCAAATGCCTCCTGCATCAGTTCGTTGTGACTCGTCACAAATATAATGGCTGCATTCTGATCTGTCTTGCGGATCATCGAAGCAGTTTCCAAACCATTTATCGCTTTCATCTCAATATCCAGTATATAAATCTGATACTGAGTATGATCCTTACTTATGGAATTGAGCATTTCTTCACCCGATAAGAAGGTATCACAGGTAAACTGACGGTCGTCTCCATTATAACATTCATATACCAGCATTTCCAATTTACCCAGCATTTCCATACTGTCTTCGCATATGGCAATGTTCATTATAGCCTCCTTTGCAAGGGATTCACATATTCATTTATTCTAGCGCACTTAGAGTTTTAAGTATAACATATGTTTATTAAATATTCTACATGTTTGTTTCTTGAGTTTCCGCAGTTTTATCCACAGAAGCGTTTTATCAATTGCCTTAATTGCAAATCGAAATGCAACCCTTCCGATCTCAATTGAGTTGTAATTCTGTTATTTTAAAAATATATCCCAGGGGTTGCATCCTGGCTTACAAAAGATTGGTTCATCACCA
>JAISYJ010000136.1:0-45969 GCA_031270005.1 Hungatella sp. | reverse complement strand
TGAGGTGTATGGTTTGGATAAGTCTATAAGCGAGTAAACTCATAATGGTGGTTCCCATGTTCCGGACACCCGGTTTCCGTTCCTCCGGAACAGCGGTTCCACCGCACAAGAATATTCACCTTCTTTAGTTTACTTGGCATGGACGAGGTCCTGCAGGCAAATTTCCTAACGAAAATCATAAGAAAAAGGATTGCAATCTACCATCATTCATGCTATTATGTCCTTGAGGGGGAGACATTAAAAGGGAAAGTGTCTGCGTATAAAAGACATTTTTCGTCTCACAAAGACATATAATAAAATGATAAGAAAGGTGGAGGTTTACAATGAAAGAAAGAATGATGTATGCAATTGTAAAAGAACAGGCGGCCAGTGGTCTGGCGCTCAGAGAGGTCCCCATTCCCGTAACAGGGGAAAATGATGTGAAGATCAAGATTCACTACACATCAATCTGCGGTACAGATTTACATATTTATAACTGGGATAAGTGGTCTCAGGAAACCATAAAACCGCCCATGACCATTGGACACGAATTTGTAGGTGAAATTGTGGAGATGGGCAGTCTGGTGAAGGAATTTAAAATCGGCGATATCGTATCGGGAGAGGGGCATATCGTATGTGGGCACTGCCGTAACTGTAAAGCAGGAAAGCGCCATCTCTGCAAAAAAACCGTCGGCGTAGGGGTAAACCGTGACGGAGCATTTGCACAGTATCTGGTGATTCCTCAGACCAATGTCATCATCTGCGAGCCGGGAATTCCCGAGGAATTATGCTCATCCTTTGATCCGCTGGGCAATGCGGTGCATACAGCTTTGTCCTTTGATATGGTGGGAGAGGATGTGCTGATCACAGGAGCCGGTCCTATCGGCATCATGGCTGCGGCGATTTGCCGCCACGTGGGAGCTAAACATGTGGTGATCACCGATGTCAATGATTACCGGCTGAACCTGGTCCGGGAAATCTGCGATGCCCATACTGTCAATGTAGCCAGGGAAAGCTTAGATGATAAGATGCGGGAGCTTCATATCGAGGAGGGCTTTGATATCGGACTTGAGATGTCCGGCAACGGAAAGGCGTTTACTTCCATGATTGACCATATGTACAATGGCGGCAAGATTGCGGTTCTGGGACTTCAGGGAAGCGATACCGTAGTACCATGGAATAAGATCGTGACGAACTGTCTGCAGTTAAAGGGAATTTACGGAAGAGAAATGTTTGAGACCTGGTATAAGATGATGGCAATGCTAAACAGCGGTCTTGAGATAGAGAAGATTATCACGCACAAATTCGATTTCCGGGAGTTCCAGAAGGGCTTTGACGTAATGAACAGCGGGCAGTGCGGAAAGGTAGTTCTGGACTGGACACAGGTCTGAAAGAGGAAGGGAAGAACAAATTGACAAGGATAAAATTATTCAGCTTGACATAGATAATAAAACATAGGAGAGAGGTAATATGATGAAAAAAGCATTAAACTATTTTAAAGAAGCGGTGGAGCAGGCCAAAGGAGACGGAACATACAAGGAGGAGCGCATAATCACAACTCCCCAGAGGAGCAGAATCAATACTACGAAGACAGAAAATGTCATCAATATGTGTGCCAACAATTATCTTGGGCTTTCTGACAACCAGGAGATCATAGAAGCTGCCAAAGCTACCTATGATACATGGGGATACGGCTTGTCTTCCGTACGTTTTATCTGCGGAACCCAGGGGATACACAAGGAACTGGAAGCTAAAATCTCTTCCTTCCTGGGCATGGATGATACGATTTTGTATTCTTCCTGCTTTGATGCCAACGGAGGCTTGTTTGAGACACTGCTGACGGAAGAAGATGCAGTGATCAGTGATGCATTAAATCATGCCAGCATCATCGATGGTGTGCGCTTATGCAAGGCAAAGCGCTATCGTTATGCCAATAATAATATGGAAGAGTTAGAACAGTGCTTAAAGGATTCCCAGGATGCCAGGATACGTCTGATTGCCACGGACGGTGTATTTTCCATGGACGGCATTGTAGCTGATTTAGAAGCAGTCTGCAATCTGGCTGACAAGTACGATGCGCTGGTGATGGTGGATGACAGCCATGCGGTAGGATTTATGGGAAGGCTTGGCAAGGGCACACCTGAACACTGCGGCGTCATGGGCCGGGTGGATATCATTACCGGCACACTGGGCAAGGCCCTGGGTGGAGCCAGCGGCGGATATACCAGCGCCAGGCAGGAAATTGTGGATTTGCTCCGCCAGAAGAGCAGACCGTACCTGTTTTCCAATACTGTAGCTCCTGCAATCGCCGGCGGGGCCATAAAGACCTTGGAAATTCTGGAGAGGAGCACGGAATACAGGGACCGCGTCCATGAAAATACCCGTTATTTCAGGGAAAAGATAAAAGCGGTGGGTTTTGATATTATAGAGAGTGATCATCCGATCGTGGCGATTATGCTGTATGATGCAAAGACGGCTGTGGAATTTGCAGCAAGGATGCTGGAACGTGGCGTATACGTCATTGGCTTCTGCTATCCGGTGGTGCCAAAAGGAAAGGCCAGAATCCGTACCCAGATATCCGCCGCCCATACCAGGGAGGATTTGGATTTTGCAGTAGAATGCTTTAAATGCGTAAAGGAAGAGATGGGGATTTAAGGAACCAATGGGCTGGATTTAAGATTACGATGATAAAATGAAAGCGTAATCAAAATTCAGCTCATTTTTTATTTTGTTTTTTGTTGACTTGACAACAATATTTAACCATGCTATTATATTATTGCTTACCAGGAAACAATAAGGAGATATTAAATGGAGCGGAAAATACTTCAACAGTTTACGCAGCTTTATAACAATCAGGACATGCTTAGCAATCTTATAAATAGTGGTTTAAATTCACGATATAGCAATTCAGAATTACATTGTATTGAAGCGATCGGAAAGCTTGATCACCCAAATGGAGTGCAACTGGCTGCAATTCTCTCTATGACCCGGGGGGCAGTTACGAGACTGGCTAAACGACTGCTGCAGGACGGTCTTATAGAACGTTATGCTCTGCCTGATAATAAAAAAGAAATTTACTATCGGTTGACCTCTAAAGGAGAGGTCTTGTATAAGGAACATGAGGTTGCTCATATAAGATGGGAAGAACGGGATATTGCCTTTTTATATTCTGTTCCAATGAAGGAACAAGAGGTAATCCTTGATTTTCTGCAAAAGTTTAATAACTACCTGCAAGCGAAAATACAGGAGGAATCATAATGAAATATGACTTAACAACACAAGTGGACCCGCGTTTCATGGATCAGTGGCTCTCCACACAGGAAAACCGCCATTTAGCCACTGGACATGTGGGTACACATTTAGACACCTATGAGAAAAGTGCTGTTCCACTGGATTATATGACCTGCCCAGGCATTCTTTGGGATGTATCAGATATTGCAGAAAACCGTGAAATTTCCCTTTCCGATATTAAGAATTTAAATATACCGGAACATGCATTTCTTCTAATACGCACTGGCCGAAGTGAGAAAGAAAAGTATGGTACACCTGAGTATTTTAGGGAACATCCTCAGTTATCTAAGGAGTTGATCCAGTGGCTTTCGAATCAGCCAATTCGTTTTTTGGGAATTGACTGTTCGGGGATACGCCGTGGAGACGAGCATGAGCCTGCTGACAGAATGCTGGAGAAGAATGGAATTTTCGTTATTGAAAATCTTAGTGGTCTTAATCAATTATTAGATTCAGTTGTTTTACAGGTCTATACTCTTTGGTTTGATGATCCGGTTGCTACCGGACTACGATGTAAAGTGGTGGCGGATATTGGTTAAAAATGAACCCTTTATTTAAACTTTCATAAAAGTTATTAAAGACTTAAGGATTGCCAGCAAATCGCAGGATACGAAAAGATTCCGGAGAATTCCTCTCGTGGAATCTTTTTTCGTTTCCGGCCTTTCATTGTGGCCTAGATGGCTGTAAAAACGAGCAACTGGAATATGATTTTTTCAAAAAGCTGTTTAACCCCCTTCAAACATTTTTAAAAAGCCTTTTACTACCATAACGTTTCCTTTCCTTATTAATTAATATCATGTCATTATGCTTATGTTATAACGGGTAAATTTAGTAAGACAGTATTATAAATGAGCCAATTATCATATTATCTGCCAGAATAGAATCATGACTGTGCTGGAAGAATAAAAGGACAGGCATCTTGGCGCAAATTATCTGTCATTATAATGTTTCTCCTGTGACATCATAAGTATGAAGTAAGGTACAGACGACAGAGGCAAGGTAATACTGCGGTTTAAAATATATTGACAACATCATTTTTAAATGATACAAATAATGTTTATAAGAAAGAAATGCGGATGGCATGCTTAAGGACAAGGAAGTGAATATAATATGAAAAACCCACTAAACTATCAGGTCACGGAATACGACTGCGGCCCGACCACATTACTTAATGCAATGAGCTATCTCTTCACCAGAGAAGAAATTCCGCCGGATATCATCAAACATATTATGCTTTTTTGTCTCGATTCCTATAATGCGAAGGGGGAGTTTGGGAAAAACGGAACCTCCCGTATGGCGATGATGTTTTTTAGCAACTGGATCAACCAGTTCGGCAAAATGAAAAAGTTTCCGGTTCAAAGCGAATATCTGACTGGAGACGAAGTGTTTATGGGGGAAAACAGCAAGGTCATGTATGGCCTGCAGCAGGGCGGAGTTGTGGTGGCGAGGGTGATGTATGGCTGCTGGCACTATGTATTGCTGACAGGAGCCGATGACCAGAACGTTTATTTGTTTGATCCTTATTTCAGAAAGAAACCTTTTAAGCAAAAAGGATTGGAGCTGATCACGGATATGCCTTACCAAAGGAACCGGTGCGTACCATGGGAAATGTTTAATGACACAGGAAAAGGCACTTATGCCCTTGGACCCAGGGAAACAAGAGAAGCTGTTATCATTTTTAATAGAGTGACACAGAAGAAACCGGCGGATACCATTGAGTATTTTATTTGACAAAATAAGCTCTGTGTGGATAGAATATTTTAGGGACCCCATTGGTAAATTTATTTGCTCGTGTGGTTCTATTTTTTTACCTATGGGGGAAAGGGAAACATTAAACTTTGATCTCTGTTTCCAAGAGATATTAACAGGCTGACTCCATAATATCATGGAATGTTTCGGAGGCGTTGGGAAGACCATGGCTTTCATGAGGAGGGCGGAGAATCCATAGCCATGGTGCAGGACAGGAATGTGACAGCATTAAAGAAGATACTTCAAAAGAATGACGGCAGGAATGTTGTCATCGGCACCCATGGAACAGCACTTAGCAGTATTTTAAATCATTATGATTCAGGCTTTAACTGTGATTCTTTCCTGTGCATTCTGGATTGGATGCCATATATCATAGAGATTGATTTTGAAAACGGAACATGTACGGATAAAATAGAGCATTTGCATATAAAAAAGGAATTTATGAGAAAATAGAAAATGGATATAAAACAATGATTTTTTGATCCATCCATAATTTTCCTGAAATTATCACCTTCCCCATGAATGGTATGGTAAGGAAGAAGAAAAAGTATTATAATAATAGCTGTAATATAATCACCTGAATTGAAAGAATCACAGCACTACAAAGTAAATCAAAACATACTTGCGGGAGGTATATTATGCAGACATTTAAGCAGTTGTATGAAAGTATGGTAAAGTCCGTATTGAATAATGATTCGGATCCTGAGAAGGACTTAGAAACCTCATATGATCCTCATCATCTGGACTGTCTTTTGAATCCGAAGAAGCACCCGGTAGTGATCCGCACCGGAACCTGCAACTGTTCCAAAGAGGAACGGGAGGAATGCTTAAAGCGCTGTCCTTTCGGCGCCCTGGGAATCGGAAAGGATGGGGTTACCGTGGATCCGGAGCTGTGCCTGGGCTGTGAAAATTGCATTGAAGGCTGCGCACCGGAAAAGCTGACAGCCAGTACGGATATTATCCCGGCTTTAAAAGCGGTCAGAAGCTCCAAGGGACTGGTATACGCAATGATAGCTCCCGCATTTTTAGGCCAGTTTTCAAAAGAGGTTACTCCCGGAAAGTTAAGGACGGCATTAAAAGCCGTAGGGTTTGACGGAATGCTGGAGGTTGCCCTGTTTGCGGACATCCTTACATTAAAAGAAGCCCTGGAATTTGATAAAAATATCAATGATATCAATGATTTCCAGCTGACAAGCTGCTGCTGTCCCATGTGGATCGGCATGATCCGTAAGGTCTATCACCAGCTGGTTCCTCATGTGCCTGGCTCAGTATCACCTATGGTTGCCTGCGCAAGAGTGGTAAAAGCGCTCCATCCCGATGCTTTGACCGTGTTCATCGGGCCATGTCTTGCCAAAAAGGCGGAAGCCCGGGAAAAGGATCTGGCTGGTGCGGTTGACTATGTGCTCACATTCCAGGAGGTAAAGAATATATTTGATGCCCTGGGAATCGATCCGGCTGTTATGGAGGAGAGCGAAAAGGACCATTCCTCAAGGGCCGGAAGAATTTACGCCAGAAAGGGCGGAGTCAGCGAAGCAGTAGAGAGCACGGTAAAAGCCATTAATCCCAATAAAAAAACAGAGATCCGTACCAAACAGGCGGATGGAGTGCCTGCCTGCAGAAAGATGATCCAGGATATCATGGATGGAAAGATTGAAGCAAACTTTTATGAAGGCATGGGCTGCATGGGCGGCTGCGTGGGCGGACCAAGATCTATTTTAGGAGTGGAGAAGGGAACAGAACTGGTCAATGATTACGGAGAAAAGGCGACCTACGGGCATCCGGCTGAGAACCCATATGTGATCGAGCTGCTGCACCGCTTAAACCTGGACAGCATTGAAAGCCTGCTGGAAGAAACAGATTTATTCAGCAGAAATATCACTTAAATAAAACTGCCTTTATAAGTCTTATACCATTTCAATATTTTAATGAAATCAGTACATGGGAGCCATGGCAGTCGGTTCCCATGTACTGATTTTTGGTTTTCCTGATTGCATCTTGCTTTTCACCCCTTAAAAATGCTAATATAAAAGAGTATGCATGGACAATACAGGCAACTGAAAGAAGGGAAATAATATGGCAACAGGCAGAATGAATCAGCTGTTGGTAATGGTCAATTTATGCAGCAGTGTTGTAGAAGGAATCGAGCACCTTATGGCCTATGAGGAAAATGAACGGCTGAAAGAGGACGCTGTTACAGGGCTTTTTACTTTGGAGGAGAATTTAAGGGTATTTAAGGCAGATAAATCCGTGATCCATGAAACGAGATGGATGGCAGAAGTCATAAAGAACAGGCTGTTTGTTTATGATCAGGAATTTAAAAACAGGCTGTACCGCTGGTATTTTTCAACGTTAAAGGAGCTTCGGAACCTGATGACGGCAGAAATAGAACGGTGTCCTGTCTGCTCAGGGAAAGGTACCCCCCATTATGGAGCAGTGTTCTATATGGAAAGCGGGGAGCCGGATCAATATGTGCTGGAGCCGGTCCGGGTCTTTATGAAGTGCAGAGAGTGCGGTAATTATTATCTTACAAAGGAAGAAAGCCGGTTTGTAAACGGAAAGAAGGGCTCTCGCCGCACAAAGGCAAGATGTGAACAGCTTCTGGCTGATATTGGTGTATTTGCGGCAGAAGAAACCATGCTGTTTATTGGAGAAGAGAAAAGTCCATTATATAAAGAAGCCAGAAAGGCCGGATATCATCCTCAGGCCATATCCCTGGAAGAAGCCGTAGGCCAGATGGAAGGCGGTAAGGAGACATACCGGATCGTCCTCATTGACCGGATCCCCCGCACTCAGGATATGAAGCTGGTCTTAACCCAGGCGGCGGAGTACTTGGCAGATGACGGGATTCTCTGGTTTGACGGGCCGGATCTGGATAAATCCATTAGAAATCTGGAAAAAAAGGGAGCTTCCATGTGGAAGGGAGAGGCGGCAGAGGTCTGCCTGACGGACAGGGGAATCGATGCTTTGGCGGAAAAATGCGGACTTTCCATAAAATCATACCGTCATGTGGGAACTGCTTCCGGGCGCATTGAGGTGATCGCCCAAAAGAAGGAATGACAGCTCCTATAGGAGAATGCAAAAAAAGGAAGGGATAGCGTGTTTGACAAATTAACAGAAAATGATATTAAGAAAATGCAGGAAGAAATAGACTACCGGAAGCTGGTCGTACGGAAGGAAGCTTTGGAAGCGGTAAAAGAGGCAAGAGCCCATGGGGATTTAAGTGAAAACTTTGAATACCATGCAGCAAAGAAGGACAAGAACCAGAACGAAAGCAGGATCCGTTATCTGGAAAAGATGATAAAAACGGCTCAGATCATATCCGATGAATCCAAAGACGATGAGATTGGACTTTATAATACGGTTGACCTTTATTTTGAGGATGATGACGAGGAGGAGACCTATAAGCTTGTGACAACTGTCCGCGGGAATTCCGTGAAAGGCCTTATAAGCTCAGAGTCCCCTTTAGGAAGGGCGATCATGGGGCATAAGGTAGGCGACCGGGTTTATGTAAAGATTAATGATAAAACAGGTTATTACGTAGTGGTGAAGCGCCTGGAAAATACAAAGGATGATGGCAGTGACAAGCTGAGAAGCTATTGATCTGTCAAAGGGACAGGCGATATGATGAAGGATATGACAAGAGGAAATATTTCCTCCGGGCTGATACGGTTTTCCATTCCGCTGGTTCTGGGAAATTTATTTCAGCTCACCTATAACGCGGTGGATTCCATCGTGGTAGGACGGTTTGCAGGGGAGGAGGCGCTGGCAGCGGTTGGTGCGGCAGGTCCTGTCATGAACATTGTGATCCTGGGGATTACCGGGATATGCATTGGGGCTTCGGTGCTGATGAGTGAATTCTTTGGTGCGGGAAGCCATGAAAAGCTAAAGCGGGAGATAGCCACCACCCTTTTGTTTGGTTTTTATTTTTCTCTGGTCATTGTGGGCCTGGGGCTGCTTTTTTCTGGCGGGATCATAAGGCTTCTCCGTGTACCGGAAGAGATCACAGAAGAGGCAGCTGTTTATTTAAGGGTTATATTAATAGGAACGCCCTTTACTTTTTTTTACAATGGAGTGGCCTCGGCTCTTCGGAGCGTGGGTGATTCAAAGACCCCGGTCCACTTCCTGGCTATGGCTTCGGTTTTAAATGCATTATTGGATCTTTTATTTGTGGCTGAGTTTCATATGGGAGTTTTCGGGGCTGCATTATCTACGGTCATTGCAGAGGCAGTTTCTGCGGTCCTGTGCATTTCCTACATATATAAGAAGGTTTCCCTTCTTAAGCTTAAGCCAAAGGAATTCCGTATGGACCGGGAGCTTTTAAGGCTTACGGCCAGGCATGGAGCGGTCACGGCATTGCAGCAATCCTGCCAGCCAATTGGCAAGCTTTTAATACAGGGAGTTATAAATCCTCTGGGCATCAGCACCATTGCAGCATTTCAGGCGGTGAACCGGGTGGATGATTTTGCCTTTACGCCGGAACAGAGCATTTCCAGCGGAATGATGACCTTTGTGGCTCAAAACCGGGGAGCCGGTAACGGGGAACGGGTCAAAAAGGGCTTTCGGACCGGGCTTTTCATAGAAGCAGGTTACTGGGTGATCATATGCATTGTCATCCTGCTGGTGAAAGAGCCGGTGATGAGATTATTTGTATCTGATGGGGATGGGGCCATGGTAAGGATTGGGGCCGAATATTTAAGCCTCATGGCTTTTTTCTATCTGCTGCCGGCCTTTACCAATGGGCTCCAGGGATTTTTCCGGGGAATGGGGAATATGTCCATCACCCTGATCTCCACCTTGATCCAGATTTCCGTCCGGGTGGTATTGGTGGTCCTGCTGGTTCCTTCCATGGGAATGAACGGCGTTCCCTATGCATGCCTGGCCGGCTGGGCTTGTATGCTGGTTTATGAGGTTCCCTACTATTTCTGGTTTAAAAAGAAAAATGAATTATTACAGGAGAAAAATCATGATTAAAAATATAGTATTTGACATGGGAAGAGTGCTGGTACATTATGATGGAGATATTGTCTGCAGGCATTTTATTGAGGATGAAGCGGAGAGGAAGGCAGTAAGAATCGCTGTTTTTGAGTCACAGGAGTGGCTGTTTCTGGATATGGGGCTGATTTCAGAGGAAGAGGCTTTAAAAAAGATGCAGGCGCGTCTTGACACCGCTCATGCAAAGGAAATGGCAGCTCTTTGCCTGGAGCACTGGCATGAATATAATATGTGGCCTGATAAAGAGATGGGGGAGCTGGTAGGACAGCTTAAGGAGAAAGGATATGGCATCTATCTTTGTTCCAATGCTTCCCTCCGTCTGCTGACATGTTATCATATCATTCCAGGAATTGAACATTTTGACGGGATATTATTTTCCGCTGAGGTAAAGTGTTTGAAGCCTCAAAAGGAAATGTACAGCCATTTGTTCGAGCGGTTCCAATTAAAGCCGGAGGAATGCTTTTTTATTGATGACTTGCCCATGAACATTGAAGGGGCCAGGGCCTGCGGCATGGATGGATACTGCTTCGAGGACGGAGATGTGAAACGGCTGAAGGAATTTTTGACCCATATCAATGATAACTAGTTACAGCCTGGAATTATAAGGTTTTGTGGTTTTGCAATGAAATGGAGAAACGCTTATTATGTACCGGATTCAGATAAAGGATATGGATTTTGAACAGATTGCCAGATCAGGCCAGTGCTTCCGGATGGAAAGCCGGGAGAAGGAAAACGGGGTCTGGACGATTGCGGCAGCAGGAGAATATGTGGAAGCGGTGAAAGAGAAAGATGGTTTCCTCTTTTCCTGCGGTGAAAGGGAATTTAAGGAAACATGGGCCGGTTATTTTGACTTGCAGACTGATTACGGCGGCTATAAAAGACGTGTGGATTCTGAGGATTCCTATCTAAAGGAAGCCATGGAATGGGGCTGGGGTGTCCGGATCCTTCATCAGGACTTGTGGGAAATGCTGGTGACCTTTTTGATTTCCCAGAATAATAATATCACCCGCATTACAGGCAGCGTTAAGGAGCTGTGCAAACGGTTTGGCGATAAAAGGAAAGGACTTGGCCTGACCCTGTCTTCTGACGGAAGCTGGAAAGAAACAGAAAGAGACTATAATGCTTTTCCGGAGCCGGGGAGCCTTTCTGCGGCAGGTTTAAAGGGACTGTCCGGACTGGGCCTTGGTTACCGGGATAAATATATCCTGTCAATTGCAGAAATCTGCAGCGGGCCGGAGGGAAGGGAATGGCTTTTGCGCTTAAAGGAGGCAGATTATAAAAAGGCCCACAGCATACTGATGGAACAGTATGGGATCGGAAGAAAGGTTGCAGATTGTGTCTGCCTGTTCGGTCTTCACCATGTGGGGGCCTTTCCTGTGGATACCCACGTAAAGCAGATTTTAGAGCTTTACTATCCCCAGGGCTTTCCCTTGGAGCGGTATCAGGGATATGCCGGAATTCTACAGCAGTATATGTTTTATTATAAGATAAATCAAACATCCCGCAGCAAGCTGCCAGGTGTTTGATCCTTGCAGCTTGAGCCATATGCAGGAATGAAACCATTCCTGTGCATGGCTCATTTTTAGTTTGTCGAAATGTTTCATACTTTTATCACACAATAAACAAAAATATATCACACAATTTTCACAATTCCCTTTTACCCTATGTATGGATGCAGAATGCATAAAAGAACAGGAGGAGAGAGAGTTGATTGAAGTCAGGAATCTGGTAAAGGATTACGGCGGCCATCTGGCTGTGGACCATTTGAGCTTTACCATCAACGATGGCCAGATATATGGCTTTACCATGAGAAGCTTTGCAGATGACCGGAAGACCAAGACAGACCAGCTTTTGCTCACCTCTCCGGTATCTGTTACCCAGATGGTTATTGGAAAGTATCTTTCCATGATAACCGTCTTTGCTGTTCCGGTGCTGCTTTCCGGAATCTGTCCTCTTATCATCAAGATGAACGGAAATGCGAATTTAAAGGCGGATTATGCTGCCATACTGGCCTTTTTCCTGCTGGGATGCGTCTATATTGCCGTGGGGATGTTTATTTCTTCCTTAACCGAGAGCCAGATCATTGCTGCGGTAGGAACCTTTGGGATCATCCTTTTGCTGCTTTTATGGCCCAGCCTTGTAGGGTTTCTGCCCACATCGGCTGCCGGCTCTGCTGCAGGGTTTTTGATTCTCTGGACTGGGATTGTTTTTGCTGTTTACCGTGTAACAAGCCATGTCCCTCTTGCAGCGATTCTGGAAACGGCAGGAGTCCTTTGCATTGCATTGCTGTACCTTGTGAAAAAAGGTCTTTTTGACCGTGCTCTGACCAATGTTTTGGAAAAGATTGCGGTGACCGACGTGTTCCAGAACTTTGCCAGTCATTACATCTTTGATACAGGCGGTCTGGTTTACTATATCAGCATCATATTCCTGCTGATATTCTTGACCGTGCAGTCCATAGAGAAACGCAGATGGAGTTAGGAGGATGGAAATGACCAGAAAATTAAAAAAGGGCGGCTATACGGCGATCCTTTCCGTAATCGTCATAGCAGCCGTGGTAATATTAAACTTAATCGTGGGCCGTCTTCCGGAAAAGGTACGGCAATGGGATATGAGCAGCAGCCGGATCTATACCCTGGGCGGGACTACAAAGGATTTTATGAAGGGACTTGATAAGGATGTCACGATTTACGTAGTAGCCGCTCCGGATTCTGTGGATAAGCGGATTACAAGCTTTATAAAACGTTATGAGGATTTGTCCGGTCACATCAAGGTGGAGACCGTGGATTCCGTCCTTCATCCGGACCAGGTAAAGAAACTGAAAGCGCAGGATAATACGCTTTTGGTAAGCTGCGATTCTACAGGCAGGACAGAATCCATCGCCCTGACGGATATTATTAAAATAGATGAAATGTCCTACTATTATTACGGACAGTCCAAGGAAACTGAATTTGACGGAGAAGGCCAGCTTACCGGGGCTATTTCCCATGTGATCAATGATGTGGAGAAAACGGTTTACGTGACAGAAGGCCATGGAGAACCGGCTTTAGGAGCTGCGGCTTCTGGCATGCTGAAAAAATCCAATCTGACTGTGAACTCCTTAAATCTCCTGACAGGAGGCAGTATTCCTGAGGATTGTGAACTTTTGCTCATCAATGCTCCGGCATCAGACCTGGCTAATGATGAAAAGAAGATGATTTCTGATTACCTGGACAAAGGCGGAAGGGTCATGATCCTTGCCGGCTATGCTGAGAAGGACCGTCCTAACTTAAGTGCCCTGATGAATGATTACGGCCTGAATCTGGAAAACGGGCTTGCGGCAGATACCAAGAAATTTTATCAGAACAACCCCTACTATATCTTTCCGACCATACAGGCAGGAAGCGAAGTGACAAATGGCATTGACGAAAAAAGTATGGCTCTTGTCCTGCAGTCCGCAGCCCTTACCCAGAAGGAGGATTTGCCGGAAGGTGTGGAAGTGACTCCCTTTATGGAGACCAGTGACGGAGGTATGCTGGTAACGGCCGATAAGCAGACACAGGGAACCTATATTCTGGGAGCCGTAGCAGAAAAGACTTTAAGCTCAGGAACAGCACGTTTGACCGTATTCAGCACCCCTTCCCTTATTGATGAGGGCTTAAACACCAGCTTTACCAACTTAACCAATTTAGATCTTTTCATGAATGCGGTTACAGCCAATTTTGATGACGTTTCCAATGTATCAATTCCGTCCAAGAGCCTGGATGTGACCTATAACACGGTTACCCATGGAGGCATGTGGGGAATCCTGTTTATTTTTGTCATCCCCGTGGTGACGCTGGCAGCAGGACTTATGATCTGGCTGAAGCGCAGACGTCTGTAAAAGGAGGCTAAAACATGAAAAAGAAAAGAGGCCTTTTGTACGGAATAGCCGCCCTGGCGGTCCTGTGTGTGGTCTATGTGGGAGTGGGTCAGTATATGAACCGCTCCCAGGAACAGGCGAAGGAGAAGAAGGAGGGAGAGATGGTCTATCTCACCGATCTTTCCAATGTTTCCAGCCTTTCCTATGATTTTGACGGCCAGGAGCTGTCTTTTACAAAAAAGGAGGGCAAATGGAACTATGACGGGGATGACCTTTTCCCGGTGAAACAGGCGGAAGTGGATGCCATCGCTTCCACGGTTTCAAAGCTGGAAGCCCTGCGGAAGCTGGAAGGCGGTGACAGCTTAAGCGCCTATGGCCTGGATCAGCCCATAAGAAGGATTACCGCAGCAGCGGAAGATGGGACGAAATCTGTGATCCTCCTTGGCAATGCCACCGGGGACGGGGATTATTATGCCGCTCTGGAGGGGCAGGGCACTCCGTATCTTATAAGCTCTGCCTTGTACAATGAAACCAGCACCGGACTAAATGATCTGATGGCCCTGGAAGAGTTTCCGGCTGTTTCCGGAGCTGACATAATTACCATTACGGTTACAAAGGCAGGCGCAAGTGAGTTCTATGTAAAAAAGAAGCTGGATGATAAAGATGGGACCATCGAATGGTACAGGGACTCGGCAGATCAGCCGAACAACAAACTTTCCGATAACTCCGGCTTAAATGTTCTGGCGGATTCCTTAAGCAGCTTAAAGGTAAAAAGCTGTCCCAATTATAAGGCACAGGAAAATGAACTGGCAGGCTATGGCTTGGATCAGCCGGCTGCGGTCATTACCTATACCTATGATAAGAACGGTTCGGAAGAAACCTTTACGCTGTCCATAGGGTCCTTAAACAGTGATTCCAGCTGCTATTACACCCGTACGGAAAATTCTTCCAATATTAATGAAATTGATAAAGCTTCCATTGATAAATGCCTGACAGTAAACAAAGGCATTTCATAAAAAGAAGTAAACGGTACCCTGATAGAAAGATATGGAAAGGAGGGAACAGCCTCTGTTTCTGTGTCTGACCATCAGGGTACTGTTTGAAGTGGAGTGCTTCCCGTTAATAGAACAGTAAAATATTTTATTTTTAGGTTAAGTATCTGCCGATTTTGGCAGATGCTTTTTTGTAGTATGACGGGCATGCCCCGAGCCTTGGGTGAAAGTCCCAAGGGGCGTAGTTGCCGACGAACCTGATAGCGATCTGCAAGGTTTGCATCGTGAGGTGCAGGCAAGAAGAAATAGCGAAACCGTGGCGTGACGGACGGAAACTTGATAACAAGGCGTATTAAGCGGATGAGATAGCTGGGAATATCAAAGTCCAAAAGGCAACCGTAACCTTAATGTGTAAATCAGGCAGGTAAACGGGGATAGGCTCGGGACTTATCCCGTGAGGTCTCACAGGCGGTCTCATAAACCGTAGTAACAACGAACTGTGAGAAGTCAGCAGAAGGAACTGTATGCCGGACGGCATGTACGGTGGTGTGAGAGGGGGAATTTAATTCCCAATACTCAATTGCTGCAGCAGGATAGTTTTTGTGATACGCCATGAGTGTTATGACTGACAGCCAACCCTTTTAATGAAGAAGGTACGCAGTAAGGGAATTACACAATAAAAGATAAAAAACATATATTAATATGTAAGGAGATGAAAGCCCTTTATGGTATGATTTCAGCTTTGTACAGAGGTCTTGTAAGTAAAAACTGTGATTTACGCTATAACAGGAGAGGAGTATTATGAATAAATGTAGAAATTGCAATGAAGGTTGCTGCTCTGATGAAAAACGCTGCTGTAACTCAACAGGATCCCAAGGCTGCAGATGCTGTGTGGGTCCCACAGGACCACAAGGCTGTCCAGGGCCAATCGGACCAACTGGACCAGCCGGCCCAGTTGGCCCAGTTGGGCCGGCTGGTCCAACTGGTGCTATGGGACCAATGGGCCCACGGGGATTTGTTGGACCGACTGGCGCAACCGGCCCTACCGGACCATCTGGAACTGCCGGAGCCACGGGTCCCACCGGACCAAGCGGCCCAACCGGACCAGCCGGAACTGCCGGAGCCACGGGACCCACCGGACCATCTGGAACTGCCGGAGCCACGGGTCCCACCGGACCATCTGGAACTGCCGGAGCCACCGGCCCCACAGGACCAAGCGGGCCAACCGGACCAGCCGGAACTGCCGGAGCCACCGGCCCAACCGGACCAGGCGGGCCTACTGGGCCTACTGGAGACACTGGAGCCACGGGCCCCACAGGACCAAGCGGACCTACCGGAGCCACGGGCCCTACAGGACCAAGCGGGCCTACTGGGCCTACTGGAGCCACAGGACCAACCGGCCCTACCGGACCAAGCGGACCTACTGGGCCTGCCGGAGTTACTGGAGCCACCGGACCAACCGGAGACACTGGCCCTGCCGGGCTTACCGGAGCTACTGGCCCTACCGGGCCGACCGGACCTGCAGGAACGGCCACCAACAGGTCAGGAGTGATTCCTTTTGCCATTGACGATGAATATGCCGAGGTTTCCACGGATGACCAGGGCAATCCGTCAATCGTTCAATTTGCCGGATTTGAAGCAAATGCAATAAATTCAGGCAGACCAACAGAGCTTCAGGAGGGCGACTGGGAGGCTGGAACGATTACATTTAACTTCGCTAACTATGATCAATTTTACCGTAGTTGTTTTGTTATGCCTTATGATGCAGTCGTAAAAAATATTTATGTACTATTTGGGGCTAAAATGTCAGTCTTTTTACCTGAGGACGCTACACTGTTTCCGTTTGCTGCCCTTGCAGTTTTAACTTCCGATACGCCTGGACAGCAGACAGGTGAGATGGTGTTTACCATACTCCAGGATACCCTGACCTATTCGGATCCGTTTGTGGCACCGGCAGGTGGAGGGCAGGTTCCTAAATATACACTGGAAAGAGGCTCCCTGACAGACATCAATGCCACTATCCCGGCGGGCTCCCTTGTTGGAATTATTGTCGGATGCAGGGCAGAAGGTGTTACTTCAGAACTATTCGTCAGATTCTCAGTAAGCGGCGGGATTTTGCTTGAATAAGCAATAAAAGAAGGCCTGTATCCGGCCTTGCAGCATGATGCAGGCCTTTTCTTTATAAAAAGGAATATCCGTAAAGGATAAGAAGGGAAAAACGGTAGTGATGATCAGTGACGAAATTATCCGGATGATAGAGGAAGCGGCACAGCTTCCGGTATCTGACAGAAAAGCCAATCTTTATAAGGACCTGGGATTTGATTCTCTTTCTTTTATCCATCTTTTACTTAAGATAGAGGATATGTATTCCATTACCTTTGATATTACGGAAATGGAATCTTGTCTGGAAGTCGGCCGAATGATTGAACTGGCTGAGAAGAAAGTAAAGGAGAAAAGTGAAAAATGATCAGAGATTTGCTCATAAATCAAACAAACCTGCAAAAACAAGCGATTATTGACGGGGAAACAAGTATTACGTATCAAGACCTGGTACAAAAGGCTATGGCAATTCAGGTCTGCCTGCCCAGGAGTCATTGGGAAAATGCCGCAATATTTTTACCGGATGGGAGTGATTATATTGCTGCTCTTTTCGGGGTATTCATGTTAGGGAAAACAGCTTTTCCTATAAGTGTCCGTCTGACAAAACATGAAGTGATTCCTCTGCTGGACCAGACAGCCACAGATATAATCATTACATCCAGGAGATTCCGCCCGGTTTTTGAAGAGATAAAATCCGCGGATGTACCTGATTTGCAGGTGATTTATGTTGAGGAATGCCAGCTGGAAGAATCCATGCCGATTCTTTTTAAAAACAGTACAGGACCGGATGAACCCATGATCCTGTTAACAACATCCGGCTCTACAGGCAGGGTCAAAATTGTACCTCTTTCAGAGAGGAACGTTGAGACTTCTGTTTTGGGATATATAGATAAAATGTGTTTTGAGGACATGGATGAGAAGATGATCAGGTACACCCTTGCAGTTCCGTTTTCTTCTGCATACGGATTGATGATCCTGTGTGCCTGTCTCATGAAAACGTTTCCTATGGTCCTCCTTAAGGAAGACTTTACTTTGGACTCCTTTTATAAAACGGTTCAGGACAACAGGGTGACCCACTATGAAGGTGGGGCAACGGTTCCATTTTTGATGGAACAAACAGCAGGCAGGCCTTTTCCTTATGATATTCATTTATTAAAATATTTCGGATTCGGAGGAAGCAAGGTTTCCGGGGTCACATTGAAAAAACTTTTAACTGCCTATCCGGGAATCCAGCTCTGGCAAGGCTACGGGATGACAGAGGCTGCCCCGTTAATTACAAAATGCTCAAAAATCAGTTTAGAGAAACTGGATTCCGTAGGAAAGGCGATAAAAGGAGTTAAAATATCCATAGAAGCTGACGGGGTAATCACGGATGTTCCTTATATCAATGGAGAAATCCTTGTAAAGGGACCAAACGTGATGTCAGGATATTACAGAAATGAAGAGGAAACAAAGAAGGTACTGAAAAATGGCTATTTGTATACGGGTGATCTTGGGTATTTGGATGAGGACGGCTATTTGTATATCTGCGGGCGGAAGAAAAACGTGATTATTGTCAGAGGCTTCAACGTATATCCGGAAGAAGTGGAAGCATGTATCTTAAACAGTCTGCTTGTAAATGATTGTGTTGTCTATGCCGAGACGGATGGCTGGGGAATTGAAACCGTATGCGCAGATATCGTTCCAGCTGATCCTTTCGCCTGCCGGGAAAAAATCGAGGAAGAAATCAGGGCTTACTGTAAAGCACATTTGTCAGGATTTAAACAGCCCCGGAAAATACAAATGGTTGACGCAATCAGAAAAACTGCGTCTGGAAAAAATGAAAGGAGAAGAGGGGAGCAGCCATGAATTTGATTTATTTTCAGGGATTGAACTGCTATTCCAGCAGCATGATAAATGCTGCTGTTTTCATAGGTGTGGATTACCGGAATGCTTTTGCTGACTTATGGTCGGAAACAGACTTTACGTATGACCAGATCCATCATTTATATTTATCCAGAAGAATGCCTGCTAATCTGGAGGCCTTGGGCGTAAGCCAGAAATTTTTAAATTGTTGTTCCAAACAGGAAATGGAGAAAAATATATCCCGGCTTACCGCTGGAGAGTGGAATGTAGTTGAAATGGATGCATTTTTCATTCCCTGGGTTCCTTATTATCATACATTACACAGTTTCCATTATTTTATTGCCCGGAAGGAGGAAAACGGGGGATTTTCCTGTTTTGACCCTACTTATGATAAAAAAGATATAGAGTTAACAGATGAAGATATGATTTCCCATGCCTCTGATATCTGCCAGATTCATAAGATTAAAGAAAAACAGTTTCGTATGGAAATCCGGCGGGAGGCACAGGAAATTTTGTACACTCATCAGAAAACACAGGAAAGTCTTCTGGAACAAATTTGGGAATGCGCTTATGGAAAACCGAAAAATGGGGAACTGCTTGCAAGGTACATAGATGCTTTGATTAATAATCGGTATCTTTATCTTCATTACCTTCAAAACATGCCGTTGTCCAGCGATAAATATGACAGGTATTTTCATAAGGAATATTTCTTAAAGTGGACGGCAGTGAAGCATGGATTATATAAGGCCTCTATCAGGCAGAACAACCGGGAAATCATCAGGGAAGTATGCGGGCATTTCCAGGAACTGATACAGGAAGAAATGGATATTGCCCGAAAAATTGAGGCAATGAGCCCTGAAGTGAATTAAAGAAAAAACAGCCAGTGGGAACCAGATTATCGGTTTCCATTTTTTTACTTATAACTTAAATTCATAGTATCAATTCCAATCTTATATATTCTTTTCCTGAAAATTATTTTATTTTAGTTGAAAAATCCCGATAAATGTTCTATTATGAGAAGAAATATATTATCGAAAGCAAAAAACGCCTTCGATAATCGGATGGACGGCAGTAAAAAACACTGCCTTTTATCAGAAGTCTGAAAAGCGGTTTCTGATAAGTTATATTAGCAAAGTACAGTGGCATAGAGGGAGAGGAAGAGATGAATTACAACATTGCAGTGATTCCCGGCGACGGGATCGGGCCTGAAATCATTGGAGAGGCTAGAAAGGTCCTTGATAAAGTGGGAAGTGTATTTGGTCATGATTTCCAGTATACAGAAGTATTGATGGGCGGCATTTCCATTGATACATATGGCGTTCCCTTAACAGATGAAGCCCTTGAAACAGCGAAAAACAGTGATTCCGTTCTCCTTGGGGCAGTTGGCGGAGATGTAGGAAATTCAAGATGGTACGATGTGGCACCGAATCTGAGACCTGAAGCGGGGCTGTTAGCTATCCGTAAGGGTCTTAATTTATTTGCCAATATCCGCCCTGCCTATCTGTATAAAGAGCTGTCTGATGCCTGTCCTTTAAAAAAAGAGATTATCGGAGACGGGTTTGACATGGTCATCATGAGAGAGCTGACCGGAGGCCTGTATTTTGGGGAGCGGTATACCAAAGAAGTAGATGGCGTTATGACTGCCGTGGATACCCTTACTTATAATGAGAATGAGATAAGGAGAATCGCCGTTAAGGCTTTTGATATTGCCATGAAACGCCGGAAAAAAGTGACCAGCGTGGATAAGGCAAATGTGCTGGATTCCTCCAGGCTTTGGAGAAATGTGGTGGAAGAGGTGGCAAAGGATTATCCTGAGGTAACGTTAACCCATATGCTGGTGGATAACTGCGCCATGCAGCTTGTCATGAACCCGGGACAGTTTGATGTGATCCTGACAGAAAATATGTTCGGCGATATCCTATCTGATGAAGCCAGCATGATCACAGGCTCCATTGGAATGCTTTCCTCGGCCAGCATGAATGAAAGCAAGTTTGGAATGTATGAACCAAGTCATGGCTCTGCCCCGGACATTGCTGGTAAAAATATTGCAAATCCCATTGCAACCGTTCTTTCCGCAGCTATGATGCTTCGTTATTCCTTTGATCTGGACAGGGAAGCGGCAGTAATGGAGGCAGCCGTGGAACAGGTGCTTAAGGAAGGATACCGGACGGCAGACATTTATTCGGAAATGTGTAAAAAAGTCTCAACCGCAGAGATGGGAGACCTGATTGCGGAACGGATTGGAAAAGAAAAGGAGTGTGCAGCACATGAAAAGTGATTCAGTAAAAAAAGGGATGCAGCAGGCGCCTCACCGTTCCCTGTTTAACGCGCTGGGAATGACAGAGGAAGAGATGGAAAGACCTCTGATCGGTATTGTCAGTTCTTATAATGAAATCGTACCAGGCCATATGAACCTGGACAAAATAGTGGATGCTGTTAAAATGGGAGTAGCCATGGCAGGCGGTACACCGGTAATGGTTCCGGCCATTGCGGTATGTGATGGAATTGCCATGGGACACATTGGCATGAAGTACTCCCTGGTCACCAGGGACCTGGTTGCAGATTCCACAGAATGCCTTGCCAGAGCCCATGCCTTTGACGCCCTGGTCATGGTACCCAACTGTGACAAGAATGTTCCTGGACTCTTAATGGCAGCGGCTCGCATTAACATACCCACAGTGTTCGTCAGTGGCGGACCAATGTTGGCAGGGCGTGTGCATGGACATAAGACCAGCCTTTCCAGCATGTTTGAGGCGGTGGGAGCTTATACCGCAGGAAACATGAACGAAGAGGATGTGAGGGAATATGAGCAGAAGGCGTGCCCTACCTGCGGCTCCTGCTCCGGCATGTATACGGCCAACAGCATGAACTGTCTGACCGAGGTCCTGGGAATGGGACTGAAAGGCAACGGAACCATCCCGGCGGTCTATTCGGAACGCCTTAAGCTGGCAAAGCACGGGGGAATGGCTGTCATGGAGATGCTTAAGAAGAACATCTGCCCCCGTGACATCATGACGGAAAAAGCCTTCCGCAATGCCCTGACCATGGATATGGCTTTGGGCTGCAGTACCAACAGCATGCTTCACCTTCCGGCCATTGCCCATGAAGCAGGTGTGGATTTGAATCTGGAAATCGCAAATGCGATCAGTGCAAAGACCCCTAACCTTTGCCATCTGGCTCCGGCAGGACCTACTTATATGGAAGATTTAAATGAAGCAGGCGGCATTTACGCTGTTATGAACGAGGTCAGCAAGCTGGGACTTCTGGAATTAGACTGTATGACTGTAACCGGAAAAACGGTTGGAGAGAATATAAAGAGCTGTGTAAATAAGAACCCTGAAGTGATCCGGCTAGTGGAAGATCCCTACAGCCAGACCGGCGGCATCGCCATATTAAAGGGAAATCTGGCTCCTGACTCTGCAGTGGTAAAGCGCTCTGCCGTAGCGCCTGAGATGTTAAAGCATGAAGGCCCTGCAAGAGTGTTTGACTGTGAGGAGGATGCCATAACAGCGATTAAGGGCGGAAAGATCGTAGCAGGGGACGTAGTTGTTATCCGCTATGAAGGTCCAAAGGGAGGCCCAGGGATGAGGGAGATGTTAAATCCCACCTCAGCCATTGCAGGCATGGGGCTCGGTTCCACGGTAGCCCTCATTACCGACGGCCGGTTCAGCGGCGCTTCCAGAGGAGCCTCCATTGGGCATGCATGTCCGGAGGCAGCGGTGGGAGGTCCCATTGCCCTGGTGGAAGAGGGAGACATCATTTCCATTGATATTGATAACCACCGGTTAGATGTGAAGGTATCTGATGAAGAAATGGCAAGAAGAAAGGCTGACTGGAAGCCAAGGAAGCCTCAGGTGACCACTGGATACCTGGCCCGTTATGCGGCCATGGCAGCCCCGGCGAGCCGGGGAGCAATACTCGAAATATAAGACAAAAGGAGCGGCCTATGAAAACATTGACAGGAGCAGAAATTGTGATCGAATGCCTGAAAGAGCAGGGAGTGGATACTGTTTTTGGTTATCCGGGCGGTACGATCCTGAATATATACGATGCCCTTTATAAGCACCAGGATGAGATAACCCATATCCTGACCTCCCATGAACAGGGCGCAGCCCATGCGGCGGACGGATATGCAAGAGCCACAGGCAAGACCGGTGTATGTCTTGCCACTTCAGGACCTGGGGCAACCAACCTGGTAACTGGAATTGCAACCGCCTTTATGGATTCCATCCCAATGGTTGCCATTACCTGCAACGTGGCGGTGAACCTCCTTGGACGGGACAGCTTCCAGGAGATAGATATTGCCGGTGTGACCATGCCCATCACAAAATACAACTTTATCGTTAAAGATATAACAAAACTGGCAGACACCATCCGCCGGGCATTCCGTATTGCTCAGACCGGAAGACCGGGCCCTGTGCTGGTGGATATCACAAAGGATGTAACAGCCGGTACCCTTGAATATGAATATCAGACTCCGGAGCCGATTAAAAGGCAGGAGGATACCATAACCGAGGAGGATTTAGACACAGCGCTGCAGTTGATCCGGAAATCCCAGAAGCCGTATATTTTCGTAGGTGGAGGCGCGGTTGCAGCCAATGCTTCGGAAGAGCTTTCTTCCTTTGCCCACAAGATCCAGGCCCCGGTGGCAGACAGTCTTATGGGAAAAGGAGCATTTAACGGTACCGATGAATTGTATACCGGATTGGTAGGAATGCACGGGACCAAGACCTCTAATTTCGGGATTACTGAATGCGACTTATTGATCGTAGTGGGCGCCCGGTTCAGTGACCGGGTGACCGGTAATGCCGCCAAGTTCGCCAGAAGGGCGAAGATCCTTCAGTTTGATGTGGACCCGGCGGAGATCAATAAGAATGTCAAGACCTATGCCAGCGTGGTAGGTGATGTAAAAGTGATCTTAAAAAAGCTCAATGCCCGTTTAGATCCCATCAACCATGAAGAATGGCTGGCACATATTGACCGGTTAAAGGATATGTATCCCATGCGCTTTGATAAAAGCACTCTGACCGGTCCCTATGTTATTGAAAAGATTTATGAGATCACACAGGGAGACGCCGTCATCACAACAGAGGTAGGCCAGCATCAGATGTGGGCTGCCCAGTTCTACCAGTATAAATACCCCAGGAGCTTCATATCCTCCGGCGGTCTTGGAACCATGGGCTACGGCCTGGGGGCTTCCCTGGGAGCAAAGCTGGGCTGTAAGGATAAGGTGGTCATTAATGTGGCAGGAGACGGCTGTTTCCGGATGAACATGAATGAGATCGCCACAGCTACCCGTTACAATATCCCCATCATCCAGGTGGTTCTAAACAATCACGTACTGGGCATGGTCCGCCAGTGGCAGACCCTGTTCTATGGAAAGCGGTATTCACATACAGTGCTTAATGACCAGGTGGATTTTGTAAAGGTAGCGGAAGGGCTGGGAGCCAAGGCATACAGGGTGACCAGTAAGGAGGAATTTGAGCCTGTCCTCAGAGAAGCTATAGAGTTAAACGTTCCTGTTGTTATAGATTGTCAGATTCATTGCGATGACAAGGTATTCCCAATGGTATCTCCGGGAGCGCCCATCCAGGATGCGTTTGACGCAGAAGACCTAAAGATTTAAGACAAAAGTAAGAGGAGGAAGATTATGAACAGAGTGTACAATTTTTCCGCAGGACCAGCTGTGTTGCCGGAAGAAGTCTTAAGAGAAGCAGCGGAGGAGATGATGGATTACAGAGGCAGCGGTATGTCTGTCATGGAGATGAGCCACAGGTCTAAGCTGTTTGAGACGATCATCGGTGATGCAGAAGCGGATTTGCGGGATTTATTGAAGATTCCGGACAATTACAAGGTATTGTTTTTGCAGGGCGGTGCCTCCCAGCAGTTTGCTATGGTTCCCATGAACTTATTTAAGAACCGTGTGGGAGATTACATCATTACGGGACAGTGGGCAAAAAAGGCGTACCAGGAAGCAAAGCTTTACGGCACGGCCAATGCGGTTGCCTCAAGCGCCGACAAGACCTTCAGTTATATCCCCGATGTTTCGGATCTGCCGATTTCCGATGATGCGGATTACGTTTATATCTGTGAAAACAACACGATTTACGGTACAAAGTTCAAAGAATTACCAAATACAAAAGGAAAAACACTTGTTGCTGATCTCTCCTCCTGTTTCTTATCGGAACCTGTTGACGTATCAAAATACGGCCTGATTTTTGCAGGCGCTCAGAAGAATGTAGGGCCTGCAGGCGTGGTAATCGCCATCATCCGGGAAGACTTAATCAAAGAGGATGTGCTTCCGGGAACTCCTACCATGCTCCGTTATAAGACCCATGCCGATGAGAAATCTCTTTATAACACACCGCCGGCTTATGGAATTTACATCTGCGGAAAGGTGTTTCAATGGTTAAAGAAGCGGGGCGGCTTAGATGCCATGAAAGAATTCAATGAAAAGAAGGCCGCCATTCTTTATGATTACCTGGACCAGAGCCAGATGTTTACCGGTACCGTAGTAAAGAAGGACCGTTCCCTTATGAATGTACCGTTTGTGACCGGTGATGAGGAACTGGATTTACTGTTTGTAAAGGAATCAAAGGCAGCAGGATTTGAAAATTTAAAGGGGCACAGGAGCGTGGGCGGTATGCGGGCCAGCATCTACAACGCCATGCCAATAGAAGGTGTGGAGAAGCTGGTTTCCTTTATGAAGGATTTTGAAGCAAAGCATGGGAAATAACCATACCGGGAGGAGAGGAATCATGATAAAGAAAATTCATTGCCTCAATGGGGTTTCCGCCTGCGGAACCGCATTGCTGACAGAAGATTATACATTAACAGATGACATAAAGGAAGCGGATGGTGTCCTTGTACGAAGCGCTTCCATGCATGGACTGGAACTTCCTGGGTGCCTTTTGGCCGTTGCAAGAGCCGGAGCAGGAGTCAATAACATTCCCCTGGATGAGTGTGCCGCAAAGGGAATCGTGGTGTTCAACACCCCTGGAGCCAATGCCAACGGAGTCAAGGAGCTGGTCATTGCAGGCCTTATGATAGCTTCCAGGGATATTGAAGGAGGCATCCGCTGGTGTAAAGACAATAAAGACGATGAAGACATTGCAAAATCTGCGGAAAAAGCTAAAAAATCCTTTGCAGGATGTGAAATCAAGGGAAAGAAGCTGGGCGTTATCGGCCTTGGAGCCATTGGCTCGGAAGTTGCCAATGCCTGCTCTTCCTTAGGGATGGAGGTCTACGGATATGATCCCTTTATTTCCATCAATGCAGCATGGAAGCTTTCCAGAAACATCAAGCACATCACCTCCGTGGATACTATTTTCCAGGAGTGCGATTACATAACCCTTCACCTGCCCTTAATTGATTCCACAAAAGGTATGGTGAATAAGGCTGTCCTTGACCTTATGAAGGACGGTGCTGTGGTCCTGAACTTTTCAAGAGATGTCCTGGTGAATGAGGATGATATGGCAGAGGCCCTTAAGTCCGGAAAGATAAAGAAATATGTGACTGATTTCCCTAATCCAAAGTCAGCACATATGGAGGGAGCCATCGTTATCCCACATTTAGGCGCTTCTACTGAGGAATCCGAGGATAACTGTGCCAAAATGGCGGTAGAGGAGATCGTGGATTACATTGATAACGGCAACATCCGCAATTCCGTAAACTTTCCTTCCTGTGATATGGGAGTGTGCAAGGCGGCCAGCCGTATCGCAGTGCTTCACTTAAATATCCCCAACATGATCGGACAGATTACGGGAACGCTGGCAGCAGGAGATGTGAATATCTCCGATATGACCAACAAAAGCCGTGAAAGATACGCTTATACCCTGCTTGATCTGGAAAGCGTTCCGGATGAAGAGAGCATAAAGAAGCTAAGTGATATCAAAGGCGTACTCCGGGTAAGGGTGATCAGGTAAAGGAGATATTATGGCAATTGTAAAACCATTTCAATGCGTTAGGCCTGATGAACGGTATGCGGGTCAGGTAGCAGCCCTCCCCTATGACGTATACAGCCGTAAGGAGGCCTGCCAGGTAACGGCAGCAAACCCAAGGTCATTTTTAAACATTGACAGGCCGGAAACCCAGTTTTCCGATGATGTGGACACTTATGATGACCGTGTGTATGAAAAAGCCGGGGAGATGCTGAAAGGCTGGATAGAGGACGGGACATTTAAGAAAGATTGTCTGGAAGCCTATTATATCTATGAGCTGACCATGGACGGAAGGCGTCAGACCGGGATCGTGGCCTGTTCTTCCATTGATGATTACGTAAATGGAGTCATTAAAAAACACGAAAACACCAGAGAAGAAAAGGAAGTGGACCGGATCCGCCATGTGGATACCACAGATGCCCAGACCGGCCCTATTTTCCTGGCCTACCGTTCCAATGAAGCGGTCAATGAAATCGTTAATTTAGTAACAGGCACAGAGCCGCTGTACGATTTTGTGGCAGAAGACGGAATCAGCCACAGGGTATGGCGGATCCATGACAAAGAAAAGATTTCCCTGATTGAAAAGGCCTTTTGCACGATTCCCTCTACCTATATTGCAGATGGCCATCACAGGGCAGCTTCCGCCGTAAAGGTAGGGCTTAAGAGGCGCATGGAAAACCCGGGATATACTGGGGAAGAACCCTTTAACTATTTCCTTTCCGTGCTGTTTCCCCATGACCAGCTGATGATCATGCCTTATAACCGGGTGGTAAAGGATTTAAACGGCCTTTCAGAAGATGATTTTCTTAAAAAAGCAGGGCAGTCCTTTGAAGTGACCTGTATGGGGACCGAAGCCTTCACCCCTCCTGGCAAAGGGTCCTTTGGAATGTACTTAAACAGGAAATGGTACTGCTTAAAGGCTTTAGACTCCCTGAAATCCTCAGATCCGGTAAAGGGGCTTGATGTATCCCTTCTCCAGGATCATCTGCTGGGTCCTGTTTTAGGGATCGGAGATCCCAGAACGGATAAGAGAATTGATTTTATTGGAGGAATCAGAGGTCTTAAAGAGCTGGAAAAACGTTGCAGCCTGGATATGGCGGTGGCATTTTCCATGTACCCCACTTCGATCCAGGAACTGTTTGCCGTGGCAGATGCAGGGCTTTTGATGCCCCCTAAATCCACATGGTTCGAGCCAAAGCTCCGCAGCGGATTATTTATCCATCTTTTAAAATAAAACACGCCGTCCCGGCAGGCAGAAGCCTATGGGGACGGCGTTTCTTTTTCAGGTTCTTTTTTTAACTGTTCATCCCGGTAGGCAGCGTAGACCTCTAAGAGCTGGGGACGCTTTACAACCTCGATTTTTTGAAAAATATTGTGAACATGGGTTTTTGCTGTTCCAAGGGAGATGTATAAATCCTCGCTTATTTCCTGGTTGGTTTTATCCATAAGAAGCACTCTCAGTATTTCCCTCTCTCTTGCGGTAAGATGGTAAGCCTCGCTAAAGCGGTACAGAATGCTTTCTTCTATATCAGAGGGCAGGTTTCCCCGGGTATGGCTGGTCACCTCTGAAACAATGGTATTATTTTTTAATAATATCTTTAAGTAGTACATAAGGTATGCGGCAGAAAATATGGCATAGATAAGATATAGGATGTCGGAGGTAAAACTCCTGTTATTCATATTAATATAATATTTTGAATAGGTATCAAAGTTAAAAATCACAATGGTATCTTCGGCAATAATGGAGATATTCATGATGACCGTAATGAAAAAAAGTATTTTGCACCATTTATAGAAAGGATCCTGATATTCCTCAGGGTTCTTTTTTATTATCCCGAAACATTCTGCACCTAAATAAGTGTTGTAAAGCTGGCTGGGGAGGAAATAGAGCCATATCTTCCGGGCACTGTTGTCCATGGCCGGTACAAACAGCATGAAAGTCACGTATACCGTTAAAATTACATAATCACGCGGGGTGATTGTTCTGTTTAACAGGCGTTTGAAAATGGTCAGGCAGCCCAAGGAAAAGATCAGATAGATCAATGTCTTATGGGTTGGAACGATCATAAAAATCCTATTATAATTTCCTGCAAAATTCCCAAACATTTCTGATGCAAAAATCACAATATCATCTGTTAAAACTACCCCGAATATAATGCCGATCCATAACAGAATCTTTTCCTTCCCATTAAAGAAAAGTGAGAAAGACATAAAAAGGATACCGGAGTAGATCGTAATTAAAACAAGATTGTAAATGAAGATAATTCCTTTTTCCATAGTTCCTCCTGCCTTTTGTTCGTCTGTATGTTGTTCATCATCAGTATAGCAAATAAAAAAGTTTTTTCAACTGCAAAATTTTATGAAGTGCCTATTTTTTAGTGCATAATGCACAAAAGTTTAGGAAAGTTTATGTGGATTAGAGTTAAAAGTGTTATAAAAATCCACCTTTGGTTGCATTCTCAACCGGTGTGAGAACTGCTATTTTCATCTTGTGACGACGCGGTAAAACGCAAATCACGGCAAAACAAAAATCACAAAAGGAGGTTTTACTGATGGCAGAGAAAATAGTCCTTGCCTTAGGCGGAAATGCGCTGCAGTCAGGAAAAGGAGAAGCAACTGCTGGAGCACAGCTTGAAGTCGTTCATAAGACTTGCGAGTACATAGCAGAACTAAATGAGCGTGGCTATGAGATGGCCATTGTACATGGGAACGGACCTCAGGTAGGAAGAATTTTGCTGGCATCTGAAACTGCAAAAGATGTAACACCGCCTATGCCGTTTGACGTGTGCGGGGCAATGTCCCAGGGTTATATCGGGTATCATCTGCAGCAGAGTCTGAAATATGCACTCAATAAGAGGAATCAGAACTTCCCTGTTGTCACCATCGCTACCCAGATGATTGTAGATGAACATGATCCTGCTTTTCACGATCCAACCAAACCCATCGGACCCTTTTATACAAAAGAAGAGGCTCACGCTCTTAAAGAAGAAAAGGGATACGTTATGAAAGAGGATGCCGGCCGGGGATACCGCAGGGTGGTTGCATCTCCTATTCCTAAAAAGATCGTGGAGATTGAGGCGGTAAAAGAATTATGGCCAAAGGCAATTGTTATTACCTGCGGAGGAGGCGGAATTCCGGTTATTGAGGATCCAACCGGCGCTCTCCATGGAACAGCAGCAGTGATTGATAAGGATTTTGCAGCAGAGCTTCTGGCAGAACAGGTGAATGCAGACATTCTGATGATTTTAACAGAGGTGGAAAAGGTGGCAGTTAATTATAATAAGCCGGATCAGAAGAATCTGGACCATCTCAGCCTTATGGAAGCTGACCGGTATTGTAAGGAAGGGCAGTTTGCTCCGGGAAGCATGCTTCCAAAGGTTCAGGCAGCCATGAAGTTTGTAAGATCCAATCCGTCAAAACGGGCGATCATCACCTCCCTTGATAAAGCGGTTGAAGCGCTGGAGGGGAAAACAGGCACTATATTCACATTTAACTGATTAACAATAAAAATTTATATAAGGAGACTTTGCCATGAAAGCAAACGGAATTACACATTTTATTGACACCAACGATTTCACCAAGGAGCAGCTCTTAGACATCATCGAATTGTCCCTGGCAATTAAAAGAAGCATCAAGGCAGGCTATAATCCTCCTCTGTTAAAAGGAAAAACACTGGGAATGATTTTCCAGCAGTCCTCAACAAGAACCCGGGTTTCCTTTGAAACGGCTATGGAACAGCTTGGCGGACATGCCCAGTACTTAGGACCTGGCATGATCCAGCTCGGCGGACATGAGACCATCGGCGATACAGGAAGAGTGCTTTCCCAGCTGATCGATGTGGTAATGGCCAGAGTTATCGAGCACAACACAGTGGTAGAGTTAGCGAAAGCCTGCACCATTCCTGTATTAAACGGTATGAGTGATTACAATCATCCGACCCAGGAAATCGGCGATCTTTGTACCATTGTAGAACACCTTCCAAGAGGAAGAAAGCTGGAAGACTGCAAGGTTGTTTTCGTAGGCGACGGAACACAGGTATGTGCTTCTCTTGGATTTATCACCACAAAGCTTGGTATGCATTTCGTTCATTACGGGCCAAAGAACAACCAGCTTTTAGAAGAGCACAAAAAGATCATGGAGGAAAACTGCAGGATTTCCGGCGGTACATGGGAAGTGACTGATAACCGTGACAGCGTAAAGGGAGCAGATTTCATTTACACGGACGTGTGGTATGGACTGTATGAAAACGAGACTCCAAAGGAAGAACGCGTTGCTACTTTTAAGGATTACCAGGTAAACAGAGATTTAATGTCTCTTGGAAATATCGGCTGCAAATTCATGCACTGCCTGCCTGCTACCAGGGGGGAAGACGTAACCGATGAAGTGCTTGACAGCGATAGCTCCATTGCATTCTTAGAGGCAGGAAACCGCCTGACAGCAATGAGAGGTCTGCTTGTTTACCTTACACAGTATCAGAGAGATCAGGCTCCAAGTGAGCTTCAGATCGCAGCAGCAAAGGAACAATTAGAGAAATTCATGGATGATAGAAATATCAGATAGGGGGAAAATTATGTCTGAAGCGCCAAAGAAAAAGTTTCGGTTAATTGATGCCATAATGACGGTAATATGCGTTGTATTTGTGGCAGAAGCAGCAAGTCCGGTGGCAGCCATTGGTAATTCCCAGTATTTCTGGTGGATCTTCCTCTTAATAGCATTTTTGCTGCCATATGGCTTGATCTCCTCAGAACTGGGGACAACCTATGAGGGTGACGGTGGATTGTATGACTGGGTGTCAAAAGCCTTTGGTAAAAAATGGGGAGGAAGGGTGTCCTGGTACTACTGGATCAACTTTCCGCTTTGGATGGCTTCTTTGGCGCTTATGTTCCCCGAGGTCATTAATCTTTTGACCGGAGGACAACTGGGATTTTTCCCGTCCCTGGTCATAGAGCTTGCTTTTGTATGGATCATTGTTTTTATCAGCTTTTATTCGGTTTGTGACAGTACGTGGATCTTAAACGGGGCGGCTGTGATAAAGATCCTCATAGCTTTAATCCTGGGATGCCTTGGTATCTATGGTGCGGTTACTCATGGAGTTGCCAACGAATACACCTTAGCTTCAATGATTCCAAACTTTAATTTAAACAGCTTGTCCTACATATCAGTTATTTTATTTAACTGCCTTGGCTTTGAGGTTGTTTGTACCTTTGCGGATGATATGGAAAATCCTAAGAAGCAGATTCCCCAGGCCATTATTGCAGGCGGTATTGTCATTGCAGCTATCTATATCTTTATGGCATTCGGAATCGGTGTTGCGATTCCGGCTGATCAGATCAGTACCAGTACCGGATTGGTTGCAAGTGTCCAGCTTTTGACCGGCAGCACCAGAGGAATCATTGTAACAGTCGTTGCCATTGGTTTCCTGCTTACGCTTTTTGGAAATATGGTTTCCTGGTCACTGGGAGTAAACAATGTTGCGGCTTATTCAGCAGAGAATGGAGATATGCCGGCGGTATTTAAGATAAGAAGCAAAAAGAATGATATGCCCATTGGCGCCTCCATCATGAATGGCCTGGTAGCCAGCACGGTTTTAATCATTGCTCCCTTAATACCCAATCAGGATCTGTTCTGGTGCTTCTTCGCATTGAATCTGGTTATGTTTTTGCTTTCCTATATACCTGTATTTCCGGCATTCTTAAAGCTTAGAAAGATAGACCCGGATACAGAACGGCCCTTTAGAGTTCCGGGAAGCGATGGCTTTTTAAAGGTTTTAGCAACCGTTCCAATGATACTGATCATCGTTGCGCTGATCTTCACCGCTGTTCCTTTAAGCTTTGATCCGGAGACTCTGGAAGCAGTTCTTCCGATCACCATTGGGGCAGTGATATTCCTTATACTTGGCGAGCTGATTGTAAACAGAAAAAGAGATAAATAAGAAAGAGAAGGGATAAATTATGGCAAAGAGAATTGAGAACACAACTCCAAAGCAGGACGGATACCGCATGCCTGCAGAGTTTGAAGAGCAGGAACAGATTTGGATGCTATGGCCGGAAAGACCGGACAACTGGAGAAACGGCGCAAAGCCTGCACAGGCTGTATTCACTGAGGTTGCGAAAGCCATCCTTTCGTTTGAGCCGGTTACCGTTTGCGTATCCCCGGCACAATTTCAGAACTGTCGCGCTCATCTTCCAGCTGAAATCCGGGTGGTTGAAATGACAAGCAATGACTCCTGGATCCGTGACTGCGGACCTACCTTTGTTATCAATGATAAAGGCGGCATCAGAGGCTGCGACTGGACCTTTAATGCATGGGGCGGCCTGGTAGACGGACTTTACTTCCCATGGGATCAGGATGATCTTGTGGCCCATAAGGTATGTGAAATAGAAGGAATCGATTCCTATCGTACCGAAGGCTTTGTTCTGGAAGGCGGTTCTTTCCATGTAGATGGAGAAGGAACCATTATTACAACAGAAATGTGCCTGTTAAGTGAGGGAAGAAATCCTCATATGACAAAAGAGGATATTGAAGGAATGCTTGATGAATACTTAAACTGCCAGAAGGTTATCTGGATTAAGGATGGCATTGATCCCAACGAAACCAATGGACATGTTGACGATGTTGCCCAGTATGTAAAACCAGGAGAGGTTGCCTGTATCTGGACTGAGGATGAAGAGAATCCTTTCTATAAAGAAGCTCAGGCAGCTTATAAAACATTATCCGAAGCAGTAGACGCAAAGGGCCGTAAATTAAAGGTACATAAGCTTTGCCTGACTAAGAAGCCGGTTCTGCTTCATGGCGCAGAAGCCATTGATATGGTAGAAGGAACTCTTCCAAGAGAGGACGGCGAGGTTTCCATCGCTTCCTATATGAATTTCCTGGTCGTAAACGGAGGCGTGATCGTTCCCCAGTATGGCGATGAAAACGATGCGCTGGCCTTACAGCAGATCCAGGAAATGTACCCGGACCGCAAAGTAGTTGGAGTACGTACCGAAGAGGTTGCATTTGGGGGCGGAAATATCCACTGCATTACCCAGCAGCAGCCAAAAGCAAAATAAAAGGATTCACACACATCTCCTCGAATGTATGCAAAGGGGCTGTTGCACTTGCCGCAACAGCCCTTGTAATATTTATGGGTTAATTTTCTTCCTTGGGAGGTTCTGGCGGAATGAAATTTTCAGGGATTCCAGGATCTCTCATATCATAAATCCGGTTATACTCCTTTGTCTCCTGGTTTTTAAGAGTCTCGGAACGGTTCATGGTAAGGAATTTGGTCAGCTCGTAGCAGCTGACCCAGATCTCGTTGTTCCCTTCCTTCTGAGACTCATCAAAAATGAGCTGAAGTCCAAAGTGGAGATGGGGTTCATTAATATTATTGGTATTTTCATTCCGGCTGTATCCGGTACGGCCCAGATAACCGATCACATCTCCTGCTGTAACAATGCTTCCCTGGCTTAAGGATTTGTGATAAGGGTAATTCTTTCTTAAATGGGCGTAATAATAATACCGTTTTCCATCAAAGCTGCGGATTCCCAAACGCCATCCCCCGTACTGGTTCCAGCCGATGGCCTCCACATAGCCGCTTTCCACTGCAATTACGGGAGTTCCTACCTGCCCCATCATATCATGCCCTAAATGCTGCCGTCTGTAGCCATAAGAGCGCGCGACTCCAAAATCATCAAAATCATTATAGGGGAAGTTCTTGGCAATGGGGGAAAAGCCTTTCAGCCCATACTTCTTTACCCAAACCTTATCCGGATCCTGGCTGCCGTCAGGAAGGAGGGCAGGAGTGGCGTAAAGGGGAGCATTCTGAGAGGGAATCTGAATCTCATACTGGCCTACGAGGCCATCTAAAACAGCTCCATAGGCTTCTCTGTAATAGGAATAATAGTTCATTTTTGCAGTCAGTTCTTCCATAGTTTTGCCGGCAAGAAGCTGTTCCGCAAGTCCATCTAAGTCTTTGGTGGAATATCTGGAAAAATCCCCTCCATACTTGGCGCCTAGATAAGCAAGTAAATCTACCCAGTTTAAATGAGGCTCAGACTGACAGGTGTTGACATCATAACGGAAGGCCTCCTGCATGGCCTTTGAGGTCACATCAAAATCCACCCATTTAATGAATTTTTTTGCTTCTGAGGGACTGGCGTCTTTGCCCTGATTTACAACAGGAAATGAGAGCTTTCCGCCTGGGGATATAAAAAACAAGGAGATCAGAAGAAATGTCAGAATGATGACTTCTATGTAAATAATGATATGGTGTCGGGATACATTGGAAAGTTTGATATCTTTTTTTAATAGGTTCATAAGCGTTCTCCTTGTCATTCCATGGCATGATTTACTAAATAAAGGCAAGCCAGGCCCGGTCTGAATGCAGCAGATCAGCCGTTCGATGAGCCGCCAGGTGGGTCGAACTTCTTACATATGAAAAAGGAAAGCAGATTACTAGGGCTTTCCTATATAAGATATGCAAAGACATTAAAAAATATGAAGGGAAACAGGGGAGAGAATCGATATTGGAAAAAATAATTGTTCGTGGTATAATCCCTATTGAGAATATAAATGATGCGGAAAATGAGGACTTAGACCGCAGCGGAAAGTGAGGCTGAGAATGAATAATTTCGAGTATTGTGTACCTACAAGGGTGATATTCGGCCGTGATGCCCATAAAAAGGCAGGATAACATCCAATCTCCGATCTTGGTTTTGGCTTTACAGCTTGTGTCTTTGCAATTTTTCAAATATGGTCTTATAAATCTCATAAAATCACCTTACCTTTCTGTTTCGCAGCCAGGTAAAGGGGATATAATATCCTGATATTTTCTACGGGCCTTCACTAACATTTATAGCAGCCCATTTTGCATATATTCGTTACAATCGCCCTTGCTTCCTCTTTTTCCCCTTCTTTGCAAAAGGGTTTGAAAATGGAGACCATGGTTATGGCATTTTGCGGGGGGCGGGTCATAAGGAAGGAATTGCAGATAAAGCGGAAGTTGATTCCCCTGGCTTCCTGAGTGGCTACCAGGTAGGGCTTGTAGGTTGCACCCCTTAATTCCCTGGTGGCTTCAAAGAAGATGGCCAGGTCCTTACAGTTTACATCGCGGTAGGGGGTAAAATTGCCTGGGCAGCACATATAAGAAACTCCTTTGCCATTTCTATTGTTATATCATATGCGGCTCCGGGGACGAGCGTGAGCCACTTTCATCATTTGCTTTCAATTATGAAAAGATGATTTGTCATATAGTTAAGATATGGTGACTTGGTTTCTTGCGGAACTTGACCTGATGACACAGGAAAAAATGACTAAAACATCTGTATTTCGTATAGATCTATGTTAAAATATACCATAAGAAGATACAATTAAAGGAAGAAAAAGGTATGAAAAATAAGGGTAAGGCTTATCGAAAACTGTATTTATCTTACGGTTTCATTTTTTTAATCCCAATTATCATGGGAATTTTGTTTTATTTTTATGCTTATTATATTGCAAAGGAACAGGCGGATGCCTCTAACCAAAGTTTGATTCAGACAGTGAAAAACACCTGTGACAGAGAACTGGGATACTATGAGAATATTTTGACACAATTGGCTCTTAACAAGAATGTGCAGCAGTTGTCTGTGGTGAAGGAGGAATTTCGGCCTGAAGCTTTTTACCAGCTTTATACGACTCAGAATGAAATTATGGATCTTAAGGTAACGATCAATAAAAGCGGTGATTACTGCAAAGATATCATGGTTTATTTTAAGAACTGTGACAAAGTGGTTTCTTCTTTAGGAAACATGGACTTTTCCATGTACAGTGATCTTTATTGTTTTGGAGAGGAAGATACAAAATCATCTGAAATCCTGAAAAAACATCTGTCTGAATATCATTTTCGTGATACCATCCAAATGAATACCAAATGGACTCAGGGAAGACCCACCCTTCTTTTGACAATGAATAACTTAAAAGGGGATTTTGGAGAATCCACCGCTATGGTCGGAATCTGGCTGGATATGGATGCCTTAAACAGCAGTATTGAAATGGCTTCCTGGGAGTCAGGTTTAGATTGGCTGATCATAAACGAGGAAAATCAGATTATGAACCGGTCTGAAGATTATTCAAGCATTGGAATCCGATATGACCAGCTGAATCCGGATGGGGATCAGAAAATAACGTGGAATGGACAAAAATATATTATACGCACGGTATTTTCCGATGTGTTTAACTGGAAATATGTTCTGTTGATGCCTGAGAGAATGATAACAGGCTCAGCAGGAAAAATGCAGAATATTTTCGTTATTGGCATATTTATCTGTCTGTTTACCGGCTTCTGGGCTTCCTCCAAGATGATGAAAATCAACTACAATCCCCTGAAGGTTTTAATGGAGGTGTTCCGAAAGCATGATGATGGTCAGGAGGTATTTGTTGACAATGAATATTTGTATCTGGAGGAAAAGACCATTTCACTGCTGGCAGAACGGTCGGATTTTAAACAGATGGTGAGCAGAAGCCAGGAGGTGGTAAAACAGTATTATTTAATGGATTTGATGGTAAACGCCTATGAACAGAGTAAAGATACACCGGATCGGGAAGCAATTGTCAAGAAGTTCCGGGAGGAAAGCAACCTTGTACTGCTTTTTACCGTAAAGAACCCTTCCCCTCGGGAGGAAAAACAGGAAGAATACATACAAATAAACAGTTTAAGAAAGTTTATTGTTGGAAATGTGTTTGGCGAAGGAATTGCAGGCAGCTTTCGTCAGGAAAAGGTGGAGCTGGGCGATACGGTTGCAATGATTGTCAACATTCCTGATACTGCTGCAGAATATGATGAAAGGTTAGAAGAAATCACAGATGCAATGCAGAAATATATTTATGAGAATTTTGGATTTATGACGATTGTATTGGCAGGAGAAGCCCATAAGGGACTGGAAGGAATCCATTTATCTTATATGGAAGCAAGGGAAGCAGAGGAATTTGTGGCTGTTCTGGATCCTGAATATATCAGCTATCGGGATATTAAAAACAGTTCCCATAAAAAATACGATTATCCAACGGATCAGGAACTGCGGATCATTGCGGCAATCAAGGACCGTAACAGCACATTGGCTTCTTCCTATATTAATAAAATTCTGGATGTCAATTATCTGGAAAACAAGGCGTCTCTGGCCATGTTAAAATGCCTTCTGTATGACTTAATGGGAACAATTATGAAAGGAGCACAGGAGGTAGAGGAAGTTTATGATGAAGAGTTAGGATTAAAGGGCATTTCCGTGAAAATGCCTCTTGAGAAAATCAAGGAAACCTTTAAAGAAGCAGTTGAGAAATTGTGTAAATCCTCTGATAATTCCAGAGAATACGGACAAAACCAACAATTGTGTGAAAAGATACAGAAGTATATTCAGGAGAATTTCAGTGACCCTGACTTAAATATTTCTCAGACAGGACTTCATTTTCATATGACCCCTGCTTATCTTTCCTCCATTTATAAAAGACACACAGGGGAAAGCCTCCTAAAGGTCATCAACCAGAATCGGATCGATGAAGCGGAGAAACTTTTGGCAGAGGGAATTAATGTGGTCGAGGTAGCTGAGAGAGTAGGCTTTCGGGACAGCTCCACATTTATCAGAACCTTTAAGAAATTTACAGGAGCAACGCCCGGGCAATTAAAAAGCGGGCGGCAGGGATTCGATAAATTGTAAATGAATTTTAGTTTTAGTCAAGAAAGGTTGACGGAATCATTCGATTTTGTCAACCTTTTTTAATATTTGAATATATAAAATGCATATAAATACGTATATAATATAGAAAAATGAGTGCAAGATGCACAAAAACAAGGAGGAAGGTTCATGAAAAAAAGTTTTAAAAAGCCGATTGCTATTTTAACAGCAATGGTTACTGTCACCTCACTGCTGGCAGGCTGTGGAAGTAAAACAGGGGGAAATCCAACTGCAGGCGGAGATACAAAAGAAACAACTAAAACAGCAGAAGCCGGTTCTGATACAGAAGCAGGGGGAGAAGTATCTTATCCTTTGGCTAAGGGAGGAGAGCTTACCTATTGGCTTCAGCTAAATCCCAACGTATCAGCTAACTATACTAATTTAGGCGAAACTGAATTAGGAAAAGCTTTACAGGAGCAGACCGGTGTTACAATTAAATTCCAGCATCCCTCAGCAGGTACGGACCAGGCAAAGGAACAGTTTAATTTAATCGTTGCCGATGGAAATCTCCCTGATATTATGGAGTGGCAATGGGTAAAAATGTATCCAGGCGGTCCGGAAAAAGCAATTAAGGATGGAGTCATCATTCCATTAAATGACGTTTTTGATCAGTATTGTCCAAATCTTAAAAAATATCTGGCTGAAAATCCTGATGTAGATAAGATGATCAAGACAGATGAAGGCCATTACTTTGCATTCCCATTCATCCGCGGTGAAGACAGGCTGCGCTATACAGTCGGTGGCTTTATCCGTAAGGATTGGCTGGATGAGCTGGGGCTTGAAGTTCCTGCAACGGTTGATGAGTGGCATACTGTACTGACTGCATTTAAGGAAAAGAAGGGTGCTGAGGCTCCTATTTGCTTTGACTGGACCAATTTCAAGCAGTCCAATCCAATTGCATTTGCCTATGAAGTAGGAGCTGCAAACGGTACATGGTTTATATTAGATAGTGAGGGCAAGGTTGCTTTTGCACCTGCTCAGGCTGGATATAAGGATTATCTGATGACCATGAACCAGTGGTATCAGGAAGGACTGATTGATAAGGATGTTGCGACTCTTAACAGTGATCAGGTAACTGCAAAGATGACAAGTGATAAATCAGGTGCTTCTGTAGGCTGGGCAGCAAGCCGTATGCAGGTGTTTATGACAAGTGCACAGAAGAACAATCCTGACTACTTGCTGGTTCCGACTCCAACTCCAACTTTAGAAAAGGGTGCTGCCCCTGAATATGGCTATATGGAAAATAAGTTCCCTGATGTGGGAGCAGCCATCACCTCCAGCTGTAAAAATGTAGAACTGGCAGCCAGATTATTGGATTACGGTTATTCTGAGGCAGGGCATAACTTGTTTAATTATGGCACGGAAGGTGTTTCTTATGAGATGAAGGATGGAAAAGCTGCTTATACTGATTTGATCATGAATAATCCGGACGGCTGGCCTCTGGCACAGTCTTTGTCAAAATACATTCGTGCTAATTATAATGGACCATTTGTACAGGATCTTAACTATCTTGAGCAGTATTTACAGCTTCCTACTGTTAAGGATTGTCCAAGTGCCTGGGAAGTTCCAAATGCAGGCAAACATACGGTTCCAAATATCACTCCAACACAGGAGGAGTCTAAGGAGCTGGCAACTATTACCAATGAACTTAATACTTATGTAGATGAAATGGCCCTTAAATTTATCTTTGGAACAGAAAGCTTTGATAAATGGGATAAATATATCCAGACATTAAAGGATATGAAACTGGATCGTGCACTTGAAATTGAGAACGCAGCTTTAGAGCGTTATGAAGCTAGATAATTCTGGTTGATTTCCAATTCAAGCGGATATTCGCAATCCGCTTCGCTACTTGCTCACAGCGTGCCCCGCTTCACCGGGCATAACCGAATAGCAGCTACGGCCGGGGCGATTGCATAGTCAGTCCCCGGCTGTTTTAAGATCAAGGTTTTCGGATCAAGTATTCAGATGAAAGGAAGGGATGGAAGGAATGAAGGGAAATTCGTTAAGCTATAGAATCAGGAAAGATTTACAGAGAAACTGGACTTTATATCTGCTGGTGCTTCCTGTCATTATTTTTTATGCTGTTTTTATGTATAAACCTATGTATGGTGCAATGATTGCATTTAAAGATTTTACGCCTGCCAAAGGAGTGCTTGGCAGTGAATGGGTGGGGTTTGAAAATTTCACCAGATTTTTTACAAGTCCTTATTTTGGAAGGCTTTTGAAAAACACTCTGTTATTAAGTATTTATAGTATTATATTTGGGTTTCCCGCTCCTATTATTCTGGCCCTTTTGCTGAATGAAGTGAAAAATGGAAAATTTAAGAAGGTTTCTCAGACAATTACCTATCTGCCTCATTTTATTTCCCTGGTAGTTGCCTGTGGTATGATTAAGGACTTTTGTCTGACAACCGGTCTTTTTAATGATATTATCGCATTATTTGGGGGAACGCGGAATCCTCTTCTTCAGAATCCTGCGAACTTCCGTACAATCTATACAGCCTCCAGTATATGGCAGGAGATAGGCTGGGGATCCATTATCTATCTTTCTGCATTATCTGGTGTTGACAGCCAGCTATATGAAGCAGCCTCTATTGATGGTGCAGGTAAGTGGAAACAGCTGATTCATGTAACGTTACCTGGAATTGCACCGACTATCATCATCATGCTGATTTTAAGAATGGGTTCCCTGATGAGTATGGGATATGAAAAGACGATTCTCCTATATAATCCGTCTACCTATGAAACTGCAGATATTATTTCTTCTTATGTATACCGTGCTGGTCTGATTGAGCAGGATTGGAGTTATTCAACTGCTATTGGTCTGTTTAATTCTGTGATCAACTGTGTTCTGTTGTATGTTACTAATAAAATATCTAAAAAAACAACAGAAAACAGCTTGTGGTAAAGGAGGAGAGAGATGAAAGTTAAAGTTTCCCGGGGAGAAAGAATATTTCATGTAGTTAATTATATTGTTTTGGCCATCATTGCATTGATCTGTTTATATCCTATGTGGTTTGTGGCTATGGCTTCATTCAGCGACAGCAGCCAGCTTATGGCACATTCAGGATTCTTATTAAAGCCTTTGGGATTTAATCTTCAGGCATATCTGAAGGTATTTGAAAACCCTATGATTTTGAAAGGCTATGTAAATACGCTGTTTATTCTGGTGGTCGGTGTTGCCCTGGATTTGGTAATGACTTCACTTGCAGCTTATTTCTTTTCCAGAAAGGGAGTTATGTTTAAAAAGCCTTTGATGCTGCTGGTGCTCTTTACCATGTTTTTCTCAGGCGGTATGATTCCGTTTTATCTGAATCTGAAAGATCTGCATTTGATTAACAGCAGATGGGGACTCATCATTCCTTTTATGATCAGTACTTATAATATGATTATTTTAAGAACATCCTTTGAATCCATTCCTGAAAGCTTAACAGAAGCGGCCAGAATTGACGGGGCTGGACATATTACCATTCTGTTTAAAATTATTTTGCCCCTGTCCAAATCAATTATGGCAGTTATGGTTCTGTATTATGGCGTTTCCATATGGAATGCATGGTTCTGGGCTTCTGCGATTTTAAGAGACCGGGAATTATATCCCCTTCAGGTTATCTTAAGAGAAATCCTTATATCCAATGATTTACAGGCGATGAACGGAGGTGCGGGAGCTGATGCGGAGGCCATTGCGCAGAGCATTAAGTATGCTACAATCATGGTGGCGACTGTTCCGATTCTGTTCGTATATCCATTTTTACAGAAATACTTTACCAAGGGAGTTATGATCGGAGCTGTGAAGGAATAGCTTTTGCGGCGGATCAATCTATATCAGCAAGTATAAAGGGAGTAAGGCATATGCAAACAAGGGAAGAACTATTACAGCACAAGGAAATTGATGATGGAATGTTAGGGACTGCCTATGATAAGGCAGCAGAGCTGATTAAAAAAGCGACAGATCAGTTTACGGAACAATTTCCTCAGGAGGCCAGTGTAAATAATTTCTATCAGAAGGGAACCAACTACGAATGGACACCTGGGTTCTGGACTGGTGAAGTATGGCTGGCTTATGAGAAAACAGGGGATAGGGCATTAAGAAATACAGCTGAAATTGAAGTAAAGGATTTTTATAGAAGGATCAAAGAAAAAGAAGGTGTGGATCACCATGACATGGGATTTTTATACTGTCCCTCCTGTGTGGCTGCATACAAACTTACGGGAAATATCACCGGTAAGGAAGCTGCTATTATGGCAGCAAATAATCTGATGACGAGATTTCATGAAAAGGGTCAGTTTTTTCAGGCATGGGGAACGTTGGGGGATGAGAAGAATTACCGTATGATTATAGACTGTCTGCTCAATATGCCTCTGCTTTTCTGGGCAGGTGAGGTCACAGGAGAGGAAAACTTCATAAAAAAGGCAGAAGCGCATATTAAGACTGCAATGAAAAATATTATTAGAGAAGATCATTCCACCTATCACACATTTTTCTTTGATATAGAGACCGGAGAACCTAAAAAGGGCGTTACTCATCAGGGTTACCGGGATGGTTCTGCCTGGGCAAGAGGTCAGGCATGGGGAATTTACGGATCTGCACTTGCTTATAAATTTCTTAGAAATGAGGAATATGCCGATATTTTCTGCAAAGTAACGGATTATTTTCTGGAGCATTTGCCTAAGGATATGGTTCCTTACTGGGATTTTGATTTTAGTGACGGAAGCAATGAACCAAGGGATTCTTCTGCAGCTGCAATTGCAGCCTGCGGTATGCTTGAGATGAGCAAATATCTTTCAAAGGAAAAAGCAGAATATTATAAAGGTATGGCAAAAAGGCTTCTGTATGCACTGGTAACGGAGTGCGCGGTGACTGATCCGGCTGTATCCAACGGCCTTTTGTTACATGGAACCTATGCAAAGAGTTCTCCCTATAACACATGTCCAAACCACGGAGTTGATGAGTGCGTTCTTTGGGGCGACTACTTTTATATGGAGGCATTGACGCGGCTTTCAACTGATTGGGAGCCATACTGGTATTGATGGGGAATTGGAAATGACAATAGAACAATATTTTGACAGACCGGATGCCTGTTATTTTGTACCTGATCCGGAGAATTCAGCCTGTTATTGCAAAGAGCATTGGAATGAAGATGCAGGGCATATTTTACGGATTGCAAATGAAGTATGTGAAAATACATTTCTGTTTGACTTAAACTGGGATATGGAGCGGACCTATGAGCCTGTGGTATTTTCCGGAGAAATTGACTGGAGCTATATGCCTTCCGGCGATCCGGAATTTGTCTGGCAGTTCAACAGGCACAGATTTTTCATTTGCCTGGGGCAGGCCTGGCAGATGACCGGAGATGAAAAGTATGTAACCTGCTTTCTGCGGCTGATTAATGACTGGATGGACCGAGTTCTGCTGGAGAAGAAGACGGAGATGGGACCGTGGCGCCTGTTGGAGACAGGGCTTCGGGGAGAGACATGGACAAAAGCGATCCGCTGTTTTAAGGACAGCAGCTTAATAACAGAGGACTTTTTAGATCAATTTGCAGGATCACTGCGGCTTCATGCCAGAAGACTGGTGGAAAAGGGCGGAGATGAAAGGCTGCAGAGCAACTGGTGTATTCTGGAGAACAGCGGACTTTTTGAGATTGCAATGGGGCTTCCCCAGAACGATGAAACAAAGGAGTGGGCTTCCATTGCCCTGGAGCGGATTTATAAGTCAATTAAGGTGCAGATTTACAAAGACGGCAGCCAGTGGGAGCAATCCCCTATGTATCACAATGAAGTTTATCACTGCCTGTGCTGTGTGATTTTCCTTGCAAGAGCCAATGGGATACCACTTAAGCCGGATTTGGAGGAAACGGTTCATCTCATGGCACTGGCAAATGTTATCTGGAAAAAGCCGGACAGTCATCAATTCACTCATGGGGATTCTGATGACACAGATTTACGGGATAAAATCACCATGGGAGCCTGGTTATTCCAGGATCCTGTCCTGAAATGGAGCGGCTTTGAGCTTATGGATTATGAAGGCGCCTGGGATTTCGGAACCAGTGCCTGTGCGGAGTATACCCTTCTTCCTGCAAAAGCGCCGGATTTTATGTCAGCATATCTGGAGAATAGCGGAAATTATTATTTAAGGGAAAGCTGGAAAAGGAATTCCAATCTTCTTCATTTTACATGCGGTGCAATGAGTACAGGTCATTGCCATGGGGATAAAATGCATGTGGATCTGGTTATGAATGGAGAAGATGTACTGGTGGATGGCGGCAGAGCGACCTATATGAACGTTCCCCTTCGTTTTACTTTAAAGGGTAATTCAGGCCATAATACCACAACCGTAGACGGGGAATCCTTTACTTCATTTGAAGATTCCTGGTATACGAATAGGCTTTCTCTGCCTGTAAACAGAACATACAGGGCCGGAGAAATTGCAGAATTTGTGCAGGGCGGCCATCTGGGATATATGAAAAAGGGTATCTTTGTGAATCGGCGTATTATCTGGATTAAACCGGATATTTATCTGATCAATGATCAGTTTTATGGTGAAGGAGTGCATGAATACAGGCAGTATTTCCATTTTGCGCCGGAGGGAGAGGCTTTCACAGAAGCAAATCTGGTGACTTTCCGGGGAAAAGAGACCAGTGCATTCTTGAACTTTTTGACAAAGGATGCCATACTTGAAAGTAACAGGGGAATGACCTCAAGACATTACAATCAGTGGGAGGAAAATGATGTAGTTACTGCAGTCCTTAAAAAAGAAGGGTTTGCCAGTATGATTACAGTCATAAATGGCGGAAGTTCTTCTGCAGCAGAACCGGCTGGAGTGAAGTTTGTGGAGACAGTCAGCCATACCCTTCATAAAACACTGACAGAAAGCGAAGCCCAGGCTGTAAAAATCACTGTCGGAAAACGAAGCTATGTTGTAATTCTCTGCAATGATGAGGTCCTTCATACTTCAGATGCAGTGATAGCAGATGAATGTTTTGCTACAGGAAATGTCTGTGTTTTCAATGTCAGTGACAGGAAAATGGGAGAAAGGCTTTATGCTGGAGAAGTGCTCCATGTTTAATGAAACTGATTACCAACTGTATCTGGAAATCTTGCTGGGGATATCCTCAAAAAAAGGTTCAACCGTAAAGGCTGAACCTTTTTAAAAAAATTATTTGCAGAACTGGGAAATTAAATCTAATAAATCGCTTAAGTTACATGAGCTGAAGTCAAAAAACATGATACGTAACCTCCTTATTATTTTTCGCTTTCTTGAAACAACTTTATTGTAACACTTATGTAACAGAATTGTAATATATAAAAAGTGGAATGCAAAGAAGTAATTGGCAAAGACGGATCATAATGGTACCAAGTCTCCGGGCCTATGGAATATGATCCGATTTTCACATCTTGTCTCTTTTTTCCATAAGGTATAATATCATTGTTTGAAAGTCCAGCTAAGAAATGTCAAGAGGTGATACGAAAAAAATGAAGTTTTTTGTTTTCCTAAAAAAGGGTAACTTTAATAAGCTTGGCCGTCTGGATTTTTAAACTAGTTTTCCAGC
>JAISYJ010000132.1:0-13677 GCA_031270005.1 Hungatella sp. | reverse complement strand
TGATTTTATGATGGAACGCCGTGTGCTGGGAAACTAGCACGCACGGTGTGGGACGGGGGAAAAACTGGAGATGTATTAATCATCGTATTAATATGTCAAAAGTTTACCTATCGTCATAGCTTACCAGGATTACAAAATCAATCAATGACGGCGACTTTTTTGAGGTGCCTGAATTTTTACAGGCAGTGGAAAACTGCAAGAAATCCGGGTCTGCCCTCCATATGTGGGGCCTGGTATCCGACGGCGGAGTGCACAGCCATAACACCCATATTTACGGCCTTTTAGAGCTGGCAAAGAGAAATGGCCTGGATAAGGTCTATGTTCATTGCTTCCTGGACGGACGTGATACGCCTCCTGCATCCGGAAAGAGCTTTGTGGAAGCACTGGAAGCAAAGATGAAGGAGATCGGCACAGGAAAAGTGGCTTCTGTTATGGGCCGTTACTATGCAATGGACAGGGATAACCGCTGGGACCGTGTGGAAAAGGCGTACAATGCTCTGGCAAAGGGAGAAGGAAATCACGTGGAATCGGCTTCTGCCGGTATCCAGGCTTCCTATGATAAAGAGGTTTTCGATGAGTTTGTGGAGCCGTTTGTTGTGACCGAGGCTGGAGAACCGGTTGCTACGGTGAAAGACGGAGATTCTGTGATCTTCTTTAACTTCCGTCCTGACCGGGCAAGAGAAATAACAAGAGCCTTCTGTGATGATGAGTTTAAAGGATTTTCAAGAGAAAAGCGCATGAACCTGACCTATGTATGCTTTACGGATTATGATGAGACCATTAAAAACAAGCTGGTTGCTTTCAAAAAGGAATCCATTATAAATACCTTCGGCGAATTTTTGGCCCAGAACAACCTGACACAGGCCAGAATTGCTGAAACTGAAAAATATGCCCATGTAACCTTTTTCTTTAACGGGGGTGTGGAAGAGCCCAATAAGGGAGAGGACAGGATCCTGGTTCCATCTCCAAAGGTTGCCACCTATGACCTGCAGCCAGAGATGAGCGCTCCCATTGTTTGCGATAAGCTGGTAGAGGCAATCAAATCCGGAAAATATGATGTGATCATCATTAACTTTGCAAACCCGGATATGGTTGGACATACGGGAATTGAAGACGCAGCTATCAAGGCCATTGAAACTGTGGATGCATGTGTGGGAAGAACCGTGGAAGCCATCAGGGAAACCAATGGAGTTCTGTTCATCTGTGCTGATCACGGAAACGCAGAACAGCTTTTGGATTATGAGACAGGAGACCCCTTTACCGCTCATACCACCAATCCGGTTCCGTTTATCCTGGTAAATGCAGACCCAGCCTATAAGCTGAGAGAAGGCGGCTGTCTGGCAGACATCGCTCCTACCCTGATTGAACTTATGGGATTAGAACAGCCAAAAGAAATGACAGGAAAATCTTTACTTGTAAAATAAATCCAGGCTGTGGAGCTGCTGCATTATGAAGTGAATTATGCCAAAGAAAAATCAGGGCTTTCCAGTGGCTGCACTGGGCAGCCCTGATTTTTTAATTTTCTGAAGCAAAATACATAGAAAACATATGTAAATCGGAAAATTAAATTCGTCCATATTCGTTTTATGCTTCCATTTCTATTGAAAATAAGATAGAATAGAGAAAGATATCTTAGGAAGGTTTTCAGATGAGTATTCGAATCAGATTTTCTTTGGAGCCAAAGAAAAAAATATTTTCAGGTATAGACTGGAATCGCCAGTCAGCGGAGGGCATGGCAAAAAAGCTGGCAAAGGAAATGGGCTACCGCTGCTTTCGGATCGAAGGATTTTTGCTTGTACAGCTATGCCAGGAAGGCTATGTCTGGCTTAAGTGGAGCAGGAGCAAGCTACAGGGAGAGAGCCAGACGAATATTGCCGGTCCTGGTTTCCATGCAGCGGCCATTGATTTTCTGGAGCGGCTGGCAAAAAAAGAAAAGCTCAGGCTCAGGCTCGAGGACAGGACCGGATATTTTATAAAAAGGGACTTTCTTGCCATGAGACAGAAGTACTTTTACCAGTGGTTTTCTGATCTTATGAAACTGGTGTCCGGATGGAGCGGGGATGGGGAATACATGTTTTGCTGGCCTGCGGTTTATTATATACCGGACCGTCAGGAGGGGAAACTGGTCACCCATATTCGGTCATTTTCTTTTAATGAGATAAAAGGGATGATGAATTCTGGTATAGGCGTTGCTTTTGCCAGGGATTTTTTTGTATGGAATGAATTAGAAAAGGATGCTTATTTTTACAGAAACAGCGCCATGGTTCTGCTTCACCAATTCTGCTACTTCATGCCGTCAGTCCGCAGCAAGCAGGATGAGCAGGTAAACCAGGAAATCATCAAGCTCCTTGAAACCGCGCTTTCCATGGACCGCAGGCTCCCATTCCCCAAGAAGGAGTATTTGGAGGTGTGCAGCCTTGACGGCCATGTTCCTGTGGATTTAGAAGGCGCGTCGTCCTTTCCGGAGGAGGTTTTCATTGGCTGCAGAAAGCATCTTGTTTACCGAAAGATCGGCAACATGAGCTTTGGGATCCCGGGAAATTTTCTTTATGATGAGGCAAACAGCGCCAGCATGGACCATTACTATGATGGTGAAGGGTATGGAGGTCATGATTATTACATCTATGCGGCGGTTTTTGAAGGGCGTAAGGCCGAGTTTAAGAACCAGTGGTTTGAGCAGGGAAAAGGGCCGGAAATCCAGGATTTTGACTTGGGAAAGGCCAAAGCACGGGTGGCTTTTTATGAACCAGAGGAGAAGGAAGCGGAAATCCTTTATAAGATGTCCGCGCAGGTGCTTTACAAGGAACAGCGCATGAACATTAATGTTGTGAGCAGAAAGCCGGGAGAACAGGATTGGGCTTTGGGGCTTATAAAAAATATTAAGATTACAGAGTAGAGGATTATATGAAACAAAATGAGATGAAAACGGGCACATTGTTAAAACGCTTTGTGCCCTACTATAAAAAATATACGAAAGTCATGGTCATGGATTTATTTTGTGCGTCGCTTACCACCATCTGTGAGATGGTATTGCCTTTGATCTTACGCTATATTACCAATCAGGGGTTAAGAGATATGACGTCCCTTACGGTTCGTATGATCATCGGGATCGGCGCCCTTTATTTTGGCCTCAGGATCATAGACGGAATGGCCAGCTTCTACATGGCTTACACAGGCCATGTCATGGGAGCAGCCATTGAGACCGATATGAGGCAGGATGCATTTGCACATTTGCAGAAGCTGTCGGATAACTATTTTAACAATACAAAGGTCGGGCAGATCATGTCAAGGATCACCAGTGATTTATTTGACGTAACGGAATTTGCCCACCACTGTCCGGAGGAATTCTTCATTGCCTTCTTAAAGACAGTGGTATCCTTTATTATCCTTTCAGGGATCAATCTTCCTCTGACCCTTATCATTTTCCTGCTGATTCCGGTTATGGCGGTATCCTGTACCTACTTTAACCTGCAGGTAAGAAAGGCTTTTAAGCATCAGAGAAACCACATCGGTGAGCTGAATGCCAGGATCGAGGACAGCCTTCTTGGAAACCGGGTGGTCCGGGCGTTTGCCAACGAAAAGATCGAGATTGAAAAATTCAACCGGGATAATCTGGAGTTTTTGGAGATTAAACGGAAAACCTACAAATACATGGCTGCTTTCCAGAACACCATCCGGATGTTTGACGGTCTGATGTATGTGGTGGTCATCGTTGCAGGCGGCATATTCATGGTAAAGGGATTGATAGAGCCAGGGGATCTGGTGGCTTATACCTTGTATGTGACCACGCTGCTTGCCACAATCCGCAGGATTATCGAATTTGCGGAACAGTTCCAGAGAGGAATGACCGGAGTTGAACGTTTTATGGAGCTGATGGATGCCAGTGTGGACATCTTTGATGAAGAAGGAGCAAAGCCTCTGCATGATGTAAAAGGCAATATCAACTTCCATCAGGTATCCTTTGAATATCCGGATGACCACAATCCGGTGCTGAGCAGCATCAACCTTGATATCAAAGCAGGAGAAAAGGTAGCTCTTGTGGGCCCTTCCGGAGGAGGAAAGACCACGTTATGCAACCTGATCCCCCGCTTCTATGATCCGACGGAGGGAGAGATCCTCATTGACGGCCAGGATATCAGGAATGTAACCCTGGAGAGCTTAAGAAGCGCTGTAGGAGTGGTGCAGCAGGATGTTTATCTGTTTTCAGGAACGGTTTTTGAAAATATTGAATACGGCCATCCAGGGGCTTCCAAGGATGATGTGATCCAGGCGGCAAAACTGGCCGGAGCCCATGAATTCATCACGGGGCTTAAGGACGGCTATGAAACCTATGTGGGAGAGCGGGGCGTAAAGCTTTCAGGAGGACAAAAGCAGCGCATCAGCATTGCCAGGGTATTCCTTAAAAATCCCCAGGTGCTGATCCTTGATGAGGCCACCTCTGCTCTTGATAACGAAAGCGAGCATCTGGTTTCCCAGTCCCTGGACCGCCTGGCAGTAGGCCGCACCACGCTGACCATTGCCCACCGCCTTACTACCATCCAGAATGCGGATCGGATATTGGTATTGTCCGACAACAAAATTGTGGAAGAGGGAAATCACGAGGAGCTGCTTTTAAAGCGGGGAATGTATTATCAGCTTTATACATCTGCGGGTGAAGAAGAACAGGCTGCCTTGGCTCATTGCCTGCAGGAAGTCAAATAGGCCCTAGCAAGCTGTGAGCTATTTGACCCTTGCAGCATTCGCCAGATGCAGAAATGCAAGCATTCCTGCGCCTGGTTCATTGCCTGCAGAAATAAAGGAGAATGGAAATGAAAGTAGCTATTATAACAGACAGCAACAGCGGAATTACCCAGAGACAGGGGGAAGAAGCTGGAGTTTACGTAATACCCATGCCGTTTATGATGGCCGGGGAAACGTTTTATGAAGATATCAGCCTGACACAGAAGGATTTTTATGAAAAGCTGGAGGAAGGAGTGGATATTTCCACTTCTCAGCCATCTCCGGCTGATCTTATGGATTTATGGAACAGGCTTTTAAAGGAGTATGAGGAAATCGTACACATTCCCATGTCCAGCGGGCTGAGCAGTGCATGTCAGACTGCTCTTATGCTGGCGGAAGATTACGAGGGAAAAGTGTTCGTGGTCAATAATCAGAGAATTTCCGTCACTCAAAGGCAGTCAGTCCTGGAAGCCAGGAGGATGGCAGACTTAGGAATGACCGCTGCTGCCATTAAGGAAAAGCTGGAAGAGACAAAGATGGAATCTACCATTTATATTACCCTGGATACGCTGGAATATTTAAAAAAGGGCGGAAGAATCACTCCGGCAGCGGCTCTTTTAGGGACATTTTTAAGGATTAAACCGGTTCTTACCATTCAGGGAGAGAAGCTGGACGCCTTTGCAAAGGCAAGAACCATGAAGCAGGCCAAAACCATGATGATCACAGCCGCGAAAAAGGATATAGAGGAGCGCTTCGGCGATCCGGAAGGGATCCTCACCAGCATTGCCGTTGCCCACACCAATAATGAGGCGGCTGCCTTGGAGTTTAAGAAGGAGCTGGAAGAGGTTTTTCCAAAGACGGGAGAAATCTACGTGGACAATCTTTCTTTAAGTGTATCCTGCCATATAGGGCCGGGAGCACTGGCAATCGCTTGTACGAAAAGGCTGGATGTATGACAGGAATAAGGTTGGAGGTGCAGGATCATGTTCCAGATAAGGATTTTTAATCAGAAACATGCCATAAGCCTGCGGGTCACTCTGATCATTGCCCTTATGGTGGTCGGAATTATACCGGTATTTATCCAGAATTCGGTCATGCTGGGTACTTACCGGCAGAACCTCATTGAGTCCAGAATGCAGGATATCCAAAACCAGTGCTGGATATTAAGCAACAAAATGACAAGAATCGGATACTTGACTATGGAGCCAAGGGACCCTCTGCTGGACAATGAAATGTCTGTAAAGGCAGATATGTTCAATGGACGGATCGTGGTGGTGAACCGGAATTTCAGGATCATCAGCGACACCTTTTCCCTTTCTACGGGTAAGCTCAATGTATCTGAGGAGGTTATCCGCTGTTTTGACGGAGAAAACGGCAGCAAATATAATTTTGAAAAACATTATTCGGCGCTGACGATTCCCATTTATTCCAACAGCCAGGAAAAGGAAATTGCCGGGGTCATGATCGTGACGGCATCCACGGAGGATCTTCTGAACCGGGTGTCCGCTATGTCGGAAAAGGGAGCTTTTCTTCAGCTTATGATCTTTTCCGTTCTGGCCATATTTGTGTTTTTTCTTGCCACACTTTTAATGAAGCCTTTCCGGGAGCTGCAGCGGATGTTAAACAGGGCGGCAGAGGGAGATATGGACGGGAATATCAGTTCCTATGCTTATAAGGAAACCCTGCAGATTACGGAAACCATTAACCTGACGTTAAAGAAGCTTAAGGCGGTGGACCAGTCCAGGGAAGAATTTGTATCAAATGTTTCCCATGAGCTGAAAACCCCGATCACGTCCATCCGGGTGCTGGCCGATTCCCTCATGGGAATGGAAGACGTTCCGGCAGAGCTTTACCGGGAATTTTTAAGTGATATCTCCGATGAAATCGAGCGGGAAAACAAGATCATTGATGACCTGCTGTCTCTGGTCCGCATGGACAAGACTGCCGGGGGAAATTTAAACATTGCCCAGGTGAATATCAACGGGCTGATGGAGCTGATCTTAAAAAGGCTGCGCCCCATTGCCGGAAAACGCAATGTGGAGCTTACCTTTGAAAGCATCAGGGAGGTCATTGCCGATGTGGATGAGATGAAGCTGTCCCTGGCTTTAAGCAATCTGGTGGAGAATGCCATCAAATACAATGTGGAAGGCGGCTGGGTACGGGTCACCCTGGATGCGGATCATAAGTTTTTTTACGTAAAGGTGGCGGATTCTGGAATAGGGATCTCGGAAGAGTTCCAGGAGCATGTGTTTGAACGGTTCTACCGGGTAGATAAGGCCAGATCCAGAGAGACAGGAGGCACAGGCCTTGGTCTTTCCATTACAAAAAAAATTGTGCTGATGCATCAGGGAGCACTGAAACTTCAGAGCAAAGAGGGCGAGGGAGCCACATTTACCGTACGGATTCCACTCACTTATATTTCTTAGAAACAGGAGGCTATTAGATGAAACGCCTTTCAGGCATACTTTTTCACCCGGCAAAACGGGGTGTTCTCCTTCTTCTGGCGTGCTTTCTGTGCCTGACCGGCTGTGACGGAAGAAAAAGAGATGGAACAGAAAACGCCGGTGATGTTTACCAGATTTATTATCTGAACTCTGCCATGACGAAGATGGAACCACAGGAGTATCAAATGCCGCAGAAGCCGGAAGGGGACTTGGAAGATGTGACGGACTGGAGGATCAGGAATCTGATGGAGCAGCTTCGGACTGTGCCAAAGGATCTGGACCGTCAGGCTGCGGTTCCGGATAAGGTGGGCTTTGAGCGGTATAAGCTGGAGGACACGGTTCTTTATCTGTATTTTGATAACAATTATGCCATGATGAATGCAACCAGAGAGATTTTATGCAGGTCTTCCCTGGTGAGGACACTGACCCAGGTAAAAGGGGTGGATTATGTTGCTGTGTATACAGCGGAACAGCCCCTGATGGACAGTTCAGGAAGTCCGGTAGGCCCTATGGCAAATTCCGATTTTATTGACAACATCAGTAACGTCAATTCCTATGAGAAGACGGAGCTGCCCCTGTATTTCGCTGATGATACCGGGGAGAAGCTGGTTAAGGAGACAAGAGAAGTGGTGCATAACGTAAACACTTCCCTGGAAAAGCTGGTCATTGAACAGCTGATCGCCGGTCCGGGAAGGCCGGGAATGAACCCGACTCTGCCAAAGGATACAAAGCTTCTCAATGTGTCGGTCAATGAAAATATCTGTTACATTAATTTTGATTCCGCATTTCTTAATAACACCCTGGAGGTAAAGGAATATATCCCGATTTATTCTATTGTGAATTCCCTGGCTGCGGCCTCTTCCATCAATAAGGTGCAGATTACGGTGGGCGGTTCTCAGGAAGTCATGTTTCGGGATTCCATTTCCTTAAACCAGCTTTTTGAACGCAACCTGGATTACAATGCGGAAAATGAGGAAGTACCAAATGATATAGGAGGAACAGAACAATAAAACGCCCATTATGTCTGATCGCAGGGGGATTTGTACTTGGAGAGACTGCCGCTTTGCTGGTTTTGATATCCTGGCTTTTGATTCCGGCTTTTTTTGCTGCCGGGGTTGTTCTTTATGGTTATTGGAGAGGCAGGGACCGGCTTTGGGTTCTTTTGCCTCTTCTTTTTTTATACCTGGGTGCGGCCTGGGCCGGATACGACTGTAAAAAGTGGGAAGAGAGGGAAAGGGCCATTGAGGAGCTTTCAGCCGGTTATGCGGAGGCAGAGGGAAGGATTTCTTCTTTTGAAGAAAAGAATGGGTCTCTTCAGATTGTTCTAACGGAAAACCGTGTGCTAAAGCAGGAGGCTTACTGCCGGGTCTCACGTCTGATGGTGTCTATTAAGCCTTTGGATCTCCAGCGCATAGGTGATAACGGGAATAAAAGGCTGCGCATTGGGCAGCTCATTAAAGTGAAGGGGGAGGTACAACCCTTTTCACCGGCCAGGAACCCGGGGGAGTTTGACAGCAAGGCATATTATCAGGGGCTGGGAATAGACGGAAAATTTATTGGGAAGGAACTGGAGATTCTGGATCCAGGAGAAGCCCCTCTTTTAGACGGGATACGCCAGGTCAGGGAATGGGGGCGCTCCCTCCTTTATAAGTATACCTCCAAAGAAGATGGCGGCGTTTTAACGGCAGCTGTTTTAGGGGATACAAGCGGGCTTCCGGAGGATATTAAGTCTTTATATCAAAAGAATGGAATCTCCCATCTTCTTGCAATCAGCGGCATGCATATGTCCTTTCTCGGTCTTTCTTTTTACCGGATCTTAAGGAAAACCGGAATGGGACTTGGAGGTGCCGGTCTGGCAGGAACCATTCTGGTGGTTATGTATGGGATTTTAACAGGCAGCGGTCCTTCGGTGGTGAGGGCTGTGATTATGATGTCTATCGCATTTCTGGCCGCCTATCTTGGAAGAACCTATGATCTTTTGTCCTCCGCTTCCCTGGCGCTGCTTTTCCTGGGACTTAAGTCGCCTATGCTTCTTATGAATGGAGGGGTTCAGCTGTCCTTTGGGGCTGTCTATGCAATCGGCTGGGCAGGTCCCCTCCTTGGAAACTGGCTTGGAAAGAAGAATTTTCTGTCAGGCCCGATCTCCACAGGAGCAGCGGTACAAATCGTCACCATGCCTATTACACTGTATCATTTTTATCAGATTCCTTTCTATGGTCTGTTTTTAAATCTTCTGCTTATCCCCTTAATGGATTGGGTGGTTTGTTCCGGAATCGGCGTTATCTTTCTTGGAAGCTTCAGTCCCCTTCTTGGGACCGGTGCTGCGGGAACAGGGCATTATATACTTGCTTTTTATGAATGGATATGCAAAAGCATGGAAGGGCTTCCTGGATACAGCCTGACCTTTGGCAGGCCGGAGCCTGGACGGCTGGCGGCTTATGGCCTTATTTTGTTTGCAGGAATGGCTGCTTTGAACATATGGATGGAGTATGAGGAGCATAGAGCCGGGGAGAATAAAGAAGAGAAGAAAAGAATTTCCTATGGTTTAAAGGTTCTTTTTCTGGCCGGGATGTATTGTTTTTGCATCCTGCTTTTAAAGCCTGGTCCAGTAAATGGGCTGGAAGCCGTGTTCCTCGATGTGGGACAAGGGGATGGCATTCTGCTGCGGGCAGGAAGATCTGCTGTTTTAGTGGATGGAGGAAGCTCATCTAAAAAATCTCTGGGCAAATATTCATTGGAGCCTTGTTTAAAAAGTTTAGGGGTACCTGTGATTCATTTTGCATTCATCAGCCATGGGGATCAGGATCATTTAAGCGGTGTGGCCTATCTTTTGGAAAATAGTGAAGATATAAGAATTGAAAATCTCATGCTCCCCTATCACGGAAGGGAGGATGAGGCAATCAAGAAGCTGGCGGAGCTTGCCAGGCGTCGGGGAACCAAAGTGAAGTATGTTGCAGGAGGTGATTGGGTCCAGGTGGAAGACATTCGCATTATCTGCCTGTATCCAGGAATAGAAGACAGGCCGGAAACTGCCAATGAGGAGTCAGAAGTATTAAAAATTGACTATGGAAACTGCCGCATGCTGTTTACAGGAGACATGGAAGAAAGAGGAGAGAAGGAGCTATTGGAAAGGGCCGGGGAAAGGCGGCTGCTGGCAGAGGTGAACGTGTTAAAGGTGGCCCATCATGGCTCTAAATATTCCTCTGGGGAAGCATTTCTCGACGCAATAAAGCCCCGGTGGGCTGTGGTGTCTTATGGGGTGGATAATTCTTACGGACACCCTCATAAGGAGGTTTTAGACCGTTTAAAGGAGAGGGGAACAGAGGTTTTTAGAACAGGAGAAGGAGGGGCCATAAAAATGTGGACCGATGGGGAGAGGATCCGGTTTGAAAGTTTCGTTGACGGAGAGAAGTTCTCCCGGTATAATTAGAGAGAGTAAAAAAGGAAATACGTGTTTGATTTCATTAAGAAAGTCAAGCCAGAGAGGAAGGATGCCATGCAGACGCTGACCAAGGATATCAAAAATCACAGCTTCAAGCCGATTTATCTTCTATATGGAGAAGAATCATTTTTGAAGAACAGCTATAAAAATCAAATGAAGGCAGCTATTACGGCAGGCGATACCATGAACTTCAACCAGTTTGAAGGAAAGGGGATCGATGTGCGGGAGGTCATCAGTCTTGCAGATACCATGCCTTTCTTTGCAGAAAAACGCCTGATCCTGGTGGAGAACAGCGGTTTTTTTAAATCGGCTTCTGACGAAATGGTATCTTATCTACCCCAGATGCCGGATACCACATGCCTTATCTTTGTGGAATCAGAGGTGGATAAGCGGAGCAAAATGTTTAAAAAAGTAAAGGAACTGGGGTATGCGGCTGAAATGGAGCGTCAGGATACGGCCCAGCTTGCCAGATGGGCAGGGACCCTGCTTTCCAGGGAAGGTAAGAAAATCACAGGAAATACCATGGAACTGTTTCTTCACATGACCGGAGATGATATGGAAAATATCCGCATGGAGCTGGAAAAGCTTATAAGCTATACTCTTGGAAGAGAGATTATTACGGCTGAGGATGTGGAAACCATCTGCACGGTCCGGACAACCAATAAGATTTTTGATATGGTGGCAGCGATTGTGAACCGGCAAACGAAAAAAGCCATGGATCTTTATGAAGACCTTCTCACCTTAAAGGAACCTCCCATGAGAATCCTCTTTCTTATTGCCAGGCAGTTTAACCAGATTCTGCAGGTAAAGGAGCTGATGGGAAAGGGAATGGATAAGGGCGGCATTGCCTCAAAGCTTAAGATTCCTCCCTTTGCGGCAGGAAAGATCATGCCTCAGGCAAGGACATTTTCCAGGGAACAGATTTTGTCTTATGTAAACTTGTGCGTGGATGCGGAAGAAGCTGTGAAGACCGGAAGGCTAAATGACCGGATGGCGGTGGAATTGCTGCTGACGCAAAAGTATTAGGGTTTAAGGGTTAAACCTGTAAAATACGGTTATTTTATTTGGAAAAGATCACGCCTGTATGTCTGCGCGATCCTATGGCCAGAACAGATGGGCAGGTTCTTCGGAACCTGCTTTTCTGCTTGAAACATGAAAAAGAAGCGTTGCTCCCATAGATGATTGCCCATCTGTTTTACAACACTCCTTTCTTTGCGGATCGGATTTTACAGTATTACCTTTTATCGCAGCTGTTTATATTAGCTGGTATCTTTTTTCTCATTTAAATCGCAACACAAGTCCTGCTGCGCCGCAATGGTTGCCAGAGAATCTCCAAGCTGGGAGAAAATAGCCCCAAGCAGAGCCAGCTCGTCGGAGGACCGGTCCTCAGCAATGCAGCAGGCCAGAGAAGACACGAACATCACCAGTTCACAGGGTTGCATCAATACATCACCTCTGGATAGTATATGTGGCAGAATAAAAGACAGGACAAAAAAGTTTAATCCACCAGCTTATAAATGTTAAAAGGTTCAAAAAGGATCAGGTAATTATCTTTTTGCAGGCCTTTTCCATACTTGGTCTGATAGCAGTTTAAGGCCTCCAGTAAAAATTCCTCGGTTACGTTTAAATGCTCGGCGATCTCGTATCCGTTCCGGCAGCCGGCTTCCTTTGCCGCCACCAGCCTTTCTAAGGTTATCATTTTATTGTAGGCCCATAGACGGGCAGTGCGTTCCTGTTTCTGGTTGGATACTTGTGACTGATCCAGAATGTTGCCGATGGTGGTATGGTAATGCCCCAGCTCTTCCGCCAGAACACATGCTTTCTGGCAGTCCGTCATATCCTGGCGGATCAGTATCTGGGTGCCCCTTATCCTTCCGTCATTGGCGATCAGCGGCCGTTCCTTTATAATGATCCCATGGGAATCCGCTTCTTCTAATAAAGATTCATAGTTCAAATAAATCACCTCAATGAGTTCTTTTTATTCATCAAAAAAGGCATCATCATGCTGTTTCATTTCTTCTGTCACCTGAATGTCGGTCCGCTCATGGGCTGCCACCGGGTCCAGGTAAGCTTTTCTGTCAGTATTTAAAATCTTAACCGGATTGTGGTCTTTTGCGTATTCGGGGATATGAACCATTTCCCTGACACGTTTTAAGGCCTCCTTCTGCCCTTTCTCATTTAAACGATGAAAATTCTCAAGCATTTCTCCGGCAAATTTCCCGAAACAGCCGCTTACATAGTCAAAGGCAGAATCTGTATCGCTCTCCCAGCCCATGAGATAAGCTGGTGTTGTTTTTAGAGCATTGGCGATTGCTATGATCTTTGACTGGGGAAGTCCTCTTCCGTCTACCTCGATTTTATTAATGGAAGAACGGGATTTATAGCCTGCCTTCTGCGCCAGCTCTTCCTGGGAGATTCCAAGCTCCTCCCGCCTTTTTTTTATGATCTGCCCAATTTCCATAGGATCACCTCCATATAAGCATTATATCACGTTGTAGAATAATATTCAACAAAAATTCAAAATGCTGTTGACAAATATGATACATTGGAGTATGATAACTAATGTAGACAATATGACTACAAAAAAAGGGGGGTAAAGTATGACGGATACGGTTCGGCTAAATGATGTAATCAAAAAGTCCGGGCTGAAAAAGAGGTGGATCGCAGCAGAACTGGGTCTGTCCAGCTATGGTTTTTGGCGGAAGATAAACAATGAGAACCAGTTTAAGGCAGGGGAGATCAAGGAACTGTGCCGGTTGCTTAAGATTACATCACTGAAGAAGAAGGACGAAATTTTTTTTGCTGACGATGTAGACGCAATGACTACAATATGCGGTGGGGAAAGGAGTGCTTTATGAAAATGAGGGATTTGGGGAAAGTGAGGAGCCCTACACAGAAGCAATATGGCCGGTGTGAGAAACGGCTGGCGCTGAAAGAAAGGACTGGAGCCATATGAAAGTCCAGCTAAGAAATGTCAAGAGGTGATACGAAAAAAATGAAGTTTTTTGTTTTCCTAAAAAAGGGTAACTTTAATAAGCTTGGCCGTCTGGATTTTTAAACTAGTTTTCCAGC
>JAISYJ010000088.1:0-101592 GCA_031270005.1 Hungatella sp. | reverse complement strand
TCCAAGGAAGGGAGACGATATACCGATTGCTACCTACATTCTAACAGTTAAGCAACAAGATGGATAATTCCTTACTGGCTGTAAGGGATATTAACCATAAATATATTGTAGTAGGAAGAAGAAGGGCATTTAACAAAGCCTTCTGCATATTGCGCATTCCCACGATCCAGGCGCTTAAACGGTTGATACCGGCATCAAAGAAATCAAGGGCCAAAAGAACCCGGCCTGCTCCGCCCCGTATAATTTCCTTTGCGATCTCCTTTGTCTCGTCATCAAACAATACCACATGGTCACTGTCCCACCGAACCGGCCTTGTCACATGAAGGGCCACCTTGTCAAAGAACAGGAGCATGGAAGAAATCTTATCAGACACCATTTCCGTGGGATGATAATGGCCGCTGTCCAGCAGGCAGAGAATATCATTCTTGGAAGCGTAATTCATATAAAATTCATGGGAACCAACCGTACAGCTTTCCATGCCGATCCCAAATACCTTGGATTCTACGGCCACATATACCTTGGTCTTATCGTAATCCATGGAAAGGATCTGGTCAAGGGAATCCTTTAACCGCGCCCTTGGGGAGGTACGGTCCGCCGGAATATCCTTAAACCCGTCAGGGATCCAGATGTTCATGGTACAGGGAGTCCCCTGCTCTTTTGCAAAATATTCCGAGATGCGGATACATGCCTGTACGTGTCTGATCCAAAAGCTGCGGATTTCCTCGTTTTCACTGGATAGGGTGGCATTCTCCGCCTTTGGATGGGAAAACAGGGTAGGATTAAAATCAATGCCGATTCCTCTTTCCTTTGCAAATTCCACCCATTTCGCAAAGTGTCTGGGTTCCAGCTGATCACGGTCAGCCCATTCCCCCTCATCAAATATGGCGTAGCTTGCATGAAGGTTAATTCTGTGCTTTCCCGGAATCAGGCTCAGCGCCTTATCCATGTCACACATCAGCTCCTGAGGATTTCTTGCCCGGCCCGGATAATTGCCTGTGGTCTGTATACCGCCTGACAGCCCGCCTGCCCCGTCAAATCCAATTACGTCATCTCCCTGCCAGCAGTGCATGGAAATAGGAATCCTCTTCAAAGCCTCCACTGCCTCATCTGTGTTTACGCCAACAGCCCTGTATGCTTCCTTTGCTGCTTCATATCTTTCTTTTATTGTCATGGCTCTCTTCTTCCTTTCTTATGATCTCTTTCAGTCCAAATGAAATACTGGCTTTAAACCAATAGAAACCGGGCTGTTGTCCGGGTTGGTTTTCATGATGTCAGCCATGTAATCCCACCATTTCCGGTTGATTGGCGTGTCTGCCGATTTTGCCCATTTCTCTTCATCCTCGATTTCAATGTATCCGTAAAGGACATTGGTTTTCTCATCTAAGAAAATAGAGTAATTATGTCCCCCGTGTTGGCTGATCATATCCTTCATTTCCGGCCAGAGCAGATTGTGCCTTTTTTCGTATTCCTGGGCCATGCCTTCATTTAAGTACATTTTAAAAGATTTTCTTATCATGCGATTTCCTCCATTTTGTCCATGTTCTTTGGGCATAAAGGGATACCCGAAGGGTGTTTCCTCCATTTTGTCCATGTTCTTTGGACATATAGGGATACCCGGAGGGTATTTCCTTCATTTCATCACATTTTATTGCATGACTTATACTCCTTTACGGCAAAGGACCGGTATACTGCTTCCCTTGCCTGTTTTAAGCCTTCAAATTCTCCGGTAGCCAGCATCTGGGCCAAAAGGTTTCCAATGGCAGTGGCTTCTCCCGGCCCTGCATAAACGGTCCGGCCTGTGCAATCTGCCGTCAGTTGGTTTAAGTACTCTGCATTTGAGCCTCCTCCTACCACATGGATGTCCGGATAGGTCTTTCCAGTGATGGATTCCAGCTCCTTTACCGTATTACCGTAGCAGGCTGCAAGGCTGTTGTATATGACTGCCGCCAGCTGTCCCGGAGCCTTTGGCACTTCCAGCCCAGACCTCCCGCAGAAATCCTGCACCTCCCGGATCATACTGTCCGGAGCCAGGAACACAGGGTCATTGCAGTCCACAATAGAGGGAATTCTTTCTTCAGACGCCATCCGGCAAAGGTCTGCAAAGGAGTATATTTCTCCCTTTTCTTCCAGCTCCTTTTTCACAGACTGGATCATCCAAAGGCCCATGATGTTTTTTAAATACCGGAAACGGTGGTCATAACCGCCCTCATTGGTGAAATTTGCTTCCATGCTCTTAACGGAGCAATCCGCCTTGGGAAGCTCCGTTCCCATCAGGGACCAGGTTCCGGAGCTGATGTAAAGAAGATCGCCCATGGAGTCCTCTCCGTCTGGAACCAAGGGAACCGCCATAACGGCAGAACCGGTATCATGGGTTGCCGGAAGGATCACCTGGCAGGAAAACCCTACTTCCTCTTCAATGGCCTTTGTCAGTGGTCCCACCGGTGTTCCCGGCATGGACAGTTCTCCAAACAAACCTTCTGGCAGGCCCAGGTTCCGGATCAGCTCATAATCCCAGGTTCCGGTTTTCCCATTGACCAGCTGGGTGGTGGTTGCATTGGTATATTCCTGTTTTTTTACCCCAGTCAGCAAATAGTGGAAATAATCGGGTATCATAAGGAAGGTTTCCCCTTTTTCCAGATATTCCGGAGTTTCCTCCCTGACAGCCATGAGCTGGTAAATGGTGTTAAAGATCTGCTTCTGGATGCCGGTTCTTCCATATAAATCTTTTAGGGAAATGATCTCATATAATTTTTTATCCATTCCCTTTGTTCTGTTATCCCGGTATCCTACCGCATTTCCCAGCATCCGGTTCTCTCCGTCCAAAAGGACAAAATCCACAGCCCAGGTATCGATTCCCATGGCTGCCGGGATCTTCCCCAGTTTGCTGCACTGCTTCATGCCCTCTTTGATTTCGGAAAATAAGGACTCCACATCCCAGCACAAATGGCCGTCCCTCCGTTTCATGCCATTGTCAAACCGGTAAATTTCCTGAAGGACCAGCTTTCCTTCCCTTACGGTCCCAAGAATATGGCGGCCGCTGGATGCGCCGATATCTACAGCAAGATAATACCTCTCCATGTAAACCACTCTCCCATTGTTTTCTTCTTTTCTGCCCATGCTTTCTGGGCATAAAGGTATGCCCGAAGGGTATTTCTTCTTTTCTGCCCACGCCTTTTGGGCAGAGCCCACCTCGCTTTACCGGGCGTAAAGGCATACCCGCAGGGTATTTCTTCATCTATCATAACGGATTTCTACAACAAAAATAAGGACGCTATTTAATTAAAACTGCGTCCTTATTTGCATTATTACTTAAATGTTTATCATCGCAATTATTCTATTTGACTTTCGCGTCTTTGGACTTTTGATAAATGACCGTCTAATTATCCTTTTTTATTTTGCCGTCTTTAAATGAACCATCAACTTGATTATATTTTCTTACTCTGCCACCTTTTCTCAATATAGAGAAAACATTTACTTTTCTACTCATACCTCCCATGAAACAGTTGTTTCATTCTCCTTTTTACTGCTTCGGGAATTTCTCACATCTCTCCTCAACTAAATAACATGTTATTAAGGTGTCTTATTGGGGTAATGCCAGGCGGGAATATATCTTTTTAAAAGAATATAGCACCAAAGGAATTATATAAAACAAAGAATAGGAATAATTCAGTACTATATGATACAATTTGTTGATATTGGATGTATAAAAGGAACTATTGAAGCAGTTTAACATCTTATCAAAATATATTATTTCTAAATATTGTACAATAATAAAAGTTCCTCCCAATGTAAGATATTTTTGATAGGTAATCTTCTCCCTGAATAAAGCAATTCCGCCAGCACATATGGTTCCATATATTAAGATTGGGAAAAAAAGATCTATATAGGTGTTCCTCAACATTAATTGATTCATAACCCTTTCGGCTATATCCACCTTTTCAGAATATTGCATATCTTCCGCGAAAATGGTCCTTGTTATTATGGTTAGCACTTTACTCCTCACCCCTCAATAACATCTCTAAAGATATATAGATTTATACTTCGTAAAATAGTGGGCAATAACAACAGGAATAAAACCATTATATCAACCTTGGCTAAACCATTCTTTTTTTCTTATCATACTTCTTTCATAATTCATAAGCGCCCCCTCTATTAATATATGGTAGTGCATTGTTTTTACTATTCAAATCACCTTAAGTTACTGGAATTTTATCCCTGAAAAACCTGTACCCTCTTTTTCCCTCCTGATGACCAGTTCTTTTGCTTCCTTCTCTTTCAAGTTCAGTTGGAAACCCGATAATTTCAGGCTTTGCTATCGTTTACGAAGCATAAATATATATTCTACCTCCCTCCCCTACACAAAAAAATATGCCAAACACCCGATGAGGATATTCGGCATATAAACTATTCTTTGTTGGTAAGCATATCTTTTAATTCTGATAACGACATGTCTCTCTTTTCGAGAATAGATGATATTTCCTTGAATTCTTCCAATTTAATTTCTTCCTGTATTTGTTTCACTCTTTCTTCCTGAGTCTTAATAGAAGTCTTATATTGCTCTATCGCATCTTGAATATTTTTTAGTTCTTCCCGTAGTTTTTCAAGCGATGATTTACGTACACCTCTTGGCATAATAGCGCCCTCCTTATTTGCAAATCCTTTCTCCAGTCATCTAAGCATGTTATTCTGCCTTTGATGAAATAAGCAACTCCTTTAAATCCATAATTGACATTTCATGCTCGTCCAATATTGTTGATACTTCCTTAAATTGTTCCAGCTTAATCTTCTCCTGAATCTCTTTCTCTTTTTCGCCCAAAGTTACCAGATTGTTCTTATATTGCTGAATTGTTTCCTGGACCTCTTGTAATTCTTGCTGAAGTTTTTCAAGTGGTGTCTTTCTTACTCCTCTTGGCATACTTGTTCTCTCCTTTACAGAAATATTTTTATCAACCATATATTACCAAGTATATGCCAAATTCCTTTTGTTTATTACTTTATAATTTCCATTGTTGAAAAATTTTCCGGGATTACTTTTATAGAAACGTTCCGATTTTAAAGGTCCTTTTATGGCTTAATCAAAAGAAAAGGAAAGCAGATATGATCCGCTTTCCTTTCCCTGTTTCAAATAACTATTTTCACATTCTATAAAACCTTTGGATACCGGTTCTTTACCCTTTTACTCCCGTGTGGGCCACTCCTTCTATAAACTGTTTCTGGAAAACAAAAAACAAAACAATCATTGGAATGACAGCCAGAACAGCACCTGCCATCTGTGCCGGATAATCATTAAGATGCTGTCCCGACAGGGTGGAAAGAGCCGGAGCCAGGGTCATTTTTGTTGTGCTGGTATTGACGATCAAAGGCCACATAAAATCATTCCAGGCAAACTTTGCCGTGAAAATCACAAGGGCCACGACCCCTGATTTCACCAGAGGCATCATGATCTTAATTAAAATCTGGAATCTGCCGCACCCGTCAAGTATAGCTGCTTCCTCCAGCTCATCGGGAAGAGATAAGAAAAACTGCCTCATCATAAAGGTACCGAAGGCGCTGAATAAGTTGGGCAGAAAAAGGGCCGGCATGGTATCTAAAAGCCCCACCTTCTGTATAATAAGATACTGAGGCACCAGAAAGATCTGTCCCGGAACCATCAGAACGGAAAGCACCACCAAAAACAGGATATCTCTTCCCGGAAACTTAATCCTGGCAAAGGAATAAGCAGCCAGGGTGCAGATCATTACCTGCCCTGCAACCGTTATGACCGTGGAAAATACGGTGTTCATATAGATTCTTCCGAAAGGAAGTGCGGTCAGAACGTTATAATAGGCCTCTGTAACAAACCGTTCAGGCAGAATCGTGGGCGGAATCGCCATGGACTCTCCCTTTGTTTTAAATGAGGTGCATAGCATCCAAAGAAACGGAAACACGGTTATACCGATTCCTGCAATCAGAATCAGGTGGGTCAATAGCTTTTTATGACTGCTTGTTCTTTTCATCCTGCACCTCCTTTAGTCGTAATTGACCCATTTTCTCTGTCCTATCATCTGAATCACCGTTACCAGCATAATAATAGAAAAGATTAAAATGGATATGGCTGCTGCATAACCCTTGTGACCATAATCAAACGCATTGCGGTAGAATATCATGACCAGGGTCTGGGTACTCCGATAGGCCGTATTTGCTTTACCAACCATCATATAAATGGTGTCAAACACCTGAAAGCCGCTGATAACAGAAGTAATCAAAACGAAAAATATGGTCGGGGACAGCATTGGAACCGTGATCTTGAAAAACTGGCGGATACCGCTTGCGCCATCCACAGCCGCCGCCTCATAATAGGACCTTGATATCCCCTGCATACCGGCTAAAAGAATGATCATGTTATAGCCTACGGTTCCCCATATCCCAACGATCATAACCATGAACAGAGCTGTCCCCGGATCCGTGATCCAGCCGTGGGGAGAAAAACCCAAAGCCTTTACAGCCGCATTTAAAAGGCCGTACTGCTCATTATAAATCCATCTCCAGACCATTGCCACTGCAGCCGACATGGTTACAGAAGGCAGAAAATAAATAGTCCGGTAAAAGGAAGTTCCCCTGATTTTAGTATTGAGCAGGGCCGCTACAAACAGGGATAATGCAAGGCCTAAGGGCACGGTGATCCCCACGTAGAGAAGTGTATTGCCAAGAGCCCTCCACAGTTCTTTATCCTTACACATTTCTATATAGTTGTTAAGACCATAAAAGGTGGCTACATTGAATTTATTCACTTCATTAAAGCTGAACCAGAAATTCTGAATGAAGGGGAAAATGTAAAATATGAAGATTCCAAGCAACAGAGGTGTTATAAATAAATATCCCTCTCCCCATTCTTTCCATTGCCGCTTTGCTATTTTCTTTTTTGTCGTACCCTGCATTCCATACACCTACTTCTTATTTTTTGCCAGAATCGCATCTGCATCCGTCTTAAGCTGTGCGCATACATCTGCCAAAGGCTTCTCTCCGGAATAAGCTGCCTTTAATGCCTCTAATTCCACATCATAGATCTCTGCCACGGATTTGCACACAGGAAGAGGGTTTGCTTCACCGGAATGATTGGTGTAAGCAGCCAGGTTTAAATCCTTGTTGGAATCGGCAAAATACTTCTGGGCATCATTCCGTGCGGAAATGACAACACCGCTTTCGCCCTGGATCTTCATAGCCTCTTCACTTCCCAGCCACAATGCAAAATCTGCTGCAGCATCCTTATTTTTACTTCCTGCAAACACCGCATAGCCAAGTCCGTTGATGACATTTGGCTCTTTCCCGTTAAATTCCGGGAATTCTACCAGGTTGATCTTGGTGTTAATGGCATCATTTGAAGTATACTCCGGCGTCATATAGGAACCTGCAAGAACCATAGCCAGAGAGCCGCCCTCAAACATGGCATCAGGAAGAGTTTCCGATAATGCAGCTGCTGTCGGCGAATAGCCTTCCTCAAGCAAATCGATCCAGCACTGGATTCCTCCCTGGGTCTTGGGATCTGTATAACCGGTCTCAGTTTTATCGGCATTTAAAATCCAGCCGCCGTTCGCATATACGGTGGGGTAATACCATGTCTGGAAGTCAATGGGGCAGGCAAAAGGATACACTCCTTCGTCAAGTCCAGCAGCCTTTAAGTCCTTGCAGGCAGCTACAAGATCATCATAAGTCCAGTCGTCGGTAGGATATGCAACTCCTGCCTTATCAAAGATCTCCTTGTTATACCACAGGGCGTTGGTATCAAAATCCTTTGGTATAGCGATCTGCTTATCCTCAAAGTTATAAGATTTTACAAGAGCTTCCGGGAAATTCTTTTCTAAATCCAGATCTGATTTTTTCAAGTAATCGTTTAAATCAAGGAGAATTCCTCCGTCATAATAATCCTCTGCATGGAGTACATTGAGCCAGAACACATCCGGCGCTGTTCCACCTGTTGCCGCAGCCTCCAGCTTGGTCCAGTATTCTCCTCCCTTATAAGGTGTAAGCTGGATATCAATCTTTACATTTTCATGGGTTTTCTCGTATGCCTGAATCATGGCTTCCATGACCGGACGCTGCTTTTCATCCCAAATTCCGAAGCTTAGGTTCGTAGCTCCTCCCTTGGAAGCTCCGCCGCCTCCTCCACATGCGGTAAGGCTCATTGCCGCCATGGCAAATGCCATTCCCATTGCCAGCACTTTGAATCCTCTCGTTTTCTTCATAAATTACTCTCTCCTTTTTTATTGATATTTTAAAAGGTATTTTTCTTTCAACCTTTCATTTAACGAATATCCTCTAAATGAATCAGCTTTCCACCCGAAAGTCTGGACTGTTCTGCCGCCAGGGCAATATAATGGCTTTCCATGGATTTTTCCAATGTGGTCATGGAGCGGCTTGGCTCGGTTCCTTCCCTGACCATATCAAGAAACTGCTCCACCATCCGGTTGTCGCCACCGGCATGGCCGGAAAAGTCATCGGATAATTTGGAAACGTCTATGGTTTCCTTTTCTTTTCCAAAAGGCCTTACAAATATGAGATTGGAATGAAGGCTGGCCTCAATTTCTCCCTTTGTTCCCATAAATCTGGCGAACCGGGAATTTTGTTCCGTACAGCCTGTCATGGTAAAGCTGATGGTAGAGCCGTCTGTCATATCCAGATTTACTACCTGATGGTCTACCACATTGTTGTCGCAATGGTACACACATCTTCCATAAGGTCCGGTCTTTATGGCTTCCATAACCGATTCTTCCGTAGGGTGAAGGGTAAGCACGTTGCATGGCCAGTCAGATTTGCCATGGGCGATGCCTGTCTTTTCATTGGTTATGTAAATCTTTTCTGCATCAAAGGGACATTCTGCCTTGGCAGCGCATCCATCAAGGCAGCGTTTTGCCGCACCCTCCGGCGCTTTTTCCTCCTTGAATAAATAGGTGCTTCCAAAGGAGGTCACGGACTTACAGGTCTTTCCTGTGAGCCACAATAAAAGGTCCATATCATGACAGCATTTTTGAAGAATCATTGGGCTGGTTTCCTCTGAATTTCTCCAGTTTCCCCTGACAAAGCTATGGGCCTGATGCCAGTAGCCTACATTTTCAATGCCCATAACAGTGACCACATCCCCGATCACGCCGGAATCAATAAGCTCTTTTACCTTTGTGTAAAAAGGCGTATAGCGCAGAACATGGCAGACTACCACCTTCCGCCCTCTCTCACTGGCAGTTTTTAAAAGCTCCCTGCATTCGTCTAAATCCGGTGAAACAGGCTTTTCCAGCAAAAGATCATATCCCTTTTCAAGGGCCGGAACCGCATGGCCCACATGCTGTCTGTCCTGTGTGGCAATAAACATTACATCAGCAAGCCTTTCCTGTTTTAACATCTCCTCTGCACTGGAATAGCACCGTTCCTTTGGGACCCCGTATTCCTTGGAAACCTCATCCACCTTTGCCTCATCAATATCCGCTATGGCAGTGATCTCCATTTTTTCAGGAAGCAGCTTTGCAACCGGTGCATAGGTATCCTTTCCTCTGCTTCCCAAGCCCGCAAGGGCAACTGTAATCCTTTTCATGTTATCTTCCCCTTCCTATATCATGAACCTGCGTTTCATAACCGGCATTGAACCTTTGCGCCGATGAGCAGGCTCATCCTCGCTCTCTTGCTCTCATTATCTATTGATTCTGCTTTCATTATATAATGAACCGGAATGATATGCTTATACTATTATCCAAACTCATTGCCAAATTCCTTATTTTTTCCGTTATTATACACAAATCCCATCAGAAAGTATTCCCTCATTACAGTAATTTCAACAGAATCTTTCTAAAAATACAAAAAGAGGCATCCATACGAATCGATGAATGCCCCCATTGGCCGGATAAATATTTTTCTCTATTATACACTCATACTATAGTTTTGAATTACAGGATTGTCCTGTCTTGTTATCAAATTAACCAATCTTGCCAGCAGCAGCATTTCGTGCTACCATAAATGCCAAAGGAGGTATTTCAAATGGCATACTGCAGCACAGCGCTAACCATAGAATTTGAAATCCATGAGATCATAACCGTCCACTATTTTGAATACATGAAGGATTTTGTATTTTCAGGGGAATCCCACAATTTCTGGGAGTTTCTTTACGTGGACAAGGGCGAGATCACCGTACAGGCAAACCAGTCTATCTACCATTTAAAGGCTGGGGATGTGATTTTTCACAAGCCAAATGAATTCCACGCCTTAAATGCGTCCGGAAACAAGGCTCCCAATCTGGTAGCCATTTCCTTCCGCTGCTCCAGCGAAAGCATGAAGTTTTTTGAAGAAAAATCCTGTTCCTTAAATCAGGAGGAACGTTTCCTTATTTCCATGATCATTGCAGAAGCAAGGCAGGCTTTTTCCACTCCGCTTCATATCCCTTCTGTGGAAAAGGTGGAACTGGCCCCTTCCCCGCCCTTTGGCGCTGCCCAGCTCATCCTTTTATATCTGCAGATTTTCCTGATCCATGTGAAACGGAATCATTTTGGAGAAGACAGCACGCCCCTTCAAGCGGTTCCAACCGAGCCCATGGCCCTATCATCCAATTCCAGCCATTTGGATCAGATCATTCAGTATATGGAGTTTCACATTTGCGAACACCTTTCCATAAAAACAATTTGCGACGAATTCTGCATAAGCCGTTCCACCCTTCACTCCCTGTTTCACAAAGAAAAAAACTGCGGGGCAATCGATTATTTCAATTTTATGAAAATCGAGCGTTCCAAGGAGATCATGCGGGATGGCAGCATGAATTTTACGGAAATCGCGTATTTCCTTTCCTACAGCTCCCTGCAGTATTTTTCCAAGCAGTTCAAAAAAACAACCGGAATGTCTCCTCTGGAATATTTTAAATCCGTCAAAAAATATTCCAATGAAGTCACAAACGCAAGTAAGAAACGAAGAGAGAATAATAGGATGATTTGACAAGCTTCCGTGATGATTCCGTAAGGTTTTTTCCTGAAAAAGTGCTATATTAGAACCATCAATTCAGTGGAGGATCGACAATGCAGGATATTATATTCAATCAAACCGCTTTGAGCTTTGAGGAGAGCTCCCTCCTTTTTTCCATAAAGCATGGGATGGCACTTTGGAAATGGGATACAGAATACAAACCACGCCTTATGGCCGGCGGACAGACCGTTTATTTCCACGATGCCGCTTCCATTACCCATAATAAATGGAAGACAGGAGTCGGAGAAGGGATCATCAGCCACTATCAGGGCTTCCTGTTAAACGGCATGGATTTAGGACTGGCCTTTGAAACGGTTTCATGGATCGAGTATGCCACGGAGGACGTTCATTTTGAATGGATCCCTCTCACAGAAAGCAGCATCCCGGTTTCAGAAATATACTGGCCGGGCTGCATGGAATTTGAAAAAGAAAGTGACCGCTGGTATACCCTCTTGAACATCCAGCAGGGGCTTCTCATCCCAAACACCTGGGAAACGGCTCTGGAAAAGCTGCCCTTTGACGGCATGATGTGTACAGCCGGCTCTTATATGCCCTGGTTTGGGCAGGTAAAGAACAGAGAAGGCTACTTAGCCATCTGCGAACAGCCCTGGGATGCCGCTTATTATGCGGAGCATCCGGCAAAGGGTCCCTATACCCGCGCCGGCATCAAATGGCTTCCAAGCCTTGGCAGAATGAACAGCCGAAGAACCATGCGGTATTCCTTTCTGTCGGACTGCGATTACAATGATATCTGCAAGCATTACAGAAGCTACGTAAAGGAGCAGGGTACTTTCTGTTCCCTGAAAGAAAAAGCTGCCAGGGCACCTGTTCATAAGCTGGTTGGCGCTTCCTTCATCCATAAGGGGATCAAGACCCTGGTCATGCCGGATTCCCGCTTCTTTGACCCGGAAAACCCGGACAAAAACAACCATGTATACAGTTTTGAGAAAAGAACGGGTGAGATCCGTCACTTCCACAAGGATCTTGGCCTTAAAAAGCTGTATCTCCATCTGGATGGCTGGGCAGAGCCAGGCTATGATAACCAGCATCCCGACTATCTTCCTGCCTGCGAAGAAGCAGGAGGCTGGGAAAAGATGAAGGAGCTGGCAGATACCATGCATGAATATGGTTATTCCTTTGGCATCCACGACCAGTACCGGGATTATTACCGCAGGGCCAAAACCTTTGACCAGAATTTTGCAGCCAGGAAGCCTGATGGGACCCTTACGGAGCATGCCAACTGGGCAGGCGGGCCACAGACCTATCTGTGCGCCACCCAGGCTCCCTATTATGTTAAAAGGAATTTTACTGAAATCAAGAAAAACGGAGTGGAGTTAGACTGTGCCTACTTAGATGTATTCACCTGCAACGAGCCTGACGAATGCGACCACCCCTGGCACCGGATCAACCGGAAGGAATGCCTGGACTACCGGAGCCTTTGCTTTGAATACCTGCTTTCCCAGGGGATCCTTCCAAGCTCTGAGGAGGTGACGGACTGGTCTGTAAAAAGCCTTGTGTTCTGCCACTATGCCCCCTATTCCTTTATGATGCACGAGCCGGGAGCTGAGCGCCAGGGTATTGCCGTACCTCTCTTTAACCTGGTATACCATGACTGCCTGATCATCCCATGGATGATGGAAAAATACGAAAAAGAAGATTTCATGCTTTACGCCCTTTTAAACGGCGGCGCGCCGTATTTTATCCGGGATGGGGCTTACGAGAACATTGACGGCTCCTTTGGCGGCCATCAAATCCTTTCAGAAGAAGAAATGGCGGCCCGCTGCAGAGTTGTTGCTTCTCTTCACGAAAGGATCGCCATGTGTGAAATGCTTTCCCATGAATTGATTGAAGGAGATCCGTTCCGGCAGCGCACCACCTTTGCAGACGGTACTGCCGTGGAAGCCGACCTCCTTCACGGAACCTATGAGATCAAAACAGGACAGGAAAGGGCCTAAGAATTTAACGCCCTGTATTCCTTTGGTGACATTCCGTAATAATTCCGGAAGATTCTGTGGAAATAGCTGGTATTATCATACCCTACCGCTATGGAAATGTCAGTCACGGAAAGCCTGGTATTTAAAAGAAGAACAGAAGCCTGATTCAGCCGCTTTACCTGCAAAAGCTCCTTATAGGTCCGCCCGGTCAATCTCTTTATGGCCCGGCTCAGCCAGTAAATGTTATAATTCAGGAGGGCCGCAAGCTCAGTCAGCTCTCCCTCCTTATAATTTTCATCAATGTAGGTAAGCACCTGAAATATGAGCTTTTGTTCAAAGCTCTCCAGGGTATGGCTGATCTTATCCGTATGATGCATGAGATGAAGGAACAAAAGCCCCATGGTGATCTGATTGATGCTCTTTTTACCTCGCTGGCCGCTTAAAAGGGTCCACACCATGTTTTCCACCAGATTCTGTACTGTCAGCACGTCTGCCACCTGAAAATGAAGGTAGCTGGCATAACGTGGATCAGAGCAGAGGCAGCCTACCAGGAAATCCCGCAGCAGGTTTTCTTCTTCTCCCATCATTTCAAAAGCAGTATCAAAAAATTCCGGCAGGATGATAAAGTTTATTCCTATGTCCTCCTCTCCTGCCGGAAGGATCTCCTGGGTGGCATGCTGGTTTAAAAACAGCAGCTCCCCTGTCTTTAAAACCACCTTTTCCCCATCAATAAAATGGACTGTTTCTCCTTTGCACATATAGATCACTTCAATGTAATTATGCTTGTGCCTGGGGAAATGGACGAACCGGGTGTGAGGCCTGATGCTGATCATTTTCCCGTGTTCCAGCATCTTTTTGCTGTCAATGACCAGCTCCTTCCCCTCGGTATACCGGTTACGGTCAATTTCCGTCCGTCCGTTCATGATTTCCCGTTCCTCGTCTGTAATAACTCCCAGACGGTCTAAGATTTCCTGATTCACCCGTCAAGGCCTCCTTTTTTAAACATAGGGAAACAGGATCAGATTTTTCCACCTGACCTCTCCCATGGCGTTTTCTCCTAAGGTATAGGCATGAACATCATCATCTTTTGCCATCAGCTTGTAAATAACGGCCCCTGAGCTGTCCCTATCCTGAATCCATCTTTCATCCTTTACGATCACGCCATCGGAAACCTGAAACTGCCAGACAGCAGTTTCCCCTTCTGCATTGGTGCTGGTATAGGTAATCTCTCCCTGCATCAGATCATCCTTAAAAGCAGCCCTTTTTGCATTGAGCTTCGTAACGTCCTCTGTTACTCCGTCATAATAATTGTAGCCGCACTCTCCATTCCCGTTCATCTTTCCACCAACCCATGTCCCATAAGAGTAATCGTAGCGTTTCCCCTCCTCCAGTTCAAGAATCTGCAGGGCCGCACATTCCCCCTCCGGTTTCCCGTATTCAAAATTTCCATAAAAAACCGTGGAGGCCTTTACAAATACCAAGCCTTTGCCGGAGGATATCTTCCCCCTCATGGCCGCGCCATCATACATGCAGGGAAATTCCTTCCAGGGGATTTCATAACTGTTTAACAGCCTGGCCGCTCCTTCTAAGTCCCCCTGGTCAAATAACCAGGTAAGCTGGGTCAAAAACTCCTTATCCCCGGAAGAAAGGATTATCTCATCTGATAAGGTCTCATTCAAAGGCACAGCCATGGCCCTTGGTTCCGCCTTCTCTGCCTCTGTAATATCCTGGCTGGGTTCTTCCCCATTCCTTATGCTGCCTGCCACACTAAGCAGAAGCAAAAGTACCGTAATAAGTCCGATCCAAAGGAGGATGTGAAGATTTTCCTTCTTTCCCTGATCCGTCCATTTCTCAAACACAAAATCCCTCCTTTCCGTCATATACGGACCACGCCTGGCAAAGAAGCGCAAGTCCTGTCCTTATCTCTTCTTCCGTAAGGCTTGCAAACCCAAGGATAATGGTGGAAGGATAGGCACCAGGCTGTTCATGGATAAAGTATCCCGACATACCGTAAACCTTAACCCCGTATTTCGCCGCCATGGTTATGAGCAGGCTTTCCGCCCGTCCCTTACGGTCCGTTAAAAGCAGATGGAGCCCGGCATGCTCACCTCTGATCTGGAACTGGCTTTCAAAGGGTTTGAGACCTGCCGCCAGTGTATCGTGCTTTGCCTTATAGACCGCCCTCATCCTGTTCAAATGGCGTTCGTAGTGTCCTTCTGCCATGAACTGATAAAGGATGTTCTGGTCAATACGGGATACCGTAGAAGCATAGAAATTCATCCGGTCCCGGTAAACAGCCAAAAGAGGGCCGGGCAAAACCATATAGCTTACACGGATGGCCGGGGCAATGGATTTGGAAAAGGTTCCGTAATAAATCACCCGGTTTCTTCCGTCCATTCCCTGTAACGCAGGAATCGGCTTTCCCTTGTATCGGAATTCACTGTCATAATCATCTTCAATGAGATAACGTCCTTCCTTTTCATAAGCCCAGACAAGAAGCTCCTGTCTCCGTTTTACCGGCATAACGATGCCCGTGGGATACTGGTGGGAAGGCATGACATAGGCGATATCTGCACCGCTTTTTTCCAAAAGCTCTACATCCATGCCGGAACGGTCCATGGCAACGGGAACCACCTGGTACTTTAAGCTGTCAAATACCCGGTATGCCTGCTTATATGTGGGGTTTTCCATGGCAATTACCCGGTCTGTTCCAAGGATCTGGGACAGCAGCATCAAAAGGTATTCGCTTCCGGCGCCTACGATGATCTGCTCTGCCTGACAGTTTACCCCGCGGGCGGAATGGAGATAGGAACGGATGGCCTCCCTGAGGGCCGGTTCTCCCTGGGGATCTCCCGGCATGAACATCTCCCGGTTATCATCGACAAGGGTATTTTTTGATATCTTCCTCCATGTGTTAAAAGGGAATGCACAAAGATCAATACCCCTTGGAGAAAAATCCACCTTCCAGTCCGGGACATTTTCCCTGCCAAAGACAGAGGGGCCAAGAAGGGAAGGAATCTTATCCCTTTGCTCCTGCCCGGTATGCACCAGATTCTCGATCCTGCATACAAAATACCCCTTACAGGGAACAGCCTCAATATATCCTTCCGATAAAAGCTGTTCATAGGCCATCTGGGTGGTGCTGCGGCTGACCTTTAAATTCTCCGCCAGCCTCCTTGTGGACGGAAGGCGGGTGGCCGGCCTTATATTCCCTTTTTTTATTTCCTCTTTGATGTAGCTGTAAATCTGGCTGTAATAAGGTGACCCCGACTGGTTTTTTAAGGGTATCATTAACTCCATGGAAAAACTCCCCCTTTCCTCTTTACCGGATATGAAGAAATGCCGCACGTCCCCTGTTCTCCCGGCCATGCAGCATTCTCCTCATTTAACCGGCCCTTCGGCCTGTCAAAGGTTATTTTGTTATTTTAAATGAACTCTTTAATGAAACGATCCGGTTGAATACCAGATGGTCCGCCCCGCTGTCCTTGCAGTCAACGCAGAAAAATCCGTTTCTCACAAACTGGAAGCTGTCATAAGCTTTTGCACTTAAAAGGCCTGGTTCCACATAACAATTCTTTAAGATTGTCAAAGAATTTGGATTTAAGTTTAAGCTGCCGTCTTCATTAAGCTTTCCTTTTTCTTCATCCACGATGTTTTCATACAGTCGGACCTCCGCCTGTACTGCGGTGGAGGAAGCTACCCAATGAATCGTTCCCTTTACCTTTCTGCCTTCAAAGCCTGAGCCGCTCTTTGTTTCCGGGTCATAGGTACAGTGAACCACTGTGACATTGCCGTCTTCATCCTTTTCACAGCCTGTGCAGGTCACAAAATAGGCATTCATCAGGCGGACTTCATTGCCTGGGAAAAGGCGAAAATATTTTTTAATGGGTTCTTCCATAAAATCTTCCCGTTCAATGTAAAGCTCTTTCCCAAAGGGAACCTTTCTCTCTCCTAATTCAGGATTTTCCATGTTATTTGCAACATCCAGATACTCTACGGTATCCTCAGGATAGTTGTCGATGACCAGCTTAATGGGATCCAGGATCGCCATCATTCTCGGTCTTTTCAGCTTTAAATCCTCACGGATACAGTATTCAAGCATGGCATAATCCACGGAGCTGTTGGCCTTTGATACGCCTACCAGATCCACGAACATGCGCAGGGCCTCCGGCGTATAGCCTCTTCTTCTTAAAGCTGCAATGGATACCAGGCGGGGATCATCCCAGCCGTCAACGATGCCGTCCTCGACCAGCTTCTTGATATAGCGTTTTCCCGTTATCACATTGGTAAGATACAGCTTTGCAAATTCAATCTGGCGGGGAGGAGCCACGAATTCACACTCCTTGACCACCCAGTCATAAAGCGGCCTGTGATCCTCAAATTCCAGAGTACAGATGGAGTGGGTGATGTGCTCAATGGCGTCCTCAATGGGGTGGGCAAAATCATACATGGGATAAATGCACCACTGGTCGCCGGTGTTATGATGAGTCATGCGGGCCACCCGGTAAATGACCGGATCACGCATGTTGATGTTGGGAGATGCCATATCAATCTTGGCACGGAGAACCTTTTCCCCATCCTGAAACTTTCCTTCCTTCATCTCTTCAAACAGCTTTAAGTTCTCTTCCACGCTGCGGTTCCGGTAGGGGCTTTCTTTACCAGGGGTCTTAAAATCGCCACGGTATTCCCTGATCTCCTCCGCAGTCAAATCACAGACAAATGCCTTTCCCTTCTTTATTAAAAGGACAGCACAATCATACATCTCCTGAAAATAATTGGAAGCAAAGAAAAGGCGGTCCTCAAAATCAGCTCCCAGCCACTTCACATCTTCCATGATGGATTCTACAAATTCTGTCTTCTCTTTTGTCGGGTTTGTATCGTCAAAACGGAGGTTGAACTTTCCACCATACTTCTGAGCCAGGCCATAGTTAAGTAAAATCGATTTTGCATGTCCGATATGCAGATAACCGTTAGGCTCAGGTGGAAATCTGGTCTGGACGTGATCATAAACACCTTCTGCAAGATCCTTATCTATCTCCTGTTCAATAAAGTTTTTAGAAACCACTTCTTCTTTATTCTCTTCCATTTCTCTTCCTCCATGTCAGTAATCCCAATATTACACTATCATACCATACTTCATCCATTTAGAAAAGGGGGAAAATACAGCGAAAAGCCGGGCTTTTTGTAACGGTCCTGCCGCACGATTTATAATTTTTCGGATAGAAAACTCATTTTCCTGCGGCCTTTTCCCAGGCCGGCCGTTTTTCTTCATACTGCTCATTGATCCAGTCCACCACCTGCCCCCTTCCCTCTTCCGTATAAGGAAAGGATGCTCTTATTTTCTGCTCCTCAGGAGTCGCTTCATAGCAATAGGGCTCCGGATATACCGCAGCAGAAAACTCCTCTTCCTCCTTTTTCACCCGGTAACGCATTCCCTTCATGCTCCCGGTGTAAGCCTCTTTTTTAAAAAACTGCATGGGTACGAAGGTATCTTTATTAAGCATTTTATTCTCCTCCTTACATATTGCCTGATCTATTGAAACCCTATACCAGTATGATGCCATTGTCAAGAAAATCCTTTGTTTCCATAATAAGAGTCTGCCTTTGCAGCCACTTTCCTATGATATAAAAACAAAAAGCCGCGGCACCGGCTCATATAAATAGCCGGTACCGCAGCCCAGGGGCTTTGCATTACTTATGCGCGCCAGGCCCTGTTTTCTTCTCTGAGCGGGTGGAAACTCCAGGCCCGGCCTCGCCTTCTTTGGAAGGAGCGCTTGTTGAAATCTCTGTCTCCGGTTCCTTGGTTGCAGGAGGAGCCGCTGTTGTGGGCGCCGCTGTTGCAGGCGGAGCCGTTGTCGGTGCTTCCGTAGGCTTTGCTGCGGTGGTCGGCTCTGTGGCCGGCTTTGTCTCTCCTGGTTTGGAAGTTCCGTTAGAGGCTGTCTGGGATTCTGTTCCAGGCAAATGATAGCAAAGAACAGGAACCCCTGCTGCAATATTCTCAAATATGGTCTTTGCCACTGCCGGGGGCAGATTGACACAGCCGTGGGAACCGCCGTTCTTATAGATGGTGCCTCCAAAGGTACTGCGCCAGGTGGCATCATGGAGGCCGATATTTCCGTTAAATGGCATCCAGTAAGACACGGGAGTCCTGTAAGTTTCTCCCTTCAGCGTTGCATCCCTTTGCTTATAGGTAAGAGGGAACACACCGGCAGGAGTGGCCCACCCCTTTGACTCATTGCCGGATACAAAATCCGATTCCACCAAAAGCTTTCCGTCTTTATAAAAAAACAGGTGCTGGGCCGTTAAGTTGATTTCCACATAAGTGTTTCCGAAATCGGTGTCCCCATGGCTGGCTGCCTTTTGTTTGTAGACAGGCTCTCTCACCAGGCTTTGACCGGAACGGATCAGCTCTGCCAGCTCATCCGCCTCGGCGCTTTGATCGATTTTCCAGCCATAGCTTCCTCCCGTGATCCTTACATTCTGTCCATAGGAGGTCTTTAAGTTTTTAGCCCTTGTGGACGTATCATACTTGGAAGCCAGTTCTTTCACATATGCGGTAACTGAGGAGCTGTTTAAATAAACCTTGCCATCCTCTCCGATCCCGATCCATTTGGAGATCATATCACCGTTTAATACCTTTTTTTCATTTCCAAAGCTGTATGTAATTGTGGCATTGGCATATTTGTTCAATGTCTGCACCTGAGCAATCAGCTGCGGATCGTCAGCCGGAATCTGAGGCTTCACATAAGCGTCAAGCTCTTCTAAGGAAATTTCCGGCTTTAAATTTATGATAGCCTCGGAAATTACCGACTTCACCTTTTCCGGGTCAAGCTGGTTTCCTTCCCTGGCAGGCACTATTGTGTAACCCTGTCCCGATATATAATCGGACACATGTGCATTCTCCGGCTTTTCCACAAGCTCATCCTTTAAACAGGCCAGGCTGGAAACAGCCGATTCAAATTTGTCCTGGTCATACTGTATCATAGTCCCTATATCAAATTCCTGGGGCGTTTTCCTATGTTTCAGCCATTCATAAGTCTTCTGGTCTGCCAGAAGCTTTTCAAGGCTTCCGTCAAAGACTGACTCAAGGCCGATATCCCTTCCCTTTATTTCTTCTGTGCTTCCTCCTCTTTCCCCGATTGACAACACATAGTTCTCTATACCGGAAGCAATTGACTTCTTTACTTCTTCTACGGATTTTTTTGAAGCATCCACTCCATTGATCGTGGTGTTGGGGAAAAACACCTTCTCATACTGCCTGCCCATCTGAAGATAGGCCAGAGCTGCAATCAGCGCCGCTGCAGCTACCGTCCCGCTTCCAATTGCTGCCCAGCCCTTTAATCCAAGGGGCTTTTTCTTCCTGCTGCGCGGTTTTACATTTTCCATTAATTTCCTACCTCTTTACCAGCCTATTCGTTCAGAATCCATTATACCTTAAAACCGCGAAATTTGTCTAAATTTTATTGGTATATTTCTTGACATTTTTATTACGATTTCCTCTTTGGGAATCTGAAAATTCCAGCTTTCCATGGTGACAAAATATTTCATAATGCACCCGCGGTCTTCATAAGATAAAATTAAGAATGATAAAAAAGGATTCCTTTATGGCACGCTATACCCCTGTTTACGGATCAGTAATGTCCGTCAATCCTTTAAGGACCTCCTCTACCGATAAAAGCTGTACCATGATCATTTCCGTAATGAGCGAGAGCCTGGGACAGACCAACTTTATTGTCACTCCCCAAACCTATGTCGTTGACCAGCATACCTTTAACCCTGGTGATACCATTGTCGCCTTCTATGATACAAAAGCGCCTGTTCCCCTCATTTATCCGCCTCAGTACACGGCAGTCATCCTTGCTGAAAACATAGATGGGTATGAGGTTGTTTTTGATTATTTTGATGAAAACCTGTTAAATTCATCACAAACCCTGAAACTGAACTTAAACGACTTAAGCGAGACAACGATCCTCCTTTCCAACGGCCAGACCTTCTTTTACAATCCGGGCGGCCATTTTCTTCTTGTCTTTTATGCGTTTACCACCCGCAGCATTCCGGCACTCACCACTCCCCAGATGATTGTGGTCTTCTGTGCTCCAGAGAGGAAAATCCAGGAAAGCCCCTGATTCCGGTATAAAACAAAGAGTCTGCTAAAAAACACCTGGCTTCAAAGGAATTCCTCTGAGCCAGGCGTTTCTTGCCTTAACATATTAACGAAAAAGCCTGTAGGCTACCTGCCTGCAGCTTTCATATCTTCTGCCGTCATAAATGCGCCCTCATAGCCCAGGAATTCACATAGCCTGGCCATATGGGGCTGCTCCAGCCGGGCCTTTACAAGGCTTTCTTTCTCATAAAAAACCTTTTCTCCAGGTCCGTCTGAAAGCACCTTTCCATGGGCCATAATAATGACCCGTTCAAAGTACTCCGCAACAAAGTCCATGTCATGAAGGATCGCCAGCACAAATTTTCCCTTTTCGCTTAAGGTACGGACAATCCTTCCAAGCATTGCCCGGCCGTTTGCATCCTGGGCAATGGTCGGTTCATCCAAAATAAGCACCTTGGGCTCCATGGCCACCACCGATGCAATGGCTACCATTTTCCGTTCCGATAAATCCAGATCATAGGGATTTTCCTCTGCTGCCTCCATAAGCCCTACCATCTCAAGGGCCTCTGCTGCCAGCTTTTTTGCCTCTTCCCGGCTCTTCCCCAAGTTTAAGGGGCCCACCATGACCTCTTCCATTACCCGGTTTTTGAATATCTGGTCATCCGGATTCTGGAACACATATCCAACCTTTCCGGCAAGCTGTGCCACGGTTCTTATGGAAATATCCTCGCCTTCAAAGAAAATACTACCTGAATCCGGCTTTAAAAGTCCTTTTAACAGCTTGACCAGAGTGGTCTTTCCCGCACCGTTCTGGCCGATGATGGCGGTAGGCCTTTCATCAAGGCAGAGATCCAGGTGTTCGATCACCGGAGTGTCAGGCTGATAATGAAACACAAGATCCTGAATCCGGAACACTTCCTGACCATGCTTCTCCTCCTGGCCTTTTACAAAAGACCTGCCAAAAAGCTTTGGAGGAAATTGTTCCCTTAAACGCTCCATCTGCGCCAATGTGACCGGATAAAGCCTGTCCTCTCCCTCTTTCCTGCACACCCCAAGGGCTTTGCACACCTGGGTATAAACCGGAGGCTTAACGCCCAGTTCCTCCAGATCATCCCTGGAAAAAATCCGTTCCGGCGTATCATAGGCGATCTGCTTTCCTTTATGGAGAAGGAGGATCTTATCACAGTAGAAGGCCAGCTTTTCCATCTTCTGCTCCACCATGATAATGGTTATGCCTGTTTTGGCCAGCTTGTCAACCACCCGGAATACCTCTTCGCTTCCCTGAGGATCTAATTGGGAGGTAGGCTCATCAAGCACAATGACTTTAGGCTCCATGGCAAGGATGCTGGCAATGGCCACCCGCTGGGTCTGTCCTCCGGATAGATCAAAGGGATTCCTGTCCCTGTATTCCTCAATATCCAGAAGCTTTAAATTCTCTTCCACCCTCTTAAAAATCTCTTCCCTGGGAATCCCCAGATTCTGAAGCCCAAAGGCTATTTCCTCAAAGACCGTATCCTTTGCTCCGGAAAGCTGGTTAAAAGGATTCTGGAACACCAGACCAACCTTCTGGCACAGCTCGGCAATAGGCGTTTTTGCCGCTTCCACTCCGTCAATGAGGAGCTTGCCGCCATAAGCCCCGCGGAACATGGTGGGAACCAGACCGGCAAAGGCCTGGCACAACGTGCTCTTTCCTGCCTTGTTCTCACCGGCGATTCCGATAAACTGCCCCTTTTCCACCTGAAAATCAATCCCGTCAAGAGCCAGGCTTTCTGTATGGGGATACCGGTATTTTAAATTATTAACTTCAATCAAAGCCATGTAAGCACCCTCCATACAACAGATAACCCAATGAGCAGAGCCATCAATGCCATGAATGCCTTGTCCCTGCCCGTAAGCTTTCGTTCCCTTAAAAATGTCTTTTTACTTTTTGAATCAAATCCCCGCACTTCCAGGGCAATGGCCCTTTCCCTTGTGTTGATCAGGGAGCTGCTGACCACAGGAGAGATCAGCGGGATAAATGCCCTGGCTCTTACAAGGAGGCTGCCTTCTGTTTCCATGCCCCGGCTTCTCTGGGCATCCATGATGGTATTCATGGTTCCCATCATCTGGGGAATGATCTGAAAAACAGAACTGATCATATACCCGAACCTGGGAGAAAAGCCTGCCTGCTCCAGATCGTCAACCAGATCTGCAGGCTTGGTGGTCAGTACAAAGGTGGCAAAGGCCAAAAGCATGTTTAAGATATTAAGCCCGATCCTGGCGGCATAGAGAAGTCCTTCCTGATAAAAGACAAGAGGCCCTAAATGAAACAGAACCTTCTCATTTTCCTGATTAAAAAGGCCGTGGATCAAAAAAATGGTGATTATGATGGTAAAAGAAAAAGCAATCAGGGGGGAAACCTTCCTTATAATTTTCCCGCTGATCAAAAGACATAGGCTGATGGCCAGAAACAGGCCGTATATCCACAGCGCACCCCCGATCAGGGGTGCGCTGACTGCTGCCAGAATATAAAACATCTTGGCAAATGGATGCAGCCTGGTTAAGCAGGTATCTTTATCCACGTAAAGACTGATACTTTTCATATGATTCTGCCTTTCCTGCTTTAATCCAGACTTGCCACTTCATCATCAAGTTCGTAAAGGGAAGTCAGTTTCTTTGGAAGACCCTTGATGATGGCGTACACGATCAAAAGGGTGATGAGTTTATCCGGCACATCCACGATGACCTCATCAAGGAAGGAGCCAAAGGCAACGGGAAGCCCTGATGCCTGTGACCAGGCAAAAACAGCGTCTCCCCAGATATTGCCTGTGGTTCCGCCCCAGAAAATGATATTTAAGGGAGTGGAGATTACAACAGCCGTAAGGCCTACCACACAGGCGGTTAAAATGGCTCCGGAAAGCTTTTCCATACGGCCAAGCCTTGCCATGATTCCTACCGCCACACCGATTCCCAGGCTGGTTAAGGCATATACCAAGGTAATGGAATCACCGGTGGTAAAGCCGTAAATCAAGTTGTTTGCCGCACCGCAGATTCCCCCGATCACGGGTCCCCCAAGAATACCGCCGATGCAGGTACCGATCGAATCCAGCCAAAGTGGAAGCTTTAAAACAGACGCAAAAAGCTTTCCTAAATAATTGATTCCAATACAGGCCGGAATCAGCACAAAGCAGGCCGCATTCAATTTGGTTTTAAATAAATTTTTCATCTCATATTCCTCCATTCATGTTTTCCTTCAACCCTGATCCATATGGACAAATGCCTCTAACGCCGTAAGGATCTCCAAATGCTCTCCCCTCATCATGGCGGACTCTCCGCCGGTGTAGCTGTTGATGTTGTCTTCTATGGACTCCTCACTCTCCACTACCACGTTTAAAATGGAGGCGGTTTTCACTCCCCGCAGTCTGCCCACCACAAATAATGCCGCGGTTTCCATATCAGAGCCCATTACGCCTTTTCCTGCCCAGTAAGCACAGACCTCTTTTTCCTCATCAATGTAAAAGCTGTCATGGCTTCTGACTATTCCCACGTGAGATCTTGCTCCCAATTCCCCGGCCTTTTCCATGCAGGCCAGCAAAAGCTTTGTATCCGGTATCGCTGGATAGATGGAGTCTGCATAAGAGGACGAGGCTCCATCATCCCGGACAGCTCCATTTACCAGAATTAAATCCCCAAGACGGATCCCCTTTTGAAGCGCTCCGCAGCTTCCGATCCGGATCATGGCCTTAACCCCGATCCTTGCCAGTTCCTCCACTGCAATCGCTGCAGACGCACCACCGATTCCTGTAGACACCGCCATAACGGGCACTCCCCTGTATTTCCCCTTAAGACTTCGGAATTCCCTGTTATAGGCCAGTTCCTCCGTATCCGTCAGACAGGCTGCAATCCGGTCCAGGCGTTTTGGATCTCCCGGCAAAAGCACATAGGGAACAGCCTGTTCTTCCGACAGCTTGATATGAGGCATGATCTCAGCCACAATCATCATCTCCTTTCACCCTTTTTATGTCCTGAATGTAGCACAAAGAGGCCATCCTGTCAATCTGTTGAAGCAAACTATAACCTGATAATAACCCCTTTTTCACGAAGGAGTCCGTCTATTTCCCGCCGCCTGCATTGACTTATTAAGTATTCGTGATAAAATGGACTGAGAGATTTACAAGGAGGTTTCCCATGGTCACACTTCATCTGGATGATGCCGTTATTAAAAGCCTGAGCAACAATGAACTGAATGTCCTGAAATTTGTTTATGAACACATTGATGAGGTTTTGGATATGAGCATACAGACACTGGCCGCCAGGACCTCCTATTCTTCTGCCACGATTCTGCGTTTCTGCAAAAAGCTTGGGTATTCCGGGTTTGCAGAATTAAAATATGCCCTCCGTGCCGAGGGAAGAAAAGAAAATCCAGGTAAAGCGGCTTCAAAAGTCCAGGATTTTGGTACCCGGATCATGATTGACAGCCTGTGTTCCAACGTGGAAGGGACCTCCAATCTCATATCCGAGGATCAGCTCAGCCTTACGTTCCGGTATTTTGACAGTAACTGTCCCATCTACTTATGGGCCCCGGGAGGAATCACTTCTATTCTTAGCGACTATTTTGAGAAGCTTCTTTTTTCCATCGGACGCCAGAATGTATACAAAATTGAATCCAGCAAAATGGGGGAACACATTTTAAAAAATATCCGCACGGAATCCCTGCTGATCTTAATCAGCACTACCGGCGATTTCGGTCCGACCGTCCGTCTTGGAAAAATCGCCAGGATGAACAACGTTCCGATTCTATCCATCACCCCATATACCAACAATGAAGTTGCCAGCTTAGCCACTGTCAACTTCCGCTTCTTCACCAACCAGCGTGAGAACCGGGGAGCGGAGTTCACCTCCAGGCTTCCGGTGTTTTATATGATCGACGTGATTATACGCTGTTACCTTCAGTACAAGCTGTCCGGCCAGGATCAGACAAAACAGGGGGAAAACCATGATTCCTTTATTTGAAAAAGCACATCAGCTTCACCTTACTGATACAGAGGAAGAAATCCTCCGGTATTTTGAAACAAATCTTCCCTCATCCGTATATACCAGTTTAAATGACTTAAGTGCCAGCCTGTACACCTCCAATGCTACCATCGTCCGTTTCTGCCAGAAGCTGGGACTAAAGGGCTATAACGAATTCAAATACCAGGTGCGCAAGGAATTAAAACAGCTTCATCCCCAGAACTTCCCTACCGATGATCTGGTCCATCATTCCCTCGCCCTGTTTAAGGATAATCTGGAGCAAATTGATGAAGAGAAGCTGGAAGAGATCGCCGGGCTTTTAACCAGCGACCGTCCCATCTATATTTATGGCTCCAATTTAAGCTCCCTGGCCGCCAAATATCTCCAGACCGTCTTAAATACACTGGACTATCCCTGTATTCTGGTTGAGTGGCAGCGCCTGTTAAATGGTCTTGTGCATGAAATCAGCAGCGATGCCGTTCTTTTCATCATCACGGCCCATGGAGATGCCAGGCGGTATCTGTCTGCATTCCGGAAAGCCAAGGCCCGCGGCACCATCACGATTCTGCTCACCTGTGAGAAGGACAGCCCTCTGATTCCCTACAGCACCATTGCACTCTGCACCAATGACCGGAATGAGGAATACCGCCATGTAGATATCAATCCCAGACTGGGAATCTTCACCATTGTCCAGATTCTCATTGAACTGGCCGCCAGGATCAAACAGAATTCCCAGACAGACGGTTACACCTTTGGTTCAATGCCCTAATGAAAGTAAAAAAGCTGCCCGGTTCCATGTTTCCCATGGCCGGGCAGCTTTCGCTTTGTTTCTTTAATATTTTAATACTTCCCTCACATTTGATGCAATTCCTTCAACTTTCGGCCCATAAATCACCTGGATATGTGTATCACTGGTTCGGACAATTCCCATGGAACCTGTTTTCTTTAAAAGTTCGTCACTCACCATTGCCATATCCTTTATATCCACCCGGAGTCTGGTCAGGCAGTTATTCACTGCCGTGATATTATGAAATCCTCCAAGTCCTTCTATGATCTTCGATGCAAGGACTTTCTGTTTCTCCTCCATGGTACTCCCCCTGCTGTCAGCCTCCTGCTCTTCGTCAGATACATCGATGGAAAGCTGTTTTCTTGTCAGATAGCTTTTAAATACATAATAGTAAATGACAGAGAAGAACGGCCCTGTAATGATTACCCAGTACCAGCGGGACCCCGGCTGGAATACGCCCCAGATCAGGAAATCGATTAAGCCGCCGCCTGTATTGCCGATAATGACCTTAAATGCAGCCATCAGCAAAAAGGACAGACCGCCCATTACCGCGTGGAACAAAAACAGCGGCGGAGCTATAAACATAAATGAGAATTCCAATGGTTCCGTAATGCCGGACACAATGCTAGCTGCAACGCCTGCAATCATGAGAGCCTTTACCTTGTTCTTTTTCTCCGGAGGAGAGGTCCTGTATATAGCCAGAGCTGCTGCCGGAAGACCAAACATCATCATCGGCATTTTACCCTGTCCTAAAAATACAGTAAACGGCTTCAGCTCTGAGATGTCTACCTTATCGACAAATTGAAGGAAGATATTCAGGCATCCTTCCACTCCTTCATAGGTTCCTCCAATGGAGGTGGTACGGAAAATGCCGTTTAAAACATGGTGCAGTCCGGTAGGAATCAGCAGCCGCTCCAGGAATCCATAGCCAAATACTCCCACCAGTCCTGTGGCAGATATCAGGCCTCCCAGCCCGTCAATGACCATGGATACGGGTGACCAAAGGATCGGTGCGGCAAGACCGACAACAGCCATAGCCATGATAACGACAATGGCAACAAAACGTTTTCCTCCGTAAAAGGAGATTGCCACCGGAAATGTAATTTTATGATACCGGTTATGGAGTGAGGCGGTTATGATACCTGCAACAATACCTGCGACTGCCCCCATATCCAGGGTCTCTACACCCAGAATCGTGGATATCTTCAAAGCACCGAAATTCATAAAGCCGGAATTGATCATACATGCCGATGCCACCAGAAACGTATAATACCCGATAAAGCCAGCAAATGCTGCTATTTCCTTTTCCTCTCTTGCCATGCCAAAAGAAATGGAAATGGAGAACAGAACCGGAATCAATGTAAATACAACACCTGATATTTTATTTAAAGTAGATATAATGAAATAGATAAGCCCCTGTTGTAAAAATGGAACAGCCGCCTGTACCTGCGCTTTCATAAGCGCGGAGGTCAACCCCAAAACGATACCGCATGCGGCCAAAGCGGCAATCGGCATCAGCAAACTACGTCCGAGAGCCGAGAAAAAATCCATTGCCCTGTTTTTTTTCATGATAATATCCTCTCCCGTCACAGGCATCCCTGCTCTGCAACGTTACATCCTGTTTTCTTATGTTTCTCCATAGGAGCACATTTCATTTCACTCCCACCAAGTTTTTGCTTTCCCCTATTTTAACTCCGGCCACATACCTTTATTAGCCTCAATCAAGGCATCCAGTACCTTTCTAGCTTTCTTTGCGTCGCCTATCAGCCTGTTTAAGGTAAATGCTTCCAGAGCTTTCTGATAGGAATTCTCAAAATAAGCATCTACAATCAGCTTTTCACAGGATACCTGATTAACCAGAAGTCCCAGATAGAACTGGGGAATGTTTCCTACCCTCATGGGGCGGGGACCATTTGCTCCAAGTTCGCATACAACCTCTACCATGGCATCGTCCTGCATATTGGCTATTGCACCGTTATTTTCAACAATTAAGATATGCCTGTCATTTTTATTAAAGGCAATGGATTCCGCAACCTTAATCATCATTTCAGCATGGGCATCGGAGATCTCATCAAACTTGTCTCCCAGCTTTCCTTCTTTGATCACCTGGGCACACTCGTGAAAGACCCGCTTTTCTCTCCCCGCCATAACCTCATCCGCACGGGTAAAACCAGCATCCAGATGGCTGGCCTTGTATTCGGGATATAAGTAATACTGGTCATAGGTGTTAGGCAGAAAATCCGGGAAATCTTCCATGATTGTCTGTACCATTCCATAGGTATCCAGCCAGGACTTGTCTCTCTGTTCCGCATCCTGGGGAAGGAAGCCGTTCTGGGCAACCATTTCCCTGATCTTTGGAAGCAGGTCTTCTCCTGTATGGACGTCATACATATGGGTGAACCAGCCATAATGGTTCAGTCCAAAGTAAACCGGGTCTAAATCCTCCCATCTGCATTTTAAAAGCCTGCTGCAGGAGCGTACCACATTCTCCGGCTGGTCGCAGATATTTAAGATTCTCCTGTCATCCGGAAATTCTCTGCGAAGCGCTTCCGCAACGATTGCAGCGGGATTGGAATAGTTTAATATCCATGCATCAGGCGCAAAGGTACGGATATCGTGTACGGCCTTTATCATATCCACACAGGATCTTAAGCCATAGGCCATTCCTCCTGCCCCGCAGGTTTCCTGTCCGATGATTCCCATGCTTAACGGAATGTGCTCATCCTTTGCACGCATGGGAAGTCCTCCTGAACGCATCTGCATAAATATGAAATCCATTCCCTCATAAGCTTCCCTGATATCGGTAGTGTAAGAGAATTCCAGCTCCGGGAATCTTTCCTTAAATAGAATCTCACCATACTTTCCAATGGGTTCCTGGCGGTCGTTGTCAATGTCAAACAGCACCAGCTTCTTTAAGGGAAATTCCTCTTTGAGTCTGACAAATGACTTTAAGAATCCAAGTGTAAAAGTACTTCCTCCTCCAACGATGCATACATTAAATGTTCTCATTGTTTTTCTCCTTTTCCGTTGCTTATCTTCATCTGATGGCCTTATGATACTTCATTTTATTTGATGTGTAAATAGTTTCACTTTCATACGGATACCATCCCATATTTTAATATTTATTACTCTTATAGTAATTTTTTTCATTCTTTACAAACGGCTTTTTTATTAAAAGCCAATGACTGTAAAAGTGATAAAACAGCAGGGAGGTTAAGGGCAACGATATAGCTGCTACAAAAGACCAGACACTTAAAAGGTGAGGGTAAATACAGGCTTGTTAAGGTATCTTTGAACCGTGTTGAAATTGCAAATAAAAAGGGTAAAAAACTTATTAAGCAGGCAAATGATGTCATGAACAGATATATGCAATATGAAAGTGACACTTATCAGAATGTTGCCAAAAACCGTTCCGGAACATTTGAATTAAATGCATCAAATCATTTTGGAATAATCAGGGGTTCAAAAGATTTCCAGGGCTTAATTGAAAATTATCCGAATTTAAAAGCCAATACCGGTATCCAGCAATTACTTGATGAAATCAGTAATAACGAAAATTCTATCTCGGAAGCAAAGATATTATACAATGACATGGTTGCAGATTATAATTCCTCTATACATAGTTTTCCATTAAATATAATGTGCAAATTTATGAAATTAACAGATTTTGACTACTATTCTGAACCTGAAGAAGATATTGAAATAGTATTTTAATTCAGGAACATGGTAAGCAGAGCGGGAATATGACAAATTCCATAGTTTATTGAACGTTTCATGCTGATACCCTGAATTTCCTGATAAACTCTGCCAGAACTGTAATAGCTCTTACAAAAAAAGCAGCTGCAAAAATAAGTGATTACTTACTTATTTTGCAGCTGCCTTCTTCTTTTTTATTATCCCCAACGAAAAGGTGCCATAGCCTTTATTCCATGAACTTAACTTAATTGTGACAGATTACGGGGATCCCGGAATAAACAAGACCATATAAAGCCTTTGCTTTATCCGGCGGAAGATTGATACAACCATGGCTTCCCTTTGTCTGATAGATATCTCCGCCGAACCTGGCTCTCCAGTTTGCGTCATGAAGGCCGATCCCTCCGTTAAACGGCATCCAGTAATTCACATGGCTTTCATATTCGTAGGTGCCATCTGCTTTTTTCTCTCCCCGCAGGACCCGGTCTGTCTCTTTATAGTAAAGGTTGAAAATGCCCTCCGGAGTTGTGTACTTTTTGGAAACATTTCCTGTCACGCACGGAGAATCCCATACCAGACTACCTTTTTTAAACATGTAAACATGCTGGGCCGCCATATCTATCTCCACATAGGTCCCGCCCCAGGCATTGCTCCGTTCAGCTACTGTCTGAATATACTTGGGTTCCCTTTTCTGGCTTTTCCCGGACTGAATGAGAGCAGTCAGGGCAGCGGTTTCCCCTGCCTGATCAATCTTCCTGCCATAGGAACCAGGAAGAAGGCGGGCTTTTCCATCTGTGACATGAAATGCCCGTTCCGTTCCTGCTGTATCATACTTATCGGCCAGAGCCTTTATGTAAGCCGAAGTCTTATCTCCTCTTAGGTTTATTACCTCTCCTGTCATTCCCGATATCCAGGAACAGATTTCCTCTCCTTTTAAGACCTCTGACTGGTCCCCAAAGGCATAGGTGATTTCCATTTCCCTTACACGGTTGAGGGCATCCCGCTGGGCAATCAATCCGGCATCCTCTGAGGTGACGGTTACGGTGTCATAACAGCCTGATTCCTCCATGTTTATTTGAGGAAGTTCTTCATTTAACGCTGCCTTGACCGCTGCTTCCAGCTTTTCTAAGTTCACGCTGTTTCCCTGTACTTCCGGAAGGATGGCAAAGGGACTTCCCTGCTGCCAGTCGGAAATCCGGGCATTCCTCGTAACTGTAATATCCTTTCCGTTTATGCAGGGGAGGGAATTCAGTTTTTCTTTTAACCTTCCTTCATCATAGCTGACCACTCCCTTTTGGTTATGGGTATTGTCGACGGCAGGCCCTGCCACCCGTCCCGTGGCATTCTGTTCCTCCAGGATGGTCTGAAGCCCTTCCGTAAGGACCACCTGATAGTTGATTTCAGGGCCGCTTATCACCTCAGTTACGCCAGCCTTGTCCTTAATGGAGAGCTGATATTCCCTGCCATAAAAGCCTTCTATCTGTATCTTCGCTTCTTCAACTGTCATTCCTCCCACAAGGACGCCGTTGATCCTGGTCCCAGAAACAAATTTTGAAGCGTCATCTGCCAGTGCAACTGTCGTCCCTGCCAGCATAAATAGAACTGCCAGGAGAACGCTCTTTCCCATCGTACCCGCATGATTTCTTTTCCTGATCATTATTTAAATCCTTTTCTAAATATTATGGAAGTAATTCCACGTTTTCTAGGGTAACACGATTTCAAGGGAATCTCAAGAAAAATCATTCCCCATTTTTCTCCACTTTGGAATACAGAAACACGCCGCCTATGGTGATCAGGCCTCCTGCAACCTGTAAAAGAGCCGGAAGCTCGGCAAAAAGGAAAACGGCAAATATGGCCGCAACCACAGGCTCACAGAGCTTGGACGCCGATACAAAAGAGGGAGACAGGAATTTTAAGCACCAGCTGAAAATACTGTGTCCAAGAAGAGTGGAGAATACAGCCAGTAAAAGCCCCACTACCACAGAACTAATCCCATATCCATGGAAAGGAATTCCGGCGGCTGCTGTAAATATGCAAAGCACCAATGCACAGAAAAAATACACGATATAAGTGTAGGATGTTGTCGACATTCCTTTTCTCACTTCCCGGCCGATCAGAGTATAGACAGCTGAAAATATTGCCGCTGCCAGGGCAAGCCCGTCTCCGGACAGATGGTCTCCTCCTGCCGAATAATCGGATAAGGCAATAAGCAGGCTGCCCAATACGGTAATGGCAATGCTCATAAGAGCAGCTTTTCCAATCCTCCCTTTTAAGAACACTACAAATCCCAAAGCCACCCATATGACCTCCGTGCAGACGATTGCCGTTGAGCTTGCCACAGAAGTCTGTTTTAAAGATTCAAACCATGCCGTAAAATGAAGAGCCAGAAATATTCCGCTTACTGCACATAATGCAATCGTCTTTCCATCCGTCTGTTTCAGCTCCTCCCGGATCCGGGCTTTTCCAAATACCACCGGAGTCATAAGCCCCACCGTCCACAAGAGCCGGTACGCCGCAGTCACTACGGAAGGCGCATCAGAATATTTGACAAAAATTGCAGAAAGGGAAATTCCTATGACACCGATTACGATCATGACCATGGGATGCTTTTCAAGAACTTTCATTTTTCTTCTCCTTTGTTATCCTTGTCTCAATATATGCCTCCTGATTATAGCATCACTTCCGGTATTGTCAAAGCTTTATGAGGAAAGAAAGAAAATCCTTGTTTGCTGATCCATATCATTTCTATCATGCTTTTTCCGTTGTTCATTAGAGTTTACTGTTGCATTCTGTCGGTTTTAGGGCTGTTTTCCTCTTTTTATGCACAATTACTTATATATCTACATTTATTTATTACAAATCTCTTATCATTCGTCATTCTTCGGCCTTACTCAATCTTCCGTTTGAATATTGAGATGATCCATCTTGTACTCCCATAGCTTTAAGTGGCAGGAACCGTGTGCTGAAGTTATATATCCGAGAGCAGAATAAATTCGCTTAGTATTATAATATAATTCAATGTATTTAAAAATATCATTTTGAGCATATTTAGGAGTCTCATAACGAGTATCTTGAATAAGTTCTCTTTTTAGTGGGCACATAGGTAATATCCCCTATCCATATCTGATTTTTAGTACTGGACCTGAATACTTGATTTAATAAATTTGGATGTTCTGTTATGTTGGTTTGATTATATTTTTTGTAACGATAACGTGAGCTTTTTTGGCAAAGACCCATAAACCGCATAAGTCTGGAAAGATTTTGCAAGTCTTCTTGATGTTTAAAGAATCTTAATATTTTTTGATATAATGAAATCTTATGTATTCTTTTTCTTCAAGAAAGCCTGGATTTTTTAATAGTTCGAGTTCTTTACGAAGTTCCAGATTTTCTTGCTTTCGTTTTTTGATTTCATACTGATACGAATAAAGCACGGTCCCATGTCCTGGAAACGTACTTTATTCGTATTCCTACTATTAACTTATCCAACGATATAAAGAGTTATATTAAATGGAAAGTTCTTTTGACACTTCTGAAAACTGGCATGCTTTTCTTGTGGTGATTCCTGTATGCATCATATAAAGCAAAGAATCAAATATCTCATGGACATCTTTTACTTTGCAGGCTACATTGGGATTGGCATTTTACTCAGCGGTATCTCTATCTTCCCTCATTTTGCGGTATTCTATTTCCGTTATTTACCGATTATAATATTAACATAGAATACTGATAAAAGGAGAAAACCAATATGCAAATGGTACCTATTAATTCTATGGATATTTTAAGCTTTGGATACAAGGACTTAACACTACATATCCGCTTTAGCTCAGGCGAACTGTACGCTTACTATAATGTACCCGCGAGTATTTACAATGGTTTTAAAAGTGCCAGCTCCCACAGTAAATACTTCCATACAAATATCAAAGGGCGGTATGACGACACCAGGATAGGCTAATCAGTCATCACAAGCATAACTGCGGGACTCTATTCACACTAACCTTCTAACTTTTATATAGTTCCTCCATATGTGCTTCTGCGACTTCTATCTTTTTCAGTTTCTCTACCAACTCACAGGTTTATAATCATTAATTTCTATCATTTTCTCTCTTTAATGCGCAAGATTTATGAAAACTATGAAAAGACCTCTGATTGGTTTTTCACACACATGGCATACCTTTGTGACTTAAAGAAATATTATACCATATCCACTTTGGATATTTTTTTAATTGTCTACTTGACGGGAGGCGGTTCGTTCTCTCTGCGGATTCTTGGTTCTCACCTATTCTTCTGAAATCTTAACTTTCCAGGTATAAATGCATTGGATAAGACATGTATTGAACATCGTCAAGCTTTTCTACTGTTACAAACCCTGCCGGAGCATTCAGTATGGTTGGAATGCGGTTTACAACGGTTGCGCAGGTATGCTCTACTGTAGCCGGCTTCTGAACGAAGAAGGTGGTGTCCGGCTCTCCGATGATCTTCCAGTCGCACATGTCTCCGTCATCAGGGCCGTAAACCTTGCCGATGCACTGGGTCTCAATGACTGGTCCCTGGAAGGTTTCCGTGGTTACAACTGCGCTCATGCCGATGCAGTTGCCCTTTGGGATCGTAGCTCCCAGAGTTTCGGAATATAAGTCTTTATCATAGAAATAAGGAACGCATTTCTGTGTCTGGGATTTGATGGTCCAGCCCATTTTATTGCACAGCGCTTCATTGGAGTTCCATACATAAGAAGGCTCTAAAGTAGTTGGGTGGGCGATCTTTTCCTCGAATTCCTCAGGGGTCATGCCTGCGCCGTGAGCCTCTGCAAGGGCCAGGCCGTAATCTTCCACATTATAGCTGACTGCCCCTTCCATGCGGTCGATCCGATGGACGCCGCCTGCCACACAGCCGATCATGTTGATCCAGTAAATATCCTGCATTCCTGCACCAACAATGGTACAGCCGTTTTCCTTTGCCAGAAGGTCCAGACGGTTGGTAATTGCGGAAGCAGTTGTCCATGGATAAATAGCTTCCTCACAGGTCGTCACCACATTGATTCCTCTGGAAACACATTTCTCGAAATGAGAATACACGTCATCCATGAAGCTGAACAGGGTCACAATGGCGATGTCTGCATCGCATTCATCTAATACCGCATCTGCGTCACTGCGGATGGGAACACCGATTTTAAATCCAAGGCCGGCAAATTCGCCCACATCCATGCCTACCACATCAGGGTTCACGTCAATGGCACCTACAATTTCCGCACCCTTTTCATACAAATATCTTAAAATATACTTTGCCATCTTTCCGCAGCCATACTGTACCACACGGATTTTTTCGTTATTCATCATATCGTCATCCTTTCCATATAAGAACTTGTTTTGGAGCAAAGCTCCTGATGCATTCATTATAAAGGTTATAGATGGTATCAGGTCAATGGAGCAAAATCACCAAATATCAGGACATGCGGACCGGCACCTGAAGGCGCAGGAACATCCCCCTTTCCTTATAATCCAGAGGCATCTCAACGATGACTTCGCAGATGTAATCTCCGATCACCGTGTAATGATTCTCTTCTATGGTTGCCAGCAGGCGGTCTATGTATTCTTTTTCTTTGGAAAAGCGGTCACAATAGATGCAAAGATAGGAATTGGCCGGTATGATGGTAATCAGCTCTTTCTCAACGTATTCCTGGTCTACAAACACAAATACTTGGGTGGAATACAGGTTTCGTTTCATGAAATTTTCCCGTGTTAAAATCGTTCCGGCATTGGCAAAGTAAAATGGGGATATCTTCCTGGCCCCCATATCCTCCTTTAAGCTGCGCAGAAGGCGTTCATATTCATCGATTTCATAGTCGTAAAAGTTTGTTTTCGTCTCTTTTACATACATCCTGCGTTTTGGAATGTACTCCAGAACAATGGCCCCATCGGGAGGAGCCGCCTCATAGCGCTCATAGCTGTCAAGGGTCCGTTCAATGGCACGTTTTTGCAGATTAAGTTCTACAATCTTCTGGTCAATGGCATCCCTGTTTTCCCTTAGAAGCTGCTTTACCCGCCCCATATCCCATTTTTTCATGTGAATCCGGATCTCCTTTAAGGGCATTCCCAGGGCTTTCATGTACCGGATCATATCAAGCTGGGCGCTTTGGCGAATGTCATAGTAGCGGTATCCGGTTTTCTCATCCCGGTATAGGGGAGAAAACAGCCCTTCCCTGTCGTAAAGTCTTAAGGTCTGCTCTGATATGTGATTGATTTTAGCCATTTCACCAATCGTCATTTTTTTAACATTGAAATTTGTCAATTTTATCATATCCATCAATCTCCGCAGTAAATCATGGTGGTTTCTCTCTTTATTATACAAAATAAACCTGATACTTACAATAAGGTTTTTGATATTTTCTTCACATAATCCAGACAAAAACAGCGGGCTTTTCAAAAGCCCGCTTACTATCATATTCCTTCCAGATGCTTTAAAATCTCTCTTTTATATTCCAGAAATTCTTTTGAAATGTTGAAATCCTTTTCCCTGGGTTTTGGTTCCTTTATGACGATTTCCTTTGTAATCCGGCCGGGAGATCCGGTCAGAATGCAGATACGGTCTGATAAAAGAATGGCTTCGTCAATATCATGGGTAATAAAAAGGGTGGAAAGATGAATGTCATCCATCACCTTTAAATACCACTCATGTACCCCCCGTTTTGTCATCATGTCAAGAGCGGAAAAGGGCTCATCAAGAAGGGCGATTCGATTAGAGAAAAGGTAGGTCCTTAAAAGGGCCGCCCTCTGTCTCATGCCGCCGGATAGCTGGGAAGGATACTGTTTTTCCGTTCCCTCCAGGCCAAACAGCTTAAAATATTCTCCCGCTTTTTTCCTGGCCTCTGCTTTCTTCATGCCCTTAATAAGAAGGGGAAGGGCCACGTTGTCCACAATGGTGCGGTAAGGCAGCAAAAGGTCCTTTTGCAGCATATAGCTGACAAACCCAGGTTTTCCTGTGATTTCTTCTCCATTCAGATACACATGTCCCTCATCCGGCAGAGAAAGGCCTGCAATGATATGAAACAATGTGGTCTTTCCACCTCCGCTGACTCCAAGAAGAGATACCAGTTCCCCTTCCTTAAGCTCTAAGGACACTCCTTTTAAGACCGTCTTTCCATCAAAGGATTTTGTAATGCCTTCCACCTTTAAGTGTGTCATGGTTTCCTCCTATATTTCTGCAGGCAATGAGCTTTCCCATATCTTACTTTATATAATTTTGCTGAGGCAGATAATCATTTGAAAATCCGGCGTTTTCCGGAATCTCAGAACTGGAAAGGCCGTTCTCATTCAGCCAGCCATAAAACCGGTTCCACCGCACAGGATCTATATATCCCCATGCATCTACTTCAGCCTTATACTGATCTGCCAGATATTTCTGGCTTTCCATCACCAGCTTCTCATCAAGCTCCGGTGCTGCCTTAAGTAATATGCGGGCCGCTCCTTCCGGGTCTTTTACGGCATCCTCATACCCCCTGCCCACAGCCCTTAAAAAGGCTTTGGCTGTCTCAGGATCCTGCTTTAAGAATTCATTTCCCGCAATAATGACCGGAGTATAATAATCAAACACAGGATTCAAATCTGCAAATGCAAAGTAATCCGTATCAAGGCCTTCTGCTTCCATCTTAATACCTGCCCATGCATAAAAGATCCAGATGGCATCTACTGATTTTGACTTTAATGCGGAGACTTCATCCGTTACCGTACTGGGGACCAGCTGAACTTTGGAAAAGTCGCCTCCATCTGCTTCTACTACATCTTTGACCATGGCCTTTTCCACGGGAATATCCCAGGTGGCATATTTCTTTCCTTCCATTCCCTTTGGAGATGCCATCCCCTCACCTTTCCTGGATATGATTCCGGAGGTGTTATGCTGGATGACCGCTGCCACTGCCGTGATGGGAAGGGCGTTTTCCCCTGCCAGGGCCGGAGCCATGGAGTCCTGAAAGGACATACCAAACTGGGCTTTCCCGGAAGCTACTAAAACCGCCGCCCCATCCTCGGGGGGCTGAACGATTTCCACCTGAAGCCCTTCGTCTTTGAAATACCCCTTTTCCTCTGCAACGTAAAGTCCGGTATGATTGGTATTAGGCGTCCAGTCCAGAACAAATGTTACCTTTTTCAAATCCGATGGATCCGTACTTGCCGCCTGTTTCCCACTTCCTCCGCAGGCAGTTAAAAATGCGGCAGCCACTGCAGCCGTAAGAATTGCCAAACCTGTTTTTTTCATTTTTTCCTCCAATTCTATCCTATCACTGATTATCCCATGGCATGCATTTCTTAGACAGCATGTCCACACCTTTCATAAGAAGAAGACTGATGGCCGATATGACAAAAATGACCGCAAACATCTTATCAAAGGCAAAGGATTTTTTCACCCGGGTCATGTAAACGCCCAGCCCGCCAAAGCCTCCCAGCCATTCGGAAATGACAGCTCCAACCACTGCATAGGAAACCGAAATCCGAAGGCTTGCAAAAAACTGCCCCATGGCTCCGGGAAGCTTGATATAGCGGAATATTTTTATTTTTCCGGCTCCCATAGACTTTAAAAGGTTCACTGCATCCGGATTTACTGACTGAAAGCCTGTAAGCATGCCCACGGTTATGGGAAAGAAGGTGGTCAATACAATGAGAATCACCTTGGGAGCCATTCCATAGCCAAACCACAATACTAAAAGAGGGGCAATGGCTACCGTTGGAACGGTCTGGGTCAGGACGATAAGGGGATAAAAGGCCCGGTAAAGACCTGCAAAATGATCCATGATCACAGCGATCACAAAACCGGTCGCCACCCCCAGAAACAGCCCGGTAAATGCCTCGGTAAGGGTGATTCCTGCATTGACGGCCAATACAGGGAATTCCGTTACAAATGCCCTTCCAACGCTGATGGGCGATGGAAGCATAAACCGGTCCACAAGGCCAAAAGTACTGATTCCCTGCCACAAGATTAAAAGCCAGGCAACCGCCGAGCAGGACCAAAGCTTACTTGTGATGCTTTGTGACTTTTTTATCAATGGTAAGTACCTCCCCTTCCGGCCGGTAGGTGACTTTAATATAAGCGGCAACAGAAGGGGCGCCTGCCTTAATGGCAATGTGCTGGCATTCCTTAACAATATCCATCAGCTGGTCATAATCCCCTTCAATGGCGGTTTCAAAAGGCCCTACATAATAATTTAGTCCGGTGCTTTTGATATAATCAATTACCTGGTCAACGATACGGATCAGTTCCTCATCATTTTTTACCTCCGGCAATGTCTGGATCGCTACGCTTGCATTCATGTCTCATCTCTCCTTTTATCTATTAGAAAACAAAAAAACCGCCCGGATATCCGGGCGGGTGAACAGGCTTAGCCTGAAAGCTTCCTACGCTGGCATTATCCAGATCAGGTTACAGGGTTTAAGACAATACTGTCTAATCTCAGCCGGACTTTCTCCAGCACCCCTTTTAATTTTCAATGCAAGTATACATCAGGGAGACGGGATTGTCAATCCCGGCTTCCTAGGACAGCAGATTCTGCATGCTGCTTAAGCTGATCCCCAGGGTGGACGTATTATGAAGCAGAGCCGATACAGTGGGAGACATGACCCCTCCCACTCCCAGAAGGATAAGACCCGTATTAAAGCCAACAATGCTTCTGTAATTTTTATGGATCCGCTTCATCAGGCTGTCGCTTAGCAGCTTCAGCGTAACGATTTCATAAAGATTGTCCGCCGCAATGGTGATATCCGCAATTTCCCTGGCGATCTCAGCGCCGTCGCTGATGGCGATCCCCACATCCGCTGCGGAAAGGGCAGGCGAATCGTTGATCCCGTCTCCCACCATGATGACCACATTTCCTGATGCCTTTTCCCGTTCTATAAAACGGGCCTTTTCCTCAGGGAGTACCTCTGAATAATATTCATCTACCCCCACTCTGGCTGCAACAGCCGCTGCGGTCCGCTCACTGTCTCCTGTCATCATGACCGTTTTGCATATCCCTGCCTTTTTTAAGGAATTTACAACTGCCGCAGCCTCCTCCCGAAGGGGATCTTCAATGCAGATCACTGCCGAAAGCTTTTGGTCAATGGCAAGATAAAGGTGGGAACAATCCCCGGGCAGGCTTTCAAATTTCTCCCGGTCAGCCTCATCCACCCTGCAGCCTTCATCCTCAAAGATAAAATGATAACTGCCAATGACCACCTTTCTGCCGTTTATGGACGAAGCAATGCCGTGAGCCACGATATATTCCACCTTGGAATGCATTTCCTCATGCTCCAGACCCTGGTTTCTGGCAGCCGTCACCACTGCCTTTGCCATGGAGTGAGGGAAATGCTCCTCCAGGCAGGCGGCGATCCGAAGCATTTCTTCCTGCCTCTCTTCTCCAAAGGTCACCACGTCCTTCACTGTTGGCCTTGCCTTTGTGAGAGTTCCGGTCTTGTCAAAGACAATGGTCACTGCCTCTGCCACTGCCTCCAGATATTTACCTCCCTTAACGGTTATGTGGTACATGCCTGCCTCCCGGATGGCCGAAAGCACGGAAATGGGCATGGCTAGCTTTAACGCACAGGAAAAGTCCACCATCAGCACGGAAAGTGCCCTTGTCACATTGCCCGTAAGCAGCCAGGTAAGGCCCGTGCCCATAAGAGTATAGGGCACCAGCTTATCAGCCAGATGACCGGCCTTGCTTTCCATGGAAGATTTCAGCTTTTCCGATTCTTCGATCATGGTAACGATCTTTTCAAACCGGGTGGAGCCGGAAACTTCCCGGACCTTGATGGTCAATTCTCCTTCCTCCACCACGGTTCCGGCATACACATATCCGTCCGCCTCCTTTTTCACGGGAAGGGCTTCCCCTGTCAGGGAAGCCTGATTGACCATACCTTCTCCGGAGATCACGGCTCCGTCAAAGGGAATGACATTTCCCATGTGCACCACTACCTCGTCTCCGGGTACAATGGAGGACGCTTCCACCAGCACTTCCTGTCCGCCGCTTAAGAGCCAGACCCTGCTGACATTTAAGGACATGCTTCTGGCCAGGTCCCCAACGGATTTTTTATGGGTCCACTCCTCTAAAAGCTCTCCGATCCCAAGTAAAAACATGACGGAACCTGCTGTCTCCAGTTCCCCGCGCAGCACGGATACGCCAATGGCCACAGCATCCAGGACCGCTACCTCAAGCTTTCCTCTAAGAAGAGACTTGATCCCCCTGACAAGATATTTCACAGACTGAAGCCCGATATGGAAAGTCCTTATGGGACCGGGAAGGAAAAGCTTCCTCACTGCCCGTATCATCACCCTGCCCACAAGCTTCTCCTGGTACATGGCATTCAGTTCACGCCCGGAATGCTCGATCACCCCGGCAGGCACTTCAACAGAATCATACCTAAAACGTTTCAGGGCTTCCAGGATTTCCTCCCTGATGCCAACGTAAGTGATCACCGCATCGCCGGTGCGCTCATAGACCTTAACCCCGGTCACATTTTTCAAACTGTGAAGGTAATACAACAACGTGTCGGCTTCCCGGCAGGTCATCCGCGGCTGGGAAAGACGGACCCGGAGCCTTCCTGACATTTCATGTTTGATGATAAATCTCACGTCTGATCCTCCCTACAGAAAACGGGGCCCTTCTCTCTTTTGGCCCCGCTCTCTCCTTTTCTTTTGTCGTCTATTGATCCTTACCGCTGCCGTCTTCAACCGTTTCCGGTTCCTCCAAAACCTCAGCTTCCTTTGCTGCCCGCTCTTCATTGATCTGCTTTGCTTCCGCAAGGATATCCTCTGCGTTCTCCTGAACCAGGGTAGCCGTCTTCATCACGCAATCCTTTGCCCGTAAGGCGGCTGCTGTGCAATTGGTGTAGACCTTCTTCGCATCCTTACTGGAAAGAAGCTTGACTCCCGCTGTTCCAAAGAGCACGCCTCCCGCAAAGATTCCTGCCTTTTTAAGCTTTAAAATATCCCACATCTCTTGTATCCTCCTCTGTACCTCCAGATTTTTCCTTTTGTAGTGCAATCATATCAAGCATATTTTTACCAGTCAAATACAATTCTGTTTATTGATAAATTTTATCATTTTCCGGCCGTTTTGGTCACCTTGTCCCAATGCTTTAATGCCATTGCACCGATCACCGGATCATACATCATTCCCAGATTCTTTTCGATTTCTTCATAGCAGTGTTCCATGGAATAAGCCCTCCGGTACCCCCGGTCCGATGTCATGGCATCGATGGAATCGCAGATGGCTATGATCCTGGCACCCAGAGGAATCTCTTCCCCCTTTAAGCCTTCCGGATACCCTTTTCCGTCAAAGCGTTCATGGTGATGCAGGACAATATCCTTCAGTTCCTTTAAATGACGGGACTTGCTTAAAATATCAGCCCCTATCCTGGGATGCTTTTTCATGGCCGCCCATTCTTCCTCAGAAAGCTTTTCCGGCTTATTTAAAATAGAATCAGGAATCCCGATTTTTCCAATGTCATGAAGGTGAGCGGCTATATGTATCTTCTCTATTTCCTTTTTATCAAGCCCTAAAAACTCCGAAAGGGCCAGCGCCATATCGCTGACCCTTTGGGAATGCCCCGCAGTATAGGGGTCTTTGGCATCCAATGCGCTCACAATGCATTCGATGATTTCATGATAATCCACGCTGCCTGAACATAATTCTAATTCTGGTCCCCTATTCATAAATTTCTATACTCATTCCTCCAGTTAGTTAATACTAACCACATATTAAATGCAATCAGCATTCTCACATTCACAGGGCTTTACTATAATAGAAGATATTTTCTGGCCATCCAGATAACCGCAGGCGCTAAGCCCTGCCTGGACCACCTGATTCCAGTTCTTGGCTGAAAGCTGATAAGTAGTCTCATCGTCTAAAACCACTGTACATGCCTCTTCCATGGGGCAGGTATCCGAATAAACAACCTTATACATGTTCTTCCGGCTGATGGCCCCGATTTCTTCCAGGATATTGACCATCCGGTAGACGGTCGCAGCGCCGATGGTCTCATCCACGCCTGATGCCTTATAATAAATCTCCTTGCAGCTGGAACACTCATGCTCCAGTATGACATCTAGCAGCGTACAGCGCTGCTTTGTGATCCTGCAGCCTCTTGCCTTCAGCTTCTCAATGATCAGTTCTTTCTGCATTTTTGTCCTGCGATAGCTTCTGGAGTCAGGCATTTTTCTTTTTTCATTGATGTTCGTTTGTCTCTCCACTTGCACGCCTCCGTTTACAGGTTTTTAAGGCTAAAACAGTGTTTCCTTATTATTACCCACGCTTTTAGGGCATAAAGGGATACCCGAAGGGTGTTTCCCTCTGCCGCCCAGTTTAATGGCAATGTCCTCCGCAATTTTTGCATTCTCCGCCGCACTGAATGGATTTCCCGTTCTTTTTATCACGAATCATGCTCTTTACCGCCAAAGCCACTGCTCCGGCAACAACGACTAAAACAACCAGCGTTCCCATAAAGTACCTCCTTAAATTTTGAGCCTGCAGGTAAGTGCAGGCTTCCAGCCGTGGCCGGAGCTTATTTCGCTCCTGCCACGCTGTTTAAATGAATGTTTGATGTTTTTTCTTCCTTTGACGGCCTTACCATCAGGTAAATGAATCCTGCGATCAGGGCAAAGGCAACGATAGTAAAGATTCCAAAAGTTCCTGTGAGCACCAGGTTTCCAATCTGGAAAACGCAAAGGGATACTACATAAGCCAGAAGGGTCTGATATCCAATGGCAAACCAGAACCATTTGATATTGTTCATCTCTCTTTTGATGGCTCCCATAGCAGCAAAGCATGGGGCGCAGAGAAGATTGAATATCAGGAAGGAATATGCTGCTAAAGGAGTCATGCTGCTTGCAAGTGTTCCCCAGATTTCAGATCCATCTTCGGCAACTTCCGCAAAACCGAACAGAATACCAAACGTACCTACTACGTTTTCTTTTGCAACCAGTCCGGTGATAGCTGCAACCGCAGATTTCCAGTCACCCCAACCAAGAGGTGCGAAGATCCAGCTGACCGTGCTTCCAACTGCTGCAAGGATGCTGTGGTCAAGTTCCAAATCGTCTAACATCCTGAACTGGCCGTCAACCCATCCAAAGAAGGATGTAAACCAAACAAAGATAGTTGCCAGAAGAATGATGGTACCTGCTTTTTTAATAAAGGACCAGCCGCGTTCCCACATGCTTCTTAAAATATTTCCAACTGTAGGCATATGGTAAGCCGGGAGTTCCATAACAAATGGAGCCGGATCTCCTGCAAACATTTTTGTCTTCTTTAAAATGATTCCTGAGCAAATGATCGCTGCGATTCCTACGAAATAAGCACTTGGAGCCACCCAGGATGCTCCGCCAAACAATGCACCTGCAATCAAAGCGATGATGGGAAGCTTTGCACCGCAGGGAATGAATGTAGTTGTCATAATAGTCATCTTACGGTCACGGTCATTTTCAATGGTACGGGAAGCCATGATTCCAGGTACACCGCAGCCGGTTCCGATTAACATCGGGATAAATGATTTGCCGGAAAGACCAAACCGGCGGAAAATACGGTCCATGATAAATGCAACTCTTGCCATGTAGCCGCAGGCCTCCAAAAATGCCAGGAAGATGAAAAGCACCAGCATCTGGGGCACGAAACCAAGAACAGCGCCCACACCTGCTACGATTCCGTCAAGAATCAGGCCCTGGAGCCAATCCGCACAGCCTACAGCAGTTAAAACGCCTTCAATAACAACAGGCACGCCAGGAACCTCCAGACCAAAGAAGCTGAAGCCTTCACCGAATAAGCCATCATTGGCCCAGTCAGTTGCCCAGGTTCCAACGGTTGTTACAGAAACATAATATACAATATACATAACCAGTGCAAAAATAGGCAGTGCCAGGAAACGGTTTGTTACGATCCTGTCAATCTTATCAGAAATGGTCAGTTTTTCCACCTTGTTGCGCGTAAAACACTCATGGATGATGGATGAAATATATACGTAACGCTCATTGGTGATGATGCTTTCCGTATCGTCATCCATTTCCTTCTCGATCCGGCTGATCTCTTCTGAAACATCCGGTACATGCTTCATCTGGGTCTGGATCTTATTATCCTTTTCCAGAAGCTTGATGGCAAAGAAGCGCTTCTGATCTTCCGGGATCTCATTTCCCAGCTTATCTTCAATGGAATCCAGAACAGATTCCACTTCCAGTGCAAATTTATGGACCGGGACAGTACTGTTCTTCTGATTTGCCAGAGCTACGGCCTTTTTCGCCGCCTCCTGGATTCCGGTTCCCTTTAATGCGGAAATCTCCACTACTTCACAGCCCAGTTTCTGGCTCAGCTTTTGGATATGTATCTTGTCTCCGTTTTTCTCAACAATATCCATCATGTTGACTGCCATGATCACCGGGATACCCAGTTCCATAAGCTGGGTGGACAAGTATAAGTTACGCTCAATATTGGTTCCATCCACAATGTTCAAAATCACATCCGGACGGTCTGTGATCAGATAATTTCTGGCCACCACTTCTTCCAGGGTATAGGGAGAAAGTGAATAAATGCCGGGAAGGTCCATGATGATCACATCCTTATGGCCTTTCAGCTTTCCTTCTTTTTTCTCTACTGTTACGCCCGGCCAGTTCCCCACAAACTGATTTGATCCCGTAAGCGCATTAAACAGCGTTGTCTTTCCGCAGTTCGGATTACCTGCTAATGCAATCTTAATTGACATACTCTACCTCTTTCTGCCTGTCAGCACCTAATTATCCGGTATTAGTCATACCTAACTCATCTGTAAAAAAAATTACTCCACAAGAATCATTTCCGCATCCGCTTTCCGCAGAGACAATTCATATCCTCTTACGGTCACTTCAATCGGATCCCCAAGGGGAGCTACCTTTCTTACAAAAACATCCACGCCTTTTGTAATTCCCATATCCATGATACGTCTCTTGACCGGGCCTTCCCCGGTGAGCTTTGTTACCTTAACTGTTTTTCCGCATGGAATTTCCTTTAATGTCATTGTCTGCCTCCCTCTCTATTCTACCAGGATCTTATTGGCCATATCTTTCCCAATCGCCACTCTGGAATCCTTAACATTTACAATCATATTTCCGCCTATTTCAGAAACAACAGTTACAACTCCTCCGGAGACAAAACCCAGATTCTCTAAAAAGCGTCTTGTTTCTTCCTTGCCGCCTACCTTGCGGATCACATTAGGTTCACCCGTCTTCACCATTGTCAGAGGCATCATCCATCATCTTCTTTCTTTTTCATATTGCCCTTGCATCTTAAGCAGGGGCCAGCCCGCACAGCGGGACGTTTCAATGCGCCAATAAAATATTTTTTCAATAATATTAATGAGAATCATTCCCATCACGCAATAGTTAGTATACACTAACCCTTAAATATTGTCAAGATTTTTATGAAATCTTTTTGTCGATAATAAAAAAATCATGCCATGTGGAAAACCTTCCGGACATGGCATGATTTTTTCCGTGCTTTTACCAGATCTTCACACGTTTTTGAGGTGCCACGTACATGGCATCTCCCTCCTTTATTTCCGGATAAGCCTTATAAAAGGCATTGGCAGCGCTGAGAACTGCATTGACCCTCACCTTTGCCGGGGAATGGACATCAACGTTCAGCCTTCTGATCATGCTCTCCGGCGTATATTTCGACGCCCATATGGTTGCATACTGCTTAAAGAGCAGTTTTAAGCTTTCCGCATCATCTCCCACAATGGAAGTGATGGCGGCCATGGAACCTAAATCCGCGATATTCTCATTTAAGGTCTGGGCACCGTTTACGTGACGTCCCTTATAGCCATCCTGTTCGTCATAGTAAGCCACTACCCGGTCTGCCAGCTGTTTAAATCTTGCCCTGTCCTCATTGGTCCACCATACATGGTAATTACCCTTTTCGTCATAAAGAGAACCGGAGGAATCAAAGGCATGGCTGACCTCATGGGCAATGACCGATCCGATCCCGCCCAGATTTGACGCATAATCCTGGTCAGGATCATAGAAAGGAGCCTGTAAAATGCCGGCCGGGAATACGATTTCATTTCCGGTGGGGTTATAATAGGCATTTACAGTCTGGGGCGTCATGCCCCATTCCGTTTTATCCACCGGTTTGCGGACTTTTTCCTTGTTCACAGTATTTTGTGCCTTCATAAGGGAAAGGACGTTATCAATCAGGTTCCCCCCTTTTTCAGCCGGCGTGATGGCGGCCCCTGCGTAGTCATCGGGCCATTTGTCAGGATATCCGATCTTAAGCGTCATGTTATCCAGCTTCTTTATGGCTGCCGCCTTAGTCTCTTCTCCCATCCAGTCAAGGGCCATGATCTGCTTTTTGTAAGCCTCAAGGATATGGCGGACCATCTTTTCAATGGCAGTCTTATCATCTTTTGAAAAACATTTTTCCACATAAAACCTGCCGAATTCAAACCCAAGCATGTCCTGGGTCCTTTCACTGGCCAGCTTTTTGTCCGTCTTTCTCTCCTTAATGCCGTTCTGGGTATTATGCCAGTCCAGATTATTATCTCTTATCTCCGGGGTGAGATAAGGTGCAAAATCACTTACCAGGCTGAATATGGAATAATTTTTTAAAACAGGGAGATGATCCTCTGTCAGATACCGGCCGATTTTTTCCATCTGAGCCTTCTGGGTCACAACTACGGAGTCAACATCTGACAGCCCGGCTGACGCAAGATAAGAATCAGCAGCGCCTTCCGGGAGCAGGGCTTTTATTTCCTTCATGGAATAAGGATTGTATATGATATCAGGGTCACCCTGCTGGCTCAAGGGAAGGGCACTTTTAGCCAGATCCTTTTGGAATGCCAGGATTTCAGAGGCGGCTTTTTTTGCTTCCTCACGGCTCTGTCCCGTATATTCCAAAGTCCGCCCGATATAGTCTTCATACTGCTCCATGAGTTTTGCCTGTGTCTTATCCTCCAGTGTTTCCTTTCCCGGCCCCAGATCCGCCCCATCCACATACAGGGCATACCGGCTTGAGTCCTTCATATCTTCCATCCACTGTGTCATGAGAATGCTGCTGACTCCCAGATCCCCATAAATACTTCCTGCAGCCTTTAAATACTCATTGATGTCAGAGGCATTTCTTACCTGGTCCAAATAGGGCTGAAGCTGTCCAAAACCTGCTTTTTTACGCCCTTCCATATCAATGGCCGTTAAATACAGATCCGCAATTTTCTGCTCCAGAGAACCTGGTTCTGCCTCTTTCCGGTTCTTTACTGCCTCCTCAAGCACTCCATCAAGAACTTCATAGGAATCCTTTTCTAACTGATAAAAATAGCTCCAGCCGCCGGAATCCCTCGGTATCTCCACCTGATCCAGAATATCCTGGTTCATATAATCATAATAATCGTCCTCCAGCCTCACCCCATCTGAATCTTTTGCTGCAGCGCTTCCTGCTTCTCCCTGAACGTTAACCGGCTGGGCCGCTGTCTGCTCCGTCTCCGGCTCTGGCTGTGTCTCCATCTTCTTCCCGCACCCGGACAGGAGAAAAGACAGCATTACAATGGCTGCCAGACAGAACTTAATCCTGTTTTTCATTTTATCCCTCTCTTCTTTTACAGGTTTTTCAAACTAAAAAGGAAGTGGATTTCTCCACTTCCTTATCGGTTAGTTCTGTCTATTATTATGCTTAAACTTCGTCAGAATATACTGTCCCATCTTCTGATAAAGACTCATCCTGTGACTGAAGTGCTTTAATGCTTAAGCTGATCTTCTTTTCGCCTTCGTTGAAATCAACCACTCTGGCCTCGATCTCCTGGCCGATAGCCAGAACGTCAGCAGGTTTATCCACATGCTCCTTGGATATCTGGGATACGTGAAGCAGTGCATCCACGCCTGGTTCCAGCTCAACAAATGCGCCGAAATCTGTCATACGTGCAACTCTTCCGTTTACTACGTTGCCTACTGCATATTTTAAAGAAGCGTCCTTCCATGGATTTGTCTCCGGGAACTTTAAGCTAAGGGCGATCTTATCACCGTTGATATCCTTAATCAGGACTTTAATTTTCTCTCCGGCCTTGAAAGCTTTCTTCGGGCTCTCTACTCTGCCCCAGCTCATCTCAGAAATATGAAGCAGACCGTCAGCACCGCCAAGGTCAATGAATGCACCGAAATCGGTTACATTCTTGATGGTACCTTCTACTACATCGCCTGCATGGATTCTCTCAAATAATTCCTTCTGAAGCTCGGCTCTTCTGGCAACCATGATCTGCTTTCTGTCGCCGATGATTCTTCTTCTCTTAGGATTGAATTCGGTAATAATGAACTCAATCTCCTTATCTGCATATCTGGATAAATCCTTCTCATAAGTATCAGAAACCAGACTTGCAGGAATGAAGACTCTTGCTCCCTCTACAACCACACTTAAACCACCGTCAAGTACCTGTGCAACTTTTGCAATAAGTACCTCGTGGTTTTCAAATGCTTCTTCTAATCTCTTATTGCCTCTGTCTGCTGCCAGTCTCTTGTAAGACAGGGCTACCTGGCCTTCGCCATCGTTTACCTTGATGACTTTGGCTTCCATCTCTTCTCCAACCTGTACAACAGTTGTAAGATCTAAATTCTGGTCATCCGTGTACTCACTACGCGGAATGATGCCGTCGGACTTGTAACCTATATTCAAGACGATTTCATCTTCCTTTACGTCGATGACTTTACCAGTGACGATCTCTCCTGTACGTATAGTTTTCAATGATTCTTCTAACATTTGTTCAAAACTTAATTCTGACATTAGTATGAACCTCCTCGATAATATAATTCGGGGTTGAAGCCCCGGCTGTAATACCTACGCTGCGCACAGAATTTCCACAATCAGGATCTAAATCACCTAGTGTCTGGATATAGTAAGTATTCTTACATTCCCTTCGGCATATGTCGTACAGCTTCTGGGTATTGGAACTACTTTTTCCGCCTATAACAATCATGGCATCCACTTCTGAAGCTATCCGCTTTGCTTCCACCTGTCTTTCCTGTGTTGCATTGCAAATCGTATTTAAAACAAGTATATCATACCGCGTTTCAGAAATTTTTTCAACTAAATCTTGAAATTTATTGTAATTAAATGTCGTCTGTGATACAATACACAGCTTTTCCCCTTCCGATAGAGGTAATCCTTCCACTTGCTCGGGTGTTTCCACCACTAAAGTATTGTCATTTCCCCAGCCTTTAATACCTTCTACTTCCGGATGGTTTTCATTGCCGATAATAATAAGCCGTCTGCCGGCCTGATTCTGCTCCTCGGCGATCCTGTGGATTTTCTTCACATAAGGGCAGGTGGCGTCTACGATCTCGATCCCGTTTCGTTCCATGACCTCATAAATATGTTTCCCTACTCCATGGGATCTTATGACAACGACTCCATCCCTGATCGTCTCAAGCTCCTCCTCCGAATGAATGACCCTTACTCCCTTTTCCTCCAGATCACGTACCACTTCCTCGTTATGGATGATGGGTCCATAGGTATAAATGGGCTTGTCATCTCTTTTTAGCTGTTCATAAACCTGTTCCACCGCCCGCTTTACTCCAAAGCAGAACCCGGCGGTTTTGGCAACGATCACTTCCACAGGCTGCCTCCTTCCATTTTTCTCTCATGAAAAAGTTCAAGGATCCGTTCCACCACTTCAGGAACGGTCATGGCAGAAGAATCTACAAGGACCGCATCCTCAGCCTGCTTAAGGGGAGAATTCTCCCGGTTCATGTCCCGGTAATCCCGTTCAATGATATCCTTTTCAATGTCCTCCAGACTGCATTCCTCTCCCTTTGCCCTAAGCTCCTCATACCGCCTTTTTGCCCGGACCAGGCTGCTGGCCGTTAAATATATCTTTAGGTCAGCCCCTGGAAGAACGCAGGTTCCGATATCACGGCCATCCATGATGACATTTTCTTTTAAGGCCAGGTTCTTTTGAAGCTCCACCAGCTTATTTCGCACCGGCATATAGACGGAAACCGAAGAAGCCATGGCACTGACTTCTTCTGTACGGATCAGTCCGGAAACATTTTCCCCGTTTAAAATCACCTGCTGCACTCCATTTTCGTAGGAAATGGTCACATTCACCTCTTTCGCTGACCGGGAAATCCCTTCCTCATCGCCTGCCGGTATCCCATTTCTTGAAAAATGCAGTGCCATGGCACGGTACATGGCTCCCGTGTCCACATAAACAAAGTTGAGTTTTTCTGCAACAGACCTGGCAATGGTGCTTTTTCCTGCCCCGGCCGGTCCGTCGATCGCTATATTATAAACCTTTTTCATCCTTTGAATTTCTCCTCTCCGGCCGCACTTCCGGCCGCCCAGCCGGTAGACCAGGCAATTTGTAAATTAAAGCCTCCGGTCACTGCATCAAGATCCAGCACTTCTCCTGCAAAGTAAAGACCTGGAAGTAACTTGGATTCCAGTGTGGAGGGATTTACCTCCTTAACGGAAACACCGCCCTGGGTGATAATGGCCTCATTGTAGCCCCGAAGTCCTGTAAGCGTCAGAACAAAGCCTTTGGTTGCCCGGACAAGCCGCTGACGTTCTTCCCTGGTGATTTCATTGACTTTCTTTTCCGGCGGAACTTTGCTTACATCCACCATGACAGGCACCAGCTTGGAAGGATACAAATGCTCCAGGGAATTCTTAAACTGCTTATTTGCAGCCTCTTCAAAATCCCGTAAGATCCTGGCATCAAGCTGTTCGTCGGAAAGAGCCGGTTTTAAATCAATGGAAAGGGTCAGGGACCCCTTCTTCAGTTCCTTTACCGCATAGCTGCTGGCGCTTAAGAGCACCGGACCGCTGACCCCGTAATGGGTGAACAGCATTTCCCCGAATTCCTTATAAACCACCTTTTTTCCATTTAAAATGGAAGCCTCCACATTGCGGAGGGACAGGCCCTGCAGCTCCTTTACCAACGGTTCCTCTGCCACAAAGGGCACCAGGGCAGGAGAAAGAGAGGTGACCGTATGGCCGGCTTTCTTTGCCAGCTCATAGCCGTCTCCTGTGGAGCCGGTTGCCTGATAGGACAATCCGCCGCATGCCACGATTACAGCATCTCCGTATACCTTTATTTTTTTACCACCGTCTTTTAAAACCAGTCCTGAAAGTCTGCCGTCTTCCATCAAAAGCTTCTCCGCCTGGGTGCGGTAATGAATGGAAACTCCAAGCTCCAAAAGCCTTTTTGTAAGAGCCTTTATTACGTCCGAAGACTTGTCGGATGCCGGAAATACCCGGTTGCCCCGCTCTGTCTTTAAAGGACAGCCAAGCTCTTCTAAAAGGTCCATCATATCAAAATTGGTAAAGCCATAAAAGCTGCTGTAAAGGAATTTAGCATTGGTCACTACGTTTCCAAACAGCTCCTCAGTATCACAGGCATTGGTTACATTGCAGCGCCCCTTGCCGGTGATATAGACTTTTTTTCCAAGTTTTTCATTTTTCTCAAAAATGTGGACGGTACTGCCCTTCATGGCTGCTGCTATTCCAGCCAGCATCCCTGCAGCGCCACCGCCCACGATCAAAACCGTATTCATGCAATTTCCTCTTTTCCGCCCGTTTCTCAGGGCATAAAGGTATCCCTGGAAGGGGTTTCCCTCCTGCCTTTGTTCACCATTTTTCTACTTTACACGAAAAAGAGCGAAAAAACAAGCGGTCATGAATTTTTCTTTTCATTTTTTTGCCTGCTTCCCAGGCCATACATACAGGAATGCCCGCTGAGCGTTCTTTCTTTTACCTTTGCTTCTAAAGCCTCCACAATAGTTTTTAACACCTTGATCCTGGCATAATATTTGCAGTTTCCCTCCACGACCACCCAGGGAGCATAGGTGGTGGAAGTCCGCACCAGCATCTCATTGACCGCAGATTCATACTGATCCCATTTCTCCCGGTTTCTCCAGTCCTCTTCCGTGATCTTCCATTGCTTTGACGGATTTTCCTGACGCTCCTTAAAGCGCCTTTCCTGTTCCTCTTTATCAATATGGAGCCAGAATTTAATGACTACGGCTCCGGCATTTGCCATGTGGTTTTCCATTTCATTTATTTCCTGGTAAGCCTGCTTCCACTGGTTCTCGCTGCAAAAGCCCTCGATCCGCTCCACTAGGACCCGGCCGTACCAGGTACGGTCAAAGATGGCGATATGGCCTGCTTTCGGCACATGGTTCCAGAAACGCCACAGATAATGATGGACCCGTTCCAGATCATTGGGAGCCGATGTGGGGTACACCTTATAGCCCCTGGGGTCTAAATGGCTGGTAAGGCGCTTGATTGCCCCGCCCTTTCCTGCCGCATCCCAGCCCTCAAAGCCTAAGACTACCGGAATTCTTAAGCGGTATATCTGGCTGTGAAGAGATTCCAGCTTTTCCCATAGCCGGTCCATCTCCTTTTTATAGTCTTCCTTTGTTATGGTCTTTGTCAAATCCACGCCGGATAAGACTCCGTTCTGGTATTTCTCAGAGCGGACCGGTACTTCCTTTTCTTTTCTCTCTCCCCTTAATTCCCGCTGCCTTAGGGCATCCTCCAAGCAGTCCGCCACCTGGGTCATGATCTTGGCGGAGGCAAAATCCTTGTCCGTTGCTTCGATGATGGTCCACGGGGCGTAGTCCATATCTGTCCTTTCAAGCATTTCCTCGCAGATTGCCAGATAACGGCCATACTCCTTATTCCTCCGCCAGTCTTCCTTTGTCACCCGCCAGTCTGTCTCCCTGGAACTTTCCAGTTTGTTAAACCGCTTTTTTTGTTCCTCCCTTGAAATATAGAGGAACAGCTTTATGATGACCATACCGTCATCGGTCAGCTGCCGCTCAAAGGACTGAATGTCATGAAAGGCCTCCGGCATGGCTGTTTCCTGGATCTTTCCTTCAAACCGTTCAATGGTCACCTGCCGGTACCAGCTTCTGTCAAAGAGGGCGATTCTGCCCTGAGCCGGAAGCTTGGTCCAGAAGCGCCATAAAAACGGGCGCATCCGCTCCTCTTCCGTTGATTTATCATTGGCATATACATCAAAGCCTCTGGGATCCAGTGCCTGAATCAGACGGTTGATCTGGGTTCCTTTTCCTGATGCTCCCATGCCTTCAAACACGATCATGACAGGAATTCCTGCCTCCCTGCAATCCCTCTGCAAAAGGCCCAGCCTTTCGCTCTGCTCCTTTATTGTGTTTTTATAGGTTACCTTGTCCATTTTTTTTGATAAATCAAGTTTCTCCAGCATAAACCGTCCCTCCTTTGTCTAAACCGTTAAGCCTAAAGCTTTGCAAACACGTTAGCCACCTCTGGCATGACCTCACTGATCTTGATCATCTGCGGACATTCCTTTTCGCAGTGATGACATGCCTTACAGCCTTCCGCCTTTACCCCCATGGCCTCGTATCCGGCCTTTGCCTCGCTCTCTTTATGGGCGGCAGTCATGTTATAATAAGAGAAAATCTCCGGGATCTCTAAGCCAAAGGGGCAGGGGAGGCAATAACGGCATCCGGTGCAGCCTACCAGGGCCATGGAATCAAAGATTTCCTTTGCCTTTTTATAGACCTGTTTTTCATCATCCGTAACCATTCCGATATGGCTGAGGTCTGCAAATTCCAGATTTTCCTCAAGCTGCTTTTCGTCACTCATTCCGCTTAAGAGAAGGCTCACCTCTGGCTGGTCCCACAAAAAATCAAGGGCATATTCCACAGCCCCTTTTTCCTCAGGGAATACCTTTTTAACATGATCCGCAGGATCAGCCAGCTTGCCTCCAAGAAGCGGTTCCATGACCACCACGGCAAGTTCCTTGTCCGCTGCAGCCTTTAGTCCCTTAACTCCGGCCTGATGCTCTAAGTCCACGTAGTTATACTGAATCTGGCAAAAATCCCATCCGTCATAATAATCTAGGATATCCTGAAACACATCGTATGAATCATGGAAGGAAAATCCAATATATTTTATTTTTCCTTCATCCCTGGCCTTTTCCATTCGTCTTATAAGATCGAATTTTTTGACCTTATCTTCAAAGCGGTCCCTGCTTAAGGCATGAAGCAGATAAAAATCAATGTGGTCTGTCTGAAGCTTTTTAAGCTGTTCCTCTAACACCTCATCAAAATCACCGGGGTCTTCAAGCTTCCATACCGGACATTTGGTAGCCAGATATGTTTTCTCCCGGTAGCCTTCCCTTAAAGCGTTTCCTACGATCCTTTCGCTTTCTCCCTGGTGGTAAGGATATGCCGTATCAATGTAGTTGACCCCTTCATCAATGGCATGGCGGATCATGGATACCGCCCGTTTTTCATCCACCTGTTCTTCCTGAAGGATCGGAAGCCTCATGGCTCCAAACCCCAGAGCCGATACCTTAATTCCTGTTTTTCCAAAATCACGATACTGCATAATCTTCCTCCGGATAATATGTATTGCAGCTTTTTCTGCCAGCCTGCTTATCCTTATTTTATCATACTTCAATCCTGCACCAAAGACTTTTTTCTTAATTCGGCTGACAAATTACCGGCTTATGCGGCAAATCTCATTGCCGCTGTTATGATGCCCGTAAGAGCGGTCCGTGCCTCATAGACAAAATACAAAAGCGCCGCGGCAATACTGAATTTCAGTATACCGCGGCGCACTGCAGACTCCCCTCGTCTTAAATATCAGAATCAGATTATCATGATATTTTATCTTATTTTAACTCTGGCCAGTAATCCTTATTCGCTTCAATCATTTCATCCAGAATCTGTTTTGCCACCATCGCTGATGGTATGGTCTTATTTAACGTAAATGCTGCTAATGCTTTATCATAGCTTCCTTCAATTGCCGCCTCTACGATCAGCTTTTCACTGGCCTCCTGCTGCTCAATCATGCCTTTATAGAAAGTCGGAATTTTCCCTACTCTGGTGGCTTCCGGTCCTTCCTTGGTAATATAGCAGGGAATTTCTACCATGGCATCGTCTGGTAAATTTTTAACGGCACCATTGTTCATGACCATGACCAGATGGCGTTTCTTTAAATTATATGCCAGGCTCATAGCCACTTCCACAATAAATTCTCCGTGAACGCCGGTAAAAAATGGAGTCATATCAATTTCTCCAGTTGTTTCGAACTGTTCCACTGCCTGGAAGATCCGTTTTTCTCTTCCATCCATAACTTCATTGGCTCTTGTATAGTTCTTATCCGCATGTTTTACAATCTCATCACCTAACAGATAGTATTGCATATAGGTATTCGGGAGATAGTCCGGGAACATTCTCATTAAGTTCTTTGCATTGTCAAAGGTATGTTTCCAGGATGCATCATTATGGCGCACTTCACTTCTTTCATCCGGCGGCATATAGCCATGTTCTCTTACATAAGCCTTTAACTCTTCGGTACGGTCCTCTTCTCCCACACGGATTTTTGTAAACCAGCCAAAATGATTTAATCCAAAGTAATCCGGCACAATGTCTTTTCTGTCACAGTCCAAAATGTTCGCCATGTTTCTCATGATCGCTACCGGCATATCGCAGATATTTAAGATTCTGGCATTTGGCCGCAGCTTATGCATTGCTTTTGCAACGATGGCAGCCGGGTTAGAATAGTTTACGATCCAGTATTCCTTGCTTGCATACTTTTCACAATAATCGATCATCTCTACCATGGGATTAATGGTTCTAAGGCCATATGCAAGACCGCCTGGCCCGCATGTTTCCTGGCCGACCACATCATATTTTAAGGGGATCTTTTCATCAAGCTCTCTCATATGATATAAGCCTACCCGCATCTGGGCAAAGATAAAATCTGCATCCGTAAATGCTTCTTTGGGATCGGTAGTAAGAACCAGCTTTACATCCGGATCAAACATCTCAATAACCTTTTTTACCAGAACTCCTACTTTGTCCTGACGTTCTTTGAAATTATCATAAAGCCTTAATTCTGAAAGCTTAAACTGATCCTTCTGATCCAGCAGGCTCTTTACAATTCCCGGTGTATAAGTACTGCCTCCGCCTACGATGACTAATTTAAATGTTTCGTTCATAGCTTTACCTCCTTATTTATGTGAATCCATCTGTTCCAATGCATCATCTACCAGGGTTCTCATTTTGGAAACGGTGAGACCATATACTACCTGGACATTATTTCCCTTTTTCATGATACCGGCTGCTCCGGTGCCCTTTAATGCTTCTTCATCAATCCTTGAACTGTCTGTAACTTCCACTCTTAGCCTGGAAAAACAGTTTTCCAGACTTACAATGTTTTCTTTTCCGCCTAAGGCTTCCACGATGATCCTGCCCTGGTACAATCTGTCTTCCGCAGTCTCTCCGCTGCCGGACTGCTTTGCTTTTAATTCTTTTTTCACTGCTGCTGCATTGGCGTTTAAATTCAAGGCCGCATCCGTATCGTCATTTTCACGTCCCGGAGTCTTTAAGTTGAACTTTTCAATCATAAACTTAAAGACCACGAAAATCACAAGGATCTCCACAAGGCCAACCAGCACATACAAAGGCCATAAGGTTCTGCCGATTCCTGCCGGAAGATTCAACACAAGGAAATCCAGGATCCCATTGGTGGCGCAGACACGGACACCGATCAAATAGACTACCATCTGAAAAAATCCATCCAGAACGGAATATACCAGCCATAATAACGGAGCTGCAAAAATAAAAGTAAATTCCAGGGGTTCTGTAATTCCGGCGATCACCGCAGTTAAAGTAGCCGGGATCATCTGGGCCTTTAAGTTCGCTTTTTTCACTTTCCTGGCAGTCACGTAGAAAGCCAATGCCACACCAATGATACCAAATGTTTTCATAAGGCCATAGGTTAAGAAGCGGCTGGTATCCGGCATCATTCCGGCTGTCGGATCACTTAATAACGCCAGGAAGATGGGTTTTGCACCAACAACATTTTCCCCGCCAATCACCGCCTGTCCGCCGACTGCTGAATAAAGAAAGGGTGACCAGATTAAGTGGTGCAATCCGGTTGGGATCAAAAACCGGTTTAAGAATCCGTATACAAATACGCCTGCTGCCCCTGCCGTACTCATAAAACCGGTCAATGCGGATATTCCGTTTGCAACGCCCGGCCACACATAAGTCACGCCAATGCTTAATACTGCAATGACCGGAATCATGATCATGTAAACAAGCTTGCTGTTGCCATAAGGTGCGAATCCACCCTTAAACTCGGTATCGCAGTATTTGTTGTGAACCAGAGCCACAAGAACACCGATGATCATGCCAAGAAACACGCCCATATCTGTTACATGGAATCCTAACTGAATGGTTTGGCCCGTACCATATAAGGCGCCGGCAGTGGCCCCTTCCACCATCTTTCCTGACAACTCCAGCCACTTGCTGTTAGAGCCTAAAAACATGATATATGACATCAAGGCTACGAATGATGCATCTGCTTTTTTCTTTTTTGCCATACCATTTGCAATTCCCACACAGAATAAAATGCTTAAATTCCCCATAATCGAATTCAGCATGCTGTTAAAAAATTTCCCCACAGTCCACATCAGCCCGCCTTCGGAAACAAAAGCGGTATTGGTCATGATCGCAGTTAAGGCAATCAACATACCTACGACAGGTAAAAATAATACTGGTCCAATCATTGCTTTCGAAAAGCTTTGCATGGCTTTTACTACTTTATCCTTCATCTCATATTCCTCCATACATATTTGTTTTCACTGGTAATTACCTGTGGTGAGATTTTATCATACTTGAATTCAAATCAAAATATATTCTGCATCATTCCCAACATGTTGACCATATAGTGAACAAATTTACTTAGGTTCATAATATGTTTTGGTGCCAGATTGGGTAAAAGGCATAAAAAAGCGTTGATACTCAATTCTTATAATGAAATGAGTGTCAACGCTCTTCTCTTCTGCTGTCCTTTATTCACGTTGTCAAGCGGATATCCGCAATGACCAATGGACCATAGCGCAGCCCTGCCGGATTCGGTTAAAAAGTGATCAAATTTCCATTACAAGGAACTGCCAGCCCTTTAGATGTATCCTGGCCCCGTCAAATGACACTTCCTGGCAGTTATTGATCAAAACTGTCTTTGGCATCCGGGGAAGAGTAACTTCCTTTGCATCTTTTTGAAAGTTTCCAATGATAAGGAGTGATTTTGGCCCTTTCCGACAGTAAGCCATAATATTCTTTTCATCCTCAAGAACAGGTTCCAGGGTTCCATAGATTATGGTTTCCTTCCACTGGGGATGTTTCCTTAACCGGATCAGCTCTTTATAGAACATGAAAACAGAATTATTACGGGAAATCTGGTCAGCCGCATTGATATTCTTATAATTCGGGTTCACCTTCAGCCAGGGAGTTCCTTCCGTAAAGCCTGCATTGGCCGACGCCTCCCACTGCATGGGAGTTCTGGCATTATCCCTGCTGTAGCGGCTTACAATATCCAGCGCTTCTTTCGGCCCATATCCTGCCTCAAGGGCGGTCTGGTACTGGTCCAGGGTGGCAATATCATCCACTTCGTCAATGCCGGAAAAAACAGTGTTTTCCATTCCGATTTCCTGTCCCTGATAAATAAAGGGAATACCACGGAGCATAAAGTTTAAGCCGCCCAGCATCTTTTTTGCTTCCGGAGCACATTCCCCTGTGGGAAGGTAATGGCTGACCCCTCTTGGCTCATCGTGATTTTCTATGATATTGGATAAAAAGCCGGTGGTACCTACATGCTTTTGGGCAGCAAAACAGCAATGCTTATAATCTTCCGCAGTAATCGCCCTGGCATCATACCAGCCCTTTTCACTTCCGCCGAATACGGTTTCATTAAAATCAAATTTGCTGGAAAAGTAACCATTTTCACCGATAAAGGATTCTAATTCCTCCGGTTTTTCATCAAAGACCTCTCCAACGGTAAAAGCATCATGGGGCTTAAAGCACCGGTCCCGCATCTCGCTTAAAAACTCACCGATCCCATGGGCATGGGCCAGCATTGTCTGGATGCTGCATAAACCATCTGCCCGGTCCGGCTGGTAATCCTGGAAAGGAAGGGCCTTTTTTATGTTAATGATCGCATCGATCCGGAAACCTCCTAAGCCTTTATCCAGCCACCAGTTGATATTTTTATAAATTTCCTCCCGGACAACCGGATTTTCCCAGTTTAAGTCCGGCTGTTTTTTATGGAAGGAGTGAAGATACTGTTTATTGGTACCGGGAATATCGCTCCACACGGAATTCCCGAAGTATGAACGCCAGTTAGTAGGAGATTTTCCGTCTTTTTTCTCACGGATATAAAAGTAGTTTCCATATTCGCCATCCGGATCGGCACACGCTTTTTTAAACCATTCATGCTCGTCGGAGCAGTGGTTTACCACCAGATCCATGACAATATACATCTCTCTTTTTTTCGCTTTTTCAATGAGTTCCTCCATGTCCTCCATGGTCCCGAACCTTGGGTCTATGTTGTAATAATCAGCTATATCATATCCCTGGTCTGCAAGGGGTGAAACGTAGATCGGGGAAAGCCACAGGATATCCACACCCAAATCCTTCAAATAATCTAATTTACGGATGATCCCTCTTAAATCTCCTATGCCGTCTCCATTGGAATCCAGAAAGCTCTTTGGATAAATCTGATAAGCTGTTTTATCATGCCACCATTTCTTAATCATCGTATGCAACCTCTCTTTTCTGTAGTAGCCTTATTCTACCTCGAAGAAAGAGATTTGTCTTACGCTTCTATGATTAAAAAATTCACTATTTTGACTTTTCCTTGCGATATTGTAAGGGAGTCGTCCCGGTATACCTTCGAAATATTTTCAAGAAGTTTCCAAGGTTAAAAAAACCGGAGTCCAGGCATATGCTCATGACCGGGAGATTCGTGGTTTCCAGAAGGGAAATTGCCTTCCGGATCCGGTAATCATTGATGTATTCCGTGGGCGTCCTGCCAATAGCCCTTTTAAAAAAACGGCAGAAATACTGTTCGTTCATATTGGCAAGGGAAGCGAGATCACGGATATAGATCTTTTCTCTGTAATGGTTTCTGATAAAGGTAATGGAGGCTTTGATCAGTTCTACCCTCGTGTCTGTGCTGCGGTGAGAATCGGAATAAAGGTGGAATCGGAACAGCGTAGCAAGCATTTTAAGAAGGGAGGCCTTTATCTGAAGCTGGGAGATAACCGCACCTGCAACATCTCCCTGCTGCTCTAAGCCTTCCTCTCCTCCAAAGGAATCAGTCACATCGGTAAAACAATCCAGGATGGAAGCATAAGACGGATGATCCGGGTAAAGGCATCTTGGAAAGGACAGCTCCTGGTTTTTTAAAGGATTGATCAAGTACATCTGAGCGGAGTCATAAGCTTCAAAGCTGAGAAGTCCCGGCTGGAACACGATGGCGTGCTCCTCATTAAAACTTTTGGATTCGCTGATGATCCCATGAAGCTCCCCTGGATTGATAAAAAAAATACATTCATCATGGATTTCATAGGATTCCATATTGACCAGTAAACGAAAATGTCCCTTAATAAAGTGGATCATTTCAATTTCCTCGTGCCAGTGATGCTTTACTATCATACCCTTTTGAACTGACTGTGTCCGGTAGATCCCGCAGGGGAAGGAACTGGTGCCGTGGGGACGTCCCTCTTTTAATCTGGATTTTATCTCTGGATTCATGATTATCCTCATTTCCCGGCTGCTTTTACGCCTTGAAGTCAAGCGGATATTCTCAATCCGCTTCGCTGCTTACTTGATTCGGTTAAAAATACGGTATTTTACGTGTATCATAACACAGGGAGGTAAGGGGATTCAAGTAAAAGCATACTGTTCAAGCGGTTGTGTTTATAGTACACTTAGAAACGTAACCCAAGCCAGAATATCAGGAGGAATACTATGCTCAGACGTTTCCGAAGATTATCCTTTCAGTTCAAAATACTTCTTACTTATTTACTATTACTTCTTTTTACTGTTGTTATTTTCGCCATCTGCTATATACAAGGAGTCTCTTCGGCTCTTACCTACAATATTGAATACATGAAACAGTCCAACCAGCAAAAAAACATGAACTTAGATATTGCCATGGGAAATAACAGCTCCTTAAACCTTCTTCATCTGATTGATCCCAAGGTCAATGTCATACTCCATGAAAAAGCCAGCAATATGTCTCCAAAAGACCGTTATGAAAGAGACTATTACATGCAGACCGTTCTTAAAATGCTCACGGTCATCAACCCCCATGTTCAAAGAACCACCATACTGACCGCTTCAGGAGACATCTATTGCAGCATCAACAACATATCAGAGGATTACATAGAAAGCGCTTGGAAAACAATCAAAGGTGTTGATTGGAAAACCAAGAGCCAGAAATACTACACAATCCCTTATCCCCAGAAAATAGGTAATACCGGCTATTCCCTGGTAACAGTCTGCCACCAGCTTTCAGATATCGGCCAGTACATAGCCTATGGATATCTGCTGGCAGACTTGGATTTTGGTTCCATTGCAGAAGATTTTAATTCCATTGATGCAGCCGACGGGCTGGCATCCTCCTTTGCCATTATACACAAAAACCAGGTCATCTATAATTCCAGAAACGCCTACATCAACCTGGAGACCGACCTTTTAGAAAAGGAAAAACAGGAAGCCTTTCCCCAGCTGGAGCAGATAGACGCCTCGGGAAAGGGATCAGGGGAGCTTTATCTAAATAATACTCTCTGTATTGCCGCTGTTTTAAAAAATGAATCCACCGGCTGGTATCTGGTGCAGTATATCCCAAAACACCTGCTGATCAACACCAGTATGGAAAGTATGTTAAATGTCATGGCATGGGTGATGCTTATCCTGACTGCAGCCGGAATCTTAAGCCTCATATTATCCAAGCAGGTCAGCCGGCCTATTAAGGCACTGGCAGAAACCATGAACCAGGCAAGGCAGGGAGAAGTAAAGCTTTTAAAAGGATTAGAGTCCAGGGAGGATGAAATCGGCAACTTAATTGAAAGCTATAATGAAATGGGAAAGAGGATCAATGACAGCATTACCAAGCTGTATATTATGCAGTTGAATCAAAAGCAGGCAGAGCTTAAAATGCTACAGTTCCAGATCAATCCCCATTTTTTATATAACGCGCTGAACACAGTTACAGCCATTGCAAGGCTGGAAGAAATTGAAGAAATCCCTGCAATTACTGAAAGCCTGTCGGATATGTTCCGCTATAACATAAAGGGAACTGATTTTGTAACCCTAAAGGATGAAGTGATTCAGTTAAAGAACTATATTCGAATCCAGTCCATCCGTTTCCCCGGGCGCTTTGCCGTAAAGTATGATATCCCCGTGGAATACGAAAATAACGGAGTTATTAAATTCATCCTGCAGCCCATTGTGGAAAACTCCATTCAGCATGCGTTTAAGGCAAAACGGGACCAGGATTATTTAAAGATCTCCGTATCAGCGGATTCAGAAGATTACCTTTTGATCTCCATATACGATGACGGGTGCGGTATGCCAAAAGAGAAGGTGGATGAATTAAACCATGCATTATGCAATACCAAAGCCAACACCCTGTTGGGAGAAGATGGGACAGGCATCGGGCTTGCTAATGTAAATGCAAGGCTTAAAAACTTTTATGGAGAAGATTGCGGAATTGTGGTGGAAAGCCAGTACGGAAGCTTTACCTGCATTCATATGCAGATAAAGAGAAATAAGGAGGGATAGAATGAAGGTCATCATTGCAGAGGATGAATATTACGCAAAAAAAATGCTCGTTAAGCTTTTAACTAACATCAATATGGATATAACCATATGCCTGGAAGCCGAAACCGGGAAACAGGCGGCAGCTTATCTTGCAGGCAAGGACGCAGATCTTGTCATAACCGATATCCGTATGCCGGAGATGGACGGGCTGTCCCTTGCAAAATATGTGGAAGAACACTGTCCCTTAACCGATGTAATGATTGTAAGCGGCTACTCGGATTTTAACTACGCCAGGGAAGCGATGAAGTATGGAGTTAGGTATTACCTTACCAAACCGGTAAAGCCGGAGGAACTGGAAAAGGCCATATGGGATATTACAAAAGCCAGGGAAGAAAAGAAAATGCAGCTTGAAAAGCAGGTGGACCGGAGGCTTTTGCAGGAATCCCTCCAATATGTGAATATCTCCGGCATTCTGGCAAACCGGGCTTTGATGGATACCTTCCGTAATTTGTGCGGCTGCCAGCTAAAGGAACACTCCTACCAGATGCTCTTATTACAAGGGAAACAGCGTATGAGCCGGGAAGACGCAAAAGGGCTGTCAGATTTTCTGGAGGCCGCTTCCGATCATACCAATATCCAGGTCTTTTATTTCCAGCAGCCGGACGAGGTGATTGCCATGAGGTTTGGCAGTCAGGAGGTGCTGTGGGATAAAAAGCTTTTACTCCGGCTGAAGCAGAAACTGCCCCAATGGGACATGGAGATCACCTGCGGAATCAGCAGGATTTACAAAGGGGAAGAACTGCTTGGGGACGCTTACCGGGACTGCGTTTATGCCATCAATGGAAGACTGCTTGATGAAAAAACCAGGGTGTTTGAATATGAACCGGAACTTTCCGTGGAACAGATCCTGACCCAGCAGGAGGAGCTTGCTGTTTACGAAAGTGTGATGAAGGGAAGCTACCAGCAGGCAGAGGCTGCTCTCCGTCAGTTTTTTAAAAAATGCGGGAAGGGAAGCTGGAATGTATATTCCTTATACAGCGGTATCATGCAGATCTTTTCTGTTATCAGCAGAGCCTATTGCAGCAGAGAGGCTCCTTCTGAATCAGAAGATGTAAACCGGTATCTTTTATTTTCCTTTAAATCAGACCTTTACCAGTTCCGGACCAGACAGGAGCTTGAGCGGTATATATTTAAAATCCTGGAAAACACCTGCGGCTCCCAGGTGGAAAAAGGAAGCATCATCGAGGATATCAAAAATTACGTATCCTTAAACTTCCGGTACGAGATTTCCTTAAATGAATTGGCAGCCCACAAGTATTTTATGAATTCCAGTTATTTAAGCCGTCTGTTTAAATCGGAAACAGGGATGAATTTTTCCAAATACTTAATCGCCTACCGCATGGAACGGGCAAAGGAGCTTTTAAAGAATACGGTGTTTAAAATAAATGAAATTGCCGATTATGTAGGCTATAATGATACCTCCTATTTTATCCACACCTTTAAACGCCTTTACCAGATGACCCCTGAGCAATATCGCGCACAGGAAGAAAAAAGGTAAAAAATGTTTTACGAAACATCTCAGATACCTTATATAGGGAAACACGATTTTTTTGTATACTGGTATTACCAAATAATCAGGAAACAGAAAGGGAGAGATGATGTATATGAAAACGAAAAAAATGTTGGCAGTTGGTTTGAGCTGTTCCATGGCAGTGATGCTGGCTGCAGGTTGCAGCGGAGCAGGCAATAACTCAGGCAAGAGCGCTGATTCCGGAGTTACACAACTGGAATTTTTCTCTTCAAAAATGGAAAATGTATCCACCATGCAAAAGCTCGTGGACAAATTTAACACACAGAATACTGATGTCCAGGTCACCCTCAATTCCCCGGCAGATGCTGGAACCGTATTAAAAACCAGGATGACCAAGGATGATTTACCGGATATCATCGCCTATGGTGGTGATAACATCTATACGGAACTTACAGAAGCAGGGATCTTACTGGATTTAAGTGACCAGGAGGTTTTAAAGACCATAAACAGTTCTTATATGCAGATGGTCTACGATATCAATGGGGACAAAGCGGAAAAGGCATACGGTATCCCATTTGCTTCCAATGCTTCCGGAATTATCTATAATGTGGATCTGTTTCAAAAAGCAGGGGTTGAAATTCCAGAAACCTGGGATGAATTAATTGAGGTATGCGAAAAGCTGACCGCAGCAGGCATCCAACCCTTTGAGTTAAGCTTTAAGGATAGCTGGACCATCCTTCCATCCTGGAACTCCCTGGCACCGGCAACACAGCCTGAAGGATTTTTAAATGCAAAAAAAGAAGGAACGGCAACCTTTTTAGGCACCCATGAAGAAGTTTTGGAAAAGTACAGCAAGCTGGTGAATTATGCCCAGACAGATTTTATGGGAACTTCCTATGATGACGGCAACCGCAGCTTTGCCAATGGCGAAGCCGCAATGTTGATTAACGGCGTGTGGACCGTACCGGAAATCAAAAAGACCAATGAATCCATCAATCTTGATATGTTTGCTTATCCGGCAACCAATGATAAGAGTAAAAACAAGGTTGTATCCGGCATCGATGTCATGCTTATGGTGACAAACCAATGCAAAAACCCGGAAGCTGCCAAGCGTTTTGTGGCATTTATGCTGGAACCGGAAAACAGCCAGCTTTATATAAATGAGCAGTTTGCATTTTCACCGGTAGAAGGCGTTGTGCAGGAAGATGCTTCGGTGGCTGGCCTGGCAAAGGATATTGCAGATGGAAAGGTTACGGATTTTGTAGATCATTATTATCCAAACGGCTATAATCTGTCCTCAATTTTATCCGAGTTCTTTTTAAACAGGGGAAATGGTATGGATGAAAGCGAAAATATAGCCGCAACACTGAAAAAATGCGATGAACAATATGATATCCTCAATACCCAGTAAGCCTGGAAAAAGGAGGATAACGCGTTGAAAAAACATAGAAATAACCATATCAGTACAGCGTTCTATCTTATGGTAGTTCCCATGGCAGCACTATTCTTTTTATTCCATACGGTCCCCTTTTTAAAGGGTATCTTTTACAGCTTTACCAACTGGAAGGGCTATGGGAACTGGGAATTTATCGGGCTTAAAAATTTTCTTCAGTTTTTTAAGGATCCTTCCATCAAGCAGGCCTATGGCTTTACCTTTCAGTTTGCACTTTCCGCCACTGTCCTTGTCAACGTGTTAAGCCTGGCGCTGGCATGCGGGCTCAACGGAAGGATTCTGGGGAAGAACCTTTTAAAGGCGCTGTATTTCCTGCCATATATGCTGGGAACGCTGATCATCGGTTTTGTATTTAATTTTATCTTTGGCAATATCATTCCAGGGTTCGGAAGATCGGCGGGCATCCATGGGCTGAGCGTAAATATCCTTGGTACCAGCAAAGCATGGCTGGGGGTTTTGTTTGTAACCGTCTGGCAATCCATGGCCTTTAACATCATGATATATCTCTCCGGCCTTCAGACGGTGGATAAGGATATCTATGACGCAGCCGACCTTGACGGCGCCGTTGGCTTCCAGCGGTTTATCAAGATCACCTTCCCGTTAATTGCCCCTTTTTTTACCATCAATATGGTATTAAGTGTCAAGGGCTTTCTTATGGCATTTGACCAGATTATGGCAATGACAGGGGGAGGGCCTGGAACCGCAACCACTACGATCTCCATGTTGATCTATAAGAGAGGATTTGACGGCGGGCAGTTTGCCTATCAGTCAGCCAATGCCGTTATTTTATTCCTGGTCGTGGCAGCAATTTCTGTATTACAGTTGAAGATATTAGAAAAAAGGGAGGCGAAAATGAACTAATGGAAGGAAAAGAAAAGACCAACTGGCTCCTGACAATCCTTTTGGCAGCAATCGCTGTTTTAGTTATTCTTGGCCCTCTTTATATTACTGTGGTAATTGCCTTGAAATCACCGTCAGATATGGAAAATATATTAGCCCTTCCGGCTTCCCTGCACTTTGAGAATTTTTCCAATGCCTGGAAGCTTACCGACTACCCAAGGAAGTTCCTTAATACATTTTTTATCACAAGCATCAATCTGGTGTTTACCATCCTGACCAATTCCATGGCGGCTTATGCCATTGTACGAAATAAGGATAAAAGCAGGTTTTTCAATCTCATGTATTATTATTTTATCAGCGCCATGTTTATCCCTTTTAATGTGATTATGCTTCCCCTGGTAAAACAGGCCTCCTCCTTTCATTTGGATAACATCTATGGCATCACATTAATTTATATTGTTTTTGGACTTCCCATGAATACATTTCTTTATTCGGGATACATCAAATCCCTGCCTGTGGCTTTAGAGGAGGCGGCAAGGATTGACGGGGCAAATACGATCCAGACCTTTTGGCGCATTATATTTCCGCTTCTTAAGCCAATGAGCGCCACGGTAGCGATCCTGTCCTTTATGTGGACCTGGAATGACTTTTTGATGCCCCTGGTTTTGTTAAGCGATGCAAGCCAGCAAACCCTGCAGCTGGCACAGTATGTGTTTAAAGGCCAGTTCTCTACACAGTATAATCTTGCCTTTGCATCGTATATAATGGTGCTGCTGCCAGTTTTAGCTGTATATGTTTTTTGTCAGAAATGGATCATCGCAGGAGTTACAAGCGGTTCTGTAAAAGCTTAAGGGAAGGAAGAAAAAAATGGACAGAAAATGGTGGAAACAAGCGGTTGTATATCAGATTTATCCCAGAAGCTTTCAAGACAGCAACGGTGATGGGATCGGAGACCTTCAAGGGATTATCTCCAGGCTTGATTATCTGGAAGAACTGGGAGTCGATGCTCTCTGGCTCTCCCCAGTCTATTGTTCCCCTCAGGATGACAATGGTTATGATATATCCGATTACCAGGATATTGATCCCATGTTCGGGAACCTAAAAGACATGGAAGAGCTGATTAAAAAAGCAGACAGGCGGGGCATCCGCATTATCATGGACCTGGTTTTAAACCATTCTTCCGATGAGCATCCATGGTTTATGGAGGCGAAAAAAAGTAAGGATAATCCCTATCATGATTATTATGTGTGGAGGGATGGTGTGGAAGGAATTGCTCCAAATGGACTAAGAGCTGCTTTTGGAGGCTCGGCCTGGGAGTGGGTTCCGGAACTGGGGCAATACTATTTCCATCAGTTTTCAGTAAAGCAGCCGGATCTTAACTGGGATAACCCAAAGGTGCGCCAGGAAATCCGGGACATGATCCTTTGGTGGATGGAAAAAGGAGTTGGCGGATTCCGGCTGGATGTCATTGATTGTGTTGCCAAGGAACCGGACCGGATGATCACAGCAGATGGTCCAAAGCTCAATGAATATATACAGGAGTTAAGCAGGGAGACCTTTCAGAAAGGAGATCTTGTTACGGTAGGGGAAGCATGGAGTGCAAATACAGAAAATGCCGTACTTTACAGCAATCCGGATGGCAGTGAGCTTTCCATGGTATTCCAGTTTGAGCACATCTGCCTTGACCAGATAAAGGGCGGAGAAAAATGGGACTTAGCTCCTCTTCCATTCCTGGAATTAAAGCGTGCCTTATCCACCTGGCAGGAATCCCTTTACTGCAAAGGCTGGAACAGCCTGTTCTGGAACAACCATGATCTGCCGAGAATTGTATCCCGCTGGGGAAATGATAAGGAATATCGAATAGAATCTGCCAAAATGCTGGCAATACTCCTTCATGGAATGCAAGGTACTCCCTATATATACCAGGGCGAAGAACTTGGGATGACCAATGTAAGATATGATATGGAAGACTACCGGGATATCGAAACTTTAAATATATATAAAGAACGGACCGAAGCCGGATATAAAAAAGCAGATGTCATGAAGTCTATCTATGCAAAAGGCCGGGATAATGCGAGAACACCGATGCAGTGGAATAACGGCAGAGAGGCTGGGTTTACAGATGGAGCCCCCTGGATTAAGGTAAATCCAAACTATTCAGAAATTAATGCAGAGGCCGCAATGGCAGATGAAAGCTCTATTTTTTACCTTTACCAGAAGCTGATCCGGTTAAGAAAAACCTATGATGTATTCGCAGATGGGAAATACCAGCTCCTGATGCCGAAGGATCCCGACCTATTTGCCTATACCCGTACGCTGGAAGGAACTACTTTACTTGTAATATGTAACTTTTTCGATAAAACGATTCATCTGCACCTGCCTGAAGAGCTTGACCGTGAGAAAAAGCAGTTGATCAGCTCTTATACGGATGAAGGCCTGGCAGATGTGCTCAGGCCGTATGAAGCCAGAATGTATCTGATCAGGAATTAAAAATAAGAGCGTGCTGCAAAACTATTAAAAAATGGTTTTGCAGCACGCTCTTATTTCTTTCCACGCCTGGGCTTCTCCAGCGCACACTAGTTCAGTTCTTCTAACACCTGGCTCATTAAATATTCAAATACCACAATCACCCTTGCATAAAAATAATTGGACTGCAGATTCCGGTCATCCAGGGTCTTGTCATCCAGAATCGGAATATTCACTGTAGAGGAACGCCCAATATAATTGCTCTGTTCTCCTGTAAAGGAAATGATATCCACCTGGCTTTCATTTGCATAGTTAACAAGTTTTGCAATGGTATCTGTCTCCCCGCTTTTAGAAACCACGATAACAAGTGATGCACCAAGACGGTTCTTATCATATACTGCATAAGCATTGGTCTTTATAACCCGAAAACCGGTCACCAAAAGCTTGCGCTCCACATATTCCGCCAATGGAGAGGAAAATCCGGTAGCTGATACTAAAATTATATCATTTCTGTGCATTTTCAGCTGGTACATAAAATCATTTAATATTCCATCTGGTATATCGTTGATAAAGCTGGTGATGTCCGACAGCCTTTCTTTACTTTTCCTATGACTTGTCATCATGAAATTAAGACGGTATATCATATCCGTATATCCGGTAAATCCCATCTTTTTTGACAATTTAATGATCGTTGCAGCAGATACAAAATTTTGATTTGCAACTTCACGCACTGCCATATGAAGTACCTGCTGATTATTTTCCAAAATATAATTCAGTATCTGGGTTTCCGTATCTGTCAGCTTGTATTTATCCGCCAGTTTATAAACGTCAAATTTCATATAATCCCCTCACCTTATTCCCTTCCGCCTTTATGATATCCCCTGCTGTCAATATCATTCATTCCATTCTTCCATGGACAGGAAATCACAGACTGCACCCCAGCCTCAGGCTACACACTTGCACACTTTAAGTACACAGGAAAAAAGACAGGCTATCAGGTACTTCCTTTCAGCCTGTCTTTCTGACTTAAACCTCTGTCGAGATAAATATATCATAAATTGCCTTGATCGCTTCCTCAAAATCACTGTTCTTCACGCCAATGATGATGTTGAGTTCACTGGACCCCTGGTCGATCATTTTAACGTTTACCCTGGCATGGGCAAGGGCCGAAAAGATTCTTCCGGCAGTCCCTCTGGTCGCCTTCATGCCACGGCCTACCACAGCGACCAGCGCAAGGTCTGATTCCATCTCAAGGAAATCAGGCTCTACCGCCCTGTGGATCCCTGCGATAACGGACTGCTCATATTCTTCAAATTCCGACTGATGGACAAAAATGGTCATGGTATCGATTCCAGACGGCATATGCTCAAAGGAAATGCCGTACTTTTCAAATACCTCCAGCACCTTTCTCCCAAAACCAACTTCAGCGTTCATCATGGCCTTTTCAATGTTAATGGAGCAGAAGCCCTTCTTACCCGCAATTCCCGTAATAGTATAATGAGGCTTTCTGCAGGTGCTCTCCACGATCAGAGTCCCCTGGTCCTCCGGCTTATTGGTGTTCCTGATGTTGATGGGAATTCCTTCTTTTCTCACCGGGAAAATGGCATCCTCATGAAGGACGCTGGCTCCCATATAGGCAAGCTCTCTTAACTCCCGGTATGTAATGGTCTCAATGACCTCCGGATTTTTAATGATCCTTGGATCCGCAACCAGGAAACCGGAAACATCCGTCCAATTTTCATACATGTCCGCATGAATGGCCTTTGCAACAATGGAGCCTGTTATATCGGAACCGCCTCTTGAAAAGGTCTTTATGGTTCCGTCCGGCTTTGATCCGTAAAAGCCGGGGATCACCGCTCTCTCCACATGCTCCAGGCTCTCACCAAGCTCTGTATTGGTAAGCTCCGCATTAAAACTGCCATCTGCATCAAAGAAGATTACTTCAGCCGCGTCAATGAATTCGTAGCCTAAAAATTCTGCCATCACCATTCCATTTAAGTATTCTCCTCTGGAAGCCGCATAATCACGTCCGGCCTTTTTAAGGAAATTTTCTTCTATGGTTTCAAACTCATGATCCAGATTCAAATTCAGATTAAGTCCGTCAATTATTTCCATATAGCGTTCCTTGATTTTTTCCAGAATCTTTTTATAGCTTTTTCCATCTGCTGCCCCGTCATAGCAATGGTATAACAGATCAGTCACCTTTTCATCCTTGTCATGCCGTTTGCCTGGCGCGGATGGCACCACAAACCGTCTGCTCTTGTCCCCGCGGATGATATTGCCAACCTTTTTAAACTGCTTTGCGCTGGCTAAAGAGCTTCCTCCGAATTTCACAACTTTTTTCATACGCATTTCTCCTCTGATACAGGTTATTATTACATATTTAACGGAAATAATATCCTAATTGCTATCAGCTGTCAAGTATTTTTCTTAATTCATGTATAATTTTCCATTATTTTGCATAAACTTACTCTTCCATTTCCCGGTTGATCTCATCCTCACAGGAACGCATTGCCAGGATGGTTTTCTCAAACAGCTCTTCCAGCGTCCAGCCCAGGTTTTCTGCGCCTGATGCGATCACTTCCCTGGAACAGCCTGCTGCAAACCGCTTGTCCTTGAATTTTTTCTTAAGGCTGGAGACTTCTAAATCCATAACGCTTTTTGAAGGACGCATCCTGGCCGCCGCTCCGATGAGCCCGGTCAGTTCATCCGCTGCAAACATGATCTTTTCCATCACATGTTCCGGCTTTACCTGGGAACAGATGCCGTAGCCATGGCTGCATATGGCATGGATCAGTTCTTCCTCCGCTCCGATTTCTGCCAGAAGCTCCGGAGCCTTTGTACAGTGTTCTTCCGGGAATTGTTCAAAATCCACATCATGAAGCAGTCCTGCGATTCCCCAGAATTCTTCCTCTGGCCCAAATCCCATTTCTCCTGCATACCAGCGCATCACCCCTTCCACGGTCAGACCGTGAAGCAGATGAAACGGTTCCTTATTATATTTCTTAAGTAACTCCAGTGCCTGTTGTCTTGTGATTGCTGTTTTCATAGCCTCTCTTTTCTCCTTTCCTATTTGCTGCCCATGGACCCTAGGCCGCTTTCTCCTGATACCAGGATTCCATTTTCTTCCAAAAGCCTGGCGGTCACACCGCTTCCCGGAACCTTTGTCCCTGAAAACGTCCCATCATAAATGGACCCATGACCGCAGGACGGACTACGCTCCTTTAAAATCGCCCGCTTACAGCCATAAAGCCTGGCAAGCTTCAAGGTTTCTTCTGCTCCCTTTAAAAAGCTGTCCGTCACATCTTTTCCTGACCGGTCCATCACACGGATCTTATGATGATTCCCGTTTTCACCGCAAACAAGCTGCTCTGCAGGCTCTCTGGGCGTTCCCAGGCCCCCAAGCTGCTCCGGGCAGACTGGTATGAAATTATATTTATCCATAAGCCCGATCAGGCTTTCCTGCCTGCCGTTTCCGCCGTCATAGCGGCAGTTAATTCCAAGCAGACAGGCGCTTACCAATATGTTTTCTTTTTCTCCGCTCATTTTCCGCCTCCTTTTATAGATCCTGTGCATCAAAATGAATTACCGCACCATATAGAAACGATTCCTGTTTATTTCTCTAAAAATATTAAAGGTTTTTACACCTTTGTGTAAAAAAACATCCTCCAGGTAAAAACCCAGAGGACCTCTTTTCTTATTCTATTTATTATATCATATGCAACAAAATTTGCAATAATTTTAAGGCCTGAAATGTTTTTTCAGTCTATATAAAAAAAAGTTTGATAACAGTAAAAATCGCCTTATTTCCCCGGCTTCACTTATAGGTATTTTCTATAAATTAAATGGATGAAACCTCCTATTTAAGCGAAAAAGCGGCTGTTCTAACTTTTTTTGTATATAACTAAAAATTTTTTATATTTTCATGGGATATGAATTGTTTTTATATTATTTATATGTTAAAATGTCTGTGGAAGCAGAAATAAAAACGCCATTTTTTGATAAAATTATATAAAATAGTATTGTTAAAAAAAATGTGCGGAATTATATAATATCAACCAAGTATTTTAGAGAGAGAGGTATTGTCATGTATGTAGTAAATGTCAACGGTAAAGATTACCAGTCAGAAGAAGATTTAACATTAATGGATTTTCTCAGAAACAAACTTGGTGTCACTTCCGTTAAAAACGGATGTAAGGAAGGCGCCTGCGGGACATGTACGGTAATTGTGGATGGTAAGACAATCCGCGCCTGCATACAGAAGCTGTCCAAACTGGAAGGCAAAAAGATTCAGACCATAGAAGGGTTTACACAGAGAGAACGGGATGTATTTGTTTATGCTTTTGCGGCAGCAGGCGCCGTACAGTGCGGCTTTTGCATTCCTGGCATGGTAATCAGCGGCAAATGCTTAATTGACCAGAATCCCAATCCAACCAGAGATGATGTAAAGCAGGCGATCCGCACAAATATCTGCCGTTGCACAGGCTACACCAAAATAGAAGACGGTATTTTGCTGGCAGCAAAAATGTTCAATGAAAACTTAGAGGTTCCTGAGCTTAAGCAGACCGGTACAGTGGGTGAAAGAACCTGCCGTGTGGATGCAGAGTCAAAAACACTGGGTACCGCCAAATATGCAGATGATTATTATCTGGAAGGCATGCTTTATGGAAAGAACGTGTTCAGCAAATATGCACGTGCTAAAATTAACGGAATCGATACCAGCAAGGCTCTTGCAATGCCAGGCGTAGTCGCTGTTTATACGGCAAAGGACATACCCGGAGACAGGTATATCGGTCATCTGGCACATGACTGGCCAGGCATGATCGATGTAGGCGAAGAGACAAAGTGCTGCGGCGACACCCTTGCCATGGTGGTGGCTGAAACGCTGGAACAGGCAACAGCGGCAGTAAAAGCCGTAGAAATAGATTGTGAAGAATTAGAGCCCATCCGCTCCCCAAGAGAAGCCATGGTTCCAGGCGCCCATCAGGTTCATGGCGAAGGCTTTATGCAATTTGGCAAATTCAGAATTCCGGAAAATAACCTTCTTGACCATGAAGAGGTAAAACGTGGCGATGCGGAGAAAGCTCTTGCAAATTCCAAGTATATCGCAGAAGGCACCTTCTATGTTCCGCCCACAGAGCACGCTTTCATGGAACCGGAAACTGCTATTGGTATTCCTGAGGTTGACGGGGTAAAGGTAATTACCGGTTCACAGGGTATTTATGATGAACATCACGAATTAAGTGCATATCTTGGCCTCCCTATGGAGAAAGTAAGAATACAGAGCGCATTTGTCGGCGGCGGCTTCGGCGGAAAGGAAGATATGAGCGTACAGCATCAGGCTGCTCTTTGTGCTTATTTATCAAAGAGACCTGTAAAAGTATCCTTCTCCCGTCAGGAAAGCATAAATTATCATCCAAAACGTCACGCCATGGAAATCTACTGCAAGATCGGCTGCGATGAAAACGGTATTATACAGGGAATGAAGGCGAAGCTTCTCTCAGATACAGGAGCCTATGCTTCTCTGGGCGGACCGGTACTTCAAAGAGCCTGCACTCATGCGGGCGGACCGTATAATTACCAGAATGTGGACATTGAAGGGGATGCTTATTATACCAACAACCCGCCTGCTGGCGCATTCCGGGGATTCGGCGTGACCCAGTCCTGTATGTCAACGGAAGTTTTGATCAACCAGTTAGCAGAGAAGGTAGGAATTTCCGGCTGGGAGATCCGTTACCGCAATGCCATCAGACCAGGCCAGTCCCTGCCTAACGGGCAGATCGCTGACGAAGGCACCGGTATGGTGGAAACCCTGGAAGCAGTAAAAGAGGATTTTGAAAAATATGAGGCAGATCCTAATTATTTCGTTGGTATTGCATCTGCCATGAAGAACGCAGGAATCGGCGTGGGCCTTGCTGATGTAGGCCGTTGTATCTTAAGAATACGTGATGGAAAGGTTATTACAGGCTCTTCCGCTGCTGCTATCGGCCAGGGACTTCAGACCATAACCTTACAGATGGTCTGTCAGACCACAGGCCTTGCACCGGAACAGATAGTGGTTGGACATCCGGATACAAAATACACACCAGACTCCGGAACTACCACCGCCTCCCGCCAGACCGTATTTACAGGCGAAGCAATCCACATTGCCGCCATGAAACTGAAAGAGGATCTGGATGCAGGGCATTCTTTAAATGATTTGGAAGGCAAAGAATACTACGGCGAATTTGACTATAAAACAGATCCAATCGGCAGTGACAAGCCAAATCCAGTCAGCCATATTGCTTATGGATATGGTACACAGCTTTTTGTTATTGACCAGGAAGGAAAGGTTGTAAAGGTAATCGCAGCTCATGACATAGGCAGAGCCATCAATCCTCTTGCCGCAGAAGGACAGGTAGAAGGCGGCGTTGCAATGGGTCTTGGTTATGGACTGACAGAGGACTTCCCCTTAAAGAACGGCATTCCTCAGGCCAAGTTAGGTACTTTAGGTCTCTTTAAAGCACCTCAGATGCCTCCGATCGACGTACAGTTCATTGAAAAGAATCCATCTGAAGTTGCATTTGGAGCAAAGGGTGTGGGCGAGATCGTATGCGTTATGGGAGCGCCCGCGCTGCAGAATGCTTACTATAAAAAGGATGGCGTATTCCGTTACAAACTTCCTCTGGAAGATACATTCTACCGTAAGCCAAAGCCTGCAAAATAAAAGGAAACCAGAATACCCGAAAAAGGGCGGAATGTATACCGCCCTTTTTTATTATAAAAGCATGAGACAACAAAAGGGAGCAATCATATGACAGCAGGATTTTATGAAGAATTAAAAAATGCCGATAAAAGCACCACCTTAGTCAGCCTGACAATCATCGAAGGGCAGGGGCTTGGAGCCAAAGCCCTGTGGTCAGGCGGAGAAATCATCTGCAGGCAGGGAGATGAAAAAGCTTTTGATGATTTTTCAGAGGATTTAAAGAGCATTGACAAAACCCAGACCATTAAGTCTCAGAAAAGCACTTTGTTCTGCGAATTTATAACAGGGGAAAAATATATGGTGGTGTGCGGAGCCGGACATATCTCCATTCCCATCATCAGAATCGGAAAAATGCTGGGATTTCATGTTACGGTTATTGATGACCGGTTATCCTTTGCCAATACCGCAAGAAAAGAGGAGGCTGACACCGTTATCTGCAAGCCCTTCAGGGAAGCTCTGGAAGAGATAGAGGGAAGCACAGGCCATTATTTTATCATCGTCACCAGAGGGCACCGGTATGATCAGGACTGCTTATCCCAGATCATAGGCAAAAAAAATGCCTATATCGGCATGATCGGCAGCAGAGCCAGGGTAAAGCTTGTAAAGGATTATTTAGAAGACCAGGGAATAGACAAAGAGCTTCTTAAACAGGTTTACACTCCCATCGGACTAAAGATCAATGCCCAGACTCCGGAGGAAATCGCCGTAGCCATTATGGCGGAGATCATTCAGGTGAAAAACGGAAGCAAAAAAAGCTTTGGCTATCCAAAGGAAATCCTTGACGGACTCACTTCCGGGGAACTGTCAGACATGCCAAAAGCCCTTGTGACCATCGTATCCAGAAAAGGCTCCGCCCCCCGGGATGTTGGAGCAAAAATGGTTGTCATGCTTGACGGAAGCACCATCGGAACCATCGGAGGCGGCTGTGTGGAGTCCGAGGTATGTGTTGCAGCAAGAGATGTTGCCAGGGATAAAAAGCCGTTATTAATGAAGGTTGATATGACTCCGGGCAACGCAGAGGACGAAGGCATGGTATGCGGAGGCATCGTAGAAGTATATATTGAGCCGGTTTTTAATTGACCGGACAAATTGGACCTTAAAAAACACAATGACATTTTCCTGAAAATATAGTATACTTCTAGGGATGGAATAGAAAGAAAGAAAGGAAGGAAGCACCATGTATTGTGTAAAAATTATTAAAGATGACTTGTTCTGGGTTGGAGGAAGTGACCGCCGTCTCGCCCTGTTCGAAAACGCCTACCCCATTCCCAAAGGGATTTCCTATAACTCCTATGTCCTGCTAGATGAAAAAACCGTTCTTTTTGATACCGTTGACCGGGCCATCACCGGACAGTTTTTGGAAAATGTGGAAGCAGTTCTTGGCGGCCGGGATCTGGATTATATCGTTGTAAACCATATGGAACCGGACCACTGTGCCACCTTAGGGGAAATAGTCAGAAGATATCCGGAGGTTCAGGTGATCTGCAATGCCAAAACAGTCCCTATCATCAACCAGTTTTACGAATTCAGCGTTGATTCCAGAGCTGTCATTGTAAAAGAGGGGGATACCTTCTGCTCCGGCAAACATACCTTTACATTTTATATGGCTCCCATGGTTCACTGGCCGGAAGTAATGGTTACCTACGACACTACGGACAAGGTTCTTTTTTCAGCCGATGCCTTTGGCACCTTTGGCGCAATGAACGGAAATCTGTTTGCCGATGAAGTGAATTTTGAACGGGAATGGCTTGATGATGCCAGAAGATACTATTCCAATATTGTAGGAAAATACGGACCGTCTACCCAGACCCTTTTAAAGAAAATTGCTGATCTGGACATTCAGATCCTTTGTCCGCTTCACGGGCCTGTATGGCGTTCCAACATTTGCTGGTATATGGACAAGTATCTCGCGTGGAGCAGCTATACACCGGAAGAAAATGCCGTAATGATCGCCTATGGCTCCATTTACGGAAATACGGAGAATGCCGCCGACATTCTGGCATGCCGCCTGGCAGAACGTGGGGTCCGCAATATTGTTATGTATGACGTATCCAATACTCATCCGTCTGTGATCATTTCAGAAGCATTCCGCTGCAGCCATCTGGTATTTGCTTCGGCCACCTATAACGGAGGAATTTTCAGCAGCATGGAACACTTACTTCTGGATATGAAAGCTCATAACGTACAAAACCGCACCGTGGCCCTTATGGAAAACGGTTCCTGGGGTATCATGGCAGGCAAAAAGATGACTGAGATTCTTTCAGGGATGAAAAATATGACCATACTGGATCAGACCATTACCATCAAATCTTCTGTAAAAGAGGATCAGCTGGCTGAAATTACCGCTATGGCTAACGCCATCGCGGACTCATTAAAATAATATCAAAGGAAAAGAGCAGGGAATGGCTGAAATCAGCCAAATATCCTGCTCTTTTTATCGTCTGCTCATGCCGCAGACGCCTTTTCCCTTTCATTCATTGATATGCCCTGCCCTTTACCTGGAAATAATTGCAATCAACTCATCCATCGTAAAAACCACTTTGTCAGCCGAATAATAGATCATCGTATTGATCCAGCTGGAATATTTCCCCGCCATAAAATAACGTTCCGCAGTACTGGAATAGACAATCGGCTTTCTTCCGATTCCATAAGCAATTCCCTGAAGAATTCCGGAATCCACATTCGGCTCGCATACATCTGAAAAGAAGACTGCCTGTCCGCTTTCCCTTAAATGGTCGATATCGGCGGCCACGTCTCCGTAAGTGTCGCCGAGCACGTAAGTTTTGCCTGCGTTCTTAATCGCTTCCGTAATTTGGGCCAGCAGGGCCTTTCCTGATTCGGTATAGCCAAAGCCTGCGTCTAAATAATAATCATAGACAACCGGAAGAGCCTCCATTTTCACCGGCAAATCACTTACCGTTCCATATTCTTCAATCAGATTTTTCTTAAAAGCCGCGATGGAACGCTCTCTTAACTCTTCATTCCTTTCGCGATAACCAGGAATGCTGATATCAAACTGTGAGAAATGCACGATTTTCGCAATATGCTGCATAAGCTTGCTGACGGAATAGATATCACTGCTGTCTGTACTGCCTGCAAACCACTTGAAAATGTCCGTCGTAATCAAATGAACGGGATAACCCCAGGCATACCCGCAGCCTATCTCAAAAGCACAGCCGGAATCATAGGTCAGTCCATCCATGAAACCTGCCACTCCCGTGCATTCTTCCAACGCGTCAATGTCCATCTGGAACACGCCCTCTTCATCCGGGACATCCGAGTTGCTCCCATCGCGATATGGCAAAAAACAGGACGCCATGTCCACTAAGGTTCCCTCCTCAATCCATTTTTCAATCAATTCAGTCAAATCTAGAACGGCCAAACGGTCATTCACGTTGTACAGCCTGCATTCCATGTAAAGTTTTCTCGCCATTGTTCCTTCTTCCTTTCTATAATTATATTGTAATTGAATCTGCAGTTTCTGACGGTGTCAGCCCTTCGCGCCGATTGGAAAACCCGCCGTCACTCTCCTGCTCCCAAGCTGCTATGCATAAAACTTCCTGTTTTTCAACCCTTTACCGCCCCCGCCGTCATACCGCTCATCACCTGCTTATTCAAAATAAAAAACAGGATAAGCGTTGGCAGGACAGTTACCGCCACGGCGGAAAAGGTAAGACCCCAGTCGCGCAGGCCATAACTGTTGATAAAATCATTAAGTCCCACTGGTACCGTCTTCATGTCTCTCGTGCTGATAAACGTGTTTGCAAAGGTGAATTCGTTCCAGACGTTGACAAATTGGTAAATGGCAACCGTCACAATGGTATTGCGCGACAGCGGCAGGATTATGCTACAAAAGATGCGGAGAGATCCGGCGCCGTCAATGCGGGCCGATTCCAGAAGCGAATCCGGTATTTGATCGAAAAAAGCCATATATAAGTACATGGATATAGGCAAGGCAAAACCGAATTTAGGAATGATTAACGCCCAATGCGTGTTAATAATCCCCATCTTGTTGTATATGCTGAACAATGGGATCAGCGAAACAAAAACGGGAACCATGAGGCCAAGCATAATAAAATTGCGGATAAATTCGCGGCCTTTAAACCTCATCTTGGAAAGCGGGTAGCCCGCAAGCGCCCCTAATACGACAATGCCCAGCAAGGAAACAGCCGTAACGATCACACTGTTTTTAAAATAAACAGGAATCATAGAACCAGCCAAAGCCTTATAATTCTTAAACGTAGGACTGTTTGGGAAACCATATGCCGGCAGCATATACTGCTCTTCGGCTGGCTTTATGCTTGATAGCAGTATCCAGAACAATGGGTAAAGTGTCACAGTCAGCGATATGGCAACCAGCAGCCAAACCGGCAATCTTTTCCAGATTTCTTTTACTCTCATATTATTTGCCTCCTGACGAATCAAAGGGATAACTCTCTACATCTTCTCGCGGGTCATCCGATCCAGCAGCCGATATGCCGCAATGCAGATGATAACCATCAAAACAGCCAAAGCGCTGCTATAGCCATAATCCATCATGTTAAAAGCCCTTTTGTACATATAGATAGACAAGAGTTCCGTGCTGTAGCCGGGACCTCCGTTGGTCATAATGTAAGGGCCGTCAAAAGCTTTCAGCGTGCCTACCACCGCCAACACCAGACAATTAATGATGATTCCTGAAATCATCGGAAATTGAATGCGAAACAGGGATTGGATGCCGGAAGCCCCATCTATGGAAGATGCCTCCAGCACCTCTTTGTCTATGGCGACAAGCGCCGTGTAGAAAACCACCATGTACAGCCCCGCAAACCGCAGCGACTCTATGATAGCCAAAACAAACAAAGTGATATGCATATCTGCCAAAAAAGCCATTTTGAACTGCGAAAGGCCTATCGCCTCAAGCAGGGCGTTCACCACGCCGTCAGGATTAATGGAAAGCAGCTTTTTAAACGTCTGCGCCATAGCCATGCTTGATATAACCACGGGAGTAAACAGCAGGACCCGCAGCAAGCTGCTACCCTTTTTGACCCGCGAGACGAGCACGGCCAAAAACAGGCCGCCGCCCACCTGAAATATTGTAGCCGTGGCAGAATAAAGCAGGGTATTTAACAACACCATCCCCAAGTTCGGGTCCTTGAACATTTTGACATAGTTGTCAAATCCCACAAAGGTTATTTCTGAAATTCCATTCCAATTTGTGAAGCTGTAATAAATAGAAGCAACAACAGGGACAAGAACTACCGCCATATAAGTCAACAGCGGCAACGCAAGGAACAAGAAAGGATCCAGTTTTCGATACGTGCGCATAGATTTGCCTCCTTACGGCATAAATTTCAATTGGTGCCTTCATGCAAGGGGGGCAAAACGCCCCCCGAACCTGCTTTGCAAAGACTTTGCACATTACTGTTTTGTCGCAAGCGCATCGTCAATCCGTTTGGCAAACTCCTCCGGGGTAATGGAACCCATGCCCAGATTGATCTCTTCCTTCGATAACACTTCCGCAGAGGCGGCATCGAAACGGACATCCCAAGTATAAGCATAGTCTTTCTGGTTATTGCAGTCATTCATGACGGCCTGCCAAAAGCTGGAGAATTTCCCTTTGGCCGTGTCAAAATTTGCCGAAGGCAATATGTTATTCTCCCAGAACGCCTTATCCGGATACTCATTCAACACATATGCAACAAAATCTTTCAACGTATCGTCGAACTTGTCCTTGCTGATCATAGTGCCCGTACCAGCGTTGATATACATATCATTCTCGCCATTAATCGCGCCTTCAATCGAAGGCAGACGGAAATAGGCGTAATCCTCCTTGATCTCTCCTGACTCATCTAAAAAGCTGTTAAACTGCCAAGCGCCGATATAATACATCGCGGCATTGCCTGAAAGAAATGTTTCCAGAGCACTGGTGTAGTCAGAGGTAGACCAGCCAGGCTGATAGTATTTCGTGCCGATGGCCTGCAAAAATTCCGCTGTCTTTATCCCCGTCTCATCGCTCATCTTCGCCTTGCCTGCCAATAAATCCATCAGAAACTGGTTGCCCGTGAGGCGGTAAGGGATAAAGGAGAGCCAACGTGAAACCTCCCAGCCCGGCCATACGGAAACAGCCGCATATCCCGCATCAGATAATTTCTGGCAGTCCTTTATCAGTTCGTCAAAGGTTTGGGGAGGAACCTCAATGCCCGCTTTTTTAAACATATCCTTATGATACCAGAAGTACTCTATGTTATTTTCCCAGCACATCTCATACAGCTTGCCGTTTGGCAGGCGGGCCCACTCCAAACCGATTGGAAGCATCCGGTCGGTATAGCCCAGTTCCTTGTACAGCTCGTCAATATCCACGCATACCCCGGTGTCGGTAATCTCCTGTTCGACTGCCTGGGACACTCCATCGACCAGATCTGGAAGCGAATTGTTGGCAGCTAAAATCTGAACCTTCTGGTTATAGCTCGATCGGTCAGAAATACGGTCAAACTCAATGGTAACGTTGGGATGTTCCGCCATGTAATTCGCAGCAATTTCATCCATAACCGGCCATGAGGAATGGACAGTCATCCATGTTATGACACGTTTTTTGTCAGTGTCTACCGGTTCAGCGGCTGTGCTGCCAGTGGTCTCCGCTGCCTTAGTCGCATTTGTCTCTGCCTGCTGCTTCCCACTGCAGGCTACCAGTCCCAGTGATAAGACGCTCACCAATATAATCGCGATTCTTTTTTTCATTTTTATACCCATTCCTTTCGCGCTGCTCAAGGCACAAAACGTTATGAAAAACGTTGGCTTTGGCAGCTTTCTTTTTTATAATCAAGTCATAGGGATATTCAGTATACTGCAAATCACGGGGAGGTGAGTGGGCTGTCCGATTTGCCGGAAGACCGTATTTTTATATGTGGAGAATGCTTTTTCAAGCACAAATAAGTGTGCCTCGAGCACGTAACCTTATCTTTGTTAAAACAACTCTCGTTTTAATCCTAAGCATTCAGTCAATGCTGTTTACTCCCTATAATTCGCTAAGAACCTCACAGTTCAGAAAGGTGTCCCTATGGCTTTAAAAATTCTGTATCAAATCTGTTGTGGTGTCGATGTTCACAAAACCTTTGTCGCTGCCTGCATTGCTTCCACCAACAAACAAGCTGTTACCACCTACAAGAACCATCCTTTCTCTACCTTCACACAAGGGTTAAAGGAATTGTTACAGCGGCTGCTTGATAATAGTTGTAAGGATGTGTCCATGGAATCAACCGGGAAATACTGGATCCCTATTTACAATGTACTGGAAGAAACATATACGATTGTCCTTGCTCATCCTAAATATGTTAAGGCTATCCGTGGTAAAAAAACTGACAAGAAAGATGCGAAATGGATTGTTGACCTAATCCTAACCGCTCCATCCTTTAAAAACACGTTTACTGCGATTGGTATCATTTCAGAAATCGGTGTCAACATGGAGACTTTTCCTTCGGCGAAACACTTATGCTCATGGGCAGGACTTACTCCTACAAACAATGAACGTGCAGGGAAGAAAAAATCTGTCCGGGTTTCCAAGGCTGGATGCTATATCAAACCACTTTTAGTACAATGCGCTAACTCCGTAGTAAAAAGTGAAAAGCATCCGGAAATTCGTAACCGGTATCTTCGCTTAAGAAAACGGCTCGGTCACAAGAAAGCAATCATTGCAATAGCAAGAATGCTTCTAACAGCATTATATAATATGCTGAAAAATAAGAAACCCTATAATGCTGAACTTTATCGAAAATCTGATATTCTCCCAGTTAATCGCGAAATCACGATTGAACAAGCTATCTTATTGGCACAGCTTCAAGGTTATAAAATCAAGTCAGCTACTGAATAAACCTTAACTTTGCTACATATTCAATTTTTAAATTGCTATAATCGGCCCAACCCGAGTAAAATCAAGGGTTTCACAGGATTTTACCCCGAAAAGCCTATACCCCTCCTTTTGTTTACATAGCTTCTATTACCTTATTCAACAAATTGATAAACTTATCCGCGATTTTATTCATCACTTCAATTACTTCTTCATGGCTAGTCTTGCCTCTCGCGTGAATACAGGTCATATTCGTCACACAAGAAATGCCAAGAACTTTTATTCCGCAATTTACAGCCACCATATCTTCCGCCACTGTTGACATGCCAACCACATCGGCGCCTAAAACTGCGTAAGCGCGCACCTCCGCAGCTGTCTCGTAAGTAGGTCCCGGCCAATAGCCGTATACTCCCTGGCGCACCGAAATCCCAAGCTCATCCGCACACACTTTCGCCAGTTCTATATACTCCGGTGCATAGGGTCTACTCATATCCGTAAACCGAGGTCCCAGTTCCTCTAAATGTGCCCCTCTTAAAGGAGATGGGCAAAAATGAGCCAGATGATTCTCAATAATCATCAAATCCCCCGGTGCGAAATGCTTGCTCACCGCGCCGCAGGCATTGGTTAAAATCAGGCTTTCCGCGCCGAGCATCTTTAAAACCCTTATGGGAAAAGTGATGGTCTGCGTCTCATATCCCTCGTAGTAATGGTTTCTTCCCTGCATGACCGCCACGCACTTGCCTGAAATCTCGCCGATACAGAGCTTCCCGCTGTGGCCGGCAACCGTTGGGCGCGGAAAGTTCGGGATGTCTTCATAAGGAATGACAATCGTGTTTTTCAGTTGCTCAACGTAGCCGCCCAAACCGGATCCCAGTACGATGGCAACCTGCGGCCGTCTATCCGTCCTGGCCTTTATATAAGAAACCGTTTCATTCAGTGCCTGCATGATACCCTGTGCGTCATTAAAATCCAGATTTTGTATTTTCATAGTGTGGTAACCGCCTTTCATTGCTTTTTTCTCAGTAATTTCACCGCCGTGCTACTGCCGATCCTGTCGCAGCCCGCCTCGGCAAACCGTTCTAAATCTTCCGCGGTACGGATGCCGCCTGCGGCTTTGATTTTTACGTCCTTCCTGATATTGGCCCGAAAAAGAGGGATGTCTGCAAGCTCCGCGCCTTTCGTACCAAATCCGGTGGAGGTTTTGATATAGTCCGCTCCACCTTCCGTAACACACTGGCACAACCGAACTTTCTCATCTCCCGTTAAATAGCACGTTTCTATAATAACCTTCAATAACTTACCCGGAATCGCTTCCTTTACCGCCTTGATTTCTTCCGTGATCTTGTCAAAATTACCATCCTTTACATCTCCTAAATTGATTACCATGTCGATTTCATCAGCCCCGTCCCTTGCCGCTTCCCCAGCTTCAAAAACCTTTACAGCAGTCGTGCTGTAGCCCAGCGGAAATCCTATGACAGTGCAAACGGCAATCTGCTTTCCGTATTTTTTTGAAACCCTGGAGACAAAACTCGGCGGAATGCAAACGGACGCAGTTTTATTTTCGATCCCCTCCTTGCACAGCTTTTTAATTTCCTCCCATGCTGCGGTTGCACTTAAGGCTGTGTGATCGACTCTGTTTAATATCTCTTCGTTTAACATTTTTCACATCCTTTCCTGTTTACATGATTGATAATTGTGCAAAAATATTATCAATTACAATATGATTGTTAACATTTGATATATTAACTGTATCATTTTTTGCTTGCCGTGTCAATGCTTATTTTAGCATTATTTACATTTTTTTCACTCTCCCGCCGTCTATCCTATAATATTTTACCATCCTGCCTTCTCTCACGTCTTACCGCTTTGTCAATTACAGCAAATAATGCCCTTTTATCCGCACTCATCCTGCAGATTCAGATAGGCTACACCGTATAAACAGCAATCCCCGCAGCTTTCAAAATACTCCGCCACTCTTTTGATATGTTTTGGTCGGTCACGACGCTGTGGATAACATCCATATCACAAAAATGAGAGGAATGCACCCTGCCGAATTTTCCTGAATCCACGAGCAGAATGTGTTCAGAAGCGGATTGAATAATCGTATTTTTCGTAGCTATTTCATACTCGTTCGCACAGGTCACTCCCAAAGTTTCATGAACTCCCGCAGCTGATAAAAACACCTTGTTTGCCCGCAGGCGCCGCAGAAAGCCGATGCCTTCCGGGCTTTCGCACATCTCGGTATTCGGATGATAGATTCCGCCGGCAAAAAAAATTCGTATGCCGGGCTTATGACGCAATTCCAAAAGAACGTTGGCGTTAAAGCATACCACACTGATATTCTTATCCGTAGGAATATGGGGCAGCATCCGGTTTGTGGTACTGCCGGTATCCAATATGACAACATCTCCCTCGTTTAACATACCGGCAGCAAATTTTCCTATTTTCTCTTTCTGCTCATTCGCATTTTGAATGGCCTGGAACAGATTATAAGATGTTCCGCCATCGGAATCTTCCCGATGCTCTTTGTTTTCTTCCAACTCGGCCGGCTTGTCTTTCAGTTCCACCAAATCCCTGTGGATGGTCATCTGCGATACCTGCAGCATAGACGCCATAATTTTCACAGGAACCATTCCCTGCTCCCCAATTATTTTCAGCAGTGCGGCCTGCCGCTTTTTTTTCTTATTCATAACTTTTCTCATCCACTCCTTTGTGATTATTAATTCACAGTTTATCATTTTTTTGTGAAAATGTAAAGAAACCGGCGTATTTACAAAAAGACTGTCGAAATCTCCACGTTTTCGACAGTCTTTTTGTACGCTTTTCAAGGCTTTTCCAGTCAAAGCAGATATCTTCTAAATGGTCTGCCTGGGCAGAAGGATCCCGATCTGTTCTATAGCTGTCCCCACTTCCTGTCCCCAATAAGCCCTTCAGTCAATGACCACCGGATCCTCGACAGCAAAAACAGAGGTGCGGTTGAACTCCGTAAACAGAGAATAGAAATTCCTTCCCATAGTCTTTTCCAAGATCCGGATGGAGACTTGAAGCCCTCTGGCAATGATAATGAAAGCCCCGGCCCCGATGGACTGCCTTGCCTCGAAAACAGCATCTTCCGTTTTAATTACCCGCGTATCACTGATCTCGTATTTTTTTCTAGGATGTTTCCCATGAACAGTTTAGCATAAACTAACATGCCTGGCAATTAAGAAATAAACCAAAAGAGTCAAAAAGCTGCCTCAGTTCCGCTACAGATCTCGTCTTATAATCACCGTCCCATATGATTCTATTTCGCCCTTCCCCGAAATCTCCCCAAGCAGCACTGTTCCCTCTGAAAGACAGTCTAAAAGCTTCGGTTCCAGCGCAAGGGGTTCCTGACTGAAATTCTGCAAAAACAGATACTCATGCTGTCCCGATTCCCTGGAAGTTATCTCAAGCGTTTCCGGTATCCTCCCTTTCACAAGAGGCTGGATTCCGGCTTCACAAGTCACCTTCCAAAATAAATCATCATAAAAATCCTGCCCGGCATCGGCGCATACATAAAAGGAAGTTCCATTCCCATAGTGATTTTTTGTAAGGGCCGGAAATCCCTTATAAAAATCATTTTCATATACCATAAGAGCCTCTGCTCCTTCCAGCCTCACCAGATCGCAGAGATTACGGCACTCATACCGATTCCCTTTTTCTCCGGATGCAGGAACCATATAATTGCTCTCCCAGTCATAAAGGCCGTCAATTTCCGTGCTGCGAAGCCCTACCACCTCCCGGAGTCCATGGGGAACTCCTCCAGGAAAGCACCGGTCTGATTCATCCACAATTCCAGACCAATAGGTAGTTACCAGTAGTCCGCCATTTCGGACAAATTGTTCTATTTTCTCCTCAATTCCGCTGCGGTATAAATAAAGCATGGGAGCCGCCACAAGCCGGTAACCTTCCAGGCTGTCCTCCATTGTGATCACATCAACATTAAAGCCCAGTCTTTTTATGGCACTGTAGACCTTTACACACGTCTCATGATAATAAAGCCCCTTGTTTCTGGGCCCCTGGGCGTCTTCCATGGCCCAGCGGCCTTCCATATCCCAGATAAGGGCCACCTTCACGGATACTCCTGTACCTGCCAGTTCTCCTAATAGGGAAAGCTCCTTTCCAATCTGGCTGACCTCCTCATATACGCGGGTATCCGTTCCTCCGTAGTGGTCAATGACAGCCCCATGAAACTTTTCAGAGCTTCCCGGGCTCTGGCGGATCTGGAAATACATCACGCTGTCCGATCCATGGGCAACTGCCTGCCAGGAAGCCAGCCTTAAAAGGCCCGGCTTTTTAAGCTTACTGACTCCCTGCCAGTTTGTGCTGCCTGGACAGGATTCCATGAGCAGAAAAGGTTTCTTCTTTAAGCTTCTCATGAAATCATGCTGCATACCGTTGTCCCTGGCAGTAAGGATTTCCTTTTCCTTATGCCATAAGGGATAGGTATCCCAGGAAACCACGTCCACAGCCGGAGAAAGCTTCCGGTAATCAAGTCCCTGGTAATCATACATAAAATTGGTCGTTACAGGCTGCATTGCTCCTGCGTCCCGTATAGAGGCAGTCTCCCACCGGACAAAATCCACGGTCTGATCCGTCACAAACCGTTTCCAGTCCAGATTCAGCCCATGAACCATGGTTTCTCCTATGGAGGAAGGACTTTCCACCTGGTCAAAGGACTGATAGATATGGCTCCAAAAGGCCGTACACCAGCTTTTATTCAGGCGTTCAATGGAGTCATACCTCTTTTCCAGCCATTTCCGGAAAGCGTCCTGGCACAATGGACAGTGACATTCACCGCCGTACTCATTGGAGAGATGCCAAAGAAGAACCCCTGGATGGGAGCCAAACTCCTTTGCCAGCCTTCCATTGATCTGCTTCACCTTTTCCCTGTATACAGGGGAGGTATAGCAATGGTTATGACGTCCCCCAAAACGCTGGCGCCTCCCTGTGTCATCTACACGCAGCACCTCCGGATATTTGTCTGCCAGCCATTTGGGACGGGCACCGGATGGGGTCCCCAGAATGGTAAAGATCCCGTTTTCATACAGCTGATCCACCCGGTCCCTTAACCAGGAAAGATGAAACTTCCCCTCCTCCGGTTCCAGAAAGGACCAGGCAAACATCCCCATGGTAACCGTATTGATCCCCGCCTCTTTCATATATTCCAGATCCTTTTTAAGAATCTCAGGCTCATCCAGCCATTGTTCCGGACTGTAATCCCCTCCATGCCATATGCCAAGATTTTTCATATTTTCTTACTCCTTTCCTTATTTTTGTCCACGCCTTTTGGACATAAAAGGATACCCGCAGGGTATTTCCTTATTACCGCCCACGCTTTTGGGACAGCCCCCACCCGCTTTATCGGTCGTAAAGACATACCTGTAAAATATTTCCAAAAAAATACCGCAGCCGATTCCATATCCGGAAACCGGCCGCAGCATCTAATGTGATTTTTTTTATTTTACTGCTCCTGTGATACCCTCTGCAAAGCTTCTCTGCAGCAGGAAGAAAACAATAACGGTGGGAATGGTGCAGACAAATACGGCCAGCATAAGGATTCCATAATCGGTCACGTATCCTTCCGTTAAGTTTGCCACAAGCATTGGCATGGTAATGCTGCTTGCATCGGACATGATCACCTTGGGCCAAAGGTAGCTGTTCCAGGCGCTCATAAAGGTAATGGTCATGGCTGCCGCATAGGTGGAACGCATGGTAGGCAGAAACATCCGGTAAAAAATCTGGAACTCACTTAACCCGTCAAGCCTTGCGGCCTCCATGATATCCGATGGAAAGGATCTTGCGCTCTGGCGGAACATCATGATCAGAAACGGGGTTGAAATGGTGGGAAGAATAAATCCCAAGGTACTGTTTAACAGCCTTGCACTTGAAAACATCCGGTAAAGTGGGATCATGGTCGCCGCAAAAGGAACCATCATAGCCAGCAGGATCACGCTCATAACCCGGTCCTTTGCCTTGTCATGAAAGACCTCAAACCCGTATCCTGCAATGGAACAGACCAACAGAGAGATAAGCGTCATGATAATGGAATATTTAAAGGAATTTCCAAGGGCAGTGGCAACGTTCTGGGAAGCGAACAGCTTCTTTCCATTGTCAAAAAGCGCTGTGCCGAATACCAGAGTCCCTCTTGTCACATCCACACTTTTATTGGTGGCCGCAACCATCATCCAATACAGAGGAAACACCGAGATGACAGAGACAATGGTCAAAAATACATATGCAAAAAACTTTTTTCCCTTAGTCACGCTTATCACCTACCTTCAGCTGTATAAATGCAAGAACTGCCACCAAAATCAGGATTAAGTAGGACATGGAGGCCGCATACCCGAAGTTGGGCACGTACTTGAATGATACATTGTAAATATAGTGGGACATGGTAATGGTGGAATTGGCAGGTCCGCCGTTGGTTAAGTTCACGGACTCGTCAAACAGCTGCAGCGTGCCGTTGGTGGACATGATGGCAGTCAGCAGTATGGTTGGCTTTAAAAGCGGGATCGTGATCCGGAAGAAGGACTGGAACGGAGAGGCTCCGTCAATCTTTGCCGCCTCATACACGGAATACTCGATGTTCTGCAAGCCGGAAAGATAAAATACCATGTTATAGCCCGTCCACCTCCAGATCAGGGCCAGGATGATCACAATCCTGGCAGAATTTGGGTGACCCAGGAAGTTGTATCCTGTGGTCAATATCCCAAGCTTTATGAGGACGATGTTGACCAGGCCATCCACTGCAAACAGGGAACGGAAGATTACCGCATAGGATACCAGGGAGGTGGCGCAGGGCAGAAAAATCGCGGTGCGGAAAAGCCCCTTGAACCGAAGACCCTTATTGTTTAAGAGGGAAGCCAGGACCAGAGCCGATATCAGCATGATGGGAACCTGTATGATCAGGTAGATGAAATTGTTTTTCAGAGCCTGCATGAAAACAGGGTCCTTGAACATTCTTACATAGTTGGTCCCGCCTGTCCATTTCATAGCCGCGCCGATTCCCGTCTGAAAGGAAAGGAACAGCGCCTGGATCATGGGCAGAAAGCTCATGACCGCAATCAGGATGACCGCCGGCGTTAAAAATATCCAGCCCGCAAGGCTCTGCTTCTGGCCTAAGGACAGCTTTTTCTTTGAATTTCCCACTAAAAATGCCTCCCCCCTCTTATTCTTATTTTTATTTACCCATGGCAAACTTAACCGTATCTTCTGCAGTCTTAATCTCTGCATCAATGTCTGCTCCTGTAACTACATGGGTAATGGCAGTTGCTACCGCATCACGGGCCTCATAATAATAAACGCCTGTATTATTGGAAGGAACCTTTGATGCAAACTCTGTGATCTGGGCATATACCGGCTTTCCTCCGAAGAATTCCTGAGGCTCACCATAAACCTTACTGTCCGCTGCAGGAAGATAGGTTGCCAGTGCTCCGGATTTTGGAAGAATGGTTTCATAGAAAGGAACGCTTCCGGCAAAGGTTTTTGACAGGAAATCCGCAGCCAGCTCCGGATTCTTGCTGCCAGCAGTTACTGCCCAGCTGGAGCCGCCGTTGTTGGAATAATTGGTTGTCCCGTCTACTCCCTCAAGCTTTGGTATATTGGTAATCGCCCAATTACCGGACTGGTCTTCTGCGGTCTGAATGCTCGCCATGATCCAGCAGCCGTTAATGGTTCCTGCTGCAGTGCTGTTTGTCATGGTTCCAACATACTGATCCCAGTCATTGACTTCCACAAGCACACCGCTCTTAACAAGGGAAACATAGGTTTCAATAACCTTTTTCAGCTTGTCATTCCCAACCATGCTGGGGTTCCCGTCCTTATCAAAGAGGCTGCCGCCTGCAGACTGGAGCATGATCATGATCAGGTCGGACTCTCCGGCTGTGCAGGATAACAGAGGCTTTCCTGTCTTTGCCAGAATATCCTCGCCCATGGTCTGATACTGGCTCCAGGTAATGTCTGTAAAATCCGCTTCCGTATAACTGGCTTCTTTCAGCACATCGGTGCGATAGGCTGCAATGGCAGCTCCATTGTCAAAGGGAACTCCGTAATTTTTTCCTTCCACAACGGAGTAGGCAGTTTTAGCATTTGGGAACTTGGAGAAATCGATTCCGTTTCCGGTCAGATCCTTAAAGGCATCGGGATAGCTGATTACATTCTTCTGAAATGCATTGTCCTGCATCAACAGAATATCAGGAAGGGTATCCAGGTTTTTGGAGATAGCTGCCGTTGTCAGCTTGGTCTGGACATCAGCCCAGGGCGTCTCCACTACATTCAGCTTGAAATCCGGGTGATCCTTCTGGTACACCTTGGCCGCTTCCTCCATGGCATAAATGTTAAATGCCGGATCCCAGCACCAGACAGTCAGTTCGTTTGCTGCTTTTGCCCCGTCTCCTGTCTTCTGCCCTGTGGTTCCGGAATTTCCGCAGGCTGTCAGGGAAGCCACCATGGCTCCGGCCAGTAATATGGATGGGATTCTTCTCTTCATAGCAAAACTCCTCCTCTTTCATAAAAAATTGGTTCATATGACTCTGTTTTTCTTTCGAAAGATTTCCAACAACTCCATTATACTGATATTTTTGATTTAAAGCCTTTAGATTCAATTAAAAAGAGCGCATATTCAATCATTTCTCCTTATTACCAGCCTTTTTGAGCGCTGATCTTACAATGCAGCAACCTTCCCTCATAATTTTCTTCCGACTTCTTCCATTGATAAGGAGAGATATTTAATATTTTTCGAAAATTCCGGTTAAATGCAGAAATAGAAGCAAATCCCGATTCCTCTCCAACCTCTTCCATGGATTTATTTGTTTTTTTCAGCAGCTCACAAGCACTTTGAACCCGGACCAGGTTGATATAATCCAAAGGCTTCATATTCATTTCCTCTTCAAAAACCCGGCGGAAATGGCCTTCGCTCATGCTGCAGGCCTCTGCCAGGCTGTTTATTCTGATCTCCTGACGATAATGTCTGGCAACATAATCCAGGGCGCCTGCTAAAACGGAATCACGGTTTCTTCCCCCTGCAATCTGTTCCTCATCATCGGAAAGCCGTAAAAGCTCCACAACAAAGACATAAAGATACCCCCATAAGCTGTCTTTGTAATAAGGCTTTTTATGGCGGGATTCTTCTATGATCCCCAAAACCAATCTGGACAGGGCTGGCTGATTCTCCTCTGACAAGAGGTATCCGGTCCTGTTTAGTCTCTTTAACAGGCTCCTTTGGAGTACCGGATCATGGCCATAAACTTCGGTCACGGTTTTTTCCAGATCAATGTAGATCCACTCCCAATAAGCCTTTGTTCTCTCTGCACTGTCAGTGTTATGAGGAAGCCTTGGAGGTACAATCATAATAGAATGGCTGGAAAAAGGAAGACGTTCCTGACCCAATACCACCTCACCGTCCCCCCAGTGGCAATATCCTATTTCCATAAGATCGTGAAAATGAAGGTACTTAATACCCCTCCCATATTCCCTGATCCAGTCCTCTCCCAATAGAGCCAGTACCACTTCTGACTCTGGAATCGCATAGTAGCGGAATTCTACCTTTTCCCTTTGTTTTCCCATGAATATCTTTCCCCCTTTGTCCAGATCTTTCCTAAAACAGCCGCAGCATTTTACGGTAAAAATGAAAAAGCATTCCCCGCCATGATATACTGTTTCTATCATGGCAGAGACTGCTCTTCTTTCGCATTATCGTTATGATCCCATAGAGAGTTAAATGTGTATTTGCAATCCGCGGCCTTACTTCATTCGGTTAAATTACAAGAGAGGGCGGTGTATAGACCCTTGCCGCCAACTCCGTATCCAGCAAATACAATCCCTTTGCATCATTTCCAAATAGGTCATATCTCTTTATAATCTCATCCGTATTTTTTTCCTCTTCATTCTGTTCTTTTACAAACCAGCCGAGGAACTGCATGGTACGGAAATCTTTTAATTCATAAGCGGCTCCGTAAATATCATGAATAGAAGCCGTTACCTTCACCTCATGTTCATAGGCGGTCATAGCCGGCTGGCGGAAATCCGCGTAAACAAAATCAGGAGCTTTAATATCTTCCAGTACAACCTTTTCGCCATTGTTAAGTAAATAATTCATAAAGAGCATGGCATGATCCCGCTCTTCCTGAGTCTGAATCTTAAACCAGTTTGCAAAACCGTTTAAATTACTATCTGCATAATAGTTGGATATGTCCAGATAGATATATGCCGAATACAGTTCAAAATTAATCTGTTTGTTTATCTTCGCAACAATTTCTTTATTTAACAAAACCTTCGCCCTCCTTTTTCTCTGTTTTTCTATTGATCATTTTCTGTCAGATTGCATTGAATGCATCTTTCTCTAAACCGTAGATCAGGCATGTCCAATCGTCCCGGGCAAGCTTACTTTTGCATTGAACACCTCCATAAAAATGATTTATTATATTCTAACATCTTTTACCATATTATTCAATGGTGTAATAAGAATATTTTATTTTTGATAACGTCTGACAATAGTCCCATCTGGCAAAGGCTTTGATCACTTTTCAAGAAAAAAGCCGCTGCTTTGCCTCTGATTCCCAGTAACAAAGCAACGGCCTTTAAAGGCTTAAAAAACACCTTTTACTTTTTTTCCTTTTACTTTTTTTCCTTTTTCTTTTCCCACATAGCCCAGAGCGTACCTGCCACGCAAATGGATGAGTAGCATCCGGTCAGAATACCAAAGAACATTGGAAGTGAAAATTCTAAAATAGAGCCGATCTGGAAGTAGACTGAAGCCCCCAGAATAATAAGCACACAGATTCCCGTTGTACAGGACGTATTGATGGATCTTCCAAGGGTTTGGGAGGTACTGATATTTACCAGCTCATCCACCGGCATTTTGGAATCCTTCTTCCTGTTCTCACGGATCCGGTCATAGATAACAATGGTATCATTGATGGAATAACCGATAATCGTAAGAACTACTGCCACAAAGGCATCGTTTAACGGAATCCGGAACAGCACGAATGCAAAGAACACCACAATCACATCATGGATCAGAGAGATCATTGCAGTAACGCCTGCCGGAAGACCGGATATAGAGGAAAAACGGATCCAGACATAGACTACAATGAAAAGCAAGGACAGTACAATGGCAACCACTGCGTTTTTTAGCGCCTTCGCTCCGATATAAGGTTCAACCACATATGTCTCCGACAGCTTTGCACCGACCTTGCCAGAGGTACTGTTGATGGCATCCGTTACATTTTTCTGGTCTTCCGGAGACATACCAGCATTTCCTGCAAGGGTGACAGAAAGCCTTTTAAGCCCTGTCATGTTATCTTCCTTGATCTGAACCGTAACCGGACGGTTTGTCTGCTTCTCAATAGCAGCCTGGATCTTACCTGTATCCGCCTCGTCTGATACGGAATAGCTTAACACTGCGCCTCCGGTAAACTGGGTATCCAGCTTTACTCCGAAAACAAAGCAGCCAATAATTCCGGAAAGGAAAATCAGTCCGGAGATGATTCCAAAAATATATTTCTTCTGATAGAATGGTATGATTTTTTTATCTTTTCTGATCCGGAACCATTTCTCATCGCGCCATGGATCATACTGGACAAGGGATAACAAAAGCTGCTTGGAAACAGAAACGCCCACCAAAAGGTTGACGATCATACCGATCAATAAGGTATAACCAAAGCTGAGCATGGTACCTGAACCTAAAAACATCAGGATCACTGCAACAATAGCTGTAGTAACATTTCCGTCTAAAACAGAGGAAAAAGCATTTTTATATCCGGTGAGTACCGCGCCTTTCACGGAAATGCCCTTTTTCAGCTCGTCCGATATACGTTCTGAAATAATAATATTCGTATCCACCGCCATACCTATGGTCAGGATAATGCCGGCGATACCCGGAAGAGTCAGTGTATACTGTGGAATAGAGACGGCAAGCATCTGGAGAACCGTCTGCAGGACCAGGGTGACACATGCAACAGCCCCTGGCAGCTTGTAAAATACCAGCATAAACAAACAGATTACTAAAAACGCAGCCATTCCCGCATATACCATAATCCCCAAAGCATTGTTTCCAAGGGATGGGCTTATGGTGGAGAAATTGGTGGTCTTAAGGGAAAATGGAAGAGAACCTGCATTGATCTTCTCAGCCAGATTCTTTGCATCATCATAATCTTCCATTCCTGTAATAACTGCCTGCCCGCCTGATATCTTGGTCTGTACTGTGGGGCTGGAGATCAGATCCTGATCCATGTAAATGCTCATCCGCTTTCCGATCAGCTTTCCAGTCGCTTCTTCAAACAGCCTGGAGCCTTCTGGGTTAAAGCTAAGAGCTACCTGATAGCTTTTGATTCCGTTGTTATTTGCTGTCTCAGGTGCTGCATTCTGCACGTCTTTTCCCTGAATCAGCACATTTCCATCAGGATCCCGGAACGTAAGCTCAGCCATTTCTCCTAATTCCGCAATGGCCTCTTCCGGGTTAAAATTGGTCTCCCCGGATTTCCATGGGAAACGAACGATGATATATCCTCCGTTTTTATCCACAGTCACCTCGCGGTCAACGATATTCTGGTTATCCATACGGGTCTCAATGACCTGTCTGGCTGTCTCAAGCTCCTTTTCCGATGGGCTGCGGTCAAGCCCCTGAGGTTCAAATACTGCCTCCACGCCTCCGCGGATATCGATGCCGTAGCGCATTTCACGTACGCCCTTAATACTGCTTCCGGCCCCAAATGCCCCAACATAAACGAGAGCTGCAATTACCACTAAAATTGCAGCAAGCATTTTCTTTCCTGGTTTCATAGGTAATCCTCTTTTCTTGTTAATATTTTAATTATTTTAAAATCCTGCCCTTACTCCTTTCTCACCATCCGAATCATGGATGTACCTGATCAGATACTTTCTGCCGGCATACCCCTCCTTCATCAGCATGGTTCGTTCCGACCATAAAATAAGCGGGACAAACAGGAAAAATTCCCTGGCCGCCAGATACTTTAAGGGCAAGTTTCCGACCACGAGCCTGCTCCAGGTATCAACCAGGGTTTCACTCCCAGCTTCTTCCTCCAAGGCCCCTGGAAATCCGGCCACTGCATCATTCTTTCCCGGATGGGCATATCCCTTTGGCAGGGCCTGTGTTAAAACCAAACATGCCCGGACCGGATTCCAGTCCATGCCCAGCGCATTTAATTCTCCCAAAAGTAAAGCAATGCAACAAAATAATGCCAGTATCCAACTGACAGACCTGGTTTTCTTTACCTGATATCTCAATGGTAATCCTCCTGCGGCAGCCGCATCATAAAAAACATAATAATCGGATGATATCCTGTTGCATTGTACTACAATTTTTCCCGAAACACAACCCTGGCCTTATGGAAATTGCCATATTCACGGCGGAGTTTGTTCACTGCAGGATTTTTTTCAGGATATGTTCAAGAAAACCTTTTTCTTCCTCAGTAAGCGGGGAAAAAACAGAGTCATGCCCTCTCTTCCAGTCCCCCATATGTTCTTTGGCCGCCTCCAGCCCCTTACCAGTCAAAGACACCTTTTTTTCTTTTCCTTCGTCCTGCTTCCGGCTGACCCAGCCTTTTTTCTCCAGCTTATGTAAAGCCTCTTCCAGTTCCCTGAAATGTAGCCCGGAATTTTCCTTAAGCTCCTTTTGTGTCAGGCCGCCTTTTTCTGCCAATACAGCCATAATATAAAGCCTGACCGCTTTCCCGCCCTGCTTTCCTGCTTTCTGGTCCGGCAGCAGCCGGCAGCCGGTCTGGCAAAGGCGCAGCAGCCTGATTTCAGACTGAATATTAATCCAATCATCTGTTTCCAGCCCTGTGACCGGATCCTTTCTTTCTTCTTTTCCCTTCTTTTCTTCCTTTTTCTTCTTCTCCGCCAATGCTTTTCCCTTTCCGCAATGGGGATCTTTTAAAGAACAATGTCTTTTGCAGTATGGGCAGTGCTCTTTTGCAAGTATCTCATGTTTCATTCCTGCTCCTTCATGTGTGCATTCTTACATTTCCGCTTCAAGTATTGCAACGATTACGATCAGCCGTTGATACTGTTATTATATTTTTCTGTACCGGTTATTTCAAGTTGTTTTTTAGATAACCCTTTATTTTCCGTGAATTTGCAGAAAAAGCTGGAACCCCAGACCTATAAAAGCCTGCAGTTCCAGCCTGACAGAAATCCTGCCTTTTTTCCAATCCTTTCCCAGCGCTTCTAAATCAAATATTTTCATAATATACAATCGCCTCGTATGGAAGAAGCCTGTTTTTGTTCTCTCCGGTCTGATGCTCATAATTCCCGATCAGGCATTCCCCATCTTTCCCAAGGAATTCATCAGGTATGGAAACCTGTAATTCTTCATCCGTGAAATTACACAATACAAGTAATTTTTCCTCGCCCAGCCTTCTGATGTAGGCAAATACCCTGGAATTCTCTTCCATCAAAGGCTCGTAACTGCCGTACACAATGATGTCATGGCTTTTTCTCAGTTGGATCAGTTTCTTATAATAGTGGAATACCGAATTTTCATCCGACACTTCCTTATTAGCATTTATTTTCTCATAGTTTGGATTTACCTGAATCCAGGGAGTGCCTGATGTGAACCCTGCGTGGGAATCATCATTCCACTGCATGGGAGTTCTTGCGTTGTCCCTGCTCTTGAATCTTAAATAGCTCATCATCTTATCATGGCTCACCAGTCCTTCACCAACAAGCTGCTCATAGATATTCAGGCTTTCGATATCCTTAAACTGGGACATATCCTGGAACGGAAAATTCGTCATCCCCAGTTCCTCTCCCTGATAAATGTAGGGGGTCCCCTTTATCATGTGGAGACACGTGGCAAGCATTTTGGCCGAAAGTTCCCTGTATGTTTCACTGTCATCTCCAAACTGTGAAACAGCTCTGGGCTGATCGTGATTATCCCAATACAGGCTGTTCCAGGCACCTTCCTCAAGCCCTGTCTGCCATTTGGAAAAAATCCGTTTTAATTCGGGCAGATCCGGCCTTTTATCCGTCCACTTTCCGATTTCACCGCTTATTGACACATGCTCAAAATGGAATACCATATTAAGCTCCTGTTCCTTTTCGCCAGAGTATCTTTTCGCTTCCTCAAGGGTAACTCCAAAGGCCTCTCCAACGGTCATTAAGTCATACTTTGACAATACCCGTCGGTTCACTTCACACGAAACCGGAAATTATCCTTCGAAACAGTACTGAAAATGTTGATAGGCATGGGGGAAACAACTTATGCAAGGAGTTGTTTGAATGGTTTAATTATTCTGAGTCTGCAACATCTGTTTCAGCTTTTTGCCAGCAAAGAGACAAGGTTTCTTCTTCAGCACTAGAATGCATTTTCAAAAACATGGTTGCTCAATGTGACGAACATGTTTTATCTAAGGGGTATCGTCTTATGGCAGTTGATGGCTCAGATTTGAGGCTAACCCGTTAACCCAAATGATAAATATCCTTTATTAGGAATGATGAGAATACAAAAGGATTAACTTTTCAAATGCAGTAAACTTTTGCCGTCAGTATTACAACGGGAAGATAACTGAAAAGATTTTGCTTGCATTGATGCCTAAGTACTTATATTCTATACGTCCTGATAGGATATATAAGAGATTTCAAAACATAAAAAACGTAATTGGATTTGTATACCGGATTTCCTAGTCACTACTAAATCTTATCTATCGACTTTCTTCTTAAACTTAATGGCATTGCCTTTGAAGGTATCATATCATATAAACGTCTTTTACAGTGAAGAATAATATTAAAAAGACAATGCAGTATCGGGAAAAATCTTTGGAATTTCTTGAAGGACCTAGTAAAATTATTTTTAATACTATGCCTTGGACGTTTGGCGGGTGTTCTATTTTAAATATGTACTGGCATAAAACCGGAAAATTAAATGAGACTTTAAATTCAGTAAAAGAAAGCCTTCCTAATTTACTTAAAATTGACACGTGGGCACGGTACAGGTGCAGATAGTACGTTTCAGGCTGAACTTATGTTGATGAGAGGAATGGACGTAGAGGCTGAAAGCTTTATACTATAAAGCAGTTTATGAGGCAGGTTGCCATATGTCTTTGTGCTGAGGCGGTTCTCATTCGAATTGCAATCTTGCGGGGAGATACAAAAATATTTTTTTGAGCTGATGGATAGTATTAAAGGATATGTAACAGAAAATACGAATTCATATGTACAACGAACTGTTGACCTTTTTCTTGCAGTAGCAAAGCATAATACCAATAACGATATGGAGGCAAAAGAGTACGTAAAGCGTGCGTTAATGATTGCATTGCCTAACCGCATTTACCTTCCTTTTGCACAGCAGGAATGTATGGAATATTTTATTTCAGAAATTCCATTAAGTTTTTTTGAATCATCAGATGAATATTATCAGGGCATGAATGATTTAAGTGAATTATGTCAGCGACAACAAAAAGGAGTGGAAGTGATCTGTTGGGGTAACAGTTTCTTTTTTGTACAAAATAAACATATTGTAATGATATAAATGTTAGAAAAAGATTATATTCATAGTTCTCAGAGGAATATAAGGTTGCATATTACGGTCAAACTGCATGCCAATTCCGATAGCAACTGCATGGCACTTCCGACAGGTTCTGCATGCTTTTCCGCTTTAACTGCATAAATTTTTTTGAAGTGTTATAGTTCTTTC
>JAISYJ010000067.1:0-20749 GCA_031270005.1 Hungatella sp. | reverse complement strand
GGTGTATGGTTTGGATAAGTCTATAAGCGAGTAAACTCATAATGGTGGTTCCCATGTTCCGGACACCCGGTTTCCGTTCCTCCGGAACAGCGGTTCCACCGCACAAGAATATTCATTTTAAAGGTGAATCCTTATAAGCTGTATTCCTTTGAAATGAAAATCAACGTGAATCTTGCCAACCTCCGGGAGTATTATTTTCAGGCAGTATCCAATTCCAGCTGGGCGCATGAAGGCTATCTGGTATCACTACATATTACGGAGAACCCGGAATTGATGGATGAAATGCGCCGTTTAAACAATGCATTCGGGATTGGAGTGATCCAGTTGGATGCGGAGCATTTCATGCAAAGCGAGATCCTATTCTCCGCAAAGGAAAAGGAATCCCTTGACTGGGATACCATTAACCGTCTGGTTGACAGTAACCCGGATTTTAAGAAATTCTTGGAAGACTTAATGGAAGATATCAAAGTAGGGAAGATTAAGAGTAAATATGATGAAACCTACACCGAAGAAGAGCAGATGTGCCAGTATGCTTTAAAATGCGGAATCCTGTCTTGAATTCCTGACAGTAACAATTCTAATTCAAATCCTATATCCCCACTGTCAGCTTAATATCTAGCAGACAGCAGGGGATTTTTTAATCTGACGTTGTCTATAAAATTCAAAATACCAATACCAACAAAAAATATTTTTGTCAATTAACAAGTTGACGAATAGATGTTTGTATCCATGGCAATGCTTACCATATAAATTTCTTTATAGGGAGGCAGATCATGAATACAGATCATAGATTAAGATTTGGAAAATACGTAGAGACACTTAGAAAAAGCAAAGGAAAATCTCTGCGGGAAACGGCGAAAGCCATAAAAGTATCGCCACAGTTCTATAGTGAGGTGGAGAAAGGGAGAAGCAGCACCTTTACGTCAGAGAGACTGAAATCACTGGCTTATTTTTTAATGCTGGACGATGAGGAAACCCACACGCTTTATGATATGGCAGCAGAATCGCGGTCATCTAATGATATTACAACACCCCAGGACTGTGCAGATTATATGCTCTGCAATTCCTATGTGATAGAGGCATTGCGGCTTTCAATGGAAACTGGCGCAGGGGAAAAAGAATGGCAGGTTCTGCTGAATGAATTAAAGGCAAGGAAAGGGTGAACCGATTATGTACCAGCCAAAGTTAAGGAAAAAAAGAAATGGTGTTCCTATCATGTGCAATGGTGAGATTGATGCTTATGCAGAAGAATTTTTAAAAGACTATATACAAGGACTGGAATGAGGATCTAAAAGAGAGACATGGAATAAATCCCATTCCCTCCAAGGAACACCCAAAGCTGGTATTGCTACCACAGGTGTGTGCCGTACTGCCTGGTTTATGCGAGATTCTTGCAGTACAGTGGGATGTCAGAAAGTTTTTGACTGATTGCCTTAAGGAACTGGAGCCGCTTGTAAGAACTGAAAAGATTGTACCGGAAAAAGTGAATGTTGTCAGAGAATGTCTGCAGTGCATGGCGGCTGGTTCCCTGCTATTGGCAAAGGAACTGTGCCGCCAGATGGAGCGTTCGGTGACAGTCGATCAGCTTATCAAAAAGCTCCAGATGAATTACCGCATTCATGAGGACAGGGGCTGGATGCGAACCCGGATGGAGAATATCCGGTGGGATCTGGCTGAGATAGACCAGATGACAAATACGCCCGGCATCCGCACAGAAGCTGATCAGCAGCGGCTTGGCAGTTTATATCTTCGGTTGGCACTGGACTGTGTTAGAACGGGAATGTTTGTAGAACTGGAGCATCAAGTCATAATGCCAAAACAAGAGCAGACTGCTAATATGTTAATGCGTATGTAACAGATGACTTTCTTTTACATATTGTATTTTGTGCTAAAATAATATATAATATTAGCGTGAAATATAAAATAAGGAGGTACTCCTGTATGCATACGGAAACCTTAGAGGCGCTTCTGGAAAAAAGTGACGGTGTGCTATTTGCCAAGGACATCGCTAAAGCCGGAGTGCCAAATATTTATGTGGCAAAATTTGTGAAGGAAGGAAGGCTGGAGCGGGTGGATCACGGTGTGTACATCACACCGGATGTGCTGGAGGATCGGATGTTCATCCTGCAGAGCTGCAAAAGCCGGATTATTTACTCCCATGACACTGCCTTGTATCTTCATGATCTGACCGACCGTGATCCTCTGACATACAGCGTGACAGTCCCCACCGGCTACAACACCAAGCGCCTGGTGGAGGAAGGCCTGGTTGTGTTTTCCATTAAACAGGATTTATACGAAATGGGAGTTGAGGAAGTCAGGACGCAGTTCGGAAGAACGGTACGGACATATAATCCGGAACGAACTCTCTGTGACATGATCCGCAGCCGGAATCAGATGGACAGCGCCCTGCTTCCCGATGCAATTAAACGCTATGTACGCCGTAAGAACAAAAATATCCCCCTGCTGATGCAGTATGCCAATCAGTTGCGCGTGGCAAAGCTGCTGCGGCAGTATTTGGAGGTGCTTCTATGAAAACATCAAGACAGCTCAATGCACTTATACGAAATATGTCAAAGCAAAAAAATATCAATTCGCAGATTATTTTACGAAATTATATGCTGGAACGTTTGCTGGAACGGATATCTCTGTTACCCTATAAGGAAAATCTGATATTAAAGGGTGGAATGCTGGTTGCTGCCATGGTAGGGCTGGATACCCGAACAACCATGGATATGGACACGACGCTCCATGGCTATCCAATGACAGAAGACGCTATCCGCACCGTTTTTACAGACATACTGTCTGTTCCTGTAGATGACAGCATAACCCTGACACTGAAAAAGCTGGAAGAAATACACGACGATGCCGAGTATTCAGGTCTGCGTGTAACACTGGAAATGCTCCTCGATGAAACAAGACAGACTCTAAAGGTAGACATCACTACCGGTGATCCCATTACGCCTCGTGCGGTCAACTATGCTTTTAAACTGCTTTTTGAAGATAGAACCATAGAAATTAAGGCATATACACTGGAAACCGTACTGGCCGAAAAACTTGAGACTATCTTTTCACGGGGGACTGCAAACACTCGGATGAGGGATTTCTATGATGTGTATATTCTTACCCATACCAGAAAATCTGATATCAGCGATTCCGTTTTAGGAAGTGCATTTGCACGAACCGTACAGAAAAGAGGCAGTGATTTTTTACTGCGTGAGAATCTCGGACAAGCTGTCCAGATTTTAAAGAACAGCCCGGAGCTGCACAAGCTGTGGGAGCGGTATCAAAAAAAGTATGCCTATGCTTGTGACATCCCGTGGCAGGATGCAGTTAATTCCGTTTTGGAGCTTACCAACGGAATTTCGGTGACTGAACAGCAAGACATGGATATGAAAATGGAATTCTAAATAACCCTAAATCTTTAAAGCCGTCAAGGAGTATGAAACGCTCCCTAGCGGTTTTTATTTACCCAAATATAAATTGGAGGTCAGACTATGCAGGCATCTCAACTTATCACGCTGATTGTCGCAGGTGCGACAATGTTTGGCGTAATCGGTTTTTTATCCTTGCTGGCCCATTATTACACCCTTAACGGCATCAAATCAAAAACTGTGGGAGATGGACAGCATGGGACGGCAAGATGGGCCTCAAAGCAGGAAATCAAGCATACCTATATGGAAGTGCGATTTGAGCCGGAGAAATGGCGTAAAGGTGAAAGTCTTCCAAAGGTACAGGGGCTGGTCGTTGGCTGGCGGCGGGCATCACTTTTTGATAAGACAGCTCCCAACGGGTATGCACTCATTGATGACGATGACATCCATTGTCTGATGATCGGTGCTGCTGGTGTCGGTAAGACAGCCAATTTCCTCTATCCGAATCTGGAATATTCCTGCGCCTGTGGTATGAGCTTTGTCACCACTGATACAAAAGGTGATCTCTACCGTAACTATGGCAGTATTGCAAAAGATTGCTACGGCTACCATGTAGCAGTCATTGATCTTCGTAACCCCACTCGGTCGGACGGCAATAACCTGCTGCACCTGGTAAACCGGTACATGGATTTATACCTTGCCAATCCTCACAGCCTGGTATATAAGGCCAGAGCAGAAAAATATGCCAAGATTACCGCTAAGACAATCATCAACTCCGGTGGTTTTGATACGGCTTCCGCAGGACAAAATGCTTTTTTTTATGACGCCGCAGAAGGACTGCTGACCTCTGTGATTTTACTTATTGCGGAATACTGTGAGCCAAAGCAGCGGCACATCGTATCTGTGTTTAAGCTAATACAGGATCTGCTGGCGCCCAGCGGAGTCAAGGGACGAACCCTGTTCCAGCTTCTGCTTTCACATCTGCCGGATGAGCATAAGACCAAATGGTTCGCAGGTGCGGCTCTTAACAGTGCAGAGCAGGCCATGCAGAGCGTCCTCTCCACGGCACTGTCCAGACTAAATGCATTTCTGGATTCTGAGCTGGAGCAGATTCTGTGTTTTGATACCGCTATCGACGCGGAAAAATTCTGTACAGAGAAAAGTGCTATTTTCCTCGTTATGCCAGAGGAAGACAGTACCAAATATTTTATCATAAGCCTTATTGTCCAGCAACTCTACCGGGAAATCCTCTCCGTAGCTGATGAGCATGGAGGTAGGCTCCCGAACCGGGTGATGATGTTTCTGGATGAAATCGGTACGATTCCCAAGATTGAATCTGCTGAGATGATGTTCTCTGCCAGTCGTTCCCGCCGTATGTCCATTGTCGCAATCATCCAGTCCTTTGCGCAGCTGGAGAAAAACTATGGTCGGGAGGGCTCTGCCATTATCATTGACAACTGTCAGGATACGGTGTTCGGCGGTTTTGCCCCCAACAGTGAATCGGCACAGATATTATCCAAAGCTCTCGGAAGCAAGACGGTCATGAGCGGTTCCGTCAGCCGTGGGAAAAACGACCCAAGTCAGTCTCTGCAGATGATTGAGAGGCCGCTTATGACACCTGATGAATTGAAGTCAATGCCAAAAGGTCATTTTGTAGTGACGAAAACAGGGGCTTATCCCATGAGAACCAGGCTAAAGCTATTTCTTGAATGGGGAATTGTCTTTGGCAAGCCCTATGAAATCATGGAGAAGTCAGCCAGAAAGGTCGAATATGCTGACCGATTCACCTTGGAGGAAGAAATTATCCGGCGTCAAGCTGTCTGTGAGGATATGCCGGAAAAGTCAGCGGAGACTAAGGCTCCATCAGGAGGAATTACGCATTCTTTGGCATCCATCAATCTCGATCCATTTGTTCAAAAGCAGGAATCCACAAAGGGGTGATGCTATGGGTTACTTTACCTCGCTTTATTCCTCTGAACTGCCGCACCGTGCAAGAACTGTCTATATGTATCTTTGTGACCGGTCTGATAAGGAGGGCAGATGCTATCCGGCGATTGGCACTATCGCCAGGGAACTTAAACTGTCCCGGAGTACCGTTAAACGTGCAATTGTTGATTTAGAAAAAAATGGATATATTACGAAAGAGCAGCGGTGGAGGGAGAGCGGCGGCAAGAGCAGCAACATGTTTTATCTAAAAAAAGCGGATACCAGGTAAAATCCAGCAATATGATTCTCACACCAAGGGTGAAGTCTGCTTTTTTAGTGGACCATGGTATGGTTCACCATGGTCCATGTAGGGGAACTTCTCACTTTAAGAATATTTAACAGCAGAAAAAGAACAATGATTGGGGAGGAGAAAATGGCAGAGGTATCGGGGGAGATAATCCTTGATTCCGCTGTTTTGCCATTTAAGTACTGAAAGGTTTAAGCTCTCCATTTGTTTAGATTATTAAGGTGCAGTTCAGCTGGGAGAAAAATCTTTACTGGTTTGCTTTAAAGAGTTGGAACAGCTTTTCATTCTGCTTATAGAGCTAACTATGGTTTATATTCCCACCAAAACTGCAGTAAAGTTGACATAATATTACTAAAAATTACATGTAGCCGGTTAATTGTTACATATAGCACAAATTTGACGATTTATGGTATATAATGTAACATTATAATATCGTTAAATAATGATTATTAAAAAAAGTCCAAACAGATGCGAGAGGTGCTATTTTATGAATGCAGTTACATCAGGGAACCTAATAATCAGCAGCGATCTGAACATCAGTGAAATTCAGGAATTTGATATGAAAATAGAGAAAAACTGTCATACCTCTGCCAGGATCACTGGATCTGTACCGGATGAGACAGGAGAGTCTCCGGTCTTCCAGAAACTGGAGGGAAGCAGTGTAACAATCTCAGCTGCAGATGAAAAGGGTAATAAATCCAACCCACCTATCTTTTTCGGTTTCATAAAAAATGTTGAGGTATGGCAGGAAGGAAATGGGTATAAAGCAAGGATTGAGGCAATATCGCCTACGGAGTTGCTGGATCTGGAAGAAAAAAGCAGGTCATTTCAAAAGATTGATATGACTTATAAGGAATTGGTGAGAAGTGTATTATCGGACACAGAAAATGCGGATGTAATCTTTCATATCGAAGACCGGAAGATCGGCAGACCAATCTATCAATACAGAGAGACAGATTGGGAGTTTTTAAAGCGGATTGCAGGGCAATTAGGAACTTCCCTGCTTCCAGGAGGAGTTTCCCTAAAGCCGGAACTGTATTTCGGCCTGCCCCTTGGGGATTCGGCAGAAGAGAAAGAAATCCGGCCAGAGAGAACATGGTTTGATAAGACTTACTATACATTTGACCGGGATCAGTACCATTTTGCAAAACATCAGTTTATCTGTTATGAAATAAGCAGCTATGAAAGCTGGAAGCCCGGAGACCATATATCTATCTTCGATGGTCGGGAAAAGGTGGTGCTATCAAAAAAGTGCAGGCTGGAAAACGGCCTGCTGGTTTACCATTATACGGTAGGTTCCCCCAAAGTATTTGGGACAGCTGGATATGACAATCCCAAAATGATCGGAGTTTCTCTGGCAGGAACGGTGCTGGAAACGAAACAGGAATCTGTGCGGGTTAAGCTGGACATTGACGGGGAGCAGTCTACCGGAGAAGGGTATTGGTATCCATGGATGCCGGAAACGGGTAATTTAATGTATTGTATGCCGGAGGTTGGAGAGCGCATTACGATAACGTTTGATGACGGAGAAGGCACTGCCAGGGCCAGCAGGAGTATCCGGAAAAACGGAGCTGGCAATGGAGAGATGGGAGATCCGTCCAAACGGTATTTTACAACAGCAAAGGATAAACGGTTGTTTCTATTGCCCGATAGTCTGGGATTTGTGGATTTAAAGCAAAAGGTTCCGTTAAAGGTAGAAATTCATGACAAGACGGGAGCGGACATTGAGAGCAGCCGGGAGGTGACAGTCCTGGCTAAAAAAGGAGTATGGCTGAAAGGCAGCCGGGTATCTTTTCAGGCTCCTCAGGAAATTTCGATTGTAAGAAGAAATAGCATGTCTCCAACAGTTATTAATATGTGCAATGGATTTGATTCCATTGGTAAATTTGGAAAAGTAAAAATGGAAGGAAGCAAAGATGCCGGATTTCCTGTTTTTGAATCTTCAGATACCAAAGGATATGATATTGGTGGGGCGGAGAATGCTGTAATGGCTTCCACTCCCTGCTCAGCCGGCTCTACCGGGTTGGAGCGGCAGATAACAGGAACAAAGGTAGATATGGTGAGGATCAGATAGGAATAGTTCCTAAGGGAGGTAAAAAGATGGGTAAGACCATAAAAATCGGCGGAGTGGGGAAAAGTCCTGCAATTGAAAAAGTCAATCGGCTGAATGCAATCAGCAGCAGTCTGGAGGCAGCGGCCGTGCTTGAAAAGAAGGTATTTCAGTCGGAACAGGCTAAGGCGCAGGAACGCTTGAACAAAAGGAAGCAAATCATTGAGAATTTTTCCATCAGCTTTCAGGATAAGAATGAGTAAGGTGTAGGTATGATGAACATATTGTATGATCAGGACACAGAAGGGTGTCTCCAGGAACAGGTCATTATGGAACGGATTACATTGGCTGATGCAATGTTATCAGCAGAGATCCCGGCAGAGCTTAAGCAAATGTCTGAGAACCTGAAAGACATGCTTTACCCATATGAAGATCGCCCGGAAATGATCTTTTCAGATGCGGATGGAAAAAATCAGATGACATTCCAGTTGATTGATAAAAACCTGGGACAGGAAGAAACAAGAAAAGCAGCAGAGGCGGTCAGGGAATACATAAGCAGCAGATATCCAAGAAGTGAGCTGTCACCAGTTCATCTGTATGCAGCCGGACAGTATCCGGCAAGCTGGTTCACTATGGAACTGGAGGAAGCCGGAGGAATGCAGCAACATGTAAAAGCGGTCCTGTCAGTCCGTAACCAAATGTTTCTTGCTACAGCGACTTACCCGGAGGAGGACCGCATGAAATGGGAAGTGCTGTTGAAACAGTTCTTTAATACGCTGCGTGAAACAACTTAGTATCTCAGGATATGTCGGGAGGAGAACCAGATGGAAGAGGTTCAGGATGATGATATAGATAAAGTATTCCTTCAAATACAGGAGGAACTGAAAAAGATAAAACCGGATACGAAGAAGCGGGGAGGAGAACCGTCTGGCTGGTCAGAGTTTAATGGTCCTGGTTTTACAATGAAGATTCCTGGTGGTTTTGAAGAGACAGGAAGGAAAAAAGCAGCGTCGGTTTTCTTCTCCAAGAACCGTCCGGAATTGATTTTTGTCAATCCACATGAACACGTAGGACTCACGTTCCAGAATGCAATACTGGAAAATGGGAAGACCGTTATAGATCTGGAAGCTGAAAGGGAACGAATCCGCCATATACTGAAACAGGCAGACGGAAAGAACGTTTTCTATGACCAGGGAAATGTATCTGGAACTGTCCCTGTTCTGTGGTTTGACTACAAAAGCTTTGCCTCAGATGAACGGGTCTATAACATGATGTTCCTGTTCCTATCGGAGGAAAAATTAATCATAGGAACCTTTTACTGCATATTTAAGGACTACGACAGATGGAAGCCGAAAATCCTTACCGTGCTTGGTACCATACAGACAGAGGAGGAAGAGTGTGAAAGAATACAATCTTAAAACAGAACCGTTACAGTTTATAGAGATCAGAGAACTTAAGGTCAGCAAAGAAATCAATGAACATGGTACTGCTGTAATAAGCGGATACATTGCAGATAAGGATGAAGATATTTATATAAATCAGCTGACCGGAGACGTATGGGAGAAAATAGAAGAAATAGGAAAAGACGGCGAAGTACAGACCCTTTTCTGGGGGATTGTCACTGGTTTCTCCATTGAAAGCATGAAGGATCAGAAAAAGATGACCCTGGAGATAACTACGGGTACGTGTTTTATGGATTTAAAACCGCATTTCAGGACCTTTCAGGACGGTACAGTTACATATGAGAAGATATTTGAACAGATCAATGGTACGTATGAGAACTCAGGGCTTATCAAAACACGGCCTCTTACGGATGCAACAGGAAAATTGGTGCTGCAGCACAGAGAAACCGATTGGGAATTTTTAAAGCGTATGGCAGCAAGATTTCACAGCTTCCTTGTACCGAGCACCAGGACATGGGGGGTTAAATATTTTTATGATCTGCCAAAGGGTGAACGTTATGAACTTGCAGATCACATGAAATATGCAGTGAAAAAAGATCTGGGAAACTACCGCAGGAAACGGAATCAGGGGCTTTCGAAAATGCCGGAAGGGGCCTGTCTGGAATACATCCTACAGAGCCGGGAGGAATATCAGATTGGGGATCAGCTGACAGTAAACGGAATGCAGCTTTTTGTCTGGAAGATGGACAGCATGTATGAGAGAGGAGAAATGCTTCATACATGCCATTTAAAATCCAGGTCTGGCATGGACGTTCCAGAAACATTTCAGGAAGACAGGACCGGCTGTTCCTTCCAGGCAGAGGTCCTGCAGGTGAAAGAGGATAAAGTGATGGTAAAGGTCTTAAAGGATGAAAACCAGGAGCAGAATATCAATCTCTGGTATCCATACTCTACGGTTTATTCTACTCCTGATGGGACCGGCTGGTACTGTGTGCCGGAGGTGGGGGATGCTGTCCGGCTGCATATACCGGAGCAAAGGGAAGAAGAGGCTTATGTGGTCAGCTCCGTCCATCTGGATACGGAAAGTCCGGACCGGAAAAATCCGGAGCACAAGATCATCAAGAATAAATACCAGAAGGAAATCCGTTTTACCCCGGATTCTATTGTAATTACCAATAATCAGGGGACGAAAATAGAACTCAATGATGCAAAAGGGGTGCAGATTGTCAGCCAGCATGACATCGTGATAAAAGCGAAGGACGACTTAACGATTTCCAGTGAGACCGGTTCACTCATAGCGGCCGGGACTGCATCAGTCAATTTAAAACAGAAGACAACCAGCATCGACATTGATCAGGGCATCTCATTTACCGGGGGAGAATTGAAAGTACAATAGGCAGGAGGGTCAAGATGGACCGGTTAAAAGAATTGGAGAGAGCCGCCCAAAATACCGAAGAAGAATTATTTGCTTCCCAGTGTAGGAGACTGGAGAGTGAATACCGGAAAAAGGAGTACAGAAAAGAAGCGGTAGATTCCTTTGCACAATTATTCAGCCAGGCAGTAGATGAGAAGAAAGAAGTATCATGGCTGGGAATCTGCTATCTCCACACCAGCCTTCAGACCGGAAGTCAAGAATTCTTGTTGTCCCTGTATGATGAAGAATTTTATTTTGACTCGGCATCCACAGAACTATACTGGCGTCCCCATGCTTTTTTGAATGCTTTGAGGAAGATATGGAAACTGTGATGACAGGCTTACGGAAAAAGTACCCAAGGATCTGGAGGTATGAGGAAGAGGCTGTCCGCAGGATATGTGTGGAATATTACTATGCGGCTGTCCGTCAGCTGTGCTTTGATCTGGCAGGAGAGATCATGGAAACGGAAGCTTTTCAAAAGGCAGTAAAGGCTGATGATTTTACTGCCTTTTTCGGAAGATTTCAGGGAGAGGGGGAAATCCTTTGGCGTATGAAGGAAAGATGAAATATTTTATATTGACCAACGGAGATAAAAATCCTTTTCCGCAGATCATAAACTGGAGCCAGACCATTGCTGTAAGGAAGCTGACACGGGACGAGTACCAGAAGATGCCGCCTTTCATTCAGCTTAACGCGAAACTTGGAATGGATGGGATATTTCCGGATGTCATTGTTAAGCCATTTCTTTTGCTTTCCAGGCCAGCTATGGAAGTGACGGCTTTATATGATTCAGATATTCCATTTTTGTTTTTTGTACTATTTGACACGGAAAAAGGAGAATGTGCTTCTTACTATTGTCCTGTGCTGGAAGAAAAGGAGTGTCTGGCAAGGCAGCCCGGTCCCGGACAGAGGGAGATAGTCCTAGACAGAGAAAAAATTAGTGGAGTTCCTCTATTCCGTGTCAGGACAGGAACAGAAAGTGCAGTAGTAATTCGTATGGATTTAGCAGAAAATCTGCTGGAACGGGAGGCCACCGGTCTGAAGCTTAAGGAGGTAAGTTTATCTGGCAGAATCATTTTGAAATAAACGGTTGAAATAGGGTAATGAGAGGAGAAAAAGCAATGAGTGAGGCAGGCAAAATGAATTTAGGTCAGGGACCTGGAATGCTACTTAATCAGGCCCAGAAAGCAGCAGATAGTAAGGAGTATCTGGTGGAGGGAGCAAAGCTTTTCTGTGTCAACGGAAGCAATATTACCCAGCTTAAGCTTCCGACTGGTCATGGATATACCAGCGGTGGAAAGAAAAAGGTGAACTGCAAGGATTGCAAGGCTTGTGAGAATATCCCATACTTTGGAGAGTGCCGAAAGAACGAGAAAGATCATAAGTGCGAAGGCTTCATGGATCTGGTTGATAAATGGGAAAACACGGCAGTAGGTACCGGAAAGGCGGAAACCGTAGGAGGAGAAGAGGCTATCAGCATGAGCTCTGTCCTGCTCTGCAAAAAGGGAGGAGTCATTATTCCCGTGACATCTGGACAGGGGTATGACGGGAAGATAAACTGGGCTGCATTTTTAAAGCGTTACCAGAATGTATTCCGCTGGGTAGCTGGAAAGAATAAGCTTTGTCAGGTCTATGGTAAAGATCCCATCAATATGAATACAGGAAATTATATTTATGAAAAAGAGGATCTAGTGATAAATGGAAATCTGCCGTTAAGTTTTCAGCTGTTCTATAATGCTATGGATTGCGGCGACCAGCAGGTACTTGGAGAGGGATGGAATCATAATTACCGGGTCCGTCTGATAAAAATCAAAAAGGAAGAACTGTTAGGAATCGTTCTGGAAGACGGCCGTGAACTGCCTTACTGCCGGAAGTTGGGGGATAGTTATGCTCCGGTTATGGGAGACGGTGGAATACTGAGCAAATCAGAAAACGGCTACCAGTTTGAGCGGGAAGATGGTACTGTTTATGAATTCGACCAGGAGGGAAAGCTATGCAGCCAGAAAGACAGGAATGGAAACAACCGTAAATTTACATACAACAGTGATGGACTTTTGGAATGTGTGGAGAATGGGACCGGAGGCAGGCTGAATTATACCTTTAACAAGGAAAGGAAACTGATCTATGTAGAGGATCATACCGGAAGAAAGATCAGTCTGAAATACCAGTATGGGAAACTGCGGTGGTTTACCAATTCCATGGGAAACACCTATGCCTATGAATACAATGAGAATGGAAAGCTAAATGGAATTATTACGCCCCGGGATATACTGGGAGTAAAGAATGAGTATGATGGAGCGGACCGGGTAAGAAAACAGATCATGCCCGATGGGGGTGTGACAGAGTTCCGGTATGATGATGAAAATAACCGTACCTACATGTTGGAGCAGAATAGGAATCTGGTTATTTATGAATGTGATAAACTAATGCGCAATGTTCGTACCATTTATGAGGATGGGGAAGAGATATTTGAATATAATGACAGGAATCAGAAGATTCGTTATACGGATAAAAACGGGAATACGACCCGGTATGCATATGATAACCAGGGAAATTTGGCTAAAGTTATTGACCCATTGGGACAAAAGTTTTACATGACATACGATAAAAGAAATCTTCTGGTCAATATAAAATATCCCAATGGAACGTCCATAAAGAACAGCTATAATGAGAATGGAAAGCTGACTGAGACAGTGGACCGGCGGGGCTATTCCACTAAAATAGAATATGTGAACGGTAATGATATCAACAGAGTCATTCAGGCTGATGGAACGGAGTGGGGATTTCAGTATGACGGGAAAGGGCATATTTCCCAGATAACAGATCCTCTTGGAAATAGCAGAAGTTTTTTTTACAATGAATTAGGTCAACAGAAAAAATACATAGATGGAAACGGGAATCAGACTTTGTATTCTTATAACAAAGCTGGTAAACTGGAAGAAGTTACGAATGCTGCTGGGGATAAACGGAGATATCAGTACAATGATAGCGGAAGAATAATTGAAATAAAGGATTTTGATGATAGTATTCACCAAATGGAGTATGATGCGTGCAATCGGTGCTGTAAATATACAGATCCAGAGGGGAATGTCACCTCATATGAATACGATGGTATGGGGAAAATGGTTAAAAAATGCCTCCCTAATGGAGGTGCTTATCTATATGCCTATTCTCATTTGGGATATATTGAAGCTGCCACAGACCCAATTGGTAACATTACTACGTATTGTCATGATCCAAATGGAAATTGTATAAGAATTACAGAATCAAATGGAGCAGAGACCTTGTATTCTTATGATGCCTTAAATCGTCCTGTATCCAAGACTGAAGCAGATGGTCTCATAACAACTTATGAATACAATAGTAATAACCGTGTAGCCAAAGTAATGGATAACTTCGGGAATCAGTCGACAATTGAATATGATGATAAAGGAAATCCTGTTGATGTAACAGATGTTTATGGGAACCACACCCTGTTTTCTTATGATTGTTTTGATCAGATCGTCAGAAGAACGGATGGGGCAGGAAGAAAGACAGACTATAGCTATTATCCGGGAAAGCTCTTAAAAGAGGTTCGGTATTGTGATGGAGCGGGCAAAGAATTCTGGTATGACGGAAATGGTAATGTTATAAAGACGAAGAATCAAGATGACTTTGTTGTAAATTTTACATACGATTGTCTGAATCGCTGCATTGAAGCAGGAGATTGCAGAGGGTATAAGAAAAAATATACTTATGATAAAACAGAAAATCTCACTTCATTAACAGATGCAAATGGTAATATGACACAGTATGAATATACTCCAGGAGGAACACTGAAAAAGATAACAGACCCACTGGGAACTATTACCTGTTATGAATATGACAGTATGAAAAATCTGATATCAGCAGTGAAATCAGGAGAAGGTAAGTCTGAAACAACGGATTATCATAGAGATCTACTGGGAAAGATTGAGTCCATAACTAATGCGTTGGGGAATACCGAATATTATGAATATGATGCGATGGGAAATATAACGAAAAAGACGGATCGAGATGGTGGGGAAACATGCTTCAGTTATACTCTCGTAGGACTTCTGGAAAAAGTGAATTATCCGGATGGACGGGAAGCGCTGATGGAATATGATAGTTTGAGGAGATTAAGAGGAATAAAGGACTGGCAGGGATATACAGAGATAGACTGGGGAAAGTACAAACATCTGGAATCCATTACAGACCATAAGGGGCGCAGAGTTTCATACGAATTAGAACAAATGGGAAATCTGGCTGCAATTACATATCCTAATGGAAGGAAAGTAAAATACTCTTATGATTCATGTCTGCGTTTATCGAAACTTACAGATGGGGAAAATATTGTCAATTACCGGTATAATAAAAATGGGTTACTGGAAGAGAGGCTATTTTCAAATGAATTAAAAACAGTCTATTCTTACAATCAGGCAGGAAAGTTAAACGGATTGGTAAATCAAAGTAGTGGAAAGATTTTAGATCAATATACCTATTCCTATGACGCGGTAGGGAATAAAACTGGTATTGTAAAAAACAGATACGGAGCTAAATCAGATAATGGTCAGTTCCAATATGAATACAATCCTCTCAATCAAATTACCAGAGTATTAAAAAATGGGGAAATTTTGCGTGAATATAAATATGATGCATTTGGCAACCGTATTTTTAAAAGGGATGGGGAAAATAAAACTCTTTATACCTATAATCATGGAAATCAACTGGTAAAGGAGATTGGGGCTGACATAAAAGAATATGAATATGATTTAAGAGGAAATTTGTCACATGTACTAGTAAATGGAGGATTAAGCAGGAGATATGAATTTGATGCAGAGAATCACATGAGCCGTGTTTACGATGAAAACGGTCTGCTTAGTATGTATCAATATAATGCTTTAGGCCATAGAATTGGAAAAACGGTCTGGGATAAAAAATACCCCGGCGGTGAGAGTGAACAGGAATATGTTCTTGATTTTACTAAAAGGGGAAAAAACCTGCTGGAGAAGATTGAAAGCGGAGAGACAGAGGATTATGTATGGGATAAAAATGTTATAAGTTCTATTGGAAAATACTGTAAAAAACAGTTCTTAAATGACGAGATGGGAAGTAGTGTCCGTGCCTGTTACAGCAATGGACGACAGGCTGGATTATGGGAATATGATGAGTTTGGAGAAGCAGCAGATCAAAGCGAGAGGACAGAGCAGACATTTGGATTTACCGGCTATCAATGGGATGAATCCAGCGGGACCTATTATGCTCAGGCAAGAGAATATTCTTCATCTTTAGGGACATTTATCAGCGAGGATACTATAAATGATATAATTGGACTTCCACAGACTTTGAATCATTATGCGTATTGCTATGGAAATCCTAGCAAATGGATAGATGTAAACGGGCAATTTACTCAGAAAGAAGCAAATCAATTGATTGCTGACTATTTAGTCGATGAATATGGAAGGACATTTGAGGCTTGGAAGGATGATATTACCGACAAGATTGATCAGGTGGGGAAATCTGTACATCATGGTGTAGATGTAGTTGGGAAAGCCGTAAAAGATGGGGTGGAAGTGGTAAAAGATGGAGTCGGTGATGCAATTGTCGCTGTTAATGAATTTTGGAATAACGAAATATATGGAGAAGATATTGAAATATTTAGTAGGGGGGATTTAAGTGTAGATTCACACATCGGAGGAAATATTATAGTAATTTCACAAGATTTAAAATCTAAATTTAAAGGTTGGTCGATTAATTTATCTGTGGATATACCAGGTGCCGATACTTCAATAGGTTTTAAAATGTCTGGAAAAGATATGAATATTAATTCGTGGAAGACAAAGAGTTATATAAAGGTAAAAGATGTTGACAAAAAGCTTAACTATTCAACTGGAATAGGGTATAACAAAAACGGGATTTATATTAATGAAAGCTGGAGTGGAGGAATGGATACGTTACCTTTAGATCTCCCAAATGGGGTAACTATTGATTCATTTGAAAATGTTACATGGTCAATTTCGAAGGATGAAACAATAGTACCATGGAAAACAGTATTAGAGTGTGTTTCTGTGGTAGCATTAGTTACTGTGGCGATAGTTTTAATTCCAGAAACAGGTGGTGGGTCCTTGGGTCTGCTATGTGGAGCATAGTATTGAATAATTAGTCAGAAGGAGATATCAATGAAAAGAATAATAAAATGCATAGGACTTTTTATGCTTGTAATACTGGGGTTATTTATGATGCTGGTTGTTTTAATTATAATTTCTGCATTTAACTCAAAGAATAATAGAAGTAACGAAAGCGATTCTGGAAATGTAATAGTGAAGTTTGAAGGGAGCGGGGAGATGCCAAACTTTGAGGAGCAGGATCCTGTTTTTGCAGATACAATGGAAGAGGCACTTACTGTGGTAAATCCCCAAGTCTATTTTGGCGAAGATACATACATAGACCAAGTGAGTTATATCATAAAAGTTTTTGAAAATGATAGATACTCCACAATGTTCTACCTTTCAGATAAGAATTCAAAGGAAGGGGCATTTGTTGCAGCCAAGTTTAGTATAAAGGCTGTAAATGGAAAAAAACAATATGCATTAATTGATATAATACGTCAGGGATATAGTGATTCTGGAAGCCATAAAGTAACACCTGAAAAAACATTTAGCATATTTTGTCAAAAAATACAAGTGTTTGATTTTGGTAATTTGAGTAATTTTAGCATTGTCGAAGGAAATAGATTCATATTTGGAGGGATTGATACAGTGGATGTAAAAAAACTTAAAATAGAAGGTCAGAGACCAACTGAAATTATTGAGTTTCCCCTCTATGGAGAGAAAAATTATTTTTGGTATTATGAAAATTTAGTTAGCGATAAGCCAAGCTCAGAATTTGATATAGAAGTGGAGTAAGAGTGAAAATTTATTTTGGCGTGGAGGTTATAGTTTCATTGTCTATGGTTTTATTCTGGAAACAGGTAGTGCATTCCTTGGTTAACTATGTGAGCAAAGTTTTTGTAAATAATTAAGTAAAGGTAATTAAAGTTCTTGATTTACCTAATTTAAAAGATTTGGGTATCACAGAAGGAAACCGATTTATATTTGGAGGACTTGATCCAGAATATGTAAAAAGGCTGAAGATAGAAGGTCAATCGGGTTTGCGGCTCCCCCCCTTGCTTGGCACCCAGTCAGATACCAGGTTCAGGTAATAATCGTTGGCAGTTAGATTGGAAAAACTGAAATACACAACGTTGTAGATGGAAGGATTCAGTCAGGAAGTCCAGTTACGGACTGTAATTGTCTTGCACAGCCCGGAACTTCCGATGAAAAGCCCTAAGCCTTTTGTTATTACGAGATAGTAATCCATCAAACTTCTTCTCTGCATAATTTTTTGCGTTTTAACAAACTATTTTTTATTGCTTGTTCAGAAGGCGGATCGGTGCAAGGGTTCCGTCTGTTTTCAGGAGGAAAATCGCATCCATGCCAAGGGAATGGAGGAGACTGATCGTTAACTACGATAACATCAATTGTTAATACCATGCAGGTTAGCGCGGGAATATGTGGTGCAATCACTGGGGATAGCATATAAAATTTATTTGCTTCAAGAGGCGTTTAAGGCGGTGGAGTGATGTTTGATAAAATTGACTTATTACTTTTCACAATAGTAGGTTATATTGGTATGAGGATAAATAACAAAGAAACGAAATATAAAATTAAAATTCCTCGTAGAATTATAAAGGTAGTTTTTCCATTATTAAATAAGCAACATGGTGATAGAGTAGATCTTGTGTCTTTTTTAGAAGCAGCCTATTTGATTATTGCATGTATCGTATATTATATAGTCATTATATTTAAGATAGCTTCAGTTGATCTAGCAAAACAAATATGGGTAGGTATGTTAATTGGAACAACATTAATTGGTTTAGGCTGGGTATTTATAAGAGATTCTTCTAATACTAATATTGTGTTCTTCATACTAATAAGGATATTTGGTATTGGTATAATTTTATGTGGTATAATTATAACTATTTTTTACCTGGCTGAGATTATATCTGGTATTTTTAATTAAGGGGAAAATACTGGCCGGCAGAAAGAAAACGATCAGCAAAAATTCTACACTCCTATCAAGTTTAGTGCCCAAAGGATGTGTTTCAGGTTTAGTTATCAATTGATGATAATTATAATGGGATGGTTGGACTGAATCATTTTAAATTGACTCGTAAAGGGAAAGAGACTGGTACATATAATACTTGGAGAGAATTCGATAATGAATAAAATTAAATTTATAAGAAGTTTATTTTTAGTTTTAGTTACATGTTTATATGCAATTATTCTAAGCGGTTTTAGCTCTAGTGAAGTTATTGCATCAGAGTTAAATACAGAAAAATCTTCTGTAGATATGACTCCAGAATCCTATTTAGAGCAATATCTAGAGGCATTTAATAATCAGGATGAGGAAGCAGCTTACCGTTTATGGATTCATGGTGATGATTCAGAAAAAGCAAGAAAATCATTTGCGGACTTATTTAGTGGACATTTGAAAATTTGGGGTATAAAAAAAGCATATACTTATACTAAGAGTGGTGAAAAATATAGACCCGCTGAGGGAAAACGACCTGCAGGAGTTCTATTTACCTATGAAATTGAGTGTCCCGAGGATACTTTTCAGGTTGAGTTATCAATTGATAATAATTATAATGGAAAGTCCGGGCTAAACTATTTTAAATTAAAACGCCAGGAGGAGCCAACAGGAAAATTTAGTACTTGGCGAAAATTTGATTTTGCACAATGGGCTATGGCTTTTTGTGCCATACTAGAAGTGATTTTTACTTTATATACATCAAGTATTTGTATAAAAAAGAAGCAGAAACGCTGGGGATTATGGCTTCTTTTGATTATGATTGTATATGGAGGCGTATGCTTCACAGTGACAGAAAATGTTAAAGTGGGATTTTTTGTGTATACGTTATTTATGCCTAAAATAATGAAATATACAACTGGTATACAGGTGTTTTTATCGGTACCAGTTGGTGCGATTGCTTATTGGATATTTAATCATAACAATAGAATTAAAAAAGACATAAAGTAAGATATTACTGACGGTTTAAAGTTTTTAAACAACCGACATATTTTATCCAGTTCTATTCGATATCCCTGTCTGCCAGAGTTTTGCTTGAAAAGAACTCCTGATGGATAGAAGATTATATTTTTTAAAGTTAAAATAAAGGGGGGCAATCAATTCCAAAATGCCCTCATTAAGTTGTAGTTTCTTCTTGCGTAGTTATACATCAAAGATAGTGATGGATTATTTATGAGGCTGATATGACCCAAGAGTTTTATAGTTTAGTATCTTCTATTCCATTTTTGTAAAGGCTGGATGCAGTGTAAAGGCGAGAGCATGTGTGGAAATGGAGGAAAGATGGGAAAGAAAAGTATAGTAATAGAAATGATGGAAAAAAGTTCATCTTCCTACAGCTTTCATTATGCAGCATATGAGAGCTGCCTTTGAAGATTCATCAGAGAGGTAGAAGGAGTGTTTCAAAGCAGAGATTTAAATATTAGAGGAAATAAAAGGTTTAAAAAGAGATTGCATATAGTTATAATATGTGTATTACTATTAACCTTAACTGGTTGTAATCAAATTAGAGGCTTATTCTCATTTTCTAATACATTTTCTATAACTCTAGATACAACAGAGAATATATCAAAAACTCAGCTTAAGCAAGCATGTGATGTAATGGAAAATAGAATAAAAATATTAAAAATAGATGGGACAGCAAGTGTTAAAAACCAATCTATAATTGTAACTATAAAAGGTATTGATAGATCAGATGAATTGATTGAAAAATTATGTCGTAGAGGGAATATTTGTTTTATTGATGAGAGTGGTAATACAATATTAGATAATAGTTCAAATGATTTAATTGAATCGGCTCAAATTTATTTTAAACCATTAGACGGTAAATCTAATTTTTCGTTAGAGGTTCATTTATGTAAAAAAGCTGCTGAGGAGTTTGGAAATTTTACAGAACAGAATATAGGAAAACATATAGGTATTATTATTGATCAAGAGATGTATTCCTATCCATTAATTTCAGAAAAAATTGAAAATGGCATATTTGAGATGGATAATATTAAAGACGAAGAGAATGCATTAATTATTAAATGGTTCTTTCCAATTTTAGTTGATATCACTGTATAAAAGTAATATAATTAGGTCGAGGTGAAGATTATGGAAAACGCTATTATTAGTCAACTGGATCCCAATCTTGAATGTGATGATTAC
>JAISYJ010000064.1:0-22201 GCA_031270005.1 Hungatella sp. | reverse complement strand
GGTGTATGGTTTGGATAAGTCTATAAGCGAGTAAACTCATAATGGTGGTTCCCATGTTCCGGACACCCGGTTTCCGTTCCTCCGGAACAGCGGTTCCACCGCACAAGAATATTCATTTTCCTTATATGTTTTTAATAAGTCTTTTATAATATTTATGTACTTCATCAAAAAACTCCTTTTTGATAAAGTATAGCATATAGCAACAAATAAAACTATTCTCCTTTTTATTTTAATATGTAAGAAATTTTTCTATCAGTAAAAAATATATACCTGGTAGTAGGATCAATCTTAACCCTTCTATTTTATTCAGTTGTCAATGAAAATCCATATTCATAAATCCCAAAACCAACAGAATAAAGGCAAAAAAGTCACGGTTTAAGAATTTTAAAAGAACTGGTGTTGGAATGTTTTAAGAGTACATTGATAACTGAATAGAATAGAAGAGGCATAACTTTCTTTGTATATTGATTTAAAAACTAAGCAATGTTAAAAAATATATATAAATACAGAGGAAAGGAATATTACATGCCAGATAAAGCCCATAAGATTAGAAAAGGTGGACCAGAAGTTGAAGCAAGAAACTGTGGAATTGAACAAAAAGGAGACATATTTTATTGCATAACACCAAGTTGTGGTGCATTAATGACTTTGGTTCGTGCAGGAGATCCTGATCATGCACATTTTAGAAGAAAACCTTCTTCGCCAAAACATATTAGTACTAAATGTTCAACTTGTAGCCTGATATTTTATGATTCCGATTACGATGAAGGCAAGTTTAATAGAGATAAAGCATTTGATTGGATGTTATCAATCACAAAACGAGAACCTAGAGGAACAACCGGTAGTAAGACTGGATCTGTAGGTGGTGGAAAACCGCCTGTAAAAACATTAGGAGTTTTATATTCCTTATGTAAAAATCGTAAAAAGACAGAAACGTATAATGGGATTCTTATTAACGACTTGATAGCTGATGAGGAAAACTATACTCGATACGGCTCTGGTATAAACGGACGGCTGATTGTGGAATGCAGCTATTTTAAAAAAGCACATGGAGAATATGCTTTTATATTGAACTATCCGCTTGATTTTAGGAAGATACATGGTGGAGTTAAGATTATCTTTGAGGTTGAATCTTTATTTTGGAAATATTATAATACATTAAAAAACTCTCATCACACAGAACCTATTGTAGTGGCAGGAAATTGGCAGCCTGTGATAGGTCATGCTGAGTATCAGAGTGAATGTGTGATTGTTAGTTCGAGGCAAATTCATTACATAAAGTAGTTAATCTGGTCGGTTGAAGGCGTTATTCTAATAAAAATTGCTTTTTCCCAATTTAATTGATTTATTGAATTAACGATATCTAATTCAGAACTGGAAAAATTATTATAAAGGTATTCTTCTATATATACTTCATTACCTTTAAGTACATACTTCTTCTGATCATAAAAAGGAAATATACAAAATTCTGAAATAAAGCAATCACTAAAGTAAGATTTAATATATGAAGAACAAGGATCATAAAACTCGATCACTCTTTCGCCAACTAGAACAATTATTGGTAAGGAAGGGTTCTGTTCTACTAATTCTATTAATTTATGTACGTTATTACTCATCTTCTGCACCTCACTTATTGTATTTATTATATTATGTAAGAAAATAGAGAAGGCAGAAACTGGTTATTTAATTTTTTATAGGAAATTTTAGTAGTATTAGTCTTTAACTATATAACGAAACATATTCTATTTTATTCAGTTATCAATGTGCAGCAGCTAATCTATATTCACATTGATAGCTGATTTTTTATTGACTCCATTACTCCACTAAAGTGTCGTTGGGCTGAAGTGGCAGCAGGAGACCGGCCCGGTTGTATCGGGTACAAAAAAGGGCAAATATACAGGAAGAGATACAGGAAAAAAATAATAGGTAAAATCCGAAACTTAAGCTGAAAAACAGTAAGTGAGACAAAATTGATTAGGTCCGTTTTGGATGGGATATTTGGGCGGTTTTCAATCGGACGCTGACAAAAATGGGAGTATTTTAAAATAGTCTCACTGAAAAACAATGCACAAAAAATGCGCCTTGATCAACAAGGCGCATTTTTATCGTCAAGCGGATATTTGCAATCCGCGACCCTGCCTGCTCACAGCGTGCCCCGCTCCACCGGGCATAACCGAATAGCAGCTAATGCAGATCCATCTTTTGGCAACGCCGCTTATTTCGTATATTTTTCTTCGCAATACATGCAGCGGTAGACTTCCTTTTCTTCATCGGCAAGATAGAATATATGTGGAAGCCCCTGCTCGATGGAGGTAATGCAGCGGGGGTTCTTGCACTGGATCACGTTGGTGATCTTTTGGGGAAGGCTTAAGGCTTTCTTTTCCACAATCAGGTTATCCCTTATAATGTTGACTGTAATGTTATGGTCAATATAGCCCAGGATGTCCAGATCAATGTGGTCTAAGCCGCCTTCAATCTTTATAATATCCTTTTTTCCCATCTTATTGCTTTTTGCATTCTTAATGATGGCGACCTGGCAGTCCAGCTTGTCCAGCCCCAGGTTATAGTAAATTTCCAGGCTTTTTCCGGCTTCAATGTGGTCTAATACGATTCCTTCTTTTAATCCGCTGATATTTAACATGATTTTTCTACCTCCAGTAATGTCATGATAAGAGCCATACGCACATACACGCCGTACTGCGCCTGCTTAAAGTAAGCGGCTCTGGGATCCTCGTCAACCTCTACTGAGATTTCGTTGACTCTTGGAAGGGGATGAAGAACATACATATCTTCCTTTGCCAGTTTCATTTTCTTTTTGTCAAGAATATAGCAGTCCTTCAATCGAATGTAATCCTCTTCATTAAAAAAGCGCTCTTTTTGAACGCGGGTCATATAAAGGATATCAAGAGATGGCATTGCTTCGTCAAGGCTGTCCATTTCCACAAATTCAATGTTGTTGGCTTTTAACACATCTTCACGGATGTATTCAGGTACTCGCAGTTCTGGGGGAGAAATAAGGATGAATTTAATGTTTTTGTAACGTACAAGAGCATTAATCAGAGAGTGAACCGTGCGGCCGAATTTTAAATCACCGCAGAGGCCGATGGTCAGATCATTTAAGCGGCCTTTTAAAGAACGTATGGAAAGAAGATCAGTCAGAGTCTGGGTCGGATGCTGGTGGCCTCCGTCTCCGGCATTGATTACCGGTATGCTGGAATGGTTAGCCGCTACCAGCGGAGCCCCTTCCTTGGGATGTCTCATGGCACAAATGTCTGCGTAGCAGGAAATGACCCGAATGGTATCAGCAACACTTTCTCCTTTTGCGGCAGAACTGGAGTCGGCAGAAGAAAAGCCTAGTACACTGCCGCCCAGATTCAACATGGCAGCCTCGAAACTCAAACGAGTTCTTGTACTTGGCTCATAAAATAATGTCGCTAATTTTTTTCCATCGCATACATGAGAATATTTTGGAAGATTGTCTTCGATGTCTTTGGCCAGATCTAAGAGCTGCCCTGTCTCTTCCACACTAAAGTCTAACGGGTTAAGTAAATGTCTCATAAGAATCTCCTTTATTCACTAAATTAAGGTTTAAAATTCTATCCCATCTACTATACAGTATTAGTTAAAATATTTCAACACTTTTTTAAAATTTATGATATAATTTAGACCTGTAACTTTTTTCCAAAAGTTGGATGGAAGCCCCTGTAAGGAATATTTAAGGAAGTGTAAGAAAATAAAGAATGACCGATGGAAATATCTTGTTGTATAATGTGTATACAAAGTCAAGCGTCCCGTGGTAAGCTGCAGGATATTTGACCCTTGCAGCATTTGCCAGTTGCAGGCATGCTTACATTCCTGTGCCTGGCTCATTGCTTGCAAAAATAAAGAAAGGAGGTGTCTGTTTTGGCGGAAGGAAAGACACCTATGATTCAGGTTAAGAATCTTTATAAGGTGTACAAAGTGGGAAACACAAAGGTCTATGCGTTAAATGGCGTGGACTTTACTATATATAAAGGGGAATTCTGTGCGATCGTAGGCCCCTCCGGTTCCGGTAAATCCACTCTCTTAAATATGTTGGCAGGCCTTGAAAAGCCGTCAAAGGGAGAGATTGTCATCGGCGGGAACCATATAGAAAAGCTTTCGGAAAATCAGCTGGTATCATTCCGCAGAAAGCACGTGGGTTTTATTTTCCAGTCCTATAATCTTTTAAAGACCATGAATGCGGTGGAGAATGTGGCCTTGCCTCTGTCATTCCGGGGTGTGCCAAAGAAAACAAGGAATGAAAAGGCAAAGGAGTACATAAAGCTGGTAGGGCTTGAGAAGCAGATGAAGCATATGGCCAACGAGATGTCAGGAGGTCAGCAGCAGAGGGTCGGCATTGCAAGAGCTTTGGCAGTAGATCCTAAGATCATCTTTGCAGATGAGCCCACTGGAAACCTGGATTCCAAGACTACCAGGGAAATTTTAAGCCTAATGCAGAAAATCGTGAGAGAGCAGAATCAGACCCTGGTCATGGTTACTCATGATAATTATATTGCAAAATTTGCAGACAGACAATTCCATATAGTAGATGGAAAAATCTTTAAAATTGAAGAGCAACATCATGAGTATACGAAGGAGGACATGGGAAATGAAGAAGGGTAGGAAAGGATTTTTATGGCTGCTTGTGGCCTTTATAATTATTTCTGCTGTGCCGGGGCAGGCTTTTGCATGGCAGGGGGACGATCGCTGGATTGATGTCAGCAAAACCCCAACCGGTAAAACAGGGCAGAGCATGACCATTCATATGGTTTTGAAAGAACAGGATGGCATTGATCACAAAAATGTGGCAATCCGCTTTGAAGAAGGACTGGCAAATCAAGAAAGTGATGCAAAAGAAAATGGAGAAGAATATTCAGGAAGTATTTTCCCATTTGAGATTACTTCCGGCATCTTTGACAATAAAAAAATAGGCAATTTAAAAAGTGAAAGCACTAAAAACGTATCTCTTACCGCAATGGTGCGCAGAGACATTCCAGACGGATATTATTCAGTACCTATAGAGATTGTAGCAAACGCAACGGTAAAAAACGACGGATCGCCGATTGCTCATGGAAAAATCAACATCTGGATCACAAAATCCGCTTCAACTACGGAATCCGGGAAAGACGAAGGAACCATCCAGTTTGAGCTGGGAGAAAACCAGAACACGCCTTTTGGCATTTATCCGGATACCATGAATTTCAATATAAATGTCCGCAATTCCTCCAATATTACAGCTTTTGATGTAGACATACGGATGGGTCTGAGCCAGGACAGCACCAAGTTCCCTTTTGATATTAATGATGGAAACTACACCCGGCATTATGACCGGCTTGGCGGTGGCGAGACGGTAGAGGTCCCCTACAGCATGAGTATCCGCAAGGATGTTTACAGCGGATACTATCCCATCCCCTTTATCATCGAATACCGTGACAGCACGGATGGAGATGTCCAGAAAGCAGAAGAGACCTTCTATGTCAAGGTTCAGAATAAAGACAAGGAAGAAGAGACCGGTGATTTCAATGCCAATGACAGGACAAAGGCAAGACTTATTGTGGATGGGTTTCAGACGAATCCGGAGACAGTCTATGCCGGGGACGAATTTGAAATGATCCTTCACATGAAGAACGCCTCCGAAAACGTTGCGGCAAGCAATATCCTCTTTAACCTGGAATCAGAAAAAGTTACGGACAGCGCGGTATTTACCATGGATTCCGGTTCCTCTTCCATTGTTGTGAATTCTCTTGCTGCGGGCCAGACTACGGATATAAAGGTGAAGCTTCGGGCGGGAGCCTGGGTGGATCAAAGAACCTATGCCATCACCATCAATGAAAAGTATGACAGCCCTGAGTTTAAAAATGCGGAAGAAAAGGTGACGGTGAACATTCCTGTCAAGCAGGTCTCCAGACTGAACACGGGGACGATTGAGATAATGCCTGATACGATTTCCGTGGGTTCAGAGACAAATGTCATGTTTCCCATTAATAACACGGGAAAGGTTCTTCTCTACAACGTAATGGTGGCTTTTGTGGGGGATTCCATCCAGCAGACTAACAGCTATGTAGGAAATATAAAGCCGGGAGAGTCCGGAAATGTGGATGCCATGATCTCCGGAACAGCTCCATCTACAGAGGATGGAAAGGTCAAGGTTTTGATCACCTATGAGGATGAAAATGGGATAGTCAGCGATCCCATTGAAAAAGAGATATCTTTAACGGTAACGGAACAGGAAGACTTAGATTCCGAAATGGATGGTATGGGGGAATTTCCGGCGGTAACAGAACCGGAAGGCTCGTCCAAATATGGAAAAATCGTTATTCCGGCGGTGATTGCTGTTTTGGTTATCGGAACCATTGGCACTGTATTTGTGCTTAAAAAGCGAAAAAAGAAAAAGGAAGAAGAAGCATTAGAATCAGATGCATTAGAACCAGAAGCATTAGAACCGGAAGCATTAGAACCAGAAGAGGAAAAAAACAATGAGATTTAGCGATTTGCTTTCCATGAGTGTAAATAACTTAAGACGCAGGAAGCTAAGGACATTTTTAACGGTTCTGGGAGTTTTGATCGGTACTGCTTCCATTGTTGTCATGGTGTCTTTGGGGATCGGCTTTAATGAACTTACTATGGAACAGATCGCTTCCTATGGAAGCCTTACGGAAATTTCCGTATATTCCAACGCTATGTGGGGAGGAAATGAGAGCAGCAAGGATCCTAATTACATGACGGATGATGTGATCGCACAGTTTGGGCGGATCGAGCATGTTACCACAGCTTCTCCCCTTTTAGAGACCAATGTTTTGATGACCCAGGGTGCTTACCAGGGATACATCAACCTAATTGGAGTTTCCCAGGAGTATATGAAAAATATTCCGTTAAAGGAAGGCAGCATCCCGGAGCCGGGAAAAAAAGACCTTCAGATGGTTGTGGGAAATATGGTCGCCAGAAATTTCTCCAACCCTAAAAGTAATCGTAATGATTATTATGATGATCCCTCCAGCATTCCTGACATTGATTTTATAAATAGGCCCCTGTTTGTGATTTTTGATATGGATGCCTACTATCAGTCACAGGGCGGGGGGACAGGTGATGGAGGCACAACGGTTAAACCTCCTAAAAAGTATCTTATTCCAACAGCCGGATTGGTGGCAGGAGGGACGGAGGAATGGAATAGTTACAGCTACAGCGTTTATGTGGATTTAGATGCCTTAAAATCCCAGTTGAAACAGATTTTTAAAAAGAAGCCTATTCCCAATCAGCCTACCAATAAAAAGGGGAAGCCCTATAACTATTTTATTTACCAGCAGGCGGTTGTGGAAGTGGATGATATGAACAATGTAACGTCAGTACAGAAAGCCATTACAGATATGGGCTATCAGGCTAACAGCAATATGGAGTGGCTGGAACAGTCCCAGAAACAGGCCAAGATGGTTCAGGCTCTTCTGGGGGGGATCGGAGCCGTATCCCTGTTTGTAGCTGCCATCGGTATCGCCAATACCATGATGATGTCCATTTATGAAAGAACAAAAGAAATCGGAATCCTTAAGGTTCTGGGCTGCGATATGAATAATATCAGAAACATGTTTCTTCTGGAATCCGGCTTTATAGGCTTTTTAGGAGGAATCACAGGGATTCTGTTCAGCTACGGGGTTTCGTTCCTGATTAATAAGTTCCTTTCAGGCAGTTTTATGCAGGGCATGCCCGGTGATCTTTCAAGAATCCCTCCATGGCTTTCCCTGGCGGCCGTGGGCTTTGCTGTTTTTGTAGGAATGGCCGCAGGATTTTTCCCTGCCTTAAGAGCCATGAAGCTGAGTCCTCTTGCAGCCATAAGAAATGAATAGCTGTTTTTAAAAAGAGGGCTTGCATTTCTTCGGAGAATATTATATGATGATGTACAAGGTACGTGCGACTGGCGGATGAGTGGAGTTTTACCACGGGGAGCACGATACGAAAAAGCCGACCGCCTGGGCGCCCTATGGGATGCCCAGGCGGTTTTTTACGTGAGCAACGAGCCAATAAGCATGTTTTCATTCAGAAAGGAGACCAGATCTCATGAATTTGATTTCTTTGCAAGACGATTTAAGGAGCAATTCCTATCCGGGAAGAGGCATTATAATGGGAAAAACACCGGATGGAACAAAGGCGGTTGCCGCTTATTTCATTATGGGGAGAAGCGAAAACAGCCGCAACCGTGTATTCGTAGAGGACGGAGAAGGAATCCGTACCCAGGCCTTTGACCCCTCAAAGGTCACGGACCCAAGCCTTATAATTTATGCTCCTGTGCGGGTTATGGGGAATAAGACCATTGTGACAAACGGAGATCAGACCGATACCATTTACCGGGGAATGGATATACAGCTGACCTTTGAACAGTCCTTGCGATGCAGGGAATTTGAACCGGATAGTCCCAATTATACGCCCCGTATTTCCGGGATCATGCATATAGAAGACGGACGCTTCAATTACGCTATGTCCATCATAAAGAGCAATCATGGGAATCCCGACTCCTGCAGCCGCTATACCTTTGCTTATGACAATCCGGCGGCAGGAGAAGCCCATTTCATTCATACCTATATGCACGATGGAAATCCCCTGCCAAGCTTTGAAGGGGAGCCAAAGCTGGCGGAGGCCCTTGATGATCTGGATGAATTTACTGCAATGATATGGGAAAGCCTCCATAAGGAAAATAAGATCTCTCTCTTTGTAAGATATATTGACATAGAATCCGGAGCTTATGAGACCCGGATCGTAAATAAAAATCAATGACAGGAGTACTGAAGATGAATGAACTGGAATTAAAATATGGCTGTAACCCCAACCAAAAGCCCTCAAGGATTTTTATGCCAGGCGGGAAAGAGCTTCCCATCCAGGTTTTAAGCGGCAGGCCGGGATATATCAATTTCCTGGATGCCTTTCATGGCTGGCAGCTTGTAAAAGAGTTAAAGGAAGCAACTGTCCTTCCTGCAGCAACTTCCTTTAAACATGTGTCCCCGGCCGGCGCCGCAGTGGGACTGCCTCTTGACCCGGTACTTGCACAGATTTACCGGGTAGAGGATATGGAAGATCTTTCTCCCCTGGCCTGTGCCTATGCAAGGGCAAGAGGCGCTGACCGTATGTCCTCCTTCGGGGACTTTATTTCCCTGTCAGATATCTGTGATGTGGATACTGCAAGGATTATCAAACGGGAAGTATCGGATGGCGTTATTGCTCCAGGATATGAACCGGAAGCATTGGAAATCTTAAAGTCCAAGAAAAACGGCAATTATAACATCATCTGCATTGACCAGGATTACCAGCCTGAGGCTCTTGAGAGAAAACAGGTTTTTGGAATCATGTTTGAGCAGGGAAGAAATGAAGGGAAGATTGATGAGGCACTTTTAAAGAATGTTGTGACAAAGAACAAGGAAATCCCCCAATCAGCAAAAATCGACTTGATCATTTCCCTTATTACTTTAAAATACACCCAGTCCAACTCTGTCTGCTTTGCAAAGGGAGGACAGGCCATTGGAATCGGAGCAGGTCAGCAGTCCCGCATCCACTGTACCAGACTGGCAGGAAATAAGGCAGATAACTGGTTTCTTCGTCAGGCGCCTAAAGTCCTTAACCTTTCTTTTGTAGACGGCATTGGCCGTGCAGACCGGGACAATGCCATTGACGTCTACATCGGAGAAGATTGTATGGATGTAATTGAAGACGGCAGATGGGAAAATATTTTCAGGGTAAAACCAACCGTATTTACAGCAGAAGAAAAGAGGGCATGGCTTAGCCGGCTGACAGACGTATCCCTGGGATCTGATGCCTTTTTTCCATTTGGTGATAACATTGACCGGGCTTACAGAAGCGGTGTGAAGTACGTTGCCCAGCCAGGCGGATCGGTTCGGGATGACCAGGTTATTGAAACCTGTGACCAATACAAAATGGCCATGGCTTTTACCGGGATCCGCCTGTTCCATCATTAAGCGCAAAAGGGGAATCCAGGATAAATGTGGCCTGTATTGCTTGTTTTACGGTAAAAAAGGAAAATAAGTACCAGCCTATATTTTTTGTAAAAGCACTTTAGAGAGAGGGGCGGCATAAAATAAGAGTAAGTAAGTTTAAGGTGGCTTTCTTTGAAAACTTTTCCCAAACCTTTAACTGCGCGAGAAGAACGAGAGTGTCTGGAACGATACCAGGAAGGGGATCGGGAGGCGAGAGCCACACTCATCGAGCGGAATATGCGCCTGGTAGCACATGTGGCAAAAAAATATCAGAATACGGATTATGATATGGAAGACCTTCTTTCCGTAGGAACCATTGGACTTATTAAAGCCGTTAATACCTTTCATCCAGACAGAGGCTCCAGACTGGCCACTTATGCGGCCAAATGTGTGGAGAATGAAATCCTCATGCTTCTTCGTGCAAATAAGAAATATTCAAAAGAGGTTTCTCTATTTGAACCCATCGGCGTAGACAAGGATGGAGAGACTGTGAGTCTGGTAGATGTCATTGAAATGGAAAATAAGGAGACATTGGAAACCATTATTTTAAAACAGGATATTAAGGAGCTGTATGAGGCCTTTGACAGCTGCCTTAAGGAAAATGAAAAAACCATAATCAGAATGAGGTACGGGCTGCATGGAGGAAAGGAATATACGCAGCGGGAGATAGCGGATGTAATGGGCATATCCAGGTCCTACGTATCCCGGCTGGAAAAAAAAGCTTTGGAACGGCTGAGAGACGAACTTAGAAAAAATAGTATCTAAGAATGAAATTATAAAAAATATGTAAAATGAATAAAATTTCATTGACTTTTTAGAAAAAAACTGGTATAGTTCAAATAAGGATATATTAAGTGGATTGTTACTGGAAAGCAGGCAAAACCAATTTTGATCATGGAAAATGGAATTCTTTTTTCGTGATTAAAGTTGGTTTTTTATTTTATAGGATGGGACATTGTATGAAAATTGACAAAATAATCAATAACAATATTGTCAGTGCGCTGGAGCCGGACGGAAAAGAGATCATAGTCATGGGCAGGGGGATCGGATTCGGCGTGAAGCCGGGGAAGGAAATCCCGGAAGGCGCAGTTGAAAAGGTATTCCGTCTGGACAGCCAGAACAATGTTGACAAATTTAAAGAATTGCTGGTGAACCTTCCACTTGAGCACATCCAGGTTTCTGCGGAAATCATAAATTACGCAAAAAGCGTATTAAACAGGACTCTTAATCAAAACATATACATAACGCTGACAGATCACATCAATTTTGCCATTCACCGATTTAAGCAGAAAATGAAATTCTCAAACCCTCTGCTTAATGAGATAAAAACCTTTTACAAAGAGGAGTACTTGATCGGTGAATATGCCATAGCATTAATTGACCGCAGGATAGGGATATCCCTTCCTGTTGATGAGGCAGGGTTCATTGCATTTCATATCGTCAATGCGGAATTCAATACCGCCATGCGCGATACCATTGATATCACCAACCTGATTCAGAATACTGTAGGGATAGTGAAAGATTATTTTTCAATGGAGCCTGATGAAATGTCCTTAAACTATCAGCGGTTTGTTACCCATTTAAGATTTCTGGCACAAAGAATCGTTACAAAGGAGCTGCTGAACAGCGGAAATGGTGAATTTAACCATCTGATATCCCAGATGTATCCGGAGGAATACCGGTGCAGTTTAAAAATCAAGGATTATATAATGGAAACCTACCATCACGATGTAACGGAAGAAGAAACCGCATATCTGGCGGTTCACATCAAGAGAATGAGGCTGTAGAAGAAAGGAGAATCACTATATGTTTGATTCATTAAAGAAAATTTTCGGAGGAGGCGGTGAAAAAGAGAGAGAGAAGATTCTGGCCCCGGTTGAAGGAACGGTAGTACCCTTAAGCGAAGTGAATGATCCCACATTCAGCCAGGAGATACTTGGAAAGGGAGTCGCCGTTATTCCGGCAAAAGGAAGAATTGTAGCTCCGGCCGACGGAACCCTGACGGTGGTGTTTGAGACAAAGCATGCTGTCAGCATTACGACCCCGGAAGGCGCTGAGATCATTGTCCATGTAGGGCTTGATACGGTCAATTTAAAAGGGGAGCATTATACTGCATATAAAAAGCAGGGAGACAAAGTGAAAGCAGGGGAGCTTCTTTTGGAATTTGACATGGCAGCCATAAAGGAAGCCGGATATGAAGTGATTACACCGGTAATCGTTTGCAATACGCCGAATTATCCGGATATGGTATGCCATACAGGAATGCAGGTAAAGGAACTGGAACCAATTATCGAACTGTAGGTATCAAAATGAGGGAGTATTTGTATGAATTAAAAGATCCCCTGGGACTTCATGCCAGGCCGGCTTCCGTGATCTTCATGGAAGCCAGGAAGTATTCATGCAGCATAGAAGCCCAGTGGGAATCAGACAAAGCGGATTGTAAAAGCCTTTTGGCAATCATGGGGCTTGGAGCCAAAAGAGGCAGCATCATCCGGTTCCGGTTTGACGGAGAGGATGAGGAGGCGGCCATAACTGCGCTTCGCACCGTTTTGGAAGAAATGTGATCTGAGCCTGCTTGGCAGCAGGAATGGATAAAAAATGTCCGGTAGGACAAAAGAAAGGGGTTTCTTTATTATGATGAAGTATTTGCAAAAACTAGGTAAGTCATTGATGCTTCCGGTGGCATGTTTGCCTGCGGCAGGCATCCTGATGGGGATTGGTTACTGGATCGACCCCGATTGGGGCGCAAACAGTGCCATTGCTGCCTTTTTAATCAAGGCAGGGGGGGCCATCATTGATAACATGGCAATTCTGTTTGCTATTGGTATCGGCGTTGGTATGGCAGATGACCATGAGGGTACTTCGGCTCTGGCTGCCATTGTTTCCTGGCTGATGATCCAAACGATTCTTTCGCCTGGAGTGGTTGCCATGCTGAAAGGAATTGATGTAAGCGAAGTAAATCCTGCTTTTAGCAAGATTGGAAACCAGTTTATCGGTATCTTATCCGGTATTATCGGTTCCAGCTGCTATAACAAGTTTAAGAATACCAAGCTTCCGGATGCGCTGGCATTCTTCAGCGGCAAACGGTCTGTTGCAATTGTCACCGCTCTCGTTTCTTTGGTAGCCTGCCTTGTTTTGTTCTTCATATGGCCGATTGTATATACCGGATTGGTTACATTTGGTAAAGGCATCCTGGGACTGGGCGCTATTGGAGCCGGTATCTATGGTTTCTTCAACCGTCTTCTGATTCCGGTAGGTCTCCATCACGCACTGAACTCCGTATTCTGGTTTGACGTTGCAGGGGTGAACGACCTTGGTAATTTCTGGTCAGGAAATGGTGTTCTGGGCCAGACAGGTCAGTACATGACAGGCTTTTTCCCGGTTATGATGTTCGGTCTTCCAGCCGCAGCTTTGGCTATGTATCATACCGCAAAGCCTGGTAAAAAGAAAAATGCATATGGTTTATTGCTTGCAGCAGCAGTATGTTCCTTCTTTACAGGCGTAACAGAGCCTCTGGAATTTGCTTTCATGTTCCTTGCTCCAGGCCTTTATTTGATCCATGCACTTTTAACCGGTATTTCCTTAGCGATCTGCTCCCTGCTTCCCGTACGTGCAGGCTTTAACTTCAGTGCAGGTTTCGTTGACTGGTTCTTAAGCTTTAAGGCGCCTATGGCTGTAAATCCATTGCTTATTATCCCGTTGGGCCTTGTTTATGCAGCTGTTTACTACGTAGTATTCCGCCTTGCAATTAAAATATTTAACTTTAAGACTCCGGGACGGGAAGATGATGATCTGGATGAAAACACAGTTACTCTTTCCAATAACAACTATACCGCTGTTGCCGCCATTATTCTGGAAGGACTTGGCGGTAAGGATAATATCACCAGCATTGATAACTGCATTACAAGATTAAGACTGGAGATCAAGGATTATACTCTTGTAGATGAAAAGAAGATCAAATCCTCAGGTGTTGCCGGCATTATCAGGCCAGGCAAGACCAGCGTACAGGTTATTGTAGGACCTCAGGTACAGTTTGTTGCAGATGAATTTAAGAAGCTTTGCCAGTAATAAACAGGCAAAAAGCAGGGGCATATCATTGTCCCTGCTTTTTGTAGTTGAATGAGGTTTGAAAATCCGGCTGCCTTCGGGGTCCCAAACAGGACTTGAATGAATATATTAAAATAAAAAGGTAAGATTCCGGGATATGCGTGATATATTAATTCTTGTGCTGGCACTTAGCACCGACACCTTTGTTGCCAGCATTGCTTATGGGGCAAACCGTCTGAAGATTTCCTGCGGAAAGGTTATTGCAGTGAATATGATCTGCAGCGGCTGTCTGGGGGCTGCTCTTATATTTGGAAGCGTGATCAGCGGATTGGTGCCGGAAGGTTTTGCAAAGGGGGCGGCATTTTCCTGCCTGTTTCTCCTGGGGGTGATAAAGCTTCTGGACTATACCATAAAAAAATATATTAACAGTCATGTGAATGTTCACAAGAATCTGACATTTTCTATTTCCGGTCTGAGTATCATCATAAATATTTACGGAAATCCTTTGGCAGCAGACTGGGATAATTCCAAGTCCCTGTCATGGAAGGAAACCATAATGTTTTCCCTGGCAATGTCGTTGGACAGTCTGATCGCCGGGGCTTTATCCGGATTTTTGATGATACCTCCGGGGCTTACGGCCCTTTGTGCCCTGGTTGTGGGGACTGCCGTCATGTATATCGGCCTGTTTCTGGGACGTAAGCTTGCTGCGTTAAAGGGCTGGGATTTGTCCTGGCTCAGCGGCATACTGTTTTTGTTTCTTGCATTTGGGAAATTATGATGATCTGATTTAAAAATGGGGTTTACTCTTAAATGGGTTGCACCCCATTTTTAAATGCGGTATAATCGTTATCAAAAACAGGAGCAATTATTTATGCAGTTTACCATACCTCATTATTATAATAAATTCCGTTGTGTGGCCGGGGAGTGCCCGGATACCTGCTGTGCAGGATGGGCTATCATGATCGATGATCTTACAAAAAGACGATACCAAATGCAAGAGGATGCTTTTGGCAGAAGGCTTAACCATTGGATTGACTGGAAAAATGGCTCCTTTAAGCAGTGTGGCGGCCGGTGTGCGTTTCTTAATAAGGACAATCTTTGCGATATCTATAAGGAGGCCGGCCCGGGAATGCTTTGCAAAACCTGCCGGGATTATCCAAGGCACATAGAAGAATTCGAAGGAGTCAGGGAAATCTCCTTATCTTTATCCTGCGAGGAGGCTGCAGGACTGATTCTTGGCTGTGAAGAACCTGTCCGCTTTCTCACGAAAGAAAATGAGAGAGAGGAGTCCTATTCTGATTTTGATTTCCTTTTGTTTACAAAGCTTATGGATGCAAGGGATCTGGTTTTATCCTTCCTGCAGAACCGGGACTTAGATTGCCGGCTGCGCATTGCCATGGCACTGGGGTTTTCCCATGACATGCAAAGGAGGATCAATGAGGAAAAGCTGTATGAGCTGGATGAATTGATAAAACGGTATCAGGGGCTGGACGGAGCTCTGATCGTGGAAAAGAAGATGGCTGTCATCAGGCTGGAAAACAGGATCCGTTATGAAAGGATGAAGAAATGGTTTTCTCTGTTTGGAAAGCTTGAAGTGCTTAATGAGAGCTGGCCCCAATATATGGGAAATCTTAAAAGAATATTGTTTGACGCCGGTGCAGAAAGCTATGAGGAGAACAGGAGAGCCTTTCACCGGTATTTAATGGAAGAGGAAAGCCGTAAGCGTCAATGGGAGCAGTGGGGCGAACAGCTTATGGTGTACTTTATTTTCACCTATTTCTGCGGGGCTGTTTATGACGAACACCCCTACACAAAGGCAAAGCTTGCCGCAGTGAGCACCCTTCTCATTCAGGAAATGGCTCAGGCGGTATTTAAAAGAAATGATGGCAGCCTTGATTTTAAAGAATTTGTACATCTGTCCCACCGGTTTTCCAGAGAGGTAGAGCACTCGGATGTGAATCTCAATACCCTGGAGAGAATTTTCCGGACGGATAAAAGCTTTGGTCTGGGAGCGATCCTTGGACTGCTGTAGGAAATAGGGAGATAAAACGGCGGTTGCCGGAATGATTCAGGTTTTATGGCCTGAGTCATTCCGGCAATCTTTTTTATTTTGCTATTTTACCAGCTTTAATACCGGATCCTGTTCCTTTACGCCATCAAGGGCAAGAGACTGCACCTCCCGGTAGTTGGCTGTATTGGTGATGAGCACCGGCGTCACCACCGGATAGCCTTCTTTCTTGATCTTGTCAATATCAAATTCCACCAGCAAATCGCCGGCATTTACCTTGTCACCCACCTGGACATAAGTTTTATAATGCTTTCCGCCAAGCTGGACGGTATCCAGTCCTATGTGGATCAAAACCTCTGCTCCGTTTTCCGAAGTGACGGCAATGGCGTGTTTTGTATCAAATACAACAGAAACCGTTCCCTTTACAGGAGCTACAGCACGTCCTTTTGATGGTTCAATGGCAATTCCCTTTCCCAGCATACCGGAAGAGAACACGCTGTCGCTTACAGATTCCAGAGGGATTGCGGTGCCTTCTATGGGAGAGCATACGATTTCTTCCAAAACTGCCTTTTCCTCAGCCGCTGCCTTTTCCTGTGCTGTTTCCTTTTGGGCAGGAGAGCTGTCAGGTACATGACAGGCTGCCTCATCTTCTTCATTGCGTCCTCCATCCAAAAGATAATCTTCCAGATTGGATTTAATGACAGTCACCCGGGGACCGTAGATTACCTGGATGCCGTTTCCCTTTTTAACAACGCCGGCAGCGCCGCTTTGCTTCAGCAAGTCTTCCTGAACCTTACCAGGGTCATGTACTGTGATGCGCAGCCTGGTAGCGCAGCAATCCACGTCACTGATATTGACGCTTCCTCCCAGTCCTTTCACAATAAGAGCTGAAGCTGCATCTTTTCCTGAACCGGCATCTTCCCCTTTGGATTCTTTGGAAGCATTGTAATCGGCTCTGGTGTAAAGCTTTGTTTCCTGGTCATCGTCTTCACGGCCAGGGGTCTTTAAATTCAATTTTGTGATCATGAACTTAAACAGGAAATAGTATACGATAAAGTAGACAATGCCCACAAAAACAATGTTGATCCAGTTGGTTTTGGCATTTCCCTGTAATATACCGAATAAGAACATATCAATAAAACCGCCTGAAAAGGTCATGCCTACGCCCACATTTAACATATGCATCAGCATGTAGGCTGCACCTGCCAAAACACAGTGGATTCCATAAAGGATCGGTGCAACGAAAAGAAAGGTGAATTCAATTGGTTCTGTAATGCCGGTCAGCATGGAAGTCAGTGCAGCTGACAGCAAAAGACCACCTACCAGCTTTCTTTTCTCCGGCTTTGCCGTATGATACATTGCAAGGGCAGCGCCTGGAAGGCCAAATATCATTAAGGGGAACTTGCCGGACATAAACCTGGTCGCGGACACACTGAAGTGACTGATTCCTTTTGTGCCTAATTCCGCGAAGAAAATATTCTGGGCACCTTCCACAATTCGGCCGCCGACTTCTGCAGTTCCACCCACTCCTGTCTGCCAGAAAGGAAGATAGAACACATGATGCAGGCCAAAGGGAATCAAAGCCCGTTCCATAATGCCGTATAACATGGTTCCGCCGTATCCGGAGCCTCTTACCAGATCCCCCACTGCATAGATCCCCTTCTGAACCGGAGGCCAGAGATAGAACATCAGGATACCTGCCAGCATATAGGTTACAGCAGAAATAATCGGCACAAACCGGGTTCCTCCGAAAAAGGACAGGACCTGGGGCAGCTGTATCTTATAGTATCGGTTATGCAGAACAGCCACACCAAGACCTACGATAATACCTCCGAATACACCCATTTGCAATGAGTTGATTCCAAGAACAGAAGCCGTTGATCCAGGCAGCATGTTTTCAGAACCGCCGTGTATGGTGATCATGGCTCCAATGGAAGCGTGCATGATAAAAAAGGCAATAGCACCTGCCAGTGCAGCTACTTCCTTTTCTTTTTTAGCCATTCCAATGGCTACTCCGATTGCAAATATTAAAGGCAGGTTTCCGAATACAATATCCCCTGCGGCTTTTAATACCGTAAGAAAAGCATAAATAAAAGTTCCCTGCCCCATGACCCTGGTCAGATCATAGGTTTCCAGCATGGTCTCATTTGTAAAGGAGCCGCCTATTCCTAAAAACAACCCTGCCACCGGCAAAATTGCAATGGGCAGCATAAATGATCTTCCAACACGTTGTAAAACACCAAATAATTTATCTTTCATATACATCCCTCCATCTTCGTTATGTCTTAATAAAGAAATTCTCCGCATAAGGCAGATATGATCAGCCGTTGCGGCTGTATAAATTTATTTCCTTTTACCCCAAAATCCCGAAAAACAAAGGAGAGAGGATTTCTCATATCTATTATATACCTAAAACCTGTCCATTTAAACAGATAATTTCATGCTTTTAGCCAAGATATCAAAAAAGTCTTTGACTTCTTACTTCTTATAAGAAATTCGAGAAAACAGAAGCAAATAAAACAGTACAGAGCCCGGAGGTTGCAATGGCCAGGCCGCTCATGGCCCCTTCGATTTCTCCCATTTCTATGGCTTTTGTGGTCCCGACGGCATGGGAAGCAGCACCAATGGCAATGCCCTTGGCAATGGGTTCGGTGATTTTAAATACCCTGCATACGGCCTCCGCAATGATGCTTCCCTGGATGCCGGTGATAATGATGCTGGCAACCGTAATGGTCACATACCCTCTCATTTCCTCTGAAATGCCCATTGCAATGGCAGTTGTAATGGATTTTGGCAAAAACGTCACGTACTCCTGGTGATTTAAACCAAAGATCAGGGCCAGCAGCAATACGCTGCTCATTGTAGTGAGAACTCCGGTCAGGGTTCCGGCTATGATGGCCTTAGAGTGTTTCTTAAGAAGTTCCAGCTGGCGGTAAAGGGGGACTGCAAGGCAAATGGTGGCTGGAGTCAGAAGATAGCTGATGTATTTGGCGCTTTTGTCGTAAACCTCATAATCAATGTGAAATGCGGATAAAAATGCCATAACAACACAAATGGAGATTAAAAGGGGATTGAAGACAGCCCATTTGAACCTTTTCTTCAAACGAAGTCCCACTTCATAGCCTAAAAGGCTCAGCACCGCGCCAAAAAATAAAAAATCACTTACTGTATTACTCATCTTTTTCTGCCTTTCTATTGCTGTCGTTTTCGATGAAAAACTGGGTCACTTTTCCGGTGCTCACCATGACGATGACTGTGGAAACCAGGGTAATGACCAGAAAAGGGATTAAAATAGGCCGGAGGACTCCCCAGGAATCCAAAAGTCCGACGGCCGCCGGAATAAACATCAAGGGCATAATGTCTATAAGAAATGTGCTGGCCTCCTCAACCGCCTCCAATGGAATCCATCTTTTCCTTAAGCCGATCAGCATGATCAACAAACCATAGATACTTGCGGGCACCGGAAGGGGAACAAGCAGATGGATAATTTCTCCTGCCAGAGATATGAAAAGAATAATGGTAAATTGTCTGATGTATTTCATTACAAAGCCTCCTTCGTTTCCTTCCTGAATTTCAACTACGGTTTATCCTAAACTTAAATACATGGCTTGTCAAATGGTTTTTATTATCATAATTTATTTTTTATTGGCAAATTTAAGGCTGCAGGGTATAATAAAAGCATGAATAGAAAAGGAGCAAAAAAGCATAATGGCTGGCATAGAATTTGATATTTTATATTTTTTACAATCAATACATACTCCCTGGCTGGATATGTTTATGAAGGAAATAACCGGTCTGGGAGACAGTGGGATCTTCTGGATCATTACCGGTGCTGTTGTCCTGTGCTTTAAAAAGACAAGAGTCATGGGTCTTTGTGTTATTTTATCCCTGGCAGCCGGATTATTAATCGGGAATATGTTCCTTAAGAACCTGATTGCAAGACCAAGGCCCTGTTGGATTGATGACGGCATTCCCCTTTTGATCAAAAACCCAGGAGATTATTCTTTTCCCTCCGGCCATACCCTGGCCTCCTTTGAAGGGGCCGTCAGCATCTGGCTTTATAACCGGAAGTGGGGAACCTTAGCCCTGGTTCTGGCGGTTCTCATCGGTTTTTCCAGGATGTACCTGTTTGTTCATTTCCCGACTGATGTGTTGGGAGGGCTGGTTTTAGGTACTTTGATCGCTGCTTTGGTTCACTCCATAGTGGAGAGGAGCGGAATTTTTAAAAAAAGTACTTGATTTCCGGAGAATCTGTGATATACTGATGGCGTTACAAAAGTACAATATAATAGTCGCAGAGTAGACCCGTGTGCGTTAAGTGCCGGCTGAACAGGGAGTTGTCAGCCGGACGAAAAGATTTTCTTGCGGTACGCCGGTCGCATCCCGCTGCATCAGAAGATAGTCATATTATCTCCGGTTGTAGTTTGAGGTCTGCAAAGGAGGTATTTTTTATGAAAAAATTCGTTACTTTGTTCACCGATTCTTACAGAGAGCTAAAGTCTGTAAGGACCATTACCACCTCAGCCATGTTTGGCGCAGTAGCAATTGTTTTGGGCATGTTTTCCATTAACATGGGAAATTACATCCGGATCGGTTTTTCTTCCATTCCCAACGGAATCGTTTCATATCTGTTTGGTCCGGTAGTAGGAGGCCTGTTTTCGGGAAGCCTGGATGTGCTTAAATATTTATTAAAGCCTACAGGCGCATTTTTTCCGGGACTGACTCTGGTAACCGTTCTGGCAGGTATCATGTATGGCTGCATGTATTACAGAAAGCCCGTCACCTTAAGAAGGGTTCTGGTTTCCAAGCTTCTGGTCATGCTGGTCTGCAACGTGATTCTCAATACCATGTGTCTTTCTATCCTGTACGGAAAAGGCTTTATGGTACTTCTTCCTGCAAGGGCACTGAAAAACCTGGTCATGTGGCCAATTGACTCCATGATCTTTTATACCATGGCAAAAGCGCTGGATACCATGGGGGTCTTTAAAACAATCCGTAAGGCCCAGACTGCGGGAACAAAATAAAATTTAAGGCCTGTAGCGTCAATAATGACCGCACAGGCTTTTTTTAATGAAATTCGCAGACAGAACCTTTCTTTCATAATCGGCTGGTCGGGCTAAGAAGCAGCCATTTTTATCGAAACTTGCGTTGCAAGTTCCGATAAGCTATATTATAATCTTAAGTGTTTGCATGATATAGCAATGCCGGATCAGAATAATCAGATTAAGAAGGAATGATGGAAAATGGAAAAAAAGGTAAAGGCCATTTTTTTTGATATTGATGGTACGCTTCGGGATTTTCAGACAAAACGGATTCCTGACAGCGCAAAAGAGGCGCTCATGGAAGCCAGAAGGGCAGGAATCCTTTTGTTTATTGCAACGGGGCGCCATAAGCTTGAAATGGAACAGGAAGACCTTCTGGAGGGGCTCCTCTTTGACGGGTATGTGACGTTAAACGGCCAGTATTGTTATTGCGGGGACAGGATCATTTATGATCTGCCCATAGATCCTGATGAAGTTGAACGGACCTTGGCATTTTTGGAGAAGGAGCCATTTCCCTGCATGTTCATGGAAGGGGACCGGATGTACATCAATATGGTGAATCATGCGGTGGAAAAGGTCCAGATGGATATCGGAACCAGGCTTCCTCCGGTTTTAAATGTGGAACGGGCCAGAAACCAGCCTATTTACCAGATAATACCTTACGTATCATATGATATGGAGCAGAAGCTAAAGAAGCATCTTTGCGGCTGCGAATTCATACGGTGGCATGACGAGATGGGCTGTGATGTGATTCCTGCAGGCGGAAGCAAATGGAACGGGATTATGAAGATGGCAGAGCATTACGGTTTTTCTGCCCATGAGATGGCTGCCATTGGTGACGGCAATAACGATATTTCCATGATATCCGGTGCAGGCCTGGGAATTGCTATGGGAAATGCCTCTGATGAGGTAAAGGGCGCTGCCGGATACATTACGGATTCGATAGAAACAGATGGCCTAAAGAAGGCTGTCTTCCATATATTAGACTATAATTTAACGTGAAAAAAATATTGGGATAATCCTCATTTTGGCGCACCAAAACAAGCATCCGGAAAAATGGATACCTCAAAAAGTAATTGATATTGAAATCATCAATCTGGCGAGTGTTT
>JAISYJ010000093.1:0-2945 GCA_031270005.1 Hungatella sp. | reverse complement strand
TACTTGTATTCGTTCTGAAATTTTCTCATTCAAAGCCATCAAACATGACTTGTTTTATTAGAATTTTCAGGGTTTTACATACTGTTCAATCTTCTGTTTTCAAAGTGCTTTTTCCTGTGTCGCTGTCTCAGCAACAACTTTTATAGGATATCATAATTGGTTGTTTCTGTCAATCTTTTTTTGAATTTTCTTCAAAACTTTTTTCATCGTTCATCGATGTGTTTTAGAAGAAATTTGCCGCCGTTTTCAGCGGCGAGTTATATCATACCAAAGCATTCGACAAAAGTCAACAATTATTTTAAATTGTTTTTATAATTTATTCTTTTGAGTATATAGCTTCTATATAAAGTAGAAAATCTATATGCAAATACAAAAATCAATCATAGATACGATCAGCCCCGTAAAGCATAAAAACATTATGTCCTTTGCTTTTCCTATGCTTCTGCCATAAAGCGATTACACCAGAAGTATCAAGAAAGGCTGTATTCCTCTTGCAAACCTGGCAGCATGTCCGTAAACCTAGTCTTAAAATTCTCTTATAAAACCGGAAATGGTTACACAACTTCAGTTTTTAGTAACCATTTTATGTTACCAAATATATTTATTTAAAATTAAGTAACCAAAAGGGCAACTATTATGTTATATTTATAGTATAGTTTGCCGATATAAAAGTAAAACCGAATTGTAATTTAAGAAGGAGGTGTTCCTATGACGTGTCTTGGATCAAGGATCCCGGTACCCTGTAATTCAATGCCTGGCAATCTGTATGACAGATTATTATCATTAATAGATAATTCAAGGAGTGTAATTCCAAAAAGACCGGGCAGGATTAAATCCAGCGTGCAACGAAATAGATTTTCATGGCTCGATCCAGGTAATCTGATTAACAAAGGCTCAAGACTAATCTCATCTGACTATACATACATAGGAATGGAATGACCAGAAACAGGAGTCAGCATTTCTTTGCTTGCGAAGCCAAACAGCGTCATAACTTGACGTCTATTGACTCCAGCCAAAGAAACGATAGAAATCAGCCAATTACTTGCATACAGGTTAAAAGTAGCAGATATTTTTTTAATGTTAGGGGGAGAAAATGAAAGAAAAAACTAAAAAAGGATTCTTTAGCCTTTTCCAAAATGTAAGAAGCTTTGCGAAGCCTTCAGAGATGTCTGGTACAACTGAAGATGTATCACCTGAAGAATCCCCAAATGAAGATCTTATTGAAACAGTATCCGATCCAGCCGCACAAAAAAGTTCTGCCGCAACAACCGCATTTTTCGAAATGGAAAATAAACCTCCTTGTTCTTTTATATGGGAGCCATCCGATGATCCGCTTATTGTACGGATCGACGAAGAGGCATTATGCATTGAATGTGCTCAGTTCACCAGTAAAATGCAATCATTATCCAATGTTATTAAACGGACATCCGAAGCTGCACAAAAGCAGGATCCCCAGCCAAGGGCGGCTCAGGCCTATATTAATATATCAAAGGATCGGATGGCTGCGTGGATTTATGTGATCCCTCCATTTAACGGCGGACAGGATATAAAGGAAGAGAACTTAAAATCAATCCTCAATCAGGAACATGTATCTACTGGAATTATAGAGGAGTCTCTAAAATCAATTGTTGAAAATCAGGTCTATGGCCAGGCCGTATTGATTGCAAAGGGAATCCTTGCGCGTGACGGAATTGATGGTTCTATTAAAGACCATTTTAAACGTGATCTTAAGCTTGAATTTATAGAAGATGAAAACGGATCTGTGGATTACAAAAAATTAAATAATATTCAGTCTGTCAAAGATGGAGAAGCGATCTGCAGTATTACTCTTGCTTTTCCGGGTAAAAATGGTATGACAATAACCGGGCAGCCTTATCCCTGTACCATTAAGGGAACTGATGTTTCCGTGCCTGCAGGCCGCAATACAAAGCTTTCAGAGGACCGGACTCTGCTCCTTTCTCAAAAAACTGGCCATGTAACATTTGTTAATGGGAAATTCCATGTAGATCCTATCCTTAAGATAAGTGGTGATATTGATAACAGCACGGGAAACTTAGATTATGACGGCGATATATTGATTACCGGAGATGTAAGAAACGGTTTTTCGGTGAATGCTACCGGAAGCATTGATGTCCGGGGCTCCGTAGAAGGTGCTAAGATTACTGCTCAGGGAGCCATTACCATTACCAGCGGTATGTCTGGAAACGGCCGCGGTACTCTGACCTCTGACTCCGATATCAAATGCCGCTACCTGGAGCATTGCACGGTCACCGCCGGAGGAAATGTGTATGCAGAAAGCATTATCAACTCTAAAATAGAAAGCGGTCAGGATATTATTGTTACCTCCGGCATGGGCGTCATTATCGGTGGAACCCTTCTGGCTGCCAACAGCATCAATGCACGTATTATTGGTTCCAAAGTCCGGCGGCTCATTACCGAATTAATCATTGCAAATGTTCCTAAAAACGTGGAGGAATCCGCCCGTCTTACCAGGGAACTGGAGCAGCTTCATCATAACATGTCGGAAGTGAGAAAAAATATCACCTATCTTGAAACCACCCAGAGACAGGATAAACAGCATTTATTGGAGGATTTAAAGCAGGCCTCCACCTATTTAAGCATCCGGGAACAGGAGATCACAAACCGCCTGGAAGAAATAGACACAATTGACAAGGAACAATCCGGAATCATTCAATGCCAGCTGCTGCTGCCCGTGGTTCGCATCCGAATCGGCTCTTCCAGCCTGTTGGTTCAGGAGGAATACTCCAAAAGTATCATTTATAAAAATAACGAAGGTGAAATTACGATCGGAAGTAATTAACTCAGGGTAGTGTCAAATGATTTATGAAAACCTTGAATGAGCCAAAATGGCTCGATTAGAACCTTGAAAATTGCAGATATGTAAGTGGTTGGCAGTGTCCGCCACCCTTGACAGCACACAAAAT
>JAISYJ010000053.1:0-3716 GCA_031270005.1 Hungatella sp. | reverse complement strand
TTAGCTTAATTATAACAGAAATCTTAGAATAGTGCGCAAAAACCTCTACCATTTATGACAACTTTTAAAGGGCAGTGGAATTTAGTCCTGCACTGGAATTTACTTTTTCAATTCAGCATCAATGGTTACTTAATCATTTCATCAAACAGGATCCGGTACCGCTCACATAGTTTTGACTGCCGAACAATATATTCATCCCTCATGAGCACATCATCAGCCATGGACATGGCCTCCTCCTGATCATGGGTAACATATTCAAAGGTGGTTCCCAGCTTTTTATGGAGGCTGATTATCTCTACTCTCAATTTTTGTTATATTTTCCTTTGTAATAAAATAACCTGTCTGCTGATGAGCTGTGTGGATTGGCGTGAAATCGGGCCTTGCACTATTTGCAAAACAAAAGAGCATGATTGAACGCTCATGCTCCATTGTCCGTTTCATGTTATATGGATATCAGATGCTTTCTGTTCTCCAGGACACAGCATCATTTTCTCCAGGTTCTTTTATTACCTTATCATAGCGGAATGCAGAGAGAAGTATACCTGTTAACAGTATGTTGGTAATATGATTTACTTTGCCTTCTGATAAATAAGGCAAAACGCAAAAATAGCCAAATTGGTATCCTAAATTGCCCATTATATATAAAGCTGCCTGCAGTGTAATACATAATGCTGCGGACAAAGCAGTCAGCTGCCCGATCGGATTACGAATTTGCAATGCAATGGAAAAAAGCCAATAACAAATTCCAGACAGAAGTAAAGATAAAAATATTCCCGGGAGCCAGCCATAGGATAAAATAAAATATGCAATCATATAGTTATTGTGGTAATGCTGCGGCAGAATATCTTCCAATCCGGAAAGTTCTGCCGGCTCCCTTCTCAATTCACGATTATCAACCCTTATGATCCCATCATAATACCAGCTATAGTCAAAGTAAGACAGCATTTCTTGCTCTGATAACTCTACTTCACCAATCAGATCAGCTCTGCTCAGTAAATCCTTTATTAAAAGACTGTTATATGCATCAGAAAGATGATCCTTCGCTACAGTATCAGGATAAAAACACTGTTTAAAATAGTACTCCAGAGACTCCCATTTATAAAACCCCCAGACTGACAAAACTGTTACGCAAAGCAAGGTGGCCGCAATCATGCTCTTTTTCCTGTTTTCTGAAAAAAATCGTTTATATGCCATAAACAGAAACATGAAAAAGGAAGCAATTAAAAATATCACTTGATAAGTGAAACCTACAAACCCGCCGGAACGGCGAGCACCAAAGAAAGCTATAACAACGTAAACGGCAACTGAAATCAGAAAGGAATAACGCCACTTATTTCTTATCTTATATGAAAATATCATCAGCATAGGCACCGAAAGCATTAATATGGGCAGCTCCAGCATATATATATTCCACAAAAACGGCCGTAAATTGTCTTGTGCAAAACCAGCCATATTTAACAAGTTTAACAAAAATACAATGATGCTGTAAACCAGAAAACCTTTCAGGAGTCTGAGGCAGTGCTTAATCAGCCATGGATATCCCAGATAAATGACAGCAAACAACAATGGGATACCCATCATAATATGTATATTTTCTTTAATCAGATAAAACAATTGGGCGGCTGCAGAGCCTTCCGCATACCAATAAGAGTGGATATGATAAGTAATCTGGTAAATGCCGCCCATCACTACTAGTGCCAGAATACCCCAAAGTAAAAACCCGGGATTCTCCACCCGGTGAATCTGATTTAGTCGGACACCTATTTCAGATGGATCACCCAAATCCTGTAAGGCTGCTCTGGCAGCTTTCTCCTGTCCCATTCCCTGATCCATATACTCTTCCTGCCGCTCCTCCATATGTTGATACAATTCATTACAAAGTTCTGGTACGATTGGCTTATACTGAATCTGGTCTTGTACATCCTGCATGAACTGCCTTACATCATCGTTATTCTTATAATCCGGCATAAATAATCTCACCTCCAAGTATCTGACTTACCACACTGCTATATTTCTTCCATTCAAGTTCCTTTCTCTTAAGCAGCCGATGTCCCTCATCTGTTAAAATATAGTACTTTCTCAGTCTGCCATTGGGACCTTCTTTTTCAGTGCTTATAATTGCGCCCTGCTGTTCCAGACTATGCAGTATGGGATACAGGGTTCCTTCCTTCAGCACAAACAGATCCTGGCTCTGTCTTTCCAATTCTTTGATTATCTGGTAACCATACATCTCTTTTGTTTCCAAAAGCTTTAGGATCAGCAGCGATGTTCCAAATGCCATCATTTTCTTATCCATTGTTTCACCTCTTATCAATAATAAATAATACCTAGAGTTTCTAGGTGTATTATACATAGAAATTCTAGGTATGTCAAGAGACACCTGTTTATTTCACTAGCCGTCATCTAATGAAACCATGCAAAAAGACAGAATACCTCCAACGATTAATCAACACAAAAAATCGCCTTACAAATCCAGTACATGGAAAAACCCCTGGATACACGAAAAATCTATGATCCATGGGTCATTTTATGGTAAAAACAATTTTCTTATGGTATGATAATATTTGTAGGCTGATTTGTAGCCATTATGTAAGGAGGGTTGTTGAAATGGCTGTTTTTAGTATTATTAATCTTATTCTTTTACTTCTTTATGTGCTAGCCATAGGAGTTGGCGTATACGTTTTGTATCTGGTCATCAAAGCGTTAAAGATATATATTAAAAAGAATTCATGATCTTCATGTACGCTATAATGTTTTTATGTAAAAGAAAGTGCCATTAGTCAGAGGTCCTCCTGATCCATTGTTTATGAAGGCAGAGGCTGCTCCGCTTTTTGGCCTTTCTTTTCCATGTCAACTGTTTTCCATGATACCAGCAGCAGTGCACATACCATCCAGACCGCTTTTTCCCCAATCCAGACGGACAGTCCGCCTCCTGTAAGGGCTCCGGCGAAGAAAGCGGTCAGGATCCCGGTGTAGTGGTATGCCCTTTTCCTGCACACCTTGTCCTTTCTCACAAAGCCTTCATAATACATTTCCGCACAGGAACGCATATTCCCAGTACAAAAGACCGGCGCATAGGCGGAGTTTCCTCCAAAATTGCGAAAGGTACAAAATTGTACTGCAGCAGCAAATGATACCGCTGTATTGGCAAACAGATGAGGCACCGTATTGGGGATAAAGCCGACCAAAAATAATACCGCAATTTCCAGAAATAAAATACCGGATATCCAATTGGTATGCTCCTCTTTATAAATTTCATAATAGAAATGTCTTGCAAGGAAAACACCGGCAAAGAACGCTGCGATGGGCACAAAGGCCTGGCCCATGCCTTTGTAATCCTTTGAGAAAAACCGGATCGCGGCAAGGACGAAATTCCCGGTCTGTCCTGTGGCAAATACATTGCCTCTTTCAACGTATGAATAAGCATCCATAAATCCGCCTGTTGCCGCCAAAAGCATGTGAAATCCAATGTGGTCAGTTAATTTTGTTTTCGATCTGTTTTCCATATAGCATTATCTCCTTACTGTTTCAGACCATGACATTTATTATTATAATATAATCCAACAGCAAGCACAAGGGCGATTGTCTCAGCGGCTGCGCTACTATCAGCCTTTGGTACTGGCAATAGGATTCATACATTTAACGTGAAAAAAATATTGGGATAATCCTCATTTTGGCGCACCAAAACAAGCATCCGGAAAAATGGATACCTCAAA
>JAISYJ010000022.1:0-27354 GCA_031270005.1 Hungatella sp. | reverse complement strand
TTAAAATCCTCTGACTGAAGCAGAGATCGTACCGTTTCAATAATGGATTGGCATATAGTGATCCCGTCCATGTGGCACCTCCTCCTAAAAAAGTATTCAAAAGAGGTGCTGAATTTTTGACCACATTTGTCAATAGGTAAAAAGCATAAAAATCAAGATGATTTTTGGCTATAATTACATTATTCAGTTGTCAAGGTACAGTTTTTTCTTAAGTTGACAACATTGGGCGAATGCCCGTGAGCTCATAAAACCGCAGGTTTTATGAGCTTGCACTGCGGACTTGTGCTATAATAACCATTAGAAAAGATGTCAGGAGGATACAGTTATGCAGGCAGTTTTACTGGCAGGCGGCCTTGGCACACGGCTCCGTTCCGTGGTAAGCGACAGGCCAAAGCCCATGGCGCTGATCGGAGACAAGCCGTTTATGGAATATGTGGTATTAGAGCTGGTCCGCCACGGAGTAAACTCGATCATTTTTGCCGTAGGCTATAAAGGTTCTATGGTGGAAGAATACTTCAAAGACGGGTCCAGATGGGGAATCCAGGTTTCTTATGCATATGAAGAAGAGCTGTTAGGAACTGCAGGAGCCATTAAAAATGCAGGATCCCAAATACAGTCAGACAGATTCCTTGTATTGAATGCGGATACCTTTTACCGGATTGACTACAGCAGCCTTATGGAGCTTGGCAGAGAACGGGACCTGGACATGGCTCTGGTACTCCGGGAGGTACCTGATGTATCCCGTTACGGACAGGCTGTTTTAAAAGACGGCTGGCTTACGTCCTTTAATGAAAAAACTGAGGAAAAGCGCAGGGGAACCATTAACGGCGGCATTTACTTACTCAGACGTGATCTGCTTGACGAGATTCCGGAAGGAAAGGTATCTCTGGAACAGGAAATGATTCCAAAGTGGCTTTCAGAGAGAAAAAAGCTGGGCGGTCTTGTAAGCGATGGGTATTTCATTGATATCGGAATTCCGGAAGATTATTACCGGTTTGCAGAAGATGTGAGGAAAGGAGAAGTGAACTTATGGTAATCAGAGGACGTGCTCCCCTGCGAGTGAGCTTTGGCGGAGGAGGAACCGATGTAGCTCCCTTCTGTGTGGAGCAGGGAGGAGCCATCATCGGCAGCACCATCAATAAGTACGCATATTGCTCCATCGTACCAAGAGAGGATGACCAGATCATCGTACATTCCCTGGACTTTGATATGACGGTCAAGTACAATACAAAAGAAAACTATGTATATGACGGACGTCTGGATCTGGTAACAGCAGCATTAAAGGCAATGAATATCAAGCAGGGCTGTGAGGTGTACTTACAGTGCGATGCCCCTCCGGGATCAGGCCTTGGAACCTCATCCACCGTTATGGTGGCCTTATTAACGGCCATGGCCAAATGGAAAGGCGTGGAAATGGACAGCTATGCCATGGCAGACTTAGCCTATCAGGTGGAGAGAGAGGACTTGAAGATCGACGGCGGATATCAGGACCAGTATGCCGCTGCTTTCGGAGGCTTTAACTTCATTGAATTCCATGGCCGCAATAATGTGGTGGTCAACCCTCTCCGCATAAAAAAAGAAATCATACATGAGCTTCAATACAATCTGCTCCTATGCTATACAGGAAACATCCATGTATCCGCCAACATCATAAAGGACCAGGTAAAGAACTATGAAAAAAAGGATCCCTTTGATGCTATGTGCGAGGTAAAAGCTCTTGCTTACGCCATGAAGGATGAGCTGTTAAAAGGAAATCTCTACAGCTTTGGAAAGCTTCTGGATTACGGCTGGAAGAGTAAGAAGCGAATGAGCAGCAAGATATCCACTCCCCATATTGACGAGCTTTATGAGGAAGCGTTAAAGGCAGGGGCTTTGGGAGGAAAGCTTTTAGGAGCCGGCGGAGGCGGATTCCTTCTGGTGTACTGTCCCTATAATGTCCGCCATAAGGTGGCTGCACGGATGGAAGCAGCCGGAGGACAGCTTACGGACTGGAATTTTGAACTGCGTGGCGCCCAGGCGTGGATCACTGATGAAAAACGCTGGGATTACCAGGAGGTCCGGGTAGCCATCCCAGGAGGCGAATATCATTTTAACGTGTAGGCTTAAAGAGTCTGCTTTGCAGACTCTTGCATCGGAGCTCAGCCGTTTCGGCAGCCATATTATATTTGTGCGGCATGCGCATCCATATCAGAGCGTTTTTAATCTTCAGGATGTAATTCCTGTGAAATAAAAAGTGCAGCAAAAGGAGATAACAACCATGGACAGAATCATATTTTTAGACCGGGACGGAACCATTAACGAAGAAGTGGAATACTTACACCGGCCTGAGGATCTGGTGATTCTTCCAGGGGTTTCGGAAGCCCTAAGACGGCTAAAGGAGCAGGGATTTAAGCTTGTGGTGGTAACCAACCAGGCCGGAGTGGCAAGGGGATATTATGGGGAAGAGGATGTAAAAGCTCTCCATGAATATTTAAACCGCCTTCTTTCAAAAGAAGGAGCCCAAATAGACCGCTTTTATTACTGCCCCCACCATCCGGTTCATGGGATCGGAAAATACCGGATGGAATGTCACTGCCGGAAGCCGGAAACAGGAATGTTTGAAATGGCGGAGACAAGCTTTCAGGTGGACAAGTCCCATTCTTATATGATCGGCGATAAGCTTCTGGATACGGAAGCCGGAAGAAGATACGGAGTGGGCACAGTTTTGGTAGGAACCGGATATGGAAAAGAATTATACGGCAATCTGACCCAGTCAGAGAAAAAGAATTCTTTTGACTTCTATGCCCCTGCCATGAAAGAAGCTGCGGACTGGATACTGAACAGAGAAGGAGTGTGAGAAACATGGAACCCATGAACTATTTAGAAGAGCTGATAGAACGTTACCCTGTGCTGGCCTGTGTAAAGCCTCAAATCAGGGAAGCTTACGAGATTCTTGTAACCTGCTATGAAAACGGCGGAAAGCTGCTGATCGCCGGAAACGGCGGAAGCTGTGCGGATGCAGAGCATATCGTGGGAGAATTGATGAAGGGCTTTGTAAAACGCCGTGCTGTTTCAGAAGATTTTGCCAGAAAGCTTTTAGAGGCAGACCCAAAGCTTGGAAAAGAATTGGGAGAAAAGCTTCAGGGAGGTCTTCCTGCCATTGCCTTAACCGGTCATCCCGGCCTTTCTACAGCATATTTAAATGATGTGGACGGGGAACTGACCTATGCCCAGCAGACTTATGGATATGGAAAGAAGGGGGATGTGTTTTTGGGGATATCCACCTCCGGCAATGCGAAAAATGTCATGTATGCCGTAACAGCAGCAAAAGCCATTGGCATGAAAACCATTGGCCTTTCAGGAAAAGACGGAGGCCTTTTAAAGATGGCAGCGGATGTGACTGTGGTGGTTCCGGAAACTGAGACCTTTAAAATACAGGAACTCCACCTTCCGGTATACCATGCCCTCTGCCTGATGCTGGAGGAACGGTTCTTTAGCAGCTCTGATGCAGAGGTGCGAAGATTAAGATAAGAAAGGGGCTAGAGATGAAAGATAAACAATGGATATCTGGGTGGAAGGATGAGGTCATCGCAGCCGCACTTTTGCTTGGATTTGCTTTTTTCATAAACAGGGGAATTGAGATAAAAGGGCTTTATATGGATGATTTATATCTTTGGTCCTGTTACGGAGAACAGTCTTTCCGCGAATTTGTATTCCCTCTGGGAAGCACCCGGTTCCGTTTTGTTTATTATCTGGCTGCCTGGCTGGAGCTGATGGTTTTCGGGAACCACATCGGTTGGTTTGTTCCCTTTAATATCCTTTTAAACACCTGCATTGCCTATACGGTTTACCGGTTTGGAAAGCGTTTGTCAGGCAGGAGGCTGATTGGTTTTATTTGCGGGATTTTATACCTGCTATCACGGATGTCCTATTACCAGATCAGCCAGGTATACGGCCTGATGGAAAGCATGGCGCTGTGGGCCGCAATCGGCATTTTCTACTGTCTCTACCGCTATCTGACTGATGAAGCGGAGAGAAAGTGGTTTGTACCGGCTGCAACCGTAATGTATTTTTCCGTCTGCTTCATCCATGAACGTTACATGGTACTATTGCCCTTGTTTTATGTTACGTTTCTCATGAAAAAGGAAAAAGGTCCAAAGCCATGGCTCAGCATAACCGGGGCGTTCCTGGCGGTTCAGGCGATCCGTTTTCTTACCATCGGAAGCATTTCTCCGGCAGGGACAGGGGGAACGGATGTGGCGGATACCTTCCGCCTTTCGGATACCTTCCGGTATGCTTTAAGCCAGGTGCTTTATGTATTCGGGATCAATGCAGGCCCTGATCATTTAAATGGACTTAGCTGGGGAAGATCGCCTTACTGGGTTCATGTTTTTGTCGTGTTTGCAGACTTTCTTCTCCTTATTATGACCGTGATTTTTCTTATAACCGTTATACGGGAGCGGGAACAGCTGAAAAAACGTCTCCCTGTGATCTGCCTGTTTCTTTTATTCATCGCCCTGTGTATCGGCTCTTCCAGCGTCACAATCCGGGTGGAGACCCGGTGGATCTATGTTTCCATGACGGCAGCATGGCTGTTTGCCGCTTACATGTGTGGTGTGGCGGTACCGAAGGGGGAGGTAAAAACAAAGCTTGCCAAGCCTCTTTTATACTGTGGCCTGTTCCTTTTTTACGGTGTTCTCATGCTTCCGGTTGAAAGCTTTTACCGGGGGAAATACGAGAATCTTTATTACTGGCCTTCCCAGCTGCGGTACAACTCCCTGGCAGAAGAGACTTTCGGGAAATATGAGAATGAGATATTCGGAAAGAAAATTTACATCATCGGCAATTCCTATGAGATGAGCGATTTTACTGCCAGGACCTTTTTCAAAACCTTTGATAAAGAACGGCTGGCAGAGGGGACCGAGGTTACTTTTATTCAGTCCATCCACGATATCGGACTGGTGACTCCAAACATGCTCATATTGAGGGAAGACCCGGCCCATAATGCATTTCAGGATGTGACGGATTTTGTCCGGAACTTAAAATTTGAACTGGTCTATGGCTGCTATGAGGACGGCTGGCTGGATGAAAGCGCCAAAGTCAGGATCATGGCAGGGAAAGAAGGAAAGATCGGTTTTAAATTCTATTATCCCGGCGTCATTACCGGCCTTGAGCAGATCACTGTGACCGTAAATGGGGGGTCAAGTCAGGTCATTCCTATCACTTCCAATACGGTTACAGCTGAAATTGACGCGCCGGCTCTTCAGGTCACGGAGCTGGCCTTTGAATGTAACTTTTTCTATGAGGATGCAGCGGAGCAAAGAGGAGAAAAGCATCTCTCCGTTGTTGCTTCCATAACAGCAAATTAAGGGCAGAGGTGAAATGCATGAAGCGAAAGTATCTGTATGGCCTGCTTCCTCTTTTGGGGACTGTTTTTGGCCTCTGGTATATTTTTACGGCCACCTGTGACGGAATTTATTCCGATTACGTCCGCCTTGTGAACAGTTATCTGCCTGACGTATGGAATCCGGCCAAGTTCTTTGTGCCGGATATCCTGACCAGAATTCCGGTCAATTATCTGGGAAGGATCCTTAATGTCTCGTTTTTTGGATACAACATTATGTTTGACCGGGTATTAGGCGTTCTGGCCCTTGGGCTTTCCGGGCTGGCTCTGGGAAGCTACTGCAGCCGCAGAAAGATTTCTCCTGGCTGGTATGGGGCTTTAATGATAGTACTTTTCAGCTTTAACAAGTGGGAAATGCTGGTCAATGGAAGCGGCTGGGCCCATTTCCTGTCCTTTGCCTGCTTTTATTACCATTTTGAGGTGATGGACCGGGTGTGGAGCGGACAGGAAAAGAAATATGACAGGACAAAACTCCTGCTCCTTCCGTTTTTAACAACACTGCTGGTGGCAGGTCCTTACTGCGCAATCTATTCGGTGACAGTAATTTTAGCCTGCGGCCTGATGTTCCTGTTAAAAAAGGGTGATTCAAGAAATAGATGGGGGTTAAACGGCCTTTGCGCCCTGATCCCCCTTCTGCTTTATTTATGGAGCAATGCCTATGCAGTGGAAGACCACGCGGCTTCGGCAACCGTTCCTCTGGCTGTCCAGTTACGGGATACTCCCGGTTTTTTCCTCCGCTTTTTCGTTAAATCTTTTTCTTCCATGGTGGTAGGAGGAGAACAGGCTGAGGAAATGTTTCGGACCAATGCGCCCTATCTGATCCTTGGTTTTCTGGTTATCCTTTTGTATCTGCTTGCACTGTGGGTAAATTTAAGGTACCGTCTGTATGAGAAAACAGTCCTTCCTGTCATTCTCATCCTATCGGGAGGGCTGAACCACGTGCTCATCCTTTTGTCCAGGTGGATATTTCTTAATGAAAATTACGGCTTAAGCTCCAGATATGCCCTTCAGTTCCAGTCCGGTATCCTTGGAATCTTACTGACCTTTGCCTTATTATCCAGGCAGTGGAAGAAGAAGGGGAAGCCTTTCCTTCAGATCGCCGCCTGGGGGTCCTGTGTGCTGTTTCTGGCAGGGAACTGCTATACCACTTACACAGAGATAAAAAAGGCCCCTTACCGCAGGAATAACTATGAAATAAGGGCAGAGCTGGCCCTGAACTTTGAAACAGCCACTGATGACCAGCTGCGGAAGGAATTTGAGTACAGGCGAGGCCTGGCAGACAGCGGGGCCAAGGTACGAAGTGCGCTGACGATTTTACAGGAAAACGGGTACAGCGTATTTCGAAATGACTTTAAACGGTAAGGTTGAGAGAAAGACATCTTTCAACTCCTTGTTTATGAATTAATTGGATATGCAGGTATATCCGGCAGGTATATCCGATTGGTTCATTTGTATACAAAATGACAGTCGGGGGTTTTTATGGGCCGATCACAGAAACGTGGAATTGGGGTCCTGCTGTTTATGGTTTTTTCAGCGGCAGGAATCCTGTATTCCTTGAATCAGATTTTAAACCAGGAAGTTTTTCAGTGGATCTTGAACCAGAGTGAATATAAGACCATGATGGCAGAGACGGCAGAGCTGTTTGCTGCCTTCTGTTTGTGTGGATTTTTATTCCCTAAGAACAGGCAGAAGCTTATGGCGGCGGTCCTTATTACGGCCTTCTTTTTGTGGGCGCACGTAGCCTTTCTTCCGGTGCTGGCCTCCGGCCTTTATCTGGCATATATCCTGTTCTTCGGACGTTTTCTCCGGGTAGACCTATGGAGGCTTCCAAAGGCTGACGGGCTGGCTTCCGACTTTCTCACAGGCGCGGCCTTTCTCATTGTCACGTTTTGCCTTATGTCGGCCGTTGGCATTGGCTCCATCACTCACCTGACCGTGTTTGTTATTGTCAGCGGCGGGATCCTGCTTCTTTTCGGAAGGTCCTGTCTGGGCGATGAAGGGGAAGAGAATGGTATAGTTTTCAGCGGAAAAGAGATTTTTTTACTGGCATTTATCCTGTCAATGGTGTGCCTTCAGGCGGGGCGGTTAAATATTGCCGTGGATTATGACAGCCTGTGGTATGGCGTCAGATCCCGGTATATCCTGGACAATGGCCATGGAATTTATGAAAATCTGGGCACCATAGGGATCGTCTACACCTATTCCAAAGGCTTTGAGGTCTTGACCCTGCCCCTGTCCCAGCTTCCTTCCTATAGCTTCGTAACTTCGGTCAACCTGTGGCTGTCTTTGGGAGTCCTTTTTATGGGCTATAAAATCGGCCGTTTTTATATGAAACGGGAGCAGGCGGTCTTTTTGGCGGCCCTGCTGTCAGGAGTTCCAGGCATCATGAATATGGCGGTCACAGCCAAAAGCGATATTATCACACTGCTTGTCCAGGAGATCATGGTGTATTATCTGCTGTGTTATATAAAAGCAGGGCGAAAGTCCTGGCGTTACCTTGCATATGGGACGTCGGCCTTTTTTCTCAGTCTGACCTTAAAACCAACGGCCCTGGTCTTTTCCACTGCTGTATTTGGAATGGGATTTTTGTATCTGTTAGGAAAGTTCATGTTTCCCAAATTTGGGGCGGAGGTGGGCAACGGCGGAGGTCTGGCAGTTATGGCAGGCTCGCTTCTGGCCTTAGGGGGAATCTGGGCAAGAACTTTGGTATTAACAGGACTTCCTCTTACCTCAGTGTTCTCCTCCTTGCTTACAAAGATAGGATTTCACTTGAAGTACCCGTTCATGGTCAACAGCATACCTAATTACGGCGCCGGAATGTCCCCAAAGGAAAAAGCAGTGCACTTAGCAAACCGGCTTCATGGTTTTTTCTTTTGTCCTGTGGGAGAGGATATGGATCATGTGATTCTTGCCTGGGGTGGATTTCTGCTGTTTTTTCTTCTCTTATTGTGGATTGTAAGCTGTTTTTACGGCAAGAATGTGGATAGAGGAAAGAACTGTCAGCTGTCTGTTTTCCTAAAGGTCATCTATGTGCCGTTTTTAGTGGTCAATCTTATCAGCTTAGGTCTGCTGACCCAGGTTGACGGGAACTATTTTATGCTTTTTTATGTACTTACAACGGTCTATGTTCTGAAGGCTGCAGCGGAAGCCAGGGAAAAGGCTGTGTGGCGGGGAGGCATAGGAGCCGGAGTCTGGGTGCTTATGTTTTCCGTATTTTTTACGGCCATGACCAGCTGGAATTGGTGCCTTGGCTTTACACCTGTGTCATTTCATCATAAAGGCTACTATGACCATCAGGAGGCCGCCAGGCAGGATATGATATCAAAGGGAAACGGTGAGATATGGGATATTCTTGCCTCCGACCCGGAAACCCGGCTCATTGCCATTGGAGACCACCCGGATGTGCTGGCATTCCCATGTAACGTCCAATCTTATGACGACATTACAGGGGTATGGGGAAATGTGACCCTGGTAAAGAAAATGGATTATTTTGTGGAATTCATGGATTATGCAAAAACAGATTATGTCTATGTTCAGGCCGGCTATACGGGAGAAGAGAACCGTTCCTACACCCTGGTCAGGGATTTGATCGGAGTGGGAAAGCTGATCCCCATATGCTATGACAACGGAAACCTTTTGGCTGCGGTGGATGTGAACGGGGATTACAGCGAAAATTCGGTCCGGGCATTGACAGAATTTGAACAATGTTATATAAAAAAGGAAACAAATGAAGAGCAATAGTATGAGGAGCATAAGGTTGAAAGAAAAATGCCTTTCAGCTTTGAGATTGTGAATTAACGGGAAATGCAAGAATATTCCCTTGATTCATTAGGAGGCAAATATGGGAAAAACATTATCGGTCGTGGTATCATGCTACAATGAGGAACTGGCTCTAAACCAGTTCTATCAGGAAACGGCCAGAATTTTAAATAAACTGATTTGGGACTATGAACTGATTTTCGTCAATGACGGAAGCCAGGATGGCACCATGAAGATTCTTGACGACTTGTCCAGGCTGGATAAAAAGGTAAAGGTCATCAGCTTTTCCAGAAACTTCGGCCATGAGGCGGCCATGATTGCCGGTTTGGATTACAGCAGTGGAGATGGAGTCGTCTGCATGGATGCGGATTTACAGCATCCTCCCCAGTATTTGCCGGAAATCGTGGGGAAGTTTGAGGAGGGCTATGATGTTATCAATATGGTGCGCACAAAAAATGAGTCCGCAGGGTGGTTTAAGAATTTTGCCTCCTCTGCCTTTTACCATTTGATCAACGTACTTTCTGATGTGAAATTTGAGCCAAATGCTTCTGACTTTTTTGCAATATCCGGCCGGGCCGGCAAGGTGCTGAAGGACAATTACAGGGAAAAGGTCCGTTTCCTGCGCGGGTATGTGCAAAATATCGGTTTTAACCGGACCACTATTGAATATGAGGCAGGAGTCAGAGTAGCAGGAGAAAGCAAATACAGCATCAAAAAGCTGATGGTCTTTTCCTTAAATACCATCATGTGCTTTTCCAATCTGCCTCTGAAGCTTGGAATCTATGCAGGGTGCGGCGCAGGCGTTCTGGGGATTATTATGATGATTTACACCATATGGAGCTGGGCAAAGGTAGGGACGCCAAACGGGTATGCTACCACCATTTTGCTGATTTGCTTTATGTTTGCGGTGCTGTTCCTGATCGTTGGGATCATTGGCAATTATATTGCTATTCTGTTTGCGGAGTTAAAGGACAGGCCTATTTATATTGTTGGGGAGACGAAGAATTTTTCGGAGTAGATGATATTTGTGGCTGAAAACAATTTTGAATTAAGAAATGCGCTTTGAATCGGGCTTAAAAAACCGTTTTCAAAGCGCATTTTCCTGTTTATAGAGCTATTTCTTTAAATGAGTTGTCATTATAAATCTGTTTTGCAGCAGGCTCAACTGCCGTTTATTAATGTATTCCAGGGCCGATTTCTTTTGTCTGATTGGAGGTGGAATCAGTAGGAGCAGTTTTCGTCTGCCCGGCCTGGCTTTCTGCCGTGGTTTCTCCTTCCGTCTGCCCGGAGGCTGTCTGCGGAGTCACAGTGCATGCGCCGTTTGCATCGGCGGTATAGGAGACTCCATCCAGGACAAAGGTAGTAGAGGCTGCCATCTTTCCGTCAGCCGGGTTTAAGTAATACTGCAGGCCGCCTACCTGTGTCATTCCGGTTGCCATGGCGCCGTTTCCACCAAAGTAATACCAATTTCCATCGATCTGTCTCCAGCCTACGGTCATCTTACCGGAAGAAGTGCTTAAATAATACTTAGTTCCCCGTTCCTCAAGCCATCCGGACTGCATCTTTCCATCGTTAGCAAGATAGTACCAGCTTCCGTCAGGATTGATCCAGCCTGTAGCCATGGCTCCGCTCTGGTTAAAGAAATACCAGCTGTTATCGATGAACTGCCATCCTGTGGAAACTGCACCGTTTCCTGCAAGATAATACTTGTAAGAGCCTTCCGTATACCAGCCCGTAGCCATGGAACCGTCATTATTTAAGTAATACCGGGCACCATTGTTATCAAGCCAGCCTGTGGCCATCACACCGCTTTCCTGTAAGAAATACCACTTGCCGTTTAAGTTCTTCCAGCCGGCAGCCATTTGGCCGGAAGATGGATCCAGGTAGTAATACTGGCCGTTTAATTCCTGCCAGCCGGTGGCCATGACACCATCTGAACCAAGATAATAGCGTGACCCGTTGTCAGTCAGCCATCCGGTATTCATGGAGCCGCTTGGATTAAAGAAATACCATTTGTTAGAAAGCTGTTTCCAGCCGGTGTTCATCCGTCCGGAGGTTTCGTCAAGATAATAACGCAGCCCATCCTTATCAAACCATCCGGTGGCAGCCAGTCCCTCTTCGTTCATAAAGAACCAACCGGAGCCGTCGTTGATCCAGGCATTTTTCTGGATAGAATAATTCTGGTAGTAATAGGTCTTTCCACCAATGGTCCTCCACATATTTCCTGGAAGTTTTGGAGTTAAGTCCTTATAGAGGAAGTCAATGTCAACGTTTCCGTTGATGCCGTTAATTGAACCGGTGCTGGTGACCTGCCACATGATCGGATTGGAATAAACATGTTTTGCCTCATAACGGGCAACCCACACGTCATAATGCATATTGGATAAATCGATTTTATTTGATAACCAGTAATCATTGGCATAAACGATAGGGTAATATCCGGCATCTGCAATGCGCTGGCAGAATGCGTTGATTACTTCACTTACCTGTGCAGGAGGGAGAGTACCAAGGGTGGCGCTGTCTTCCGCGTCAAACGCGATGGGAAAGGAGATGGGATAATCCTTTACCAGATTGAGGACAAAATCCGCTTCCTCCCTGGCCATATCCGGAGTGGTAGCCAGAGAATATATGTAAGCACCCACTTTCAGCCCTGCTGCGGATGCACCCTGTACATTGGTATGGAAATATGGATCCACAACACCCTTGGATCTGGTGCCCAGCATGACAAAGCTGACATCATCTGATGCTACAGAGGTCCAGTTTACATTACCCTGCCATCTGGAGACATCGATTCCTCTGGCAATTACCTCTTCAATTACCGTACCGTTTGCAAGCTGATAATGTCCATTGACCTTTTCATAGCCTGCTGCCCAGGAATTCATGGCCGGGCCAACCCCCGCAGATATTCCTATAAAGGCGCATAATGCTGCTGTGGCAAGCTGCATGCCTATTTTCTTGTGTCTCAATGTGATACCTCCTTATCATTCGAGTACTATGAAATGCTGTGTGCTTTCATGCTGACGGAATAAAAACACAGGCGCACAAAATCAGAAGAAACCTGCTTTACAAGTTCCCCCGGTTATCGCGGCAGCACCAAGCAAACTGATTCTTATCTGTCCGGTCCATTATCCGCGTAAATAAAAGGGTATCCGCGCCGAGGTGCAGATACCCACACAGATACTAATTCATATGAGATCAGCCGGGGCCATTGGTAAGCCCTGGTGACAACTGATATCCGTTATCGCCTGATGGATTTGAGGAACCGCCAGGAGTATCGTTTGAAGAACTTCCCGGGGCTCCGCTTAAAGTATTACCGTCAGAAGAGGAGCCTCCTGGCCCATTAGAGCCTGAGGGAGTCGAATTGGACCCGCCCGGTGCATTGGAGGAGTTGTTTGATGAACCTCCGGGGCTGTTTCCATTGGTTGAACCGGATGGGGAACCAGAAGCATTGTTCTGGTAAGCTCCGTTGGAGCCAAAGGTATAGCTTTTTCCGTCAATGGTAAGGGTAGTATTTACTGCCATCTTACCGGTAGATGGATCAAGATAATAATAAACGCCGGAGAGTTGTACCCAACCGGTCATCATATGTCCGGAATCATTAAAATAATACCAGGAGCCGTCAATCTGTTTCCAGCCATGGGCCATCTTTCCGTTGCTGTCCATGTAATACTTGTTGGTTCCGTCACTGAGCCAGCCGGTCATCATCCGGCCTAACACGGACTTGGAATCCACATTTAAGTAATAGTAAGCGTTATCGATCTGCTTCCATCCGGTGACCATCTTGCCGTCAGAGCCGAAATAAAACCAGTCACTTCCAATCTGTCCCCATCCAATGGTGCATTTACCATTTTCTTTAAAATAATACCAGCCGCCGTCCATTTCCCGCCATCCGGTGGACATGGAACCGTCGCCTTTCATGTAATAATAGTCATTGCCTATTTTTAGCCAGCCTTTTACAAGGACACCTGTGTCATCCATGAGGTAATAATATTTTCCGCCGTCTTGTATCCACTTGGTAGCCATGGCGCCGTTGGAATGAAAATAGTACCAGTTTCCGTTGATCTGTTTCCAGCCGGTAGCCATAAAGCCTGTGGAGAGATCAAGAAAATAAAAGGTTCCGTCGGATGTCTTTACCCAGCCTTTATGAGCGGAACCATCCTGGTCTATATACTTCCACTGGGAACCTTCCGCAACCCAGCCGGTGGCCCCCCAGGCCGTACCTGCCGGTATCAAAGCAGCGGTTCCTACAAGCCCTGCTATGAGCAGCGCCGTCATCTTCTTTCGGTATTGCATACCGTCCTTCCTCCTGTTCTAGCTATTTTATTCACATAGTATAGTCCGCAGTGCAGCAAGTAAAACCTGCGGTTTTACTTGCTCACGGGCATTCGCCCTATGAAATAAGGCAGGAGAAGATTTTCTTATGTGCGGGCACAACGAAAATCTTCTCCTGCCTTATTTCGCACTGCTCATCGCTTTCGTGTACATTATAACACAGTACCAACAGGAATACCTAAACATTTTATTACGATTTGCGGACATTTTCCAAAATTCTCATATTATGGGAGGTAAAAAGCACTTCCAATAGTTGGATGGACGGGCTGAAAACAGCCCTTTTGTCGAAACTTGCGCTGCAAGTTCCGATAAGCTATATTTTGGAGATTTCGGAGCACTTTTTGTAATAGTGTTTCGCATAACGATACATGATTATGGTATATTCGCCAAATTCCTCCCCTAAGGCTGCCTTGTATACTGCCCAAAGGCTCCACAGGAAGCCGCCGAGAGCCATATAAGCGTAAATGGTGAACCGCTCTTCCTCAGAAGGCTCCCGTTCCAGGTAGATCCTTATGAGGTCATCTGTTTCTTCCTCATTTAAATAGGAGTAAATTGCGCTCATGCCGATGTCTATAAGGGGATCGCACATTCCGGAATATTCCCAGTCAATTAAACGCACGCCACCGTCAGGCATCATTAAAAAGTTGTCGACCACTGTATCAATATGGGAAAGGACTTTCTTATGTCCCAGGCTGTCCAGCCGGTTCATAAGCTCAGTCATCTGTGTGCGGACCAGGTTGTAATCGTCAAACAGGATATCCCCGTGGGCTTTACATAGCTTTTCGTAGAAATCGATCCGTTCACGAATGTCAAAGGAATGGTCAACCTTAAGCCCGGATTTGTGGAGCTTTCGTACGACTGCCATGCAGCGTTCCATTTCTTCCCGGCAGTAAGGATTGGCATTGTGGGTGTCTTCATAAAATTCTGCAATCTTATATCCGGTCTCTCCATTAAAATATATAACCTTTTCTGTGATATCCAGTTCGCTCAGGACGTCATAAACCGCTTTTTCCTGCTGCCGGTTGATCAGGAGATCCGTACCGGGTCCGGGGATGCGGCAGATATAATGGCGGTCCTTGATCTTAAACAGGAAGGATTTGTTGGTCATGCCCGATTTTAAGCACCGTATTTCTGTGATTTCTGATTCCGGTACATGGAATACTGTAGATACTAATTCCATGGCTTCATTATCGGAATGGCGCTGGTATTTTAGGTCAAAGCGGCGAAGCTCTTCCAGGTTTTCGAATTCATATACCTCGTCAGCCGGTCTTCGGTTGATGAATAAATCAATGTCCTGTTTTGTTTCGGGGATATGAGGCAGCCTTTTTGCTGCTTCCCCGGATAACATTTCCATGTAGACATTTTCCCAGTAGAATTGCTCTGTCCCGGGAAGCTGGTAATAATTCTCTAATACGGTCAGGAACTGCTCTGAGAATGATTTTGAGAAGAAAACAGGCCCGTACATCACCCATTTGTCCTGGCCGCCTACGGATACATTTAAAATGCGTCCCTTCTTATTATAATCAAGACACCATTCGGAGGTTTCCCCTTCCATGAATGACGCAGAGTACCATGCACCGCTTTCGTAGGCATGATACATGTTGTGGCGCATCCAGTTGTCAGAAGAAAGGACATACATATTTCTTCCACGGAGAAGCTCACGGGCGTGATAAATGGTGGTCAGGGTGTTTTTCTGGGAATATTCGGGATTATATAAAAGCTTAACCTGATATTTGTCTATAAGGTATTCAAATTTTTCTTTTAAGTATCCGACCACAATGGTAATGTCCCTGATTCCTGCTTCGTGAAGCTGGCGGATCTGTCGTTCGATCATGCGCTCTCCGAATACTTCCAACAGACCTTTGGGAGTTTCGAAGGTTAATGGCACGAAACGGGAGCCGAAGCCGGCAGCGATGATGACGGCTCCGTCTACTTTATTATTATTTAGAAGGGCTTGTCCTGCTGGGAGCAGTTCGTATAAATCATTACCATTTCCAAGATTAATATATTTTTTTTCTATGCATTCCTTTATTAGGTTATTAACGGTTCCCAGGGAAACGCTAAGTTCTTTCGATAAATCTCTCTGTGTGACTGCCGGGTTTTCCAGAATGGAACGGCAGATGATGACGTTACGATCCATAGTCGTGTGACCTCCATGTAGTTTATAAGTGGTAAATTGGTGTGGGGTGTTCAGATTTTGAAATTATTATTAATATATGAACATTATACCATTGAAATGGTAAATTGCAATAGGAGATTGTGATGAGATTATATATGGAAGATTGTATATAGAAGGTTGAAGGGTAGGATTGTAATATAATTGCCTTTGAGGCTTAGTTATAGAGACCTGAAGATTGATTACAATATGCTGTTTAATCTCTTGTACTATTTAGCTCTATTATTAACAATGATTATTATGTTATAGAAGTGAAAATGGTGGGAATTGATTGAAAGGGATTCTTGTTTTCTGCTGATGGGAGTCTTTCTATGAATAGTGTTTATGAAGGGAAAACTGGTGAATAAGGTTTAAAATGCAGAATTGTACTCATATAAGTACAATTTTTTTGAGAAAATACATTTTCGTAATGATTATGTAAGAAAATGCACAGAGAAATGTTATAGCATTTTTCCACAAATTGTATTATACTATACCATGTGATGGAGGAATTGATAGCTTCTGGCGGAAATGTAAATATTTTTTTGATTTTGCAAAAAATGCAAAAAAAGTAAAAAAGGTATTGATAATTTCCATTATAGGAAGTATAATTACCTCGTAATGCAATTAGGAATTTCGAAGAGTATTTCAAAAAGAAAAAAGGAGAGTGCATTAATTATGAGAAAGCAGACAAAGTTAGTTGCTGTATTATCTACAGCAGCACTGCTGGCATTAGGCGCTTCCATGTCCTCTTTCGCAGCAACTGGCTGGCAGGAAGAAAATGGTACATGGGTGTACTATGACAAGAACGGCGATTTAGAGACAGAGAAATGGGAGAAATCAGGAGATAACTGGTTCTACTTAAACGAAGATGGCGAAATGGCTACCGATTTAGTTGTTGAGTACAATGACAACTACTACTATGTAGATGAGAACGGTTCTATGGTAGCTAATAAGTGGGTTTCCGTTGAAAATGATGACTATGATGGTGATGATGATAATGAGCCTGTAAATCATTGGTACTATTTTGGATCTAATGGTAAGGCATATAAGAGTTCCAGCACCAGCAACAGTGCTTCTTTCAAGATTATCAATGGAAAAAAATACATCTTTGATGATGAAGCTAAGATGTTATATGGTTGGATTGATGAAGATGGACAGAGATTAACTGATGACAACGCTTGGCGTGCAGATAACGGTGTATACTACCACGGTGATGAAAATGATGGCGCACAGGCTACTGGTTGGGCATTTCTGCACATCAAAGATGACCAGTGGGAAAACAATGGTGATTTAGAGAAGGGCTACTCCAGTGACAACGCTTTTGATGATGAAGAACAGGATCGTTGGTTCTACTTCAAGAGCAATGGCAAGAAGATGTTTGACAAAAAAGGCGAGACCATCAATGGCAGGAAGTACAGTTTTGATGCAGATGGCCGTATGAACGCTGAGTGGGTTAACTGGGAAGCTACACAGACAACAGCTACACAGACAAGTGCAGACAGAACAGCTACACAGACACAGGGTAATGCTGTATACAGTAGTGGATTCAGATATTATGGAAATCCAGAAGATGGTGCCAGAGTAACTAAGGGCTGGTTCCAGGTTGTTCCAGGCTCCTACTTAAATGAAGGAGACTTTGATGACGATTCTGAAAACTGGTACTATGCTGATAAAGATGGCAAGCTGATCACAGGACAAATGAAGACTATCAACAGCAAGAAGTATGCTTTTGATGATCAGGGAGCTATGATTGATGGTTATAGATTTGTTTTATTAGATTCTGATAATAAAACTATTCGTGAACTTGCAAAGAAAGATGATAAAGATCATCCATATGACACAACCGATGGATTTAAGGATAATGCTTCTTATTGGGAGAATAAAAGCTACAAATTCTACTACTTCGGTGATGATGGTGCCGTAAAGACTAATAAACAGAACATCACTATTGATGGTGATTCTCATAGTTTCTTACTGAATAAGTCTGGAAGCTTCAAGGGCGCTGGTAAGACAGCTCTTGATAATAAGAAGTACTATCAGTCTGGTATGATGTTAGCAGCAGATAAAGATGATAAGTATGCTGTGGTTGAAGCTAAATTTGGTACTGATGGAAAACTTACTTCTGCAAAACTTTATACTACAGATGAATTTTTAACCTTAATGGACGTTCATAGTGTTATAACTAATGATAAATATTCTGAGGAATATAATTTGGCAGAAGCAGCAAAAGATACTGCAACTGTTGAGTACAGATTAGTTAATACTGCAGGTACTGTTCAGAAGGGCAAGAGCAAAGCGAAAGATGGCAATGACCGTTGCTATGAAGTAAATGGTAGTGGTAACATTGTAAAGATTTTCGTTGAAAACTAATATGTTATATTGAATTAAAGAAAAGACCGGAAATTCTTAAGAATTTCCGGTCTTTTCTTTCTTATCAATATATGGTATAATCAATGAACTAAAATATGGTTTGCTTTAAACATGAATGAAAGTTTTGCTGTATTGTTTATTATGACTTGTATGATGAATCATTTGTTTGCTTGTTGGGAATTTTATATTGCAAAATGAAAATAGTTTCTTCTAAATAGTGTTTAGGGTTGAAAGGAATGCTTATGCAGGAAAATATTTACCGTGATTCGGAGAAAAAAAGTTTTCCATCAATTGTTCTTGGTATTTATGTGTTTCTGGTAGGAATAGGAGTCCCTTTGGTGGTCAGAAACTGTTATTTTGATATTCTTGTATTTAAATATTATTATTATTGCTTTTGCACAATTATAATGCTAGTGATATTATTAGTATATGCTTTGACAACAGGAAGAGCAGATACAGAGATATTTTTTAAAGAATTTAAAATAAAAAAGTTTTTCGAAAAACTTACTATAATGGATTTTGCGGCTATTATATTTCTTCTGATTGCGATTGTGTCAACAGTGACATCTGATTATTTATATGAAGCATTTTGGGGTAATGAAGGACGATTTACTGGTTTATTTCTTATGATTTGGTATGTTGTCTCCTATTTCTGTGTAAGTAGACTTTGGAAGTTCAAAAGCTGGTATATTGATCTGATTCTGGCGGCGGGAATGCTCGTATGTTTGTTCGGGATTACCGATTATTTTAAATTAGATATTTTTCATTTTAAAATTGTTATGCTTCCGGAAGAAAGATCAATATTTACATCAACAATAGGAAATATAAATACTTATACCGCATATGTTGGGATTTTGGTTGCTATTGCTACGGTTTTGTTTGCGACAGATAAAAAGTTCAAGAATATGTTGTGGCATTATTTCTGCATGGTAATCAGTTTCTTTGCTATTATTATGGGTGTTAGTGACAATGCATATCTTTCCCTGGGAGTGTTATTTGGTTTTTTGCCATTATATTTATTTAAAAGCAGGAAAGGGATTCAAAGATTTGTCATTGTTTTAGCGACGTTTTTCTCTGTCATTCAATGCATTGACTGGATTAATAGTTATTTTGGAGAAGGTGTTCTGGGAATAGAAAGCGCTTTTGACATGATAATAAAATTTCGAGGGTTGCCATATTTGATAATCGGTTTGTGGGGAATTGTAATTTTTTGGTATGCTTTTGATTATAGACGAAAAAATGAAGTTAAGGAAATTGGAAATTTATTTCGAAATCTTTGGCTGGTATTTCTGTTTCTAATAATTATAGCCTTTTTGTATACTCTTTATGACTGTAACGTGGTTGGTAATGTAAGCAGGTATGGAAGTTTGAGCTCATATCTTCTTTTTAATGACGATTGGGGAACACAAAGGGGGTATATTTGGAGAAATGGTATAGAATGCTATGAACAATTGTCTTTCTGGAAAAAAGTTGTGGGATTTGGACCTGAAACATTTGGAATTTTAATAATGCGCAAAACTGCAAATAACCCATATAAGCTATTATTTGATAATGCGCACAATGAATATCTTCATATGCTAACTACAGTTGGACTTGCGGGATTGATCGCTTATTTAAGTTTTATATTCGGATATATAAGGAACTGCCTCCGCTATAAGAGTAAAAATCCGTATATTATGGCCATAATGTTTGGCGTTATCTGCTATAGTGTTCAAGCCTTTGTAAACCTTAACCTTCCTATTGTTGCACCTGTGTTCTGGCTTTTGTTGGGAATGGGAGCGACAAAATCAATAGAGGAGTAATTAATTGTAAGGATCTTAATCATAAACTTCAAATGCTGATGAGTTTTATTTTTGCTCTCGGCATTTGGAGTTTTTTAATGGAAAGCTGCAAATGCTTTAAAAGGTGGTGAATTCTTTAGGTAATCTGAATATAGATAAAGTCATTCTTTGGAAAAAAACAATCAAGGGTGAGAAAATAGAAAACCACAGAAAATCAGCGCATTACATATATGGTATAAAGCACCATATCGTGCGGATAATAAAACATTAAAAGTATGCAATAACAGTAAAAATTGTAGAAAGGATAAGAAAAATGATATGGGGAATATGCCAACAAAAGGAAAGTGTAAGTATTGGTAGAACATGTATCAAAGGATTATAGATTCTGAGCATACAAAAAAACTGATTGATAAACATTAAACTAAAAGTTTTCAAGGCTTATGTGATATCTTTTTTATAAGATCTGAGATAGTAAAAAGTCAAATAGTTAAAATTTAGGAGTTTTTAATAGAAAGGAAAAATATTCATAAATTCTTAAATATTAACAGTACCTTTTCTTGGGAAGAAGATTGTACTAAACTTGCATAATATGATATACTAATAGTGCTTTGTATAAAATTATATTAATGCCAATAAAGATAAAGGTGTGTTAAAATGAAAGTTAATCAAAAATATAAACGGCTTATTAAATTGATTTTCACTTTTGGAATTACATCGTTGTTGATTACGTTGTATGGATGGACGTGGATTAATTATTATAACACAATTATTGAATTCCCCTTTTTCCGCAGAGGAAACTGGATGATGATTTTCCTATATAGTGTACTACTTATTGTATTTATGAGTGCTTACGGCGGTTACAAGGTTGGTTATTTGAAAAAGGGAAATCTAATATATTCTCAAATCCTTTCGGTTATTTTTACAAATATATTTACATACCTGCAAATATCTGTTTTAGATAAGCATTTCCCGAATCCGTTGCAGCTATTAAGGATGACAGTAATGGATTTTTTAGTCATCTTAATTTGGACTTTGATTTACCAATGGCTGTACGATAAGATGTTTCCTCCGAGAAAGATGTTATTAATATCAGGAAATAGGTCTGATTATCATCTCATTGAAAAGATCAATTCAAGAGAGGATAAATATGAAATATGTAAAATTATAAATGTTGGATCAGGAATTTCTTTTTTGCAACAGGAAATATTAAAATATGATGGTGTTATTATTGGGGATATTTTTTCTCATGAGCGAAATATTTTATTAAAATATTGTTTTGCAAATTCAATTCGTACCTATAGTGTACCAAAGATTTCGGATATTTTATTGAAGAGCTCTGTGGAATTGAATCTTTTTGATTCCCCACTTTTATTGTCTAGAAATGAGGGGTTAACAATTGAACAGGAGTTTATAAAGCGATCAATTGATATTGTTGGGGCGTTAATGGGGATCATAATAACCGGCCCATTTTTTCTGATTATTGCTTTAGGTATAAAGATCACAGATCATGGACCCATATTTTTTAAGCAGGAGCGACTAACGAAAAATAACAAGGTTTTTAATATTTATAAGTTTCGTACCATGGTTCAGGATGCGGAAAAGGATGGAGTGGCGCGCCTGGCCTCAGAGGGGGATTCCAGAATATTACCAATAGGGCATATTCTTCGGAGAACTAGAATGGATGAGCTTCCTCAATTGTTCAATATATTGAAGGGGGATATGACTTTTGTAGGGCCTAGACCAGAGCGACCAGAACTGGCAGAAGAAATTTTGAAAGAGATTCCGGAGTTCTTATACAGGACAAAGGTTAAGGCAGGGCTGACTGGATATGCGCAGATTTATGGAAAATATAATACAACGTCATATGATAAGTTGAAATTGGATTTAACGTATATTAGAAATTATTCTACTCTGCTTGATTTAAAGTTAATTTTAATGACGCCTAAAATACTGTTCTTAAAAGAAAGTACTGAAGGAATAGATAATACTCAGCAGAATGAGAAAGGTTAGAACAATGAAAAGAATTAAAGAATTATGGGCTTATAGAGAGATGGTTATAAGCCTGGTACGCAAAGATCTGCGCGGACGCTATAAAGGATCGGTACTAGGATTTATGTGGACGTTTATTAATCCTCTGTTACAACTAGTTGTTTATACAATTGTGTTTTCTACTATTTTGAAAAGTGGTATTGATAATTTTTATTTATTTTTATTTGTAGCATTGGTGCCATGGATTTTCTTTAGCTCAGCATTGACAACGGGAGCTACATGTATTATTGGTTCAAAAGATATGGTAAATAAAATCTATTTTCCTAGAGAAGTACTTCCTATATCTTATGTGACTAGCTCTTTTGTTAATATGCTATTCTCATTTGCAGTAATCTTTTTCATAATTTTGATTTCTGGGATCGGATTTAATGGGAATGCACTTTTGTACTTACCGATTGTCATGGCAGTGGAGTATTTGTTAGCTTTGGGAATTACAATGCTTACATCGGCTTTGACCGTTTATTTTCGGGATTTAGAACATATTCTGGGTATCATTACAATGGCGTGGATGTATCTCACTCCAATTATGTATAATGTGGATATTATTCCGGAAAGATTGTTACCTATATTTTACCTGAACCCTATGACACCTATCATCATTGCATATCGGCAGATTTTATACTACCGGGAAGTGCCGCAGATGAGTACTCTGCTTCATGGATTTCTTTTGGGGCTTTTGTTTTTAAGTGTTGGTTGGTTTTCTTTTTCTAGGTTACAGAGAAAGTTTGCAGAGGAGTTATAAGATGGAATCATCAAATGCAATAGAAGTAAAGAACATCACAAAAAAGTTTAAGATATATTTTGATAAAGGAAGCAGCTTAAAAGAGAAAATGCTGTTTAAAAGGAGAAACCACTATGAGGAGCGGCTGGTACTAAGGGGAATCTCATTTGATATCAAAAAAGGCGAGGCAGTAGGATTAATTGGTAAGAACGGTTGTGGAAAAAGCACTACGTTGAAAATGCTTACGCGCATTATGTACCCAGATAGTGGAAGCATTGTAGTGAAAGGAAGAGTTTCTAGTTTGATTGAATTAGGAGCAGGATTTCATCCAGATATGAGTGGGAGAGAGAATATCTACACAAATGCGGCTATCTTTGGACTTACCAGGAAGGAAATTGACCATAGAATTAATGATATTATTGAATTTTCAGAAATGGACGACTTTCTCGATAATCCGGTCAGGACTTATTCTTCTGGAATGTACATGAGGCTGGCATTTGCAGTTGCGATTAATGTGGATGCGGATGTGCTTTTGATAGACGAGATTTTGGGTGTTGGAGACGTTAGCTTTCAGACAAAATGTTTTGAAAAACTAAAAGAGATTAAAAAGAATGGTACGACAATTGTGATTGTCTCTCATTCGCTTGAACAGATTAGCCGAATTTGTGAACGCTCTATTTGGATAGAAGATGGAGAAATTAAGGAAGAAGGGATTCCTGAAATTGTTCATCGGCATTATCTTACGCAGATGGAAGAAATAAGACTACAGAAAAAGGAAACGGATCGGGAGAAGAATGGAATTGTGGAAGATGAATTGCCGGATATGCCTGCAGGGTGCTATGATCAGGCTGTCAGAACAGGGAATCAGAGTGTTCGTATTTCTAAGGTGGAAATTACGGGAGAAAATTTGAAAAGGGGCAATTTGCTCCCTATTAGAAACAGTTTTGAAATATCAGTCTCTTACGATACGGATATCTCAGTGGCAGGGAAAATTTCAATCAGCATTTTGCGTGATGATAATACACTATATTGTTATTCCGATACATTTATTGACACTCAGAAATATATTACTTTTGATAGTGCTGGTGATGTGAAGTTAAAAGTAGATGGGCACTATCTGGCTGTAGGAAATTATATTGTTCATATCGTGATACTGGATTCTGAAAATTTTGTTATAGATTCCCTGCAGCATGCGCTTGATTTTCGAGTTATGCCTGATGAGAATGGATATGAAACGATCCCTATGGAACATCGCTGGATTTTAGAACATGCAAAAATTGAGGAAGAATAATGGCTGAAAAAGTACTTCTGGTTACAACAACCAGTGGTTTTGTACCCCAATTTGAAATGAATAATGTAAAATATTTGCAGTCGCTTGGATTTGAGATTCATTATGCAAGTAATTATCATACACCAATTTATGGTAAAGATAATTCTCGTTTGGATGGAACTGGTATAATACGACATCAGATTGATTTTGTTAGGTCACCATTTCGGCTATCCAATATAAAGGTATTAAGGGAATTGGTGAAGCTAATGAAAGAGGAGAAGTTTGTACTGATCCATTGTCATACGCCAATGGGTGGAGTTCTGGGCCGGTTGGCTGCCTGGATATCTAAAAATGGCGTGGTCATGTATACAGCTCATGGATTCCATTTTTATGAAGGTGCCCCTCTTATCAATCGACTATTGTATAAAACGATGGAATGGACGCTGGCGCATATAACAGATGTATTGGTTACGATTAATCAAGAAGATTATCAGGCTGCTTTAACGTTTAAAATGAAAAAGGGCGGAGCGGTTTTTTATGCGCCGGGTATTGGGATAGATTGCAAACGGTTTTCTACAATTGAAAATAAACGGCAGGAAATGAGAAATCAGTATCAACTGCAACCGGATGACTTTCTCTTGATTACCTGTGGAGAATTAATTAAAAGAAAAAACCATGAAGCGATTTTAAAAGCGCTTACATATATTAAAGATTCCCATATAAAATTAATTTTGTGTGGTAGCGGCGTTTTGGAGCAAGATATCAGGCAGAAGATACGGGAGTATGGCCTGGAAAAACGGGTTTTCATGATAGGTTATTGTTATAATATACCAGAACACTTAAAAGAGGCAGATTGTTTTGTATTTCCTTCCTATCAGGAGGGGCTACCCGTTGCTCTCATGGAAGCAATGGCGTCGGGGCTGCCGGTGGTCTGTTCAAGAATCCGTGGAAATGTGGATCTTATTGTACAAGAAGAAGGTGGTTTTCTGGTGGATCCAAGCGATATAGATGGATTTGCAACTTCTATCTTGAAGTTAAAGGAAAATTATAAATTAAGACAACAGATGGGGGCATTCAATGCGGAACGGATACAGCAATTTGATGTTGAAGTTGTAAAGCGGAAAATGCAGGATATATATCAATTTGCAATTGAAAAAACCGGAAAATAGGTGGTGGAGATATGGAATTTGATTTTAGCAGGGAACCGGGAAAAGTTAAATTAGATAGAGGTCTGATTCAACCGGAGTGTCCGTTGATGAGCATTATCACACCTTATTACAATGCGGGAAAGTACTTTTCTCAGACATATAATTGTGTTGAAAATCAGACGTTTCCGTGGTTCGAATGGGTGATTGTGGATGATGGGAGCACAGTACAGGAAGATATTAAGTTGTTAGAAAAACTAGCCTCTTCGGATCCCAGAATAAAGGTGTTCCGTCAAGAAAATGGCGGTGTTTCCTGTGCAAGGAATAAGGGAATCCTGCAGGCATCTTCAGGGATTGTTGTTCCTCTTGATGCAGATGATCTGATAGCACCTACCTATCTGGAATTACTGTATTGGGCACTGTATTATAATATGGATTGTGCATGGGCATATACAGATTCTTTGGGTTTTCAAAATCAGGAATATGTGTGGGAGAAACCATTTAATGTCAAAACATTAAAGAAAGATAACTTTTTAACACTAACAGCTGCTATTAGAAAAAAAGACATATTGGAAGCCGGACTTTATGATGAGAGTGAAAAATATGCATATGAGGACTGGAGGCTGTGGCTACAGCTACTGGCTTTAGGAAAGAGACCGGTGAAAGTGTGTGATAGAGGTTTCTGGTACCGACGTATCGAAGGAGGGGTTTCTTCTATTGTTAGAGAAGATGCGGAAAAGAAAAAGCAGGCGCTAAAAAAGATAAAAGAAATCGTAGAAACTGTCAGTGATGATATCGAGGCACGGGTATTTCCTGTAGCTTCGCCAATTAATGAGTATGCAAAGCCAAAAGTTTCTTGCTGGAAAGAGTCTGTATTTCAAAAGAAGGATAAAACTCATATCATGATGCTCCTGCCCTGGATGGTAATGGGGGGGGCAGATATGTTTAATTTAGAAGTAGTAAAGGGGTTGGATAGAGAGCGTTATGAACTTAGTGCAATTTTGACGGAACACTCCCAGAACGACTGGAGACAAAGATTTGAAGAGTATATGACGGATATCTTTGAATTGCCAACTTTTTTAGAGGTAAAGTATTTTGCTGAATTTATCAGTTACTTTATTATTAGCCGAGAGATAGACGTAATATTTTTAAGTAATTCCTATTACGGATATTATATCGTTCCCTGGATAAGAAAAGAATTCCCCAATGTCGTGATTGTAGATTACGTTCACATGGAAGAGTGGTACTGGAGGAATGGAGGTTTTGCAAGAACGTCGGGAAATATGCAGAATATCATTGATAAGACATTCGTATGTAACAATAGAACGCAACTAGTATTGGAACGTAATTTCGGAAGAAATTTGGGAAGTGTTGAAACTTTATACATAGGAGTAGATAAGGATAAGTTTGACGCTTCAGCTTACCCCTATGGTGTGGTAAAAAGAAGGCACGGAATTGGAAAACACAGACCTTTGATTTTGTTCCCATGTAGGATACATCCACAGAAACGACCGTTTTTAATGTTTGAAATTGCCAAAAAGTTGAAAAAAGTTGTGCCGGATATTGCTTTTTTAATTGTTGGAGATGGTCCACTTTTATCAGAGCTTAAGACTAAGGTCAAGCAAGCTGGACTGGTACATACCATATATTTTGCGGGGAGTCAAGATGAAATGCAACCTTATTACAGGGACAGTTTTGTAACATTAATCTGTTCCTTAAAAGAGGGCCTTGCCTTGACTGCGTATGAATCGTGTTCAATGGGAGTGCCGGTTATCACATCAGATGTGGGCGGACAGTCAGAGTTGATTGATGAAATGTCAGGAGTTGTGCTTCCCCTTCTACAGTCTGAAGGACAGGATTATAACCGTTCAGATTATGATGAAAAGGAAATCCTACAGTATGTTGAGGCGATTGAACATCTTTTGGAGGATAAGAAGGCCTATGAGCAAATGTGTGTAAACTGTAGAAAGAGAGTGGAGGAGGATTTTTCCACAGAAGTCATGATTCAAAAGCTGGAGGGACAGCTTCAGAGGCTTATGCAGGATGAGATAATGATAAAGGAAAGAAGAGAGAGGGCGGAGACACTTAGAATGGTTGGGACCATTGTTGATGATTATCTGACCGTATATCAAGAAATAGCAAATGTGGATGCTATGTTTAAAAAGGGCTATTCACTTGGTGCAAAAAGTGAGCTAATGAGGATTGCAAATTCTCGATGGGGAAAGAAGATCGTCAAAGTAGCTTTTAAGCTGAAATTAAATAAAATCTTTCGATAGAAAATCAAGCAGTCTTATTTATTGCCGTAAGAAACATATAGTTTAAAGAGAGGAAACCACCATAGAGGAGGTAAAATGTCAGAACTAATAAGTGTTATTGTTCCCATTTA
>JAISYJ010000079.1:0-8529 GCA_031270005.1 Hungatella sp. | reverse complement strand
CTTAATTATAACAGAAATCTTAGAATAGTGCGCAAAAACCTCTACCATTTATGACAACTTTTAAAGGGCAGTGGAATTTAGTCCTGCACTGGAATTTACTTTTTCAATTCAGCACTTTTTATAGATTATATGTTAATTTTTTGTGAATATATCATAATTCACAATATAAAATATAAATACCAAGGTTAATTCTCTATTGCCATTTTATTCCCTGCATTGTGGCAGATTCTTCTGCTCATATTGGAAGCCCTTCTGCATAAAATATATCATATGCTACATTTGAAACAGGCAGGAGGCCGCAAAATGGAAAAAATACTGGATAATCGGTATTATGATCTGATCATAAGTAATGCCATGGTTCCAACCTATAATACTGGCGATAATATTACTATGCTGAATGAAATGAATTCCCTGCTGCATATAACAAAGGATCAGATGGATGCCTGTGATCTTGGTACAAATCCCTATCATAACTTTCCGGCTTTATATACCCTGGAATCATCAGTCAGCATTGAGAAATCCGGTGTTGGAGCGGTTCAGAGAACGCCTGGCCTTGGTCTGATTGGGCGAGGGGTGATCATCGGTATTGTGGATACCGGTATTGATTACCGCCATCCGGCATTTAAGTATAATGACAGAACAACCAGAATTCTATCCATATGGGATCAGACCCAGGTGGGAAGTACACCTCCAAGGGGATTCACCTTTGGAGCTGAATATACCAGAGAGCTGATTAATTTTGCATTGATATCTGAAAATCCTTATGCAATAGTTCCCACGGTTGATACTGTACGTCACGGAACCGCTATTGCAAGCATCATTGCCGGACGGCCTAATGATGCTTATAATTTCAGCGGTGTTGTTCCTGATGCAGATCTTTTAGTTGTAAAGCTAAAAACGGCAAAAGAAAACTTGAAAAATCTATTCTTTGTCCCGGAAAATGCTTTGTGTTATCAGGAATCCGACATCATCCTTGGAATCCGGTATCTGGTTACTACCGCCCAAAGGCTGAACCGGCCTTTAGTCATATGCATTGCCCTTGGAAGCAGTCAGGGAGGGCACGACGGAAGGGGAGCCTCCAGCATCTATCTGGACTATTTGGTACAGCAGCCTAAAATCGGAGTGACTGTTGCTGCCGGAAATGAAGGGGACAGCAGGAGGCACTATTACAACAGTACGAAGTCGGCGCCTTATGTAAACGGCTTCCGGTTAAACGTAGGAGCCAATGATAAGGGACTTTCCATGGAAATATGGCCGTACATACCTTCCCGGCTTTTTATTGAGATTACCGCCCCCACCTGGGAGTCATCACAGATCATTTATCCGACCTTTGGAGAGTGCAGCAAAATTGATTTTCAATCCGTAGGAACCACTGTCTGGGTGAATAATATTATTTTTGAGGAGGAAACCGGAGATCAGCTGATCCTGGTCCGTTTTCAAAATATAGCCAGCGGAACCTGGTATTTTAGAGTTGGCAGCACTGAGAATGAAGCTTTTTCATTTCATGCCTGGCTGCCTTCTGGAAATCTAATATCAAATGAGACTTTTTTCCTGGATTCCAATCCGGATACGACCATAACTGCCCAGGGAGATGCCATACATCCTCTGACTGTTACGGCTTATAATTCTATGGATGAAAATATTCTTGATGAATCAAGCAGAGGATTTACCAGAATGGGGCTGGTAAAACCTGATGTTGGGGCTCCCGGCTACCAGCTTCCCTGTGCACTTCCTGACTTTCAATATGGAACCGCTACCGGTACCGGAGCTGCGGCTGCCCATGCGGCGGGGATCGCGGCCATGGTAATGGAATGGTCTTACAATAAAGGAAACTATACGGCTGTTACCGGATATCAGGTCAACCGCTTGATGATACGCGGAGCAAAGCGGGATCCAACCTATACTTATCCCAACAATGTATGGGGGTACGGGCGGCTGGATGCGGAAAATATATTCAGGCAGCTGACAACAATTTAAGATCAGGACCTTCAGACTGGGCGGGGGATTTTCTCAGGCAGTCTGAAGGTCCTTTCTGTGATGGCTGGACATGTATCCGGTGGGAGAACAGGAACGTTTGAGGAAAAGAAAGCATCAATTAAATTAGGTGATAATCACCGGGCTAAAGGGGTCAGGGCTGAATTTCTGAATGGGGAAAGGATTATTATGGAAGAAATTATAAAATATGTGAAACCAGAACTGGTTATAGTAGCGGTGGTCCTTTACCTGCTGGGACAGTGGATCAAGCACAGAATAAGGTATGCTTGTGACAGGGTTCTGGGATTTGCCCGGGCCCTTATCATATGACGCATAGATCAAAAATGGCGGGTTTTTGAAAAACCCGGCCCGCCTATTTCCTTTTTTTCAGTTCTTTTCTGATCCTGGGTTCTATTCCTCTGCGCTCCATTTCGGCCATGATGTTCTCGAATTCACCGGGAGGAGCAGAAGGGGGGATTACCTCCCTGCTGGCAGCCTCTAACCGGTTGAATTCTTTCTCCAAGCTTTTTTCGTATTTCTTATTCCAGTGTCTCATAGTATCACCTCCCAGAAAATTATATAACAGTTGTAAAGCTACTTTTATGTAATGTTCTGGATATATGGAAGAAAGTTGGTTTTAGAGACAATTATAGCTTCCATTCCATTAAATACTGGTAAGCTGCCTGAATAAATCAGTCACATTCACCTGGCCGTATCCCCATATGTTATTGGGATAGGTGTATGAGCTGGCCCGCGTGGCGCCTCTCATCATCAGCCGGCTTACATCAAGGCCGTTTATCGTCGTATAATGTTCCCTGACAATGGCCCACTCGAAAACCATGGCAATGATGCCGGCTGCATGGGCAGCAGCAGCACCTGTCCCTGTTACAGAACCGTATCCACCTCCGGGAACTGCACAGGTGAGCTGGTAACCGGGAGCAGCAATATCCGGTTTAACAAGGCCGATTCTTGTATAGCCCCTGCTTGATTCTCCAAGAATTGAATTATTAATCTGGTTGTATGCAGTAACAGTCAGCTGGCGCCTGCCGTTTCCAGGTGCTGTGATGGTGGTATCCGGAGAGGAATTAAGAAAAAAGGTCTGGTCGGATATGAGATTGTCTGCAGGAAGCCAGGCATGAAAGGACAAAGGTTCATTATCAACACTCCTTATCCGTATACGCCAGATTCCGGGAGTGGTGTTCTGAAAGCGCACCAGGATCATCTGGTCTCCGGTTTCCTCCTCAAACATATAATTGTTGACATAAAGTGTAGTAGGGGAGAATACAAAGTTGAATGTTCTGCAATCGCCGATCGCAGGATAAACCTGCTGGGTGGATTCCCTGTTTGGAGAGGAAATGTCAATAGAAAGCCGAGCAAGAGAATATGACCAGATTTCCAGGCCAAACATTTTATCATTTTCCCCTATTCTCAATTCGAAATCATTGTAATAAGGCTCTAATAGGGTGGAATTAAAATAATGTCTTTGGCTGTTTCCCTCGTTACCGGCAGAGACGGATATGCCGATACCGGGCTGCAGTAACAGGTCATTTAGGTATCCGCTTAAAGCGCCCCTCCCATCATGGCCTCCCTGGCTGCTGCCAACAGCAAAGCAGGTGACCACAGGACGGTTAAATCTTTCCTGAATGGTAAGAGAATATCGGAAGCCAAGCATAAGATCGGATTCCTGAAAGCATAAAGCATCATCAGGAATAAAATAAAATTTTTTTAGATTCTGCTTTGCTTCTTTCAGCTTTACAATCACCAGATCAGATTGAGGGACTACTCCGCTAAAGGTTTCCAGTATATTGGGAGTACCGGCGATAACGCTTGCAATGGCCGTTCCATGTCCGTTGGTGTCTGTTGTTGGCACAATGGATAAGGGGTCTTCAGAATTCAATGCAGTATTGATTGTTTCCCGGCTGTATTCCGTACCAAAAGTAAACGTATCAGGTGGAGTTCCCTCCTGCTGAGTCTGGTCCCATATGGTGAGGATACGGGTCGAACCATCGCTGTTGCGGAAAGCAGGATGCTGGTAATCAATCCCTGTGTCAATGACTACAACAATTACGCCCTGTCCGAACAGGGCTAAGGCAGGATTTCGCTGCACCTCCCCAACACCGGTCTGTTCAAGACTGACCGTAGAAGTGAGGGTAAATATATCCGGAAAGGTGTGATAGGGATAATTTACCAAATCACAAGTGTTTATGTCGGCAGTCGGAATATGCAGCAAGGAATGCCGGTTATTTAAATAGGTAATGCTATCATCGCTGGGAGCTGAAACCACTGGATTGGTAATGATTAAATCATAATAATTGTTATCCAAAATTTTTTTCACAGTTAAATCTCCTTGCTGTTACTGACAGCAGCAATCATGCAATAAGCAAAATGAGAGAGGCTGTCTAAAATTGGGATGTCCGGACAGTGATGCCGGGCTGATATGCATGTTAAATGATATGGCAGCAGACGAAAAAATATGAGAGATGGATTGGCAGATCTTCTGCAAAAGGAAAAAACACCGGGAAGACTTGTATTTACAAGAAATCTAAGTTTTTTTACCAGGTCGGGAACAAAAGAAGAGGAATATGGAAGCCTGCCTTTTGAAGGCTTATTCCCGCAGCTTATGTTCGCTTATTATAATTGATTTCTCCAACGTTCCTATCATTTCTACGGAAATTGTGTTTATCACGGCCCTAAATGTCTCATTGCACTTAGAAACATCGAGATAAGCCCTTTCCAGCTTTTCTGTGGTATCCAGCTTTCCAAGAGTTAAATGGGGGCAATAAGGCTGTCCTTTGTTATACTCCTTCAATACATCGGAATATAGCTTTTCATGAATTTCAAGAATATGTTCCTTTCCTTCTATAATATTTAAAAATAAATAATTCCCCAATTCATCAAGCTGCTTCGAAACTCCATGGAGAGTAATTTCAAAGGGTCTGATATTCATAAGCTTTTCATTTAAATACCTGTTTAAGCTATCATTACTAATGTCACTTTGGAACGGAAAAACTAAAGTGATATGCGGTTTAACAAGAGCGGATAATGGATCGTATTGATCCCTATAGAAATGAATCACATCCATGTTATGAAACTCTGGAAATATCATGATTGTCCTTGTATCCATATTGACGCCCCTTTCTAGATCCTCATTGCATGCTTCCTTTTATTCTGCCGCAGGTATGGTATGCTTTGGTTAATCATCGGCTGATCGCTGAAAAAGTTAATAGGGCCGGTAATAACAGCCATTTTTGCGGTTTTTCCGATTGCTTTACCGGCCATGGCCGCGGAGCACCTGAAAAATAATCTTGATAGTTATGAGTATGTAAGATAATATATTATTTATGAAGGACTGGGAAAGGAATGCATTATGGAAGATAAAAAGTGGCTTGAATGGGTGGTTGAATTGCAGGCAATCGCACAGGCCGGGCTGTATTATACGAAGGATTGCTTTGACCAGGAACGGTATGAGCGGATCCGGGAGATTTCGGCTGAAATAATCAGCAGGCAATCAGAAATGCCTGTTAAAAAAGTCAAAGATTTATTTTGCTGTGAAACAGGATATCAGACTCCCAAGATAGATTCCAGAGCCGCTATTTTTAAGGACAACAGGATTCTCCTGGTAAAAGAAGCCGATGGAAAATGGTCATTGCCAGGAGGCTGGGTCGATGTGAATTTATCGGTGAAAGAAAATATTATAAAAGAAGTCATGGAAGAAGCCGGCCTTAAAGTCAAGATCGAAAAAGTCATTGCCGTGCAGGACAGAGAAAAACATAATCTTCCTGTCTATGCCTATAAGGTTTGCAAAATTTTTATACAGTGCTCCGTTCTTGGCGGTTCATTTAAAGCAAATAATGAGACTACAGACAGCGGGTATTTTTTATTGGAAGAATTGCCGCCTCTTGCTGCGGAGAAGAACAATGCAGAACAGATAAAAATGTGTTTTCAGGCTTTTTCGGAACAAGACTGGAAAACAATCCTGGATTAGGTATCCGGCAGGTAGATGCACTGAAATTATTAGGCTGCTGACCATAATATCAGGTCAGCAGCCTTTTCCATCCCAAATCAATTTCTTTCTTTTCCCGTTGCTTTCGCTCTGACAATTCTCATAATCCTCAATGTGCAGCATTTTTCACATTAGAGATATATTCGACCATGTTTTCATCGTCCTGCTTGCAGTAGCTATAACCCAAATGGCAGGAAACTTTTTGTGCAAGAAAACGAAACAGATCACAGGCTGCAAAAACAGCATTCCAGAGATTTTCAGGATTGCCGTCAGAGTAGGTCTTCAAGTATTTTTCATATAGCTCCTGAGGCAGGTATTTTTTATAATATTTCCCCCACATTCCGGTTGAAACCGAAAAATCATGGTTCATGGCGATGTACCACTCTACCATTTTATCCAGCTGAACGTGTATGATCTCCGTGTAAATTCTCATTGCATATGGAATCTGATCTCTTTTAATACCCTTTGCAACGTTGTTTAAACACCACCAAAATTCATTGCAGCATCCGTCATACATCTGTTTTGTGGGAGTTTTAATCCAGTAGCCAGTATCACTTGACTGGAGTATCTGGGGCAAGATATGATCCTTATCCAGTAAAGGCACTGTAAGGCTGTCGGAAAGATAATGCTCAATGGACGTTTCTTCAGTCATAATGCGCAGATCAATCCTATTTCCGTCTTTAAATAAAATGAGCCAGCCATATGATTTTGTAATGTCGCAGCAGCAGCCCCAGCCGAAATCATTGGAATCCGGTTCCTGCATGACGGCAATCTCTCCAAAAACATTTACCCATGATTTATCCGATAAAAATGATAGTGTTTCCGTGACGACAAAAACAATGTCATAATCCTGATAAATATCTTTTTCAATAAGAGGATTTGCACGGGAACCATTCATGTATGCCGCTCTGATGCGTTCATCTGCTTGTGCAACTTTCAAGATCAAATCAAACATTTCCTTTTCACTGCGCATGGTAAGTTACCTCGTAAGATATAAATAATATGAATCTTTTGTATGGTTATTCTACCACGGTGCATTATGGAAGTAAATAAATGGCCTGATGAAAGAACGGCCGGATGAAGATGTTAACTGCGTTTCAAATTACCCAGTGTTACATCATGTGGTCATTGACTTTGGTTTGCACAGGTTTATCTGCCATAATTTGCAGACGGTTTTTTTATTATAATTTATCCGTCCAAAAGAAGGAGGATTTATATAAGTCAATCTTTGAGTAAAAAGAATTTGATCAAATATGATATTATTAAAGGCGCTGGGATAATTGGTGAGGGATAGGAAGGAGACTTATTATAGAAGATATACGTTTAAAATGTTTGTGTTGATTGTTTTAAGTGAGCCTGGAATAGTGAGTCTGTGGCGGTAGATCTTATGAGAGTGGAGCCTGACCAAGAAAATTTTATGGAATCTCTTTCCATGAGCTTTTGTTTTATATTTGTCTTGGAAAAATGCCTCCTTTTTCTTGACAATTTTACAGTCAAATGGTATCATCTATGTTGTTGTCAGCGGGTATGGCGGAATTGGCAGACGCGCCAGATTTAGGTTCTGGTGGGAGACCGTGCAGGTTCAAGTCCTGTTACCCGCATGATTCATACTTTGATGAAAATACCGGAGTTCCTTGTAAATACAGGGAGATCCGGTATTTTATTTTTATCGGTAATACTTCTAATCCCTTGCCGTGTTACATTTTCAAGAATCATGATTATGAATTTAAATAATATTAATCGCAATGAACTCAAATTTATCCTCAATGTAACTTTAATATCAGCCGGAGAAAACTTTTTGACATATGCGGCTATAGACCGATATACCTGGCAGTCTTTGACGAGTATAATGCGGTTTTCCATCTTTCAAGCTTGCCCGTGGAGTGAGTAGCATCAGTCCCGGCATCAAAAGTTCGGCCAATGCGATAGATGTTTAACAGATATTCAAAGAACTTATATTGATTTAAAGTTATGGCTGAGGAATGAGCATGAAGAATTAGACTTCATAGTCTTTCATAGCTTGGCAAACTATAAAAAAACGATTGATATAAGGAAGATTCTCAGGAACACAAACAAATGGCGCAGGTATAATGCTGAAAATGATTTATTTAATGGACGATATTAAATACGCAAAGATGAATATACAGGTATTTAAACTCTGTAATATAGAAGAAAAAACATTGATATGTACCATATTGTATTATATTTCGACCTTGCAATATAATGTTTAAAATATTAATTTGAAAAATTTCAAATTAAATGTTGACTTTTGTCAAATGCTTTGGTATGATATAACTCGCCGCTGAGAACGGCGGCAAATTTCTTCTAAAACACATTGATGAACGATGAAAAAAGTTTTGAAGAAAATTCAAAAAAAGATTGACAGAAATAACCAGTTGTGATATCCTATAAAAGTTGCTGCTGAGACAGCGGCACAGGAAAAAGCACTTTGAAAACAGAAGATTGAACAGTATGTAAAACCCTGAAAATTCTAATAAAACAAGTCATGTTTGATGGCTTTGAATGAGAAAATTTCAGAACGAATACAAGTA
>JAISYJ010000109.1:0-52164 GCA_031270005.1 Hungatella sp. | reverse complement strand
CACTGGTAAATTGGAGTGAGCTGACTTTTTCCCAGCGTCTCTGGCAGGAGACTTACGACCATGGGTTGTCTAAGGAGTGCTGTAATAAGGGACAGTTTGCATTTTTTGATCTATGCGATATTTCACGAAAAATGCCGGAAGAGGTGGAAGGTGTTTTAAGGCTGATAGGAATGTTCGCCACAAAACGGACAACGATTTTAAGCATGAATGAAAATGAGGCAGTTACCATAGGAAAACAGCTGTTAGGGGGCTGTCAGGATAGAGCAGAGATTGCTCATGAAGTGAGGAAACGGTATGGGATTGATGAGGTGTTGATCCATACATTAAAGGATAGTTTGCTGATGAGCAGCCGGGGAATAGTACGTATTCCTACTGATTTTGTAGAAAATCCGGTAAAGTCGACTGGAGCCGGAGATCATTTTAATGCAGCATCTTGTCTTGGTATACTGATGGGGCTTTGTGATGAAGAACGGGTGATCCTTGCAAACCAGGTGTCTTCTTTTTATGTCAGAAATGGATATTCGCCCAGGTTGGAGGAGATATCAGCTGGCTTTTGTAAGCGGACAGAGATATAGCAGGTAAAGGTGACTGAATCCTTAAGTTGACGCCATTGCCTGTTTTACCGGCGGTTATGATTTGAAAAGAAAACATGGAAGCTTACAGCGTTTCATTTTGTATGTACTTGAAAGTCCTTTGAGAGTTTGGTAATATAAGGAAAGGACGATACTGTTTGGAATGAAGAAAAGATGAGAAAGGAAAGGGTATATGAGCCAGAAGCTTCTTATCCCCATCTTTCCGGAGGTGATGGATTTTGTTCTGGAAGATGTAGATGAATTATACCGCAGAAAAGACCAGGAGGAAGCGGTAAACGATGTTTTCATAAGAAATCTTCATGTAACGGAGGAAGATCTCTCACACATGCGTTTTTCCGCCGTCATATTTGAAAACTGCATATTTCAGGATTGCAGCTTTGAAAAAGGGGAGTTTACTGACGTGGCGTTCCGGGCCTGCGACATATCCAACTGCAATTTTGAGGACAGTTATTTTAACCGGGTGGAATTTTCCTCCTCAAAGGGTATGGGAACAAAGTTCTGCGGGAATACCATGCTCCATACCGTAATAAAAGACTGCAATTTCAACTATGCTAATTTCGATTCTTCCAGACTGGAACACATCCGCTTTACCGATTCCCAGGTCCGGGGAGGCTCCCTGACCCAGTGCCGCTGCAAGGCGCTTGAATGGAACCTTGCAAACCTGGAAAATGCCAGCTTTTTTAAGACGATGATGAAAGGAATGGATTTTACCAACAGCACCATACAGGGATTGGTGATGTCTGATAACTGTACGGAGATCAGGGGCGCTGTGGTGGACCTATACCAGGCGGCGGAACTGGCAAAGTATCTTGGCGTTGTCATAAAAAACTGAACATTGAAGCCCTGACACGTTTCTGGATCAAACATGAGGTTTACAATAATCCCTTATGTGATAAAATGGTTGTAATTATGTTACAAGATAAGCGTTTATTTAAGGAGGCGGGCTTTTTTATGATGGAACCCTCAAAGGCTGCATAGCACAGGTTATGCAGTTAAAATAAATAAGTAATTGTATAGCCTTTGCTATTCCTGACAGAAAAATATGTTTGGGAGGCAGCGATGCGCTATCAGAAAGCGAATGAGATTTTACCGGCAGAGCTGGTGGAACTGATTCAGAATTATATAGACGGGGAATATGTTTATATCCCCAGAAAACAGGAAAATAAACGAATCTGGGGCCAGAGGACAGGTGCCAGGGAGGAAAGGAAGCTCCGGGATTTATCCATCTATGAGGATTACCTTTCCGGGACATGCGTAAAGCTTTTGGCAGAGCGTTATTACCTGTCCGAGAAAAGCATCCAGAGAATCGTGTTGCAGGAAAAGAAAAATAAGAAAATGAAATAGGGCGGCGCATCTGTAAGAAAATGGTGCGCCGCCTTTTCTTTGTTTCATAAGAGAGTATAAGGTGGGCTGAAGTGAAAGAGCGTGTTACAGTTGTCGAAAGGAACAATTGTAAAAATGGAGAAAGAACATGAATCGAAATTTACGAAAACAGTGGACCATTACGCCAAACCAGCTTCCAGCCATCACAAGAAGGTGCCCGAAATGCGGGAAAAAGACAGAATTCAGAAACAGCGGAAAATTCAGAGTCAATGCCAATGGCCGCCTCATAGACGTCTGGCTGATTTACCGGTGCGGTCAATGTGAGACCTCCTGGAATATGACCATATGGGAGAGAACAGAGGCCGGCCGTGTGGAGAAAGAAGAGTATGAAGGATTTCTGCAAAATGATCCTGAACTGGCGGAAAAATACGGAAATGACAGGGATTTATTTGTGAGAAATAAGGTGGAAGCGGCAGCTTCAAAGGCGGAATATCATGTGACAACCGTGGACACTGCATTTCCCTGCGGGGAGGATCATGCCATGGAAATAAAAATAAGGATTCGGACTGGATTTGATTTGAGGGCAGATATTTTATTAATGCAGCAGTTGTCCGTATCCAGAAGCAGGATAAAGAAATGGTGTGAGGCTGGGTTGATTCTAAGCGATGGACAGGTTTTGCTTCCAAAAGGAAAAATCAAAGACGGAATGCTTTTGCAGGTAAAGCGGGAAGCCTTCCAGCCGCAAGCCCGGTCTCTTCCAGAATGCCAAGGCGGGCAGTCATGACAGGAAGACAAGTTTCTCCCTTTTCCGGCAGAGCCTGGTCCACCATGAGGGCATCCAGGCTTCCGGAAGAAAATGCGCCTGGACCAGAACTTCCTTCTGCATATTGTGTAATGTCAGGCAAAAAACTTAAAGGTCTTATAAGTTTCTTAATTACATACCCTATGTATTATTTAAACATGAAAAAGAATTGATATTTTTGGAAATGCCTATTGACAATCAGGGAATAATATTATATTATAAGTGTAGTTGATAATAGTAATTATTACTGATATTAATTATCAATTAGGTAATGCAAATATTCTTATTTGCTTTGCCACATGTCAAACCTACACGCAGCTGCACAGCTGTTTTCCCGGGGGCCTGGCCTCCACGGAAAAAAGTACAGTTTCCGCCCATAGAAACAGCGGAAACTCCTGATAAGTTAACATTTAATTAAAATATAAAATCATAGGAGGTAAATTATTATGTCATTAATCGGAACAGAAGTAAAACCATTCAAAGCGCAGGCATATCACAACGGAAAGTTTGTAGAGGTAACAGAGTCAGATTTTAAGGGCAAGTGGAGCATTATCTGCTTTTATCCTGCGGATTTCACCTTTGTTTGCCCAACGGAGCTGGAAGATCTGCAGAACAATTATGAGACATTCAAGAAGCTGGGAGCTGAAGTTTATTCCGTATCTACGGATACTCATTATACCCACAAGGCCTGGCATGACAATTCAGATAAAATACGCAGCTTGACCTATGTCATGATTGGAGATCCCTCTCATACACTTTCCCGCAATTTTGACGTATTGATCGAAGCAGATGGACTTGCGGACCGTGGTACTTTTATCGTTGACCCGGATGGCATCATTCAGTCAGTAGAGATCAATGCCGGAAACATTGGCCGCGATGCAAACATTCTTATTGATAAGATCAAGGCTGCCCAGTACGTAAGGAGCAATCCTGGCGAGGTTTGCCCGGCAAAATGGAAAGAGGGCGGAGCCACACTGAAACCAAGTCTTGACCTGGTAGGAAAAATCTAAGGAGTAAAGCTTATGATGCTGGATGCGGATATTAAGAATCAACTGGCTGAGTATCTCCAGCTTCTGGAAAATGATGTGCTGATTAAAATCAGCGCAGGATCTGACAGTGTATCAAAAGACATGATGGCTCTGATGGATGAGCTGACCGCCCTGTCACCGGGAATCAAGACAGAACAGGTAAAACTGCCCAGAACCCCCAGCTTTAGCATTAACCGTATGGAAGAAGACTTTGGGGTCACTTTTGCAGGCATTCCTTTGGGCCATGAATTTACCTCCCTGGTACTGGCTCTTTTGCAGGTAAGCGGAAGAGCTCCCAAAGTTGACGGTAAATTAATTGATCAGGTGAAAGGTATTAAGGGTGAGTATCACTTTGAAACCTATATCAGCTTAAGCTGCCATAATTGCCCGGAGGTGGTGCAGGCCCTTAACCTGATGAGCATTTTAAATCCCGGCATTACCCATACCATGATCGACGGTGCAGCCTTTAAAGATGAGGCGGAGAGTAAAAATATAATGGCTGTGCCTACGGTTTTATTAAATGGTGAGTTTTTTGGCGGCGGGCGCATGACACTGGAAGAGATTCTTGGAAAATTAGGCAGCGGGCCTGATATTTCAGAGTTTGAGAAGAAGGAACCGTTTGATATCCTTGTAATCGGAGGCGGCCCTGCAGGAGCCAGCGCAGCCATTTATGCGGCGCGCAAGGGCATACGCACAGGGGTTGTTGCTGAACGCTTTGGTGGTCAGGTGAGAGAGACACTGGGAATTGAAAATCTGATCAGCGTAGGATATACCGAAGGTTCCAGGTTTGCAGAAATCCTGGAGCAGCATGTTAGTAAATATGATGTGGATATTATGAATGCACAGCGTGCCAGACGCCTGGAAAGAAAAGAATTCATCGAGGTGGAACTGGAAAACGGCGCTGTCTTAAAAAGCAAGGCGGTGATCCTTTCCACGGGAGCACGCTGGAGGAATGTTGGGATACCGGGAGAGGCGGAATTTAAGAATAAGGGAGTTGCTTATTGCCCCCATTGTGACGGACCCCTTTATAAAGGAAAGCAGGTGGCAGTGATCGGAGGCGGTAATTCCGGCATTGAAGCTGCTATCGATCTTGCAGGAATTGCCAGCCATGTAACGGTATTTGAGTTTATGCCTGAGCTGAAAGCGGATGCAATTCTCCAGAAGCGCCTTTACAGTCTGCCTAATGTAACAGTCTTAAAGAACGTTCAAACAAAAGAAATTACCGGAACTGATAAGGTAAACGGCATTACTTATATGGAACGTGAATCTGGAGCAGTCCATCATATGGAGCTGCAGGGGGTATTTGTTCAGATCGGTCTTATCGCCAATACGGACTGGCTGGGTGAAACCATTGAACGCAACCGCATTGGTGAGATTATTGTTGATGACCGCAATGCAACCAGTCTGCCTGGAGTTTTTGCAGCAGGAGACTGTACGGACAGTGCTTATAAGCAGATTGTCATTGCAATGGGATCCGGGGCCAGTGCTTCATTAAGTGCTTTTGATTATTTAATAAGAAATTAAGGTTCAGATGCTGTTTGCTGCCGGTTGACCGGCGGAAAACAGCATCTTTACTGTTACCTGAAACCTTGACATGTCCCATTTGTAACAGTATAATTTAACTGACAGGCAGGGGCGCGGAGGGTCTGACCCATTGGTCATTGCGAATATCCGCTTGACATGGACACTACTGGAAAATGACTGGAGTGATAAATATGCAATATGACGCCTTAGAGCAGATGCTCATTAATTCAATAAAAGAAGTGCAGATAAAATTAGGATATGAGAAAGAACCGATTCGCTTCTACTACCCTGAACGCGCATTGGTGAAAATACTGAAAATACGCGAAGGCTCTCCTGAGGAAACAAGAGCCGCATTGGAAGGCTTTAAGGGTTATGCAAAAGAGCGTTTGGGAGAAATCAGAATCACAAAAAGCCAGAAACGATTTTGCTTTGAGATTCCGCCGGAAGGAATAGAATACGTATATTACCATAAAAAGGACAATGGCTTCTTAAAAGAATTCATTGAAACCGTAGAAAAACCTAATACAACTTTAGAAGACATTTTGAAGGTCTTTCATAAATTTGCCGGCAGCAAGGTTATCTGTTTGAAATCTCAGGAAGAAGATTTCGATTACATCATATTTTTTGAGGATTCATCTATGGATAATTACCGTTATTATATTAAATTTCATGGAAATCACGCCACATACCACAGATTCTTATCCGAAGATGCAGCGGATATGGGCATATAACAATAACATATCAGGAGAAAAAACAATGCAAAGAAAAAAGTGGATCGCAACCCTGTTTACGGGCTTGGTATTTATGGCCGCTAATCATTTTACTGCCAGAGCAGATACGGCAGCCAATGCGGTGATTCCCATTGTGGCTCCGCCGCCCTTTGAGCAGCAGATTGGCCCTGGAGCTGGCCTTGGAGCTGGACCAGGAAAAGATTTTTCCCAGACAGGACCGGATTTTCCGGCAGGAACAGGGGATCAGGTTGTTTCTTTTGCAAAACAGTTTCTTGGAAATCCTTATGTATATGGAGGGACAAGCCTTACATCAGGCGCAGACTGTTCTGGATTTGTGTTAAGCGTTTATAAGCAATTTGGCATCAACCTTCCAAGGACCTCTGAGGCCCAGGGAGAAGCAGGAACTGACGTGGGCGGAATTGAAAATGCCCGGCCTGGCGATATCGTATCTTACATAGGCCATATCGGTATTTACATAGGGCAGAATCAGCTGATCCATGCAAGCGGTCCAAAGGATGGGATTAAAATATCCTCTGTGGATTTTATGCCCGTTGTTTCAGTCAGAAGAGTATTAGGGAATTAAATCAAAATCAAATCATCTTTGGGCTTATTCCGATGTTTCGTAAGGATCATCAGAATAAGCTCCTTTTTTATGCCCAGGCGTATTAAAATGCCTTTCAGGAAGCCAAAAGTTTTTCAGTCATAATTTGTCCCACCCTACATATATTGAGGTAAGAGGAGGGATGAAGGTGGAGAGGAAAGACGAGCTAATCAATATATTTTCCAGGAGTATAAGAGAAATTTTAAACCAGGTGACCGTCAGCTTCGACGAGGTTCAGGAAATCAGGCTTCGGGTAGCGGCCCCTCTTTTAATGGTATACCGGAATGAGGAATATTATGTGACTCCCAGGGGTTCCCTGAGCAGGGAAGGAAAGGACGCTTATATAGTCTTAAAAAATGAACTTAAGGAAACCATGGAGTACATGAGCAACTATTCTTTGTATGCCTTTGAAGAAGAGATGAAACAGGGGTTCATTACCATTCAGGGAGGACACAGGATCGGAATCGCTGGAAAGATCATTTTAGATGAATCCGGAATTAAGACAATGAAATACATATCCTTTATCAACGTCCGGCTGTCCCATCAGGTGAAGGGCTGCGCCTCTGTGGTTTTGCCCTACCTTTATGAGGAAGGGAGAGAAATCTATCACACTCTGATTATTTCCCCACCCAGATGCGGGAAGACCACCTTGTTAAGAGATTTGATCCGCCAGGTTTCCAACGGTTCTGAGGAGCATACAGGCCTTACCGTGGGCGTGGTTGATGAACGTTCTGAGATTGGGGCCTGTTATCAGGGGATCCCTCAGAATGAATTGGGAATCCGTACCGATATTCTGGACTGCTGCCCAAAGGCAAGAGGGATGATGATGCTGATACGGACCATGTCTCCCAGGGTGATCGCCGTAGATGAGATCGGAAGCCGGGAGGATCTGGAAGCAATGGAATACGTGATGAACTGCGGCTGCAAGCTGATTGCCACGGTTCATGGAAACTCGATAGATGATTTAAAGCAGAAGCCGATTTTAAGAAAGCTGGTGGAAGAGCGGATCTTTGAGAGATATGTGGTGTTAAACAACCTGGGAAGGATCGGAAACATTGACCAGATCTATGACTCCAGGGGAACACAGCTCTACAAGGCAGAAGTACACCAGATGGGAATGCGGTGGGACAGGCAGGAGTGCATGGCTTATGGATAATACGTGGCTGCGGATATTAGGAGCTCTTCTGGTCATTATATCATGCTCTGGCCTGGGATTTTTTATGGCGGCCCAATGGAACGAGCATTTAAAGACCGTTGAGAAACTTCGGAAAATGATTTTTCTTCTGAAAGGTGAGATTGTTTATGCAAATTCCCCGCTGACGGAGGCCTTTGAACGGACCGGCAGAAAGGCAGGGGGAGAGATCGGTGTTTTGTTTGAGCGGGTGTCAGAACGGCTTTCCTCACAACAGGGGGAATCCTTTTATACCGTCTGGCAGGAGGAAATTGACAAGCTTCCCAGAGAGGTCTGCTTATCCAAAGAGGACAAACAGAACTTAAAAGGCCTTGGAGAGCATTTGGGATACCTGGATATGGACATGCAGGAGCGGAATATTCTTTTATACTTAGAACAGCTGGACTTAACAATCGGTTATTTGAGAAAACATAAGCAGGAAAAAAGCCGCCTCTATACCAGCCTGGGTATCATGGGCGGTTTATTCCTAACAATCGTTATGTATTAAGGAGGATAGCATGGGGGTCAATTTGATTTTTAAAATTGCAGCAGTTGGAATCCTGGTTTCCGTCATCTGCCAGGTATTAAAACACAGTGGGCGGGAAGAACAGGCATTCTTAACAAGCCTCGCGGGGCTGATCCTGGTGCTGTTCTGGCTGGTGCCTTATATTTATCAGTTATTTGAATCCATTAAAAATTTATTTGCATTGTAGGTGAGCGCATGACCGTAGTGACCATAGCCATAACAGGAATCGTAGCGGTGCTGTTAGCGGTTTCCTTAAAGGGAATGAAAGGGGAATACGGGACCTATCTGGTCATGGCGGCGGGCTTTTTTATCTTTTTTTACGGCATAGGAAAGCTCACCACCATTCTGGATACCATGAAGGAGATCCAGTCCTATATTAAGATCAACAGCATCTATTTATCCACTCTGGTGAAGATGATAGGAATTACCTATATCGCGGAATTTGCCGCCGGGATATGCAAGGATGCCGGATATGGAGCCGTTGGGACCCAGATAGAAATATTTGGAAAGCTGTCTGTTCTGGCGGTCAGCATGCCCATTCTCCTTGCTCTGATCGAGACGCTGCAGGTATTTTTATCATGACGGAAGGGAGAAAGACCATGAAAAGAACCGCCTTTTTCCTGATGTGTCTTTTGACAGTACTGTTTTTTTGTAAGGACAGCCTGGGAGCGGAAGCATCTCCGGAAAAGGAAGCAGCCGCCCCGGCGGAAGATTTAGACCTGGATCAGTATGATTTAACGGATATCCAGAAATTTCTGGACCAGGCAAAGGGGAACCAGGGCATGGACCTTTCCTTTAAGGACCTTATGAAGGATCTGATGGATGGAAAATTAAACGAGGTCATGGGACAGGCCGGAAAAGCTCTTAAAGATCTGCTGATGGGAGAGATCAGAAACAGCGGGCATATGATGGGGCAGATCATGGTGCTTGGGATCATTGGAGCTGTGTTTTCCAATTTTTCCAGCGTATTCACTGGAAGCCAGATTTCAGAAACCGGTTTTTTTGTCACCTATCTGCTTCTGTTTACCTATCTGGCGGCCAGCTTTTTCACCAGCGTTACCATCACAGGAAATGTGGTGGGGCAGATCCTGGATTTTACAAAGGTATTGATGCCTGCCTATTTCCTTGCGGCGGCATTTGCAGGGAGCAGTGCATCGGCAGCAGCTTCCTATGAGTTCACATTATTTGTCATCGTTGCCGCCCAGTGGCTTTTGGGAAAGGTGCTCTTGTCGCTCATAAGGGTTTATGCCCTTTTAGTCATGGCAGGCCACATTGCAAAGGAAGAAATGCTTTCAAAGCTTACGGAGCTGCTGGAACAGGTGGTGTCCTGGAGCTTAAAGACTCTGGTAGGAGTTGTACTGGGATTCCATCTCATACAGTCCATGGTTCTGCCCTATGTGGATTCCATAAAGACTGGAGCTGTTCAGAAGCTGATCGGAGCCATTCCGGGAATCGGCCAGGGAGTCAGCTCAGTTGCCCAGATGGTGCTGGGGTCAGGGGTGCTTATAAAAAATACCATTGGCGCGGCCGGTATTATCGTACTCCTTATCCTCTCCGTGATTCCTTTGCTTAAATTGGCAGTACTGATGGTTTTATACCAGTGCGTTGCCGCCCTTTTGCAGCCTGTCTGTGATAAAAGGATTGTTTCCTGTATTTCCGAAATGGCAAAAGGCCATAAAATGCTTTTATCTGTAGCGGCCTCCGCAGTGATCCTCTTTGTTGTTACCATAGCGCTTGTATGCGCTTCTACCAATGTGACCTATTATACAGGGTGAGTGGCATGGAAGAATTGTTTAGCTGGATACGTAATATAACCTATTACCTGATTTTTATAACCGTGGTGGGAAACCTCCTGCCAAATAAAAAATATGAAAAATACATAAAATTATTTTCCGGCATGGTTCTGATCCTTTTGGTGTTAAAGCCTGTTACAGGGGGATTAAGGCTTGATGATACAATTGCTTACTATTTTGAGTCCATAAGTCTTAAAAAGGAAGCCGGAGAGCTGACAGGGAAGCTCTCAGAAATGGAAGGGAAAAGGCTGGAGAGCATGATCGCCAGATATGAGGAGGCGATTGGAACAGATTTAAAATCCATGGCCGAAACCGACGGCTTTTCCTGCAGGGAAACCAGGGCAGAGATCGACCAGGATCAGGAAAGCAGTACCTTTGGCCATGTAGTGCGGGTGACCATGGTTCTGTCACCGGGAGGAACCGGAAAGGAGACGGAAGATATTGCAGTTTCCGGAAATGGAGGAATGCCGGTAAAAAAAGTACCGGAGGTGGAAGAAGTGAAAATAGCCGGTACGGAACAGGAAAAAAGTGACGACAAGGCACAGGAGGACGTGAGAAAACAGAAGCAGGAAGAAAATTCCCGGCTTTCTGGTCTTAGAAGGCGGATTGCGGAATATTATGATTTGGAGGAACAGGATATTGAAATTCAAATGGAAGATGGGAAAGGATAAATGGCTGATCCTGCTGGCGATTGGAATGATTATCCTGATCCTTACATTTCCCTCCGGTTCGGGTATGGCTGCCAGGGTAGAAAAGACAGCAGAAGGCAAAAACCAGACGGCATTACAGCAAGGGATTGTGACAGAGCCTGCGGACCCACAAGCGGCTGCCTCTGCAGGAGCAGACCGGACCTATGAGGAGCAATTGGAGGCGAGGGTGAAGAAAATCTTAAAAACCGTGGATGGGGTCGGTCAGGTAGAAGTTATGATCGTACTGAAATCATCAGAGGAGAAGGTACTCCGGGTCGATAAGGACAGTTCGGATTCATCTACTGAGGAAAAGGACAGCTCCGGAGGAACCAGAAAGATCACCAGCGCAGAAAGCAAGGAAAACACAATTCTGACTGGTTCAGGAGAAAATACATCTCCCATTGTGGAGAAGGAGATACGTCCGGAAATAGAAGGAATTATCATCAGTGCCCAGGGCGGAGGCAGTCCAACGGTAAAAGCTGAAATTTCCGGTGCCATGGAAGCATTATTTAACCTGCCCCCACATAAAATAAAAGTATTAAAGAGGGTGGAATAAAAAGGAGTGTCATGTATGAGAATTTGGAAAACAAGCAATGAACCCAAGGTCCCTAAAACCCCAAAGAAAATGGATATGAAGAAACTGTTCCGAAGAAACCAGATTATTATCACCACCTTAGCCGTTATGATCGCTGCCGCTGGATATTTAAACTATGCAGGAAAGCAGGAGGCAGCTTCCGGGACAGACGTCTTTGAGGCTGGAATGACTGATATTTCTGAAGAAGATATTTTTGCGGAGAACCAGTCCCTTACCGGCAGTGACAACAGTCAGGAAATTGCAAGTCTTGACCAGGATGCTGAGGATATTGATAAACTGGCAGCAGGAAGTACGGATACAGCTTTAGAAAGCGATGGATCTGTAGATCTGGCAGCAAATGAGACACAGGCAGCCCCAACCGGCCTTGACAACCCTGGAGAAGCGGTGCTTACCAGCGGAATGAACGTATCAGAATACATATCCAGCGTACAGTTAAACAGAGAGCAGGTAAGGGCAAAGAATAAGGATACCTTAATGAACCTGATCAACAATCCTAACATTGAGGAAGCCGCAAAGCAGCAGGCCATTCAGGAAATGATAGATATGACGGCTATTGCTGAAAAGGAAAATGCGGCAGAAACCCTTCTCCTTGCCAAAGGATTTGCAGATCCAGTGGTCAGCATTTCCAGCGGGAAAGTGGATGTTGTCATCAACGCTTCCAGCATTACAGATCCTCAGCGTGCTCAGATTGAGGACATCGTTAAGAGAAAAACAGAAGTAGGGGCGGAAAATATCGTAATCACCCTTATGAAACTGGAAGAGTAAAAAGCCTTTGCAAACTGTGGACAGTTTTGCTATAATGATTCCAGAACCTAAATGGTTGAAAGTAAGACATCTTTCAATCTCCAGCTTGTGAATCAGGCGGATATGCCTGCATATCCAGTTGGTTCATTAGTATACAAATATGAGTACAGGAGGGAATCGCTGTGGCAGAAATGGAAAGCAGAAATACTCACAAGGTATATGAAAAAGATAAAATTGGCGAAGTACAGATTGCAGACGATGTAGTGGCTATCATTGCAGGTCTTGCAGCAACCGAGGTAGAAGGTGTGGATTCCATGGCTGGCAATATCACCAATGAGCTGGTGGCAAAGCTGGGCATGAAAAATTTATCCAAGGGTGTTAAGGTGGAGCTGACAGAAGAACATGTATCCGTGGATTTGTCCTTAAACATCAAATACGGTTACAGCATACCTACCGTCAGTGAGAAGGTCCAGGAGAAGGTGCAGAACGCCATTGAGAACATGACAGGCTTGACGGTTCTGGATGTAAACATCCGGATTGCCGGTGTAGCATTGGAAGAGAATAAATAGATGAAAAAGGTCTATCGCGGGGGCGAACCGGGAAAAGGTTCAGGCCCCCGCTTTTCTTTGCGTTCAAATGAGAAAAAATATTGAATGAACTCCAAATATATCAAAGAATACTTAAAGGACAGGTGTTTTCATATATGATGACTGATAGGGAGAAAGACCGCTACTCGGTAAGGGTTATGACTTTGTTTGGTCTGGTGGTATCGGTAATTATGGGGATATTCGCTTTAAACATTTATTATTTCAGAGAGGTGGAAAAAAGCCTGGCAGAACAGACTTACCAGGATTTAAAGAGGGAGAATGACCAGGCATCAGCCTATCTACAGGGAATGATCCGGGAAAGGTTTGAAATGCTGGAGGTGTTTTCTGCATACAGTGATCTGCCGGAGGGAACGGAAAAAGAGAAATGGCAGGAAAAAACAGATACCCTTAAAAGAGAGGGCTTACGGTTTGGAATTTCCGATAGCCAGGGAATCATGTATTATGGAAACAATGAATCCCAGGATGTTTCTGCACGCATTGATTATCAGAGGGCATTAAAGGGAGAAAACAGTGTTTCCAGGCTGCCTTCGGAAGATTTTAACGGGCTGGGCGGAATTGCTCTGACGGTTCCGGTCATAAGAAGGGGCAGGGCAGAAGGGGCGGTATGTATGGAGTATACCTCTGAAGAACTGGGGAAGTATCTAAATAGTACAGAGCCAGGCCCCAATGGTGCCAGTCTGGTCTTCACAAAATCAGGAGAACTGGTAGCCCCCTTTCCTGGGTACGAAAATTATGTCAATGTTTTTGATATACTGAAAACCATGGAATTTAGGGATGGACAATCTTTGGAGCAGATGGAAAAGACGGTGGAAAGCGGATCTTCCGGATATGTCACCTGCTATCAGGGGGGCAGCAGAACGATTCTTTCTTATCAGCCTGCGGGAGTTGAAGACTGGATTGTGGCTTCCCTGGTGGAAGCGGAAGGCTATGATAGCTCTCTTTACAAGATCAGAAGACGGTCGGATATCTTTATTGCAAGCTCAGCGGCCATGGTGGCCTGTACGGTCTTTCTTCTTATTTGTATTATCTATTTACGGAAAAAGGAAACGAAACGGGCGCAAAAAGATTATTTAACAGGCGTTTATACCAGAGAAACAGCCAGAAAACTGGTGGAACAGAGAATGAAAGGCGGAGGGAAAAAGAGGTTTTATGCCTGCATGTTTCTTGATATTGACGATTTCAAGAAGATTAATGACACCTTCGGCCATCATAAGGGAGATCTGGTTTTGACCCAGGCAGGGCGGATTTTAAGCGCCTGTACAAGAGAAGAGGATGTGATCGTCCGTTTTGGGGGAGATGAGTTCTGCGTCTGGCTGTACGGCTTAGGCGGAAGAAAACAGCCTGAGGCCATTGCAAGACGGATATTAAATGCATTCCACGCCTCCGGAACCATACATGCAAGCATTGGGATTACCCTGGTAGGAGACAATGAGACGGAATACGATGCCATTTTAAGACGGGCTGATCAGGCATTGTATCAGGCAAAGAGAAAAGGGAAGAATCAGTTTACATTCCAGCTTTAAGCTCTAAGGAAAAACCATGGGGTCCGGCACTCCTTGAAAGTCCTGTTAATTTCAGGTATAATGAAATTTAATGTTTTTAAAATTACTAAAAGGAGAAAAGCATGAATAAGCTTAGACTTGGAATTGTTGGAAACGGTTATCTTGGAGGGATTATTGCAGGAGCATGGAGAGATGGCTTATTGCCGGAGTATGAGCTGGTTGGGATCGTTGGAAGGACAAAGGAAAAGACAGATGCCCTTGCTAAGGAAGTTTGCTGCAGCTCCTGTTCTGGAATCGATGAACTGCTGGAATTAAAACCGGATTACATCGCTGAGGCGGCATCCGGGGCTTCGGTTAAGGAAATGGCAGAGAAGATCCTGTCAAATGGCTGCAATCTCATTGTGCTGTCCATTGGCGCTTTTGCGGACAAGGAATTTTATGAAAAAGTGAAGGCCACGGCCGTTAAACATAATACCAGGGTGCACATCGCATCAGGAGCGGTGGGCGGCTTTGATGTGCTCCGTACGGTTTCTCTCATGGGAGAGGCCACAGCCGGGATCGAGACAAGAAAAGGACCGGAATCCTTGAGAAATACCCCTCTTTTTGAGGAACATTTAATGACCGATGAAGAAAGCACCATGGTGTTTGACGGCAATGCAAAAGAAGCGATCGGGCTTCTTCCTACAAAGGTAAATGTTGCGGTAGCGTCTTCCCTTGCAACTGTCGGACCGGAGAAAACCAGGGTAAATATTCACAGTGTTCCGGGAATGGTTGGAGATGATCATAAGATCACTGCGGAAATTGATGGCGTGAAGGCTGTTGTGGATATTTATTCAGGCACCAGTGCCATTGCCGGCTGGAGTGTGGTGGCTGTTCTGCAGAATATTGTGTCACCGATCGTGTTTTAACCGGATCAAGTAGGGACGCGGATTGCGAATATCTGCTTGACCCAATCAAATAAGTCCGCGGATTGTAAATATCCGCTTTACAGGAGGATAAGAAGATGTTTGAGAAGCTGGTTGCCATAGAGCCGGTGAGTTTGGTGGAAGAAGCGGAGAAAGAGCTTTTCCGCTATGCAAAACAGGTTGTGATGTACGAGGATATTCCCAGTGATGACGATGAGATCGTAAGGAGAATCGGAGATGCGGATGGGGTGCTTTTAAGCTATACCTCCAGGATCAGCCAGCATGTCTTTGAAAGATGTCCGAATATCAGGTATGTGGGAATGTGCTGCAGCCTTTATTCAAAGGAAAGCGCAAACGTTGATATCGCTTATGCGGAACAGCACGGAATTACGGTTTACGGGATCCGCGATTACGGCGATGTTGGAGTGGTGGAATATGCAATCTGTGAGCTGGTGCGCTTTCTTCATGGATATGACAGGCCCATGTGGAAGGATATGCCGGTAGAAATCACCGGATTAAAGGCAGGAATTGTAGGAATGGGTGTTTCCGGCGGGATGGTAGGAAATGCTTTAAAGCTTCTGGGAGCGGATGTTTCCTATTACAGCAGAAGCAGAAAACCCCAGTACGAGGAAAAGGGAATAGGGTACCGCCCCTTAGGAGAGCTTTTAGAGAGCAGCGAAGTGGTATTTACCTGCTTGAATAAGAATGTGATCCTTCTGCACGAGGAAGAATTTAAGAGGCTTGGAAATGGAAAGATCCTGTTTAATACGTCCATTGGGCCTGCCTTTGAACCGGAGGATTTAAAAAACTGGCTGGATGCCGGAGACAACCGGTTTGCCTGCGATACAGCGGGAGCTGCCGGAGATGGAGAGCTTTTAAAGCATCCCAAGGTGTTTTGCGTCAATGCTTCGGCCGGGAGAACCAGGCAGGCCTTTGAGCTTTTAAGCCAAAAGGTGCTTGATAATATCTGTCGGTTTTTGGAGAATAGCAAAGTTTCTATTGTATAAAAAACCCTGGTAAGGTATAATAATTCCAAATGTCCAGAAAATCACCAATAGGAGGACCATGGGAAATGACCAGAAGTAAAATGCGCGAACACTGCTTTAAAATGCTCTTTTGTGCGGATTTTTATCCAGCAGAGGAGAAGACAGGGCAGCTTATTCAATATTTTGAGGAACCAAAAGAGGATGATTTAAACGCTGAGGGCGTGGAAGAGATCATCCATGATGTGGATATGAGTGAAGAAAATGCTGCTTATTTAAGAGAAAGGGCAGAGTCCGTTATGGTCAGAATCCCTGAACTGGATTCAAAGATCAACGAAGTAGCCGAAGGCTGGAAGACAAAGCGTATGGGTAAGGCTGAACTTACCATTCTCCGCCTGGCTCTGTATGAGATTTTATTTGATGAAGATGTGCCGGAAAAGGTAGCCATCAATGAGGCTGTGGAACTGGCTAAAAAGTACGGCGGGAATGAAGCTCCGGCATTTATTAACGGAGTCCTTGCAAAGCTGGTGTAGTATATGGCAAGTGTGTATTCCGTAACCCAGGTCAATGCCTATATTAAGAATATGTTTGCCCAGGATTTTGCACTGAACCGGATTTCCGTTAAGGGCGAAGTCTCCAACTGCAAGTACCATACCTCCGGCCATATTTACTTTACCTTAAAGGACGGGAAATCGTCTATGGCGGCAGTGATGTTTGCCGGTCACAGGAAGGGTCTTGCTTTTAAGCTGGAGGAAGGGCAGCAGGTGGTTGTAAAGGGCAGCGTGGAGGTTTATGAGCGGGACGGAAGATACCAGCTCTATGCCCAGGAGATCACAAAGGAAGGAATCGGTGACCTGTTTGAAAGGTTCCAGAAACTCCGTGATGAACTGGAAGAGATGGGGATGTTTGCCCCTGAATATAAGAAACCCATTCCAAAGTACGGGAAAACCGTAGGAATCGTGACAGCTCCCACGGGAGCAGCCATCCGGGATATAATGAATATATCGGCCAGACGAAACCCTTATGTGCAGCTTTATCTCTACCCGGCCCTTGTCCAGGGGGAGAGCGCAAAGGAGAGCATTGTAAAAGGAATCGAAACCCTGGACCAGATGGGGCTTGATGTTCTGATCGTAGGCAGGGGCGGCGGTTCCATTGAAGATTTGTGGGCATTTAATGAGGAAGTTGTGGCAAGGGCTGTTTTTAACTGCACCACGCCTGTGATCTCTGCCGTAGGCCATGAAACCGATGTGACCATTACTGATTATGTGGCGGACATGCGTGCCCCCACGCCTTCAGCCGCCGCAGAGCTGGCTGTATTTGATTACAGCCTGTTTGAGGAGCAGGCAGAGATGTACGGCCGCACCCTTTTAAGGACCATGGAAAGAAAGCTGGAACGCTGCCGGTTCCATGGGAACCAGTACGCTTTAAAGCTGAAACTATATGACCCCAGGCGAAGTATCCATGAAAGCAGGCAAAGGCTTGTGGACATGGAGGACAAGCTGAAAAGCCTTATTCTGTCCAAGGCGGCTTTAGACCGTGCAAGGTTGGAAGAAGGAAAGCTTCGCATAAAACAGCTCATAGAAAAGCAGGCAGTCCGGGACAGGCACAGGCTGGAACTTTTCATCAGCCGCCTGGAAGCAGAATCCCCTTTAAAGAGGATGGGCGGCGGTTACGGTTTTGTGACCGATGAAAAAGACAAGCGGATCGATTCCGTGAAGCAGGTAAAAGCCGGTGACAGGATAGGGCTGAGGCTTAAGGATGGAAGCATGGAGGCTGTGGTTTCCCGTGTTACCCCGGCGGAATCCGGTTAATTTGGCAGCCGGCGTGACGAAGTTCATGGAAACAGGAAATAAGGAGAACCTGATTTATGGCGGCAAAAAAAGAAAAAACCATTGAAGAGACATTTGGGGAGCTGGAAGAGCTCATTAAAAAACTGGAAAGCGGAGAGAGTTCTCTGGAGGAATCCTTCCAGTATTATGAGACCGGCATGAAGCTGGTAAAGTTCTGCAATGAAAAAATAGATAAAGTTGAAAAAAAGATGATCGTGTTAGAGGAAAATGGTGAGGAACATGAACTTTAATGAAATGTTTTCTGCCCGTACAGAAGAAGTTGGGCGTGTTGTAGAAAACTACCTGCCTCCAGTGGAGGGCTATCAGAGTACGGTGCTGGCGGCAATGGATTACAGCGTCCGGGCCGGAGGAAAGAGGCTTCGTCCCATGCTGATGGAAGAGACCTACCGCTTATTCGGCGGCCAGGGAAAAGAGATTGAGCCTTTTATGGCGGCGATTGAGATGATTCACACCTCCTCCCTGATCCACGATGACCTTCCCTGCATGGATAATGATACCCTGCGCCGGGGACTTCCTACGGCATGGGTCAAGTTCGGCTATGACATGGCGGTGCTGGCAGGAGACGGCCTGCTCATTTACTCCATGGAGACAGGTGCAAAGGCTCTTTCCATGACGGACAGACCGGATCTGGTGGCCAGGTGCATGGGGATTTTAGCAGAAAAAACAGGAATCTTTGGAATGATAGGCGGTCAGACCGTTGATGTGGAGCTGGCAGGAAAGCCCATTCCAAGGGAAAAGCTTGATTTCATTTACCGTCTGAAGACCGGAGCGCTTATAGAGGCCGCCATGATGATCGGAGCCGTTCTTGGCGGAGGAAATGAAAAACAGGTGAAAATGGTGGAAAAAATGGCCTCCTGTCTTGGGAAGGCATTTCAGATACAGGATGATATCCTGGATCTGACCAGCAGCGAAGAGGTGCTTGGAAAGCCTGTACTCAGCGATGAAAAGAACCATAAGACCACCTATGTAACCCTGGAGGGACTAGAAAAGGCGAAGCAGGATGTGGAAAAGATTTCGGAAGAGGCGGTTTCCTGCCTCCATGAGCTTCCAGGGCAGAATGAATTTCTGGAAGAGCTGATCCGTATGCTGGTAAACCGGGAAAAGTAAGCCGCAGTTCAGCTATGCAGAGCCATTTTCATCATTTGTACTTAGTGAGCAAGCTCATACGCACAAAGGTTTCTGCATGGCTGAACCATAAGGCAAATAAAGGATCTGATAAGAATATGATGCTGGAATTAATTAACGGGCCTGAGGATATCAAAAAACTGACAAAGCAGGAGCTTGATATTTTAAGTCAGGAAATCCGTGACTTTTTGGTAGGGAAAATAAGCATAACAGGCGGCCATCTGGCTTCTAACTTAGGAGTGGTAGAGCTGACCATGGCCATTTACCTTGCTTTTGACCTGCCAAAGGATAAGGTTATCTGGGATGTAGGACATCAGTCCTATACTCATAAGATATTAAGCGGCAGGAGAGAGGAATTTGACGACCTGCGGCAGTACGGCGGCATGAGCGGCTTCCCCAAGAGAAAGGAAAGTCCTTGTGATGCCTTTGATACCGGACACAGCTCCACTTCCATTTCAGCCGGACTGGGACTGGCCCAGGCAAGGGATGTGCTGGAAGAGGATCATTTTGTGGTGTCCGTCATCGGAGACGGCGCCTTAACAGGCGGCATGGCCTATGAGGCTTTGAACAATGCGGCCAGAATGAACAAGAATTTCATTATCATTCTCAACGATAACAATATGTCCATCTCAGAAAATGTAGGAGGTATGTCTACCTATTTAAACAGCATCCGCACCGGAGAAGGGTATCTGGACTTAAAAAAACACGTGACCAACGTGCTGTCCCGGATTCCGGTTGTAGGAGACCAGATCATTGATAAGATCAGCAGGACAAAGAACGGCATTAAGCAGCTGCTCATACCTGGGATGCTGTTTGAGAATATGGGGATCACCTATCTTGGCCCGGTGGACGGCCATAATATAAAGGCCCTTTCCAGGACCCTTCGGGAGGCAAAGAAGCTGCCCCATACCGTGCTGGTCCATGTGATCACTCAAAAAGGCAAGGGATATGCTCCTGCAGAGAGGAATCCCTCAAAGTTCCACGGGGTTGATCCTTTTGATGTCATCACCGGGGAGCCAAAAAAGAAGAAGAAGAATCCCAGCTATACGGATGTGTTTTCCAAAACGATCTGCCGACTGGCTGAGAAAGATAATAGAATTGTGGCGGTTACGGCAGCCATGCCGGATGGGACAGGCTTAAAGCGTTTTTCCCGTCTGTATCCCGACCGCTTTTTTGATGTGGGGATTGCAGAGGAGCATGCGGTGACTTCTGCAGCCGGAATGGCGGCAGGCGGCTTAAAGCCGGTTGTGGCCGTTTATTCGTCTTTTTTGCAGCGGGGCTTTGACCAGATCCTTCATGATGTGTGCATCCAGAATCTGCCTGTAGTCTTTGCCATTGACAGGGCAGGGCTTGTTGGCAGCGACGGGGAGACCCATCAGGGGATTTTTGACTTATCCTATTTAACAGCAATCCCTAATATGAGTGTGTTTGCGCCGAAAAATTTATGGGAGCTTATGGATGGAATGGAGTTCGCCCTGTCCTACAATGGCCCATTTGCGGTGCGATATCCGAGAGGAGAGGCTTATCAGGGCTTAAAGAGCTTTCGCACTCCCATTGAATATGGCAAGGGAGAGATGCTCTATGAGGAAAAGGATATTGCTCTTTTGGCAGTGGGCAGCATGGTGAGCACGGGAGAGCATGTAAGGCAAAAGCTGAAGGCAGAAGGCTGGAACTGTACTCTGGCCAACGGCCGCTTTGTAAAGCCCTTTGACCGGGAGCTGGTGGACCGTCTGGCAAAGAAGCACTGGCTCATAGCGGTAATGGAAGAAAATGTCCTTCAGGGAGGATTTGGTCCCGGGGTCACCGCCTATATCCACGAGAATTATCCGCATGTAAAGGTCATGAATATCGCTCTGCCGGATTCCTATGTGGAGCATGGCAACGTATCCCTGCTTCGGAAGGGGCTGGGGATTGACAGCGACTCTATCATATGGAGGCTCAAAAAGGAATATCTTGATATGGAGCGCCAGAATGCCGAATGGAAAAAATATAAAGATAAAACAGGGGAAATAAAAAAGAAATGAAAGAACGGTTGGATGTGCTTTTAGTAAAGCAGGGACTGGCTGAATCCAGGGAAAAGGCAAAAGCTGTCATTATGTCTGGAATCGTCTATGTGGACGGCGAGAAGGAGGACAAAGCAGGTACCGCATTTGAGGAAAATGCAACGATTGAGGTGAGAGGAAACACTCTGCCGTACGTGAGCCGCGGCGGCTTAAAGCTTGAAAAAGCCATGACTCATTTTGACGTGGTCCTGGAAGGCAAGGTATGCATGGATGTAGGATCCTCCACAGGAGGCTTTACGGACTGCATGCTTCAAAACGGTGCCATTAAGGTTTATGCGGTGGATGTCGGTCACGGCCAGCTTGCCTGGAAGCTTCGGAACGATGAGCGTGTGGTATGTATGGAAAAGACCAATATCCGTTACGTTACTCCTGAGGATATTGCTGACCCAATAGAATTTTCCTCCATTGATGTTTCTTTTATTTCCCTGACAAAGGTATTGGGACCTGTGAAAGCCCTTCTTACGGATGAAGGGGAGGTGGTCTGCCTTATAAAGCCCCAGTTTGAAGCCGGCCGGGAAAAGGTGGGGAAAAAAGGTGTGGTAAGAGAGAAGTCTGTCCATCTGGAAGTGATCCAGATGGTTATTTCCCATGCTTTAAGCATAGGGTTTCAAGTGCTTCATCTGGAATATTCCCCTATTAAGGGACCGGAAGGGAATATTGAGTACCTTCTTCATCTTAAGAATCACCAGTCAGGAGAGTCTTGCCCGGAAGTTGACCTTGATCCGGAAAAGATCGTAAACGAGGCCCACGGGAACTTGACATGACGCGAAAGCGGTCAGCCAGTATCTTTAAGGAGTATTATTATGAAGTATTTTTATGTAATCATGAATCCTGATAAAGAGGGAGCCAGAGAGACTGCAAAAGCCATTCGTGACTATCTTACCGGCCATGGGGCGGTCTGCCTGATCGGAGGAGAAGACCGGGAAAAACAGAAGGGGAAAAGCCATTATACCGATGCTGCCATGGTGCCGGAAGAGACGGAGTGCCTCATTACGTTAGGCGGCGACGGGACCCTTATACAGGCAGCCAGAGACCTGGCAGGACGGAATATCCCCATGATTGGGATCAACCGGGGGACCCTTGGGTATCTGACCCAGGTATCCCGCACAGAGGATATCAATGACGCTCTTTCCGCTCTTCTTGCCAATGATTATAAGCTGGAAGAACGGATGATGTTAGACGGCTGTATTTACCGGAAGGGAACGGCTGTCTGCCAGGATATTGCCTTAAATGAAATCGTCGTAACCAGAAGTGAGCAGCTGAAGATGCTTCAATTTAAGGTTTATGTAAACCAGGAATTCTTAAATGAATACCGGGCGGATGGCCTCATTGCGGCAACGCCTACCGGTTCCACCGCTTATAATCTTTCCGCAGGAGGTCCGATCATTGTCCCGGATTCTAAAATGGTGGTCCTGACTCCCATCTGTTCCCATGCCCTGGGAACAAGAAGCATTGTCCTTTCCGCAGATGACTGGATCCAGATCGAGATGACAGGGAAAAAGGGAGTAAGCCAGGCTGCGGTATTTGACGGAGATACTTCCACAGAGCTTTATCCAGGCGATTGCATCGAGATTCGCCGGGCGGATATTAAGACCATTCTGATAAAGCTGAAGAACATATCATTTTTAGATAACCTGCGCAACAAGATGGCTGGTATATAGGGAGGGGCACTATGAAGCTGGAACGACACAGCAAGATTGTGGAACTTATTGGAAAACACGAGATTGAAACACAGGAGGAGCTGGCCGATTATTTGAATCAGGCAGGCTTTGCAGTCACTCAGGCCACGGTTTCCAGAGACATCAGGGAACTGAAGCTTACAAAGGTTCAGTCTGAGTCAGGAAAACAGAGGTATATGGTGCTTCAAAATCAGGGCTCCTTCAGTGACAAATACATCCGGATCCTGCGGGATGGCTTTTTAACCATGGACATGGCACAGAATATTCTGGTCGTTAAGACTGTATCCGGCATGGCTATGGCGGTGGCAGCAGCCCTTGATGCCCTTAGTTTCAGTGAGATGGTAGGCTGCATTGCAGGGGACGATACCATCATGTGCGCCATTCGAAGCGCCGATGACACCATACTTATGATGGACAAACTAAAAAAACTCATTACGGGATAAAGGAGGCCGCCATGCTTTCAGAATTACACGTAAAGAACTTAGCCCTGATCGAAAAAGCCGATGTGGAATTTGGACAGGGCTTTAATGTCCTGACCGGCGAAACCGGAGCCGGTAAATCCATTATTATCGGTTCGGTTACCATTGCCCTGGGGGGCAAGACGCCAAAGGATATCATTAGAAAGGGCGCGGAATACGCCTATATTGAGCTGATCTTTACGGTCAGTGATCCAGAAAAGGTCCGCCTGTTAAAAGCGTTTGATGTCTATCCGGATGGAGATGGTACTGTAATCATTTCAAAGAAGATCATGCCCTCCAGAAGCTTAAGCAAAATAAATGATGAAACAGTGACCGCAGGAAAACTGCGGGATATTACGGGCCTTCTCATTGATATTCATGGACAGCATGAACATCAGTCTTTACTCTACAAATCAAAACATCTTGAGATTCTGGACCGCTACCAGGAGAAAAAGTCCCATGAGCTAAAAGAGAATATTGCAGATACATATCGGGAATATGTCCGGTTAAAAGACCGCCTTTCCTCCTTCCTCCTTGATGAGGATGCCAGGCTCAGGGAAATGGACTTTATCCGCTACGAGATAGAAGAAATCGAGAATGCCGGACTAAAGGAAGGGGAAAAGGAAGAACTGTCCTCCAGATACCGCCTTTTTTTAAATGCAAAAAAAATAACCGAAAGCCTTTCCATTGCCTATTCCGCTGCCCATACGGATTTCATCAGCCGTGCGTTAAAAGAAGTGGAAGGAGTTGCTTCCTATGATGACAGGCTCTCTGCCATAAGGGACCAGCTTTTTGATGCGGATTCCATTTTAAGCGACATCAGCCGGGAAATAACCTCTTACATGGATGACATGTCCTTTGACGAAGATGAATACAGGCAGCTAGAGGAGCGGCTTGACGTCCTGCAAAATCTGGAAGCAAAATACGGAGGAAGCATAAAACAGATTTTTAAGAACCTGGAAGAAAAACAAAAACGCCTGGAAGAGTTGGAGGATTATGACGGGGCCAGAAAAAGGACGGCAGAAGAACTGCAAAAGGTTTCAGACCGTCTGGAGCTTCTTTCTGAACAATTATCTGACATGAGAAAGCATACGGCTAAGGAACTGACAGAGAAGATAAGGGAAGGACTTAAGGACTTAAATTTCATTAATGTGGAATTTTCCATGGAGTTTTCGCGCCTTGGCCATTATACAGCTAACGGCTTTGACGAGGCGGAGTTTTTGATCTCCACGAACCCGGGAGAGGCTTTAAAGCCTTTGGGCATGGTAGCCTCCGGTGGTGAGTTGTCCAGGATCATGCTGGCCATTAAGACTGTGCTGGCGGATACCGATGACATACCGACTTTGATTTTTGACGAGATCGACACCGGAATCAGCGGGCGCACGGCCCAGAAGGTATCGGAAAAGCTGGCTTACATTGCCGGGAACCATCAGGTGATCTGCATCACCCATCTGCCCCAGATCGCTGCCATGGCTGACTGCCATTACGAGATCGCGAAAGCAGTGGAAGAGGGCAGGACGGCCACTTCCATACACCCTTTGAGCGGGGAAGAGATGGTGGAGGAGCTGGCAAGGCTTTTGGGCGGCGCAGAGATAACCGAGGCAGTGAGAGCCAATGCAAGGGAAATGAAGCGGCTGGCAAAAGAGGGCAGATAACCCTTTGACCTTTTGCAAATATGCTTCAAAATGCCGCAAACCTTATAAACATTATGTTTATGAAGGATTGCGGCACTTTCTTTTACTGTCTGCCTACATTTCGAAGCTTTCCTGCCCGCTATTTATTGAGATTTTCTAAAATTTCATTATAATGTTTTGTTGCTAATGGGCTAGGTTCGCCTTTTTTGCAGAAGGAGAGCTTTGCCAATTTAGGAACTACGCGCTCAACTATGATTTGACCGTTTACTGTTTTAGATTTCAATTTTTCAAATGCTTCAAGGAAACGGCTGTCGTATTTTGAAACGCCCGTCATCCTGCCACACACTGAAAATCAAATCAGCAGCCGCTTTTAAAACAGGATCTTTAAGTGACATTCCAAGTTCCGATAAATAAAGCACACTATCAAAAGTTGAAAACGGCGAACCTTTCAAAAGCCGTTTGTCGGGAGTTGCCCAAAGGTCAGCTCCATTGTCATGTCTATGAGATAATATGGTTTCGATATCTGATAAATATCGATTTTCCACCGCCATTTTGCAGTCCTCCACAACAGTTATGCCGCCCATTAATCCGTCAAAAACCTGGATTTTATGGTTTATATACTAATTTAAATTCTTCGCATACTACAGGCATATCTTCATCAAATAATTTTCCGGTTTCAGCCATGCATTTACTAAAAAACTCAACGTGCACTTTTCTCCAATATTCCAGCGAACCATCGCCTTCGCCTTCTTTCCAGGCGTGATCCGCACAAACTTTTCTAAATGGAACGATATAAACCTTCGTTGTTTTAATGATACATACCGCCTCACCCTTTGAATTAAGAATAACACTATAATCTCCTTCTTTTGGCAGTGCTTCGTTCTCCTCTTCATATAAAGGATATGCAGAGGCTGTTCCGGTTTTAATGCCTCTCAATACCAATTCTGCCAGCTCATCAGCAGCGGCGCCAAAGGCCCATGATTGATATTCTGTTTCTCTGACTTGATTTTCAGCCACAAATTTATTCCACATCTGTTCTGCATTCATTATATTTTAAACACCTTTTCTTTAAGATATTTTTTATATCGCAAAATATATAATTTACCATATATCAGCTTTTGCTTTATCAGAAAATCATACTATATTTCCTGAAATAATTCCACAAAATTTTGTAATGATTACCTGTTTACAAAAAGTAATAGGGGTCTGGGATACCTGCAAATGGATTTTCGAAAAGGGCATTCCTTTTCTGGATTTATTCAAAATTTCACTCCATAAAAATCGGTACAGAAGGGAATGGAAACAAAAGGGATAAGTGGAAAAGCCTTTATTAAAACTATTTTAGACAACTGTTTTTGTACATTTTTAAATCAGCTTTTACTGTTTAATCAATAAAAAAACGGAGATCATAATAGTAGATAAGAAGAATATCCATAATATCTTTTTTAAAATTATTAATTTTGAATTGTTCAGCCAGACTGGTCATAAGGCTTAAAAAGATTTTCATTCTATTGAATAACTGCCACCCAAAGAAAATAGTTACAACTAAAATATGACAGTGTGATTTAAACAATTTCTCACATACTAAGAAAGGAGCAAAAAATTGTCTCCTTTCATTCACCTAAGGAGGTATGCGAGATGGGAAAAAATAAACTTCATAAATTTATAGTAAGAGCGTTCTGGATCAGCCTGATCTTTTGCATCGGATTTTCCTGGTTCTATATGAAACGGGTAATTCCCGATAAGCTGAATATCGTTGCACAGGAAGAAGAGCAGTTTCATTTCTCCATGCCTTTTGATGTGACGCTCTATTCCGACAGCGAGGAAGTGGTATTAAATAACGGATCAAATATTCCTTCCGATAATATCCACCTTCAGGTAAACCAGCCATTTTCCCTGTATTCGGAAAACCAGGGAAGCTATAAGCTGGGGCTGAAGCTCTTTGGATGGATCCAGTTAAAGGACATACAGGTGAATGTAGTAGATACCAAATACGCCGTTCCTTGCGGCACTCCCATTGGAATCTACTTAAAATCTGACGGCATCATGGTGATTGGTACCGGAGATGTAACAAAAAAGGACGGAATGGTCGTGGAACCGGCTTTTGGGGTTCTGCAATCAGGTGATTACATTGAGGCTATTAATGGAACCCCTTTAAAAGACAAGGAAACTCTGATGAATGAGCTTGGTAAGATCGGCTCCTCCGAAGCAGTGCTGAAAGTCAGACGGAACGGAGACACCATTGATGTAAAAATGAATCCTACGGAAGCGGAAGACGGAACCTACAAGCTGGGAGTCTGGGTCAGGGATGACACTCAGGGAATTGGTACCATGACTTATGTGGATATGAACGGACAGTTCGGCGCATTGGGCCATGGAATCAGTGACAGTGATACCGGTAATGTGGTCCAGATTACGGATGGAGCTCTTTATGAAACCGCAATTCTTGGAATTGAAAAGGGAACCTTTGGAAAGCCGGGAGTAATGAGCGGCATCATCTATTATGGTCCAGGCTCCACTCTGGGAACCATTACCGCCAATACAGAAGAAGGAATATTTGGAAACGTAAATGAGAGATTTAAGCAGAGTATGGGACAGGATGCCATTCCCATTGGTTACCGGCAGGATGTGAAGAAGGGAACAGCCTACATCCGCAGCGATGTCTCAGGAAAGGTGCGGGATTATGAGATTGAGATCCAGCGTGTGGATTATTCCACCACTCATAAAAGCAAAGGAATGGTGATTAAGGTCACGGATCCCGACCTTTTGGCCCTGACAGGCGGAATCGTACAGGGCATGTCAGGAAGCCCGATTATGCAGGATGGAAAGCTGATAGGAGCCGTAACCCATGTATTCATCCAGGACTCAACAAGAGGGTATGGAATATTTATCGAAAACATGATCAATCACTGATTTAAAAGCCAGGAAAGAAAAGAACAGAATCGTAAATAGTTACGGCGCCGTTCTTTTCTTTTTTCACATTTTTGTATAAATAATAATAATTACAATGGATTTTAGAGAAAAAATATTATTTTCAGAAGTTATTCACAATAAATATACAGATATATTTTAATTAATAGTCGAAATGTAGTAATTTAAGTTACAGGAAAACCTTTATTTTATAAATTATGCTTTTCAAGGTAATTATAATGTGATAATATAGGAATCGTGGGATGGAAAAATTAGGGATTTTTTTGCCGACAAGGAGTTTCAATTTTCAACACCGTTGAAAAATAAAAGGGGCGGCAAGGCTTGGAACCGGGGTAGGGCTTTTCGACCTTTGACGCATCAAAGGAAAAAAAGTGTTCCGGAAAATTACTTAAAAAGCAGATCCTATTGTCGAATAATGCGATAGAATCCCATTGCGGCATGAGCCAGGGCAAGACTATAATGGCTTTACACTAGTTTTAATCTATTTTGAAGAATCAGAAGGAGAGTATCAATATGTCAGAAATTAGTATTGCGATTGCAGATGATAACCTGCAGACATTGAATCTGCTGAATGATATACTGGAGGGAGAGGAGGATTTTCACGTCGTTGGAAGAGCGGATAATGGCGAAGACGCTTATAACATGATCCTCAAAACGAATCCTGATGTTGTCTTATTGGATGTGATTATGCCGAGAATGGACGGAATATCGGTAATGGAGCGGGTGCGAGGAAATGGCGCGGTTACAAAGATTCCGTCGTTTATCATGGTCACAGCGGCAGGAAGCGAGAATATTACTGAAGATGCTTTCCGTATGGGGGCAAATTACTACATAATGAAACCGTTTAATAAGGACATTATCGTCGATAAGGTACGAAGGGTAGGACAGAGAAAGTCGAAGGCTCCCAGCCTTCAGGGGATGAAAAAAGTAAAACCCTATGTCAATAAAACGGAATACATGGAACAGAATCTGGAAAATGATGTAACCCAGATGCTACATGAAATAGGAATTCCGGCACATATCAAGGGATATCAGTATTTGAGGGATGCCATTGTGATCTCCGTACAGGATCAGGAAATGCTTACCTCTGTCACAAAGATACTCTATCCATCCATCGCAAAGAAACATCAGACAACACCCAGCAGAGTGGAACGGGCCATTCGTCATGCCATAGAGGTGGCCTGGAGCAGGGGAAAGATGGATACCATCAACGAATTGTTTGGATATACAGTAAGTACCGGCAAAGGTAAGCCTACAAATTCCGAATTTATTGCTTTAATTGCTGATAAGATAAGACTTGACTATAAAAAACTTTCCTAATTTGTAAATTTTGATACTTCCTTATTTCCTTAAAATGCAGTATACTAAAAAGAAATCGGCAATACCCCTGAGGGAAAAGGATAAGGGAGGTTTTTGGATGAAGAAGATATTATTCGTTGCATCAGAGGCAGTACCTTTTATTAAAACAGGAGGTCTCGCAGATGTTGTGGGATCCCTTCCAAAGTGCTTCGATAAAGAGTATTTCGATGTAAGAGTCATGATTCCCAAATACCTGTGTATCAAGGAAGAACTGAGAGAGCAGATGACCTATATTGATCACTTTTATATGGATTATCTGGGGCAGAACAGGTATGTGGGAATTCTTCAGTATGTATATGACGGCATTACCTTTTACTTTATTGATAACGAAGAATATTATAACGGTTCCAGACCCTATGGGGAATGGTACAATGACCTGGAAAAGTTCTGCTTCTTCTCCAGAGCGGCTTTGTCGGCCCTTCCAGTTATCGGTTTCCAGCCGGATGTGGTTCACTGCCATGACTGGCAGACGGCCCTTATTTCTGTTTTATTAAAGGACCGGTTTCATGATGGGGAGTTTTTCCGGAACATGAAATCAATCATTACCATTCACAATTTAAAGTTCCAGGGCGTATGGGATGTAAAGACCATACAGAAGCTTACCTGTCTGCCGGATTATTATTTTTCGCCGGATAAGCTGGAGGCTTATAAGGATGGCAATCTGTTAAAGGGCGGCATTGTTTACGCCGATGCCATCACAACAGTCAGCGATACCTATGCGGAAGAGATCAAGATGCCGTTTTACGGGGAAAGGCTGGATGGCCTGATGCGTGCACGGGCAGGCAGCCTCCGGGGAATTGTCAATGGCATTGATTATGAGGAGTTTGATCCGGAAACCGATCAGTATATTGAAAAGAACTATAATTTGAAGAATTTCCGCAAGGAAAAGGTGAAGAATAAGCAGGCTTTGCAGCAGGAGCTTGGACTGAATCAGGATGACAAGAAGTTTATGATCGGTATTGTTTCCAGACTGACAGACCAGAAAGGACTGGATCTGGTTCAGTGTGTAATCGATGAGCTGTGCAGCGATGATATTCAGCTTGTAGTCCTTGGAACCGGGGAAGAACGGTATGAGAATATGTTCCGCCATTATGCGTGGAAATACCAGGATAAGGTTTCCGCCAATATTTATTATTCGGAGGCAATGTCCCATAAGGTTTACGCCGCATGTGATGCATTCCTTATGCCGTCCCTGTTTGAGCCATGCGGGCTGAGCCAGCTTATGGCTCTCCGGTACGGTACGGTACCTATCGTGCGGGAAACCGGCGGTTTAAAGGATACGGTTGAGCCGTATAATGAGTTTGAGAACCGGGGGACCGGCTTCTCCTTCTCCAATTATAACGCTCACGAGATGTTAGGAATCATCCGGTACGCGGAAGGAATTTACTACGATAAGAAGCGTGAGTGGAACAAGATCATTGACCGCGCCATGGCAAAGGATTACTCATGGAAAACTTCAGCCATGAAATATCAGGAACTTTATGACTGGCTGATTGGCTATTGAGCCGGCCATGGATCAGGAAAGAAGCGTTAGAACAAGGATGGAAAACATGCATTTGACCCGGGAAGAAAAAGAAGAAGCAATCCGATGGGCAGAAGATCCTTCCTGGGTAGAACGGGAAGATTATTGTGAAGATACGGATTATATGGACTGTGTCAGGGACATTATAGAAAGTCCGGTATTTCAGTCCATGGACGATTATATGCAGCATGGAGACACTACCTGTAAAGCCCACTGCATTAAGGTATCCTATATGGGATACTGCATCTGCAGGAAAAGGGGCTGGGATTATAAGGCAGTCGCAAGAGCCGGTCTCCTTCACGACTTGTTTTTGTATGACTGGCATACTCATGCAAAGGAAACTGGGGAGCACTTTCATGGCTATACTCATCCCCGGACTGCATTAAATAATGCAGTAAAATATTTTGAACTTACAGAAAAAGAGAAAGATATGATTTTACGCCATATGTGGCCGCTGACACCCATCCCTCCCAAAAGTCTTGAGGGAATGGTGATCATTTATTCGGATAAATTTTGCGGTCTGATCGAAACAATGGCCAGGATCAAGCGTTGGATCTTATTTGGTTTTGGAAAGAAGAGCGCTGCATAAGACGGAGGAAACCATGACATTTTGGGAAGATTTACTTGGAAATCAGGTTTTGATCACTGCAGTTGCCGGTTGGATGGTAGCACAGGTTTTAAAAACAATCATTGATCTGGCCCTTAACAAAAACTTTAATCCGGAGAGGCTTGTGGGATCTGGGGGTATGCCCAGTTCCCATTCCTCAACGGTCTGTGCGCTGACGACCGCCGCCATATACCGCTATGGCGTCGGTTCTTTTGAGTTTGCGGTCTGTTTTGTCTTATCCATGGTGGTCATGTATGATGCCATGGGAGTGCGCAGGGAAACGGGCAAGCAGGCCAAGTTGTTAAACAGCATTCTGCTGGAAAATCCATTTGAGCTTAGCGGGGAGATATTACAGGAAAGGCTTAAGGAATATGTGGGACATACTCCTCTCCAGGTGGCGGCAGGAGCAATTTTAGGAATCCTGCTTGCGCTTTTTATGGCTCAGTATTATTAGTCAAATATCTGCGGATCCATTCCGGCATTTTAGATTTCCCCGGCAGCTGCCAGGGGAAGAAAGTTGACTTTAATTCGTTGCATCTACTGGAATAAAGAAGAAAGTTTTCTGGGAATCGTAAGAAAATAGTCCTTGATTTCTTAAGATATCCATATTATACTTTAACAAGTTCAAAAATTGTTAAAATTGGAGGTAAAATGGATATGTCAATTTATCATAGGATAAACTGTTTTTTCCTATTCAGTTTTCTTGGATACCTTCTTGAATGTTCCGTACTAAGCTATGAGAATAAGAGGCCTGTGCTGAATCGTGGATTTGGCCACGGACCGTTCTGCATCATCTATGGATTTGGCGCAACAGGAGCGATGATACTGCTTAAGCCTTTAGCAGGCAATCCGGTTCATCTTTACGTTGCATCTATGACTATGGCAACCTTTATGGAGCTTTTAACAGCTCATATGATGATAAAGCTGTTCGGTTCATTCTGGTGGGATTACAGCCGGAAGCTGTTTAATTACAAAGGGATCATCTGTCTGGAAAGCAGCATTGCATGGGGATTTTTGGGGATTTTCTATTTCCGGTTCCTTAATGGATTTGTCAATCAGATGGCAGGAATGATTCCGGAGAATTTTGAGCGGCTGGTGGCAATGAGCCTTTTGATTTTTTATTTGGCTGATTTCATATACACCATGAGGCTGCAGCTTCGGGGTGATTGTGACGATGATGATACGTCCATGATCGGGCGTTTGAAAGTATATTAATGAATGGCGGGATTCGATATGGGTCCCGCTTATTTGCTATTTTATACCATAAAGTCTTTAGGAGTGACATGGAGGTTAGAGATGAATAAGATAGACAAGCTTGTGCTGGCGTCAGCTTCCCCAAGAAGGAGAGAGCTTCTGGCTCAGATCGGGATAACACCGGAGATCGAGCCCAGCACCATAGAGGAGATTATTACCACAGACGTTCCGGAGGAGGCAGTGATGGAGCTGTCCCGCCAAAAGGCGGAAGACGTCGCCAGCCGTCAGCAGGCAGGGACTTATGTCATTGGCGCGGACACCGTAGTCGCTGCTGGCGGTGAGATTCTGGGAAAGCCAGTCAGCCATGAGGACGCTTACCGGATGATTTCTTTGATTGAAGGAAAGACTCATCAGGTATACACAGGAGTCACCCTGGTGTATTGTGGAGATCATGGGAATAAGGTGAGGACATTTGTGGAAAAGACCGATGTTCATCTCTATCCAATGACTGGCGGGGAGATAAGAACCTATGCTGACAGTGGGGAGCCTATGGACAAGGCCGGGGCCTATGGAATACAGGGAAAATTTGCAGCTTTTATCAAAGGGATTGACGGCGATTATAATAATGTAGTAGGATTGCCTGTAGGACGTGTGTACCAGGAGATAAAGCAGATGTTTGAACAGGAGGGCAAGGAATGATTAAACTGATTGCATCGGATATTGACGGGACTCTTGTGCCGGATGGAGGCAATGAACTGAATCCTGAGCTGTATGATGTGATTTTAAAGCTGCGGGCAAAGGGAATCCAGTTTGCCGCTGCCAGCGGACGTCAGTGGCTCAGCATTGAATCCATATTTGAACCCATTAAGGAAAAGGTGTTCTATCTTTCGGATAATGGTGCTTATGTAGGCTTACATGGAAGGCGCTTATACATCAACCCCATTGAGCGTAAGACGGTTATGGATATGGTGCGGGATGTACGGAATATGGAGGGGCTTGATGTCCTGATCTGCGGACCTGATGTAATTTATACGGAGACAGACAATCAGGAATTTCTGGACTGGATGGTAAACGGCTACCGGTTCCATGTGAAGCAGGTGGAGGATTTGACCAGAGTGGAATCTGAATTCATCAAAATTTCCGTGTACCGTAAGACAGATGTGGAGGCTCATACCAGAACCTTGAGGGAAAAATATAGGGACCGCCTTAAGATGACCTTGGCAGGCGATATGTGGCTGGACGGTATGAAACCGGGAATTAACAAAGGACAGGCCGTAAAGCTTCTTCAGGACAGCCTGGGAATCAGGCCGGAAGAGACCATGGCCTTTGGCGATCAGTTAAATGACATTGAGATGTTAAAGCAGGCGTATTACAGCTTTGCCGTAGGAAACGCCAGGGAAGAGGTAAAGGCCGCTGCCAGATTTCGGACGGACACCAACGTGAACGATGGGGTCCTGAAAATACTGAAGCTGCTTTAAGCAGCGTGAAAAGAGGGATGCTCATGAAAGATCAACTTAAGAGTGTGGGAAAAGTCCTTCTGGCTGCTGCAGCGGCAATCGTTTTGCTGTCCGGGTGCAGGGCCAATATCCCCCTTGCTTCCGAATCCTTTGAGACAAAGGCATATACGCTGCCCCAATCCATGGTGATCGTAGCTACGGAGAGGAACCGGTATCAGCAGATTTATACAAACCAGATATGGGGAGTGGACTTGCCAGGCGGACAGACCTTTGAAACCTATCTGATCGATCAGGTGAAGGAATTTCTCCAGGAAATGAAGATGATGAATCTTCTGGCAAAGAACAGGGGAATCACCCTGGCCAGCGCTGAAAAGGAAGAAGTCCGCAAGGCATCGGAAGAATATTTTTCTTCCCTGACAAAGGAAGATATCTCCTACATGGGAGTCACAGAAACGGATGTGCGCATTATGTATGAAGAATATTATCTTTCCAATAAGGTTGTGGAGGAGCTGACAAAGGACATGAATCTGGAAATCAGCGACAGTGAAGCCAAGGTGATCCAGGTGGATCAGATCGTTATGTCCGATGGGGCTGCAGCTTTTCAGGTGCTTTTAAAGGCAGAAGCCGAGGGAGCCGATTTTTCCGCACTTGCCAGGGAATATTCGGAGAATCCGGTCACAACGGAAAATGTCGGCAGAGGGGAGAATCCAGGCCCCTATGAGGAGGCCGCCTTTTCTCTTACAGCAGGCCAGATCAGCCAGGTGGTGGAGGATAACGGCAAATATTATATCATCCACTGTGTAAACGATTATGATGCAGACGCCACTCAGGAACGGAAAGCCGGGCTGTACCGGAAACGGAAAAGAGAGGCCTTTGATCAAATCTATTCCCAGTTTAAGAAAGAAAATCCGGTCACCTTCAGCAATGAGATATGGAAGGATGTAAAATTCTCCAAAGATGACAGGACAACTGCCACGAACTTTTTTGAAATATATAGGAAGTATTTTTCTGACTAACCAAAGGGGAATAAAACCTCTGAATCTCCTTTGGAAACCAGCAGGGAAGTGATACCGGAAACCATGGGGGAATCGTATGAAAGGGTGGATATTCTGTATTGGAAGGTTCCCGGCTCCCGGCAATAGATACAGATTTCATAATCCAGAATATCTTCCTTTTTCACACTTGCTTCTTTTGCCAGGGCTTCCAGGAAAAAGTTTTCCCTGCTTAACTGATCCGTGATCCGGGTAATGAGGGGAAGCATGTCTGTCTGTGCATTGACGGCAACTCCGTCGTTGGCATCCCGGTTCATATGAAGGGCCAGGTTCGGGACCGTAAGAAGGAGACGTGAAAAGTCCACAAATATGGTTTCCTCTTTTCTGCCCATACTTTTTGCATAGTGGTATGCCCGCATGGAGTTTTAGAATTTAATCCATAATGGAGTGCAGTGAGTTTTGAATTATATATAGAATGTGAGGAAATATTATGTGTAGGGTATGCAGAAAGATTAAAATAGCCATTTGTGATGATGAGATCGCAGTGTGCAATGATTTAGAAGAGAAAATTATAAAATGCTGTTTGAAATTAAATGTTGAAATCAATATAGAACAATGGTATTCAGGAGAAAAGTTGTGTGATTATTTAAGAGAGGGAACCTGTTTTGATATTATTTTTCTTGATATTAAATTATTTCAGATGAGTGGAATTGATATTGGATGTTATATAAGAGAGGAAATAGGAGATATAAAAACTCAAATCGTATACATATCTTCAAGGCAAAATTATGCATTACAATTATTTAATACTCAGCCTTTTGATTTTCTGGTTAAACCAATAGCAGAAGAAAAGATATACAATCTGATGAGTAAGATACAAAAAATTATTATTGCTTATAATCGTTTTTTTGTATATCAGTCAGGAAGAGAGCTATACTGGGTTGATTTTGATAAAATTCTGTATTTCAAAAGTGGAGGAAGAAGAATTCAAATTGTATTAGCAGGGAAAGAAATAGAATATTATGGGAAATTAAACGATATTATAAAGAATGTCCCATCGTTTTTTCTGCGGATTCATAAATCTTATTTGGTGAATAAAAATTATATAACCAGGTATAATTTTGAATTTGTTGAAATAATAACGAAACAAATTTTAACAATCAGTAAGCCATATCAAAAAAGTATCAGGCAGAAAATCATGGATTCTAATATAGATACTATTGATTTTGGGAGGAATGAATAGATGTATTTAGAAGATGTAATAATATATTTGACAACAAATTTTTTCTGCATGATGGTTAATAGAAGACTGATCAGTTTGTTTTTTGGAAAGTCGGAATGTTTACAATTATCAGAAGTTTTAAGCTCCATTTTTTACTTTGCTGTAACTTCCCTTGGTTACCTTTTTATTCATAAGCCAGAAGTTAATATCATAACAAATATTATTGGTTTATTATATATGGCAGGTATTTATCCGGGCAGCAGGAAAAAGAAAGTATTATGTGTATTTTTGATTTATTTTTTGAATATGTCCTGTGATGTAATGGTAGTAATTTTCTTTTTGAATTATGATATTGCAGATTCAATAGGCCAGATACAGGGAAGCATTACAGTTTTACTTATTGCAGTGAATTCTGTTTTTATTAGAAAGCTTATACAAAGGAAAAAAGAAGCTTATTATATATTTCCCCATTGGGGGTTGCTGCTTTTAATCCCCGTATGCAGTATGGCAATGATTTATTATGCAGTAACTGAAAAGATATCTTATGGTAAAAATATGATAATAACAGTAGAAGCGGCAGGTTTATTGATCATTAATATTATTTCTTTTTATCTCTGTAGTTTTATGGAAGATACCTGTCTGAAAAATATGGAGCAGCAGTTCATGATTCAATCTGCCAAAACCTATGAACACCAGTTAGATATTATTATGACTACGCAGGAACAAATTCGATCGTTACAGCATGATATGAAATATCATATAAGAGAACTTCTTGCAATGGCTGCTAATCATGAAATAAACCGGATGATTCTTTATATCTGCGATATGGAAAAATTAATTGGAAATCCAGAAGAATTTATTTGTTCCGGTAATAAAGGAATTGACAGTAATTTGAATTATTTTTTAAAAACAGCTTATCTAAAACTGGATGATGTAACAGTAAATGTAAAGGTTCCGGAAAATTATTTTTTATCAACTTATGATATTAATATAATAATCAGCAATTTATTAGAAAATGCAATTTGTGGGTCAGAAAATTCAAAAGAAAAAATGCTGAGTTTAAATATGAACTATACCAAATCTTTATTATATATATCAGTTAAAAACAGTTATAATGGAGTTGTTAAAAAGAAAAACTGTGATTTCATAAGTATAAAGAATTGTAAGAAATTGCATGGATATGGACTTAAAAATGTAAAAAGAATCGTAGAGAAATATAATGGTATGATGGAAATAAAGAATGATAAAAAAATATTTCTGGTGGAGATCATGTTATATATCTGATAATAAAAATAATTGAAGATAAAAAATATTTAGCTGGATAAAAGTTGGGTTTATCTTACTTACCTGTAAGTGATTCGGCTTTTTTTGACATTAAACAATATAAATTTATACAATAAATGTAAAAATTTCGAATATTTTAGTATAATTATTTCTATCATAGAAAGGAGTTTATAAGTATGAAAAAAGAAACTGTCATAAAATTAAATAAATGGCTCTGCACGTTTGCAATTATGATTGCTGTTATTGAGGCCAATTCACCTTGTCCATTTCTTACGTATCAACCTGAAAAACCGGATTCAGTTAAAAAGCTCCGTAAGTTCTGATGTAGTCTTTTCGCTGTACCAATGGCTGTAATGTTTACCTTGGTATTATCCTTAGCTTCAGGTGAGAAAATAAAAGCCTGTTTCAGACAGAAAAATGAGGTGGAGAAACGATAGAAGAGGTGAATTTTTATGGAAAAAAAGAAATTCAATGATATTTTTCCAAATCAGTATACAGAACATCATGTGGAGCCACGTTTTTCCGATTATGGTTATAATGGTTATCTGCAGGAATCTAAATATTGTATATTTTTTGAATATGCGAGATTTCAAATAGCCAGAGAGGCAGGATTGTATCAGTGCTTTTATAATATGGACAGGGAAGATGAAATTTTTTTTCCGGTTATTGAGATGGAATGTGAATATTTAAAGCCAGTGGATTTAAATGTAAAGCTTGCCGTGAGAACAACATTGTATCCTCCTGTATTGCCAAGACTTGATTTCATGCAAAGTATGCTGAATAGAGAAACGAAAGAAGTTCTTACAACTGCTGTTGTAAAAGTGGCAATTGTAACAAAAAAACGGGGACTGTTGATGCATTTGGAAGAAGAAATGAGTAAATGTATTTTAACTTATCTGGATTCACTGAATGTTAGTGATAACCAGACAGGTGAAAGGAAACAGGGGAATTTAATATGATTGGATATTTATTTCCAGGACAAGGAAGTCAGATATCAGGTATGCTTCATAAAATGGGAGAATATTACAAAGAAGTACAATCGGTATTTTCTCTGGCATCAGAAATTGCAAATAAGGATGTTGCTGAATTATGCCTTTCAAAAACAGAAGCAGAACTCAGGAAAACAGAAAATACACAAATCGCTGTAACAGCGATGAATATGGCATATCTTCAGCTGCTGCAAAACAGGGGAATGAAACCGGATATTGTAATGGGACATAGTTTAGGACAGTTTTCAGCGTTAGTTGCCGGTGGTGTTATGACTATGGAAACAGTTTTTCAAATTATCTGCAAACGTGCAGAATTAATGTCAGAGATATCGGTTGACGGAAGCTTATCGACGGTTATTGGATTAAATTATGATGAGGTGTCAGCTGTATGCCATATGGTCAGTGTTGAAAATGAAACAGTATCCATTGCATTGCATAATACATCTGAGCAGATTGTCATAGGGGGAAATACATTATGTGTATCAAAGGCATCTCAAATATTAAAAGAAAATGGTGCGTTGCGTGTTGTGGAAAATCGTGTCAGCAATGCATTCCATACCAGCTTAATGGAAAGAATGGTTTTTGAATTCACGGATTATATTCAAAAAATCAAACTTTTCAAACCAGAATGTAAAATTATTTTAAATTGTAAAGGTAATTATGCAGAAAATATCGAAGAAATCCGTAAGGATATTATAGAACAATGCTGCCATACCGTAAAATGGTATGAAAGTCTTAAATTGCTTTTGGCAAACAGGGATATTATTCTGGCGGAAGTAGGAGTCGGAAAAACCCTGGCAGGAATGATTAGGAATATGAATAGCAGACAAAATGTATTTTTACTGTCAGAGCGCAAACATTTGGAAACATTTTTACAAAATGCAACAGGATAAAAATTTTACAGGGAGGAATTGTTATCAGCCAGTTATTTAAAAACGGAATGGTTGCTTTGGTTACAGGTGCTTCAGGCGGAATAGGAAGAGCTGCAGCAATTGATCTGGCCAATCATGGAGTGACTGTTATCTGTAATTACAATACAAACAGAGATGGTGCAGAAGAAACTCTTGGCATGATTCTTAACAATGGCGGCGCTGGGGCAATTATTAGAGCAGATGTCTCTGATGAGGACAGCGTGAACCAGATGTTTATAAAGATCAGGAAAGCTTATAAAAGAATGGATATTCTTGTAAATAATGCTGGAATTATTCAGGATGGATTTTTGATTACAATGAGTCCGAAGAATTTTACGGATGTTATGAAAGCTAATATGGAAGGATGCTTTTATTGTACCAGAGAAGCACTCATGCTAATGTGTTCGAATAAATCAGGAAGTATTATTAATATAGCATCTACAAGTGGAATTACAGGTCAGGAAGGTCAGGCAAATTATTCTGCATCGAAAGGTGCAGTAATTTCTTTTACAAAATCGATTGCAAAGGAATATGCAAAAAAAGGAATTCGTGCCAATGTTGTGGCTCCCGGATTTATAAAAACAAATATGACAAAGGTTAATAAGGTGCTGTTAATGGATAAATACTTAAGCTTTATTCCACAGGAAAGATTTGGAGAGCCGGAAGAAGTTGCAAACGCAATTACATTTCTGGCTTCCGATAAAGCTTCCTACATTACAGGTAAAGTCTTAACTGTTGATGGTGGGCTGATTATGTAAGCCAGGCGGATATTCGCAATCCGCTTCGCTGCTTGCTTATAACCGGATAGCAGCCAGCGCTGCTTATCGGGTGGAGCTTCGGTTAAATATTAAATAAATTTTCAGAGGTGATTAAAATGACAGTAACAGAAAAAGAAGAAATTTTACAGTATGCATTGAAAAGGAAAGAAATTTGTTTAAAACTTAAGGAAATGGTTGTGGAAAAACTATACCTTGAAATGGAACCGGAATTTATAACTGATGACCAGCCTCTGTTTGGACGTGGGCTTGAACTGGACTCTATTGATTCGCTTGAGCTGGCAGTAGGAATTTATGATACGTTTCAAAATAAATTGCCGGATGGGGATGCCAACGTATTCAGTTCTATAAATTCCATGGCGGATTACATTATAAATTGTCTGCCTGAGGATGAAGATATGAAACGTGACATAACAGGTTTTGTTGATCTGGATGCTTGATAATGGCTGATTTCAAAATAATAAAAATCTGGAGGATATAAAATGCAAATAGAAAGCAGTATAATTTCTAAAATTCTTCCACATAAATATCCATTTCTGTTATTAGACAGAGTAATTGAGCTGGAACCAGGAAAAAGTGCAGTTGGAATAAAAAATGTGACAGTAAATGAGCCATATTTTACCGGGCATTTTCCAGAAAAACCGATTATGCCTGGAGTATTGATATTAGAATCCCTTGCACAGTTGGCAGCAGTTATGTATTGTGCTGAATTTTTTCCAGAAGATACGAATTGGGATATATTAAGTTCGGCTGATATAAATTTTTCGGAAATTGCTTCCAGAGTGGGTTATCTTGCAGAAGTAAGAAATGTAAAATTTAAAAACATTGTCCGTCCTGGTGATACATTGAAATTAAGAGTAATGAAGACGGCACAATTTCAGAATCTGTCTCAGGTTAAAGTTGATGCACATGTAGATGGGAAATGCATTGCAGATGGAACAATTTCAGTCAGCCAGAGAGGGTAAATCAAATATGAAAAAGAAATAAAATACAGAGAGAGGAACAATGTAAGCAGAATATGCCGGATATTATTACAGTCAAAGAATTTGAAAAGTCATATGGAAAAGTGGAAGCGGTCCGGGGAATTGATTTTTCAGTAAAAGAAGGAAGTTTATTTTCTTTACTGGGACCTAACGGTGCGGGAAAGTCTACGACGATTGATACATTATGTACATTGCTTGCATGTGAAAAAGGCGAAATACTGATTGATGGTCTTAGACTTGGAACTGATGATAAAGAAATCCGAAAACGCATTGGTATTGTATTTCAGCAAAATTTACTGGATGATTTCCTTACAATAAGAGAGAATCTTATCGTTCGAGGAAGTCTGTATCAAATTGGCAGACGTGAATTAGAGAAACGGATGAAAGAGGTTTCCCTGATTACGGGGATTGAAGAAATTATGGACAGGAGATATGCAAAGCTGTCAGGCGGGCAAAGAAGAAGGGCAGATATTGCCAGGGCATTGTTGAATAAACCCAAGCTGTTATTCTTAGATGAACCTACAACAGGATTGGATCCGAAAACAAGGCGTGCAATTTGGGATGCAATTAAAGAAATGCAGAATTCACTTGGAATGACAGTGTTTTTAACCACACATTATATGGAGGAGGCAACTGGTGCTGATAAGGTGATCATCATGAATCAGGGGAAAATTGTTGAAGAGGGAACTCCTGCATATTTAAAAAATAAGTATACAAAAGATTATCTTCTGCTTTATGGAATTGATGAAACGACAATTAAATTTTTAAACGAAAAAAAATGTTCCTATCAGATACGAAATGATATCGTTTATGTGCCGGTTCATAATAAAAATATGACAATAGATCTTTTAGAAGCACTCAGGAATGGGATTGAAAGTTTTGAAGTTAAGAAAGGGAATATGGATGAAGTGTTTTTAAATATCATTGGCGGAGAGGTGGAACAGGATGTTTGCAATGGTTAAACGAAATTTGCTTATTTATTTACGGGATCGGTCTGCTGTACTTTTTTCCATCTTATCGGTATTGATTGCAATTGGCCTGTATATATTGTTTTTGGCACAATCGCAGGTGAATACAATCGGAAAGGCGGTAGAAGGTTCCGGAATTTATTATGAAGATATTAACTGGCTTGTAAACTGCTGGATCATTTCAGGATTGCTGTCTATTATCCCTGTTACAAGTTGTCTGGGTGTTTTCGGCATTATGGTCGAAGACAGGGAAAAGAAAATTATGAAGGATTTTAAAAGCGCTCCGGTAAGCCCTGCAAGATATCCGATATTGACAATGTTCAGTTCTGGTCTTATAGGGATTCTTATGAGTCTCATGGCATTTGTTTTGTACAGCCTGTACATTTATATGGAGACAGGGTATACCTTTGACAGGATACAGGTTGGAAAGGTAATTTTGCTGATTATTCTGACTACAGCAATTTCCTGTACAGTCATGGGATTTCTTGTTTCGTTTCTCAAGACATCATCTTCATATCGGGGAATGAGTGTTGTAATTGGAACGGTTATTGGTTTTGTAAATGGCGTGTATGTGCCGGTTGGAGAAGTGCCGGACACCATTCGCTTATTGATTAAAATGATACCTTTCAGTCATACGGCAGTTATATTTCGTAAGGTTTTAATGGAAAATGCCATAGACGCTGTTTTCAGTCAGATCAATACTGATGCTGTTCAAAATTACAAATTGCTTTATGGAATTGACTATATTATAAATGATAAGGTTTTGACTGTAAAGGCAAGTCTGTTATATGTGGCATTATTCAGCATATTTGCATTTTTTCTGTATTTAGTTCGAAGTAAAAATAAAGCAAAGGAATATTGAACAGGGAGGAAATTTTCATGAAATCAAGTAAACTTAAAAAATTTTATCCGGAAGGATACAAGATAACAGGAATTAATCATTGTGAGGTACCTGTCAGCTATACAGATGTGGAAGAAGAATATTATGTTCTTCGTGATCAGATTGGAATGATAGATGGCATAGGTTATGGAATATTTAATATTTCAGGTGAAGGCGCAGCTGATTTTTTAGATATGATTGCAACGAAAGATATTAAATATATGAATATTGGAACGGTTATGGAATGCCTTATTTTAAATGATTCAGCAGAAGTATTGGGAATTGTATTTATTGAACGTGTTGATTTTGATTATATTATTCTGATTCCGCCGGAAAGCGCAGAGTCCGTATATTCATGGATGAGGGAGAAGGTAACAGATGATGTTGTAATGAAAGATTTGACAGAGGATAGATCCCTGGTATTTGTGGAAGGACATAAGTCCTGGAAATTAGTACAGGAAATTTTAAAAATTGAAACTGAGATGCTTCCATTGCGTGGACTTTGTGAAACAAAATGGAAAAATAACAGTATGGTATTATCCAGAATAGGGCATTCTGGCGAATATGGTTATGCAGTGCTGGCAGAGCATTCTGTTATTGAAGAATTTGTAGAAACCTGTTTAACTGTAAAAAATTGTCAGGTAAAATTTTGCGGCACAGAAGCAATGGATATTTGTATGCTTGAAATCAGACAGCCTAATTTAAAATATGAATCTTTGAAATCAGGTAATTTATTTGAAATGGTTATGCAATGGCTGATTCAATTTGAAAAAGAAAACTATTTTGGTTATAAAAGCATGAAAGAGTTATTTTATCAGGGAAGAAATATGCTTTCAGTAGGTTTTGTATGTAAGGAGAAAAAAGGGCTGGCCGGTGTTACAAAAGTATTTTTTGACAAGGAAGAAATTGGCGAAGTAGTATACAGTAAATATTCACCTAAGCTGGAAGCATTGATTGGAATTTTAAAAATTAAAGAAGCATTTTCTGTTTCAGGAATTCAGCTGGACATCAAAGATGATGACAGTATTTGTACAGTTCAAACGGTTTCTTCACCATTTTTAAGGCCAGCCAGCTGGGATGAAGAAATGGTGTAAGCAGAATGGGGAATAAAAGATGAACAGACGGGTTGTAATATCAGGGTATGGTGTGGTAAATGCTCTTGGAAAAAATAAAAAAGAAGTAGAAGAAAGCCTTTTCAATGGCAAATGTGGCCTTTCTAAAAAGTCATTTCAGTTTAATGAGGAGCAGGTAACAGGCAGTGTTGGAGCAGTTAAATTTGAAAGCATTCACACTTTTTTTGAAAAAAATAATATTCCTTATGATAAATGTGCACAACTTGCATTGACGGCAGCAGAAGAATGTATCAATCAGTCTGGCATTCAAAGGGAAAAAACCAGCCCATACCGGAAAGGTGTGGTAGTTGGTGTTTCCCTGGGAGGAATGTTAAGCGGTGATAAATTTCATGTTCAATGGCTTGAACGTGGAATTAAAGAAGCTGATGAAAAGTTATTAAAGATTTATCCTCTGCATGCAATGGCAGATGTGATTGCAGATGTTTATGGCTTTAAAGGCGTAAAAAATGTCATTTCAACTGCCTGTGCTGCGGGAGGGAATGCGATAGGATATGGCTATGATATGATTCGCAGCGGAAAATACGATGTTATGCTGGCTGGAGGAGCGGATCCGTTATCCAGATTTTCATTTGCCGGATTTACATCCTTAAAAGCATTGGATCCGGAATTTTGTAAGCCTTACAGCACCAGTTCAGGAATTAACCTTGGGGAAGGAGCAGCTTTTTTCTTAATGGAAGATTATGAACATGCAGTGAAGCGCAATGCAGATATTATTATTGAAGTGCTGGGGTATGGACTGAGTGCAGATGCTTATCATCAAACGGCTCCGGACATTGGAGGAGGAGGCGCAGCCCGTGCAATTCGTTCTGCAATTTCCATCAGCGGAATTACGCTGTCAGATATTTCTTATGTAAATGGACATGGGACAGGAACGACAGCGAATGATGTTGCAGAGTCCTGTGCGTATAGGTCTGTTTTCAGGGACTATATCGATATGGTTCCATTAAGCAGTATTAAAGGCAGCATTGGCCATTGCCTGGGAGCAGCGGGGGCAGTGGAATGTGCAGCTTCCATTATGGCAATACAGCAGGATCAGGTACCTCCAACTGTTAATTTTAGTGTTACAGAAGAAAAACAGATTAATTATGTACCCAATAAATCTCAGAATCATATCTGCAATGTAGTCCTTTCCAATTCATTTGCATTTGGTGGAAATAATTGTTGTCTTGCTCTGTCAAAGCTGCAGAAAGTAAATAAAACCAGAGAACGGATTGAAAGTACGGTTGTCATTACCGGGATAGGCTGTGTTGGTGTTGGAGGTAAAAATGTAAAAGAACTTTGGGAAACATTTGACAATAGAAGAGTGTGTAAAAAGAACATTACCGAATTTAATATTGATGATTATTCATGTAAAGTTATGGGAGATATGCCGGAAGTGGAATGGAAGAAATACATTTCAGCGAAATTTTTACGGCGAATTGATACTGTTACGAAGCTTACCATGACTTCAGGGAAACAGGCAATTGACGATGCAAAACTTCGTATTACAAGGGAAAATATGGAAAGAATCGGTGTTGTTTATGCAACAGGTTCCGGCCCTATGGAAACAATTGAATTTATAAACCGTGGAATCATTAACAAAGGAATTGAGTCTGTAAATCCGGCTGATTTTCCAAACAGTGTAATAAATGCCGCACCAGGAAATTTTTGTATTGCCAATACGTTGAAGGGTCCAACGTCTACAATTTCAACATGTGGAACGTCTACTTTAATTGCAGTAAATTATGCAGTAGAATTATTACGAAGTGGACATGCAGAAATAATTATAGTAGTTGGGGCAGATGAATGCAATGAACCAATGATTGCCGGGAGAGATAAAATGGGGCTTTTGTCCGCAAAAGGTTCCGTGCCGATGAGCAAAGAGGCAGATGGTATGGTGTTGTCACAAGGTTCCACTGCATTTGTTCTGGAAACAGAAGACCATGCAAAAGCCCGGAACGTAAAAATTTATGCAGCTGTCAGAGGGAGCGCAATGACATCAGATAATTATGGTTTAAGCACAGTTTCAGCAGAAGGTGTTGAATTGAAAGAATGTATAGTCGAGGCTATGAAAGAAAGCGGTTTCGATCATGTTGATTATTTTGTGTCAGGGGCAAATGGTGTAAAAGAAGTTGATCAAGCAGAAATACAGGTAATAAATGATATATTTGATGAGCGTACCAGTATTTCCAATATACAGTCACTGATTGGTACTTCCACTGGTTCTGCAGGAGGTTATGGGATTTTAGGAGCTTTGTATTCATTTGAAAATGGGAAGGTTATTTCTTTGCCTGATGGAATGTATGAATTGCATGAAGCTGTTAAAGGAAAAATAAATCAGGGTGAGAACCGAATAGCAGATGTACGTACTGCATGTGTTGACGCTGTTGCTTTTGGTGGAGGATATGCCAGTATTGTATTGGAAAAATACGAATAGAGTATAAGAGGTTTACTTAAAAAGATGAATAGCAGGAATGGGGTTACGGGACAGATAGAAATTGATGTCAGGACATCTGAAATTGATCCATATAACATTGCGCATCATTCGAACTACCTGATATGGTACGAACTGGGCAGAGAAAAATACATGAGAGAGTTTATGCAAAACTGGGTACAACAGATCAATCTGTATGGCACAACAAAAAGACTGGAATATTTTAAGGCCAGATATTCTAATCCGGTGCATATGGGAGATCAGTTGACAGTAGATACGTTTCTTGAAAAACAGATGGAAATAAAAGATAAGGTTATTTTCTGGTTTAAACAAAAGATAAGAAATAAAAATACAGGAAAAGTAGTAAATATTTGCTCATCAAGAGTGAGCTTTATAATCAGATAAAAAGTTGGAGGTGAACAATGTGAATTGGGAGCGGGAATTGGAAGAACGAAGGAATTCCAATAAAGGAATAATTTTAATTGGTTCGGCCATGTTCAACTGGAGTGAAACGCAGAGGATGACAGGGGTGGGACTGGAATTATATAATCGAGGCTATTATATTGTATTTATCGGAAAAGGAAAATATGATTACCTGGTAAATGAAAAACCTTTTGAAAGAAAGTACATGGAAGCAGATGACCGGTGGTTTACAAAAGAACGGATTATAAAAATGATGGACATCGGCAGATATGGAAATAATTATGCTTCCCTTGAAGAAATAGAAGAAATGATTGCTCAGGAAGTAACATTGATTAAAGAAGTAAAACCTCTTATTATGATAACAGGTTATCGAACTACATTTAAAGTTTCTGCACAAATGGCGGGCATTTCTCTTGTATGGTGCCTTTCCGCAGTTGTTTCTCCAATGTATTTTGAACAGGGGCTTGCAAATATTCCAGAGCAGCAGATGTTATATTTAGAAAATTTTATGAAAAAAAACAGAACGGAAGAAAAAAGGCAGGAGATATATAAAAAGCTTACAAAAAAATATGTTCTGACGAGAAATAAGACATCTGTGGAATGGAATAAGTATTTAATGAATCATAATCTGCCTGTTTTTCAATGTGATCTTGATATATTTAAGGGTGAGTTAAACCTTATGTCTGATGCAGAAGAATTATTTCCTACGATTCCTGCAAATCTCCCGGATTATAAATTTTGTGGTCCAATTCTGGCAAAAGAGAATATACCAATGCCGGAATGTGTTCTTCATCATAAGAAAAAAGAAGGGAAGAAAGTAGTTTTTATGGTAATGGGTTCTTCTGGTGAGAAGAAAGTTTTTTTACAGGTTTTAAGGAGCATAAAAGAAACAGACCATGATGTTTTTGTTGCAACTGTGGGAATTATCAGTGAAGAGGATACAAAAGAATTCCCTTCTAATTTTTATTTTGCTGAAAAGTATCCGCTGATTGAAATGATGAAATATGCGGATGCTGCAATTATTCATGGAGGGCAGGGTACTGTATATTCAACCATTTTAGGTGCAAAGCCATTTGTAGGAATTCCTATGTTTAATGAACAACAGTACAATCTCGAAAATTTGAATCGAACGGCAAGATGCGGGATTATATTGTTGAAAAACCAGGTAGAAGAAAAAAGCATGAAAAAAGCATTAGATGATATAATGACAAAAAAAAAGTATGCAGAAAACATGAGAAGAATGAACAGGAAAATAAGCAGATATTATGATGATGAAGCCTGGAATGCCAATGTAGCTGCTGTTAATCACATAGAATCTTTATTATATGCAAACACACTGCAATAAACTGAGAGAGGGAAATAAAGATGAAGGTTCTTGTTATGAATGGAAGTCCCAAAAAAGAAAGAAGTAATACGTTAAAGGTGACAGAAGCATTTTTGGAGGGGTTGAATTGGGATAAAAAAAATACAGTTGAAATCATACATGCAATGGATTTGGATATTAAGTTTTGCAAAAGCTGTTACAGCTGTTGGTCCCATACACCGGGGAAATGTGTTATAGAAGATGATATGACCTGGGTTATAGAAAAATACCTGGCAGCAGATGTTGTAATATGGAGTACTCCGGTTCATACTTACAGTGTTTCAGCGCCCTGTAAAATGATTATAGACAGACTTTTACCGTTGCTGTTACCTATTGTTGAAAAAAAAGAAAATACAGATGGAATGCTGCATCCAAGCCGCTTCACCATGGCAGATAAGCGTTATATATTGATTTCAACTTGTGGATATTATAGGTACGATAATAATGTAGAATCATTAAAGAAACTGTTTGAAATCATGTATGCGGATGCATTAACGACTATTATTTGTACGGAAGGCGAGTTGTTTAGTTTTAAACAGTTAAGTTACCGTGCTAAAAAGTATTTAAAAGAGGTAAAACTTGCGGGTGTGGAATATGCAGAAAAAAGCAGGCTGTCCGGTGAGACAATAGAGAAAATACATGTCAGGCATGATAATCCACATCAGGTATTACGTTTTATTTCAAGTGAAACGCACAAGCTCAAGAGATAAATATAACAGAAGTAAAAATTCAATATTAAAGTATTAGTTATTGCAGCGGAGAAGGAGAAAACATGGAGCAGAAGACAAGGTATGTATTTTATCAAAATGAAGATGCACCTGAATTGGTAGCTATGTTGAAAAAAAACAATTTTTATCTGGCAAGGCTGTGTCCGTCTATTACTCCGGAAAAATTTGAGGAAGTTCAGGTAAAAAGAGGCCTTTTGTTTGCCGGGATTGCGAAGAATGATGGAGATATTATTGCATACATGGCAGTATATAAAAATGGCTGTTTAAAAATTGCAAAACAAAATCAGGTATACATCAGTTCTATGCTTATTGACTGTAAATTTCATAAATCCCTGTACACTTTAATGGATTTATATTCTCTTGTTGTGTCGGAAATATTAAAACGGGGTTATACAGATATTGTTGCAGAAGTTAATGAACATAATCTGTCATCATTGTTTCTGCTTCGTAAATTTGGTTTTATATTAATGAATAATAAACCGGACTTATACGAAAATCTTGTTTTGCATAATTATGCTTATGGAATATCTAAATTGATTGTTGAAAATGAATCAGGTGAGTTAAATATTTCCAGAACTTTATCCTGTTTTCCAGTTGTGAATAAACGATTGGCAAAGTCAGAGGATCCTGTATGTCACGGTAAATATATTGAACAAAACTATAAATGCAGAGAAAGAGAAATGCGTATACTTATTAATATCCATACGGGATATGCCTGTGGGATTGAAATGCATCATATCTTAAAAGTATATCCGGTCAATGGCCGAAAAAAAATGTATTTAATTGAAAACAGGTTGAATATCAGGCAATCAGTTAAGATTTTTCAGTATTGCAGAAACGATTTGATTTATATTCAGGAAATCACTTTAAATACTGAGGATCAAGTTGAACTGAAGATTATGGATAAGACAGATAAGTTTATTATTACGGGAGCAGAATTGAAATTTTCAATCTGTTTTTATCCAAAGGAAGATGTGGAAAAAGATCAGAAAGAAGATCGGATCAGCTTTGATGAAACCAGGAGACTGGATTGCAGGACCGGATTTTTTCAGCTGTATCATGGAACTGGAATGTTTTTTAAAGAAATGTGGCCATGTGTTACTTATCCGTATTTTGCAGGACATCTGGTACCAAAACAATATGAATTAAATCATGGAGTATTCAAAAATGGTAAATTTGAAACTGAGGAAATAACAGGACAGTTTATTTTGAACAGAGTATATTGTGTGGAGAAAAATAAAGTCAGTATCAGTACCAGAATGATATTAAAGAACAATGAGATTAAAATTGATCCGTTGTTTCATATTATGTTGGATGATTTACAGTATAGATGTCAGTTTACAACAGAAAAGTCTTTTGTAGAAAAAAGATTTAATTCTGAAGATAAAATTTTCTGTAATGAAGAGGTGATTTATGAGGATTTTTTAAAAGAGAATTATACAACTGAAAGATTAAAAGAAATTAAAATACAGGCTGGGAAACATGCTTATCAGATTTATATGGAGAAGCCGGCTGCCTGTTTTTATCAATTTAATTACATTGGTTTTAAAGTGTACAAACAGTCAGATTATTATAAAGATGGTTGGAAAGCAGAGAATGGAAGCATAGACTTTGGAACGATAACCATAGAAAAGTTGTTTTAGGATGGGAGAGGGTTGCATGAGAATAGAAAATGACTATGATACTTGTGTAGAAAATTTGTTATCGGAAGCAGATGATAAAACAATATTTTTATCAAATTGGAATAAATCAGAAGAGATTTTAGATTTTCCCGACAACTTAATTGCCAGAGCCGTGAATCAATTTGATACTTATAAAAATTTTTATGTATTCAGTGATGAATTAGAAGAAGTTAAAAGGAAAAATGCCTTTCATTTTACTGATGGAAGCTTTACCATAGATGCAAGCCAATTTGCTGTTATTACGAATGGAACATCAGGAACATATCTTGCATTAAATGCGATTCGTAAAAAGGTGAAACATATCAGGGCGTTATTAATTTCACCGGTATATTTTACATATATCAGAGTATTACAGGATTTTCATGCCGATATGTTTTATTTACAGGCAAATATAAAAAGTGATGATTTATTATCAATGGATATATTGGAGAAAGAAATCCTTAAAAATGATATTAATCTTCTCATTATAAATGATCCTCTTTTTGGAAGTGGTCTTTCTTTGCCTTTGAAATTATATGAACAAATTGGTGATGTCTGTGAAAAGTACAAAAGCTTTTTTTTAATTGATTATATATACGGTGGGATGGAATGGTCACAATCCACAGAATTGCAAAATTATCCCCTTATTCAGTTTACAGTACAGCGTAAGAGAGTAATCTTAGTAGAATCATTGTGTAAACGTGTATTTTTAAATGGAATTAAGAGCAGTACAGTATTCTCCAGTTCTGAAATTATTGCTGATATTGAAAAAAGTGCAACGTCTATTACCGGTTCCATGACATATGTTCAACTGGAAATGTTTAAAGAACTCTATAAGAATGAAAACAGCAACATGATTAAAGAAATTATTTCTAAAACGAAAAAATATTGCAGTGAAACATATGAACTTGTACAGAGGTTAATCAGGGATACAGGATTTGACTTGTTAACCTGCAGAAGCGGAAATTTTTGTATTATGGGAATTCCTAAAAATATACTTAAGTTTTCCGGGATTGAAGCAGCTGTTAAAATCTTAAAAGATACCAATGTACTTGTGTTACCGCATGACAGATATTTGCTGTTATCAGATGATTTTTTTTACTTTAGAATTAACATGGCTATGGAGCACTCTTTAATCAGATATGGAATTGTAAACTTATTGGAGAAATATAATTAATATGAGTGAAATTTATGTCATGAAAATGGCAGAAAGATTAGATGATTCATTATTTTTTTTATTACAGAATTTTATTTCTCTGGAGAAAAAATTAAGAATACAAAATCTGTGCAATACACCGCACCGCACCGGTATATTAGCGGGCGATTTGCTCATCCAATATATATTATGTAACCATTTAAAGATTGAAAGAGATGAGATTTTTTTTGGATAGAAAAAGTATGGTAAGCCATTTGTAAAAAACAAAAATTCTGTACATTTTAA
>JAISYJ010000094.1:0-67330 GCA_031270005.1 Hungatella sp. | reverse complement strand
TGCTTCGCTCGACTTGCATGTGTTAAGCACGCCGCCAGCGTTCATCCTGAGCCAGGATCGAACTCTCAAATTAAATGGTGTTCAATCCGGGGTCAAAATCAACTAACTAGCTAATTTATTTCCCGTTTTACTTGTTGTTTGGTTCGTATACAATTGCTTGTATTCGTTCTGAAATTTTCTCATTCAAAGCCATCAAACATGACTTGTTTTATTAGAATTTTCAGGGTTTTACATACTGTTCAATCTTCTGTTTTCAAAGTGCTTTTTGTTTGTTGCTGTCTGTTCATCGGCAACTCATTTATCATACCATGTGACCGTTTCTTTGTCAACAACTTTTTTTCGTTTTTTTCAATCTGTTTTAATTGATTGCCGGCGCGGTCTGTCTCGCACCGGGTCTTTAATATAACATGTCCGTATGAGATTGTCAAGGGAATTTGTTCCATTTGTTCGAACAATTTTTCAAGAGACTCTATACCTACTATATATAAGCATTCTTCCTTATTTTTACTATATTTAGTGGTTGAAAAAAATATCTGCAAGCAAAGGCGATCCTACCTTTTCTTGCAGATTTGTTTTAATTGAATATATGATAGATACAATTCCTGTCTCACACAAAGCTGTGCAGTACCCCTAGAACCATCAGATTCAGGAAATTATGGGTATAAATAAAGGACAGCCATTTACTCGCTTCGATCTGCCGGGTCAGCATTAAGCCCCACTCAGTTCCGGAGAAAGCAGTGACCAGCAGACAGGCAATCCACAGGAATACAAGTCCCTCCAGGCCTCCCAGCAGGGCGCCTGCTATTTTGTTGATTCCTGATATGATAGGCAGCCTGGAAATAATATCCAGCCACCTCATGACCAGCCTTGAGAACACATAGATACCAGCAAACAGCAGGACGAATCCTGCAGAATTAAGAATTACATCTGCTAGATAGTTTCCAACATAGTCCGTAAACGCCTGAACTCCCAGCATCTGATACACCTCACTGTTGTTATTTTCAATGAGTGCGTTCTTGATATTTTGGGGCAGCTTTAGATTTTCAATAATCATGCGCTGGGCTGAGGGAGCTTCCAAGGCTTCCCCGGAAGGATTTTCTTCCTGCTCCAAACCAATGGATTTTTTCATGTTCTCTGAAATAGTCTGCTGAAGACCTGTATTTTCCTTTAAATACCCTGTTACTGTGGGTAAAGCGACCCGGACAATGGTCAAGGATAGGACCACCGCCAGCATTGATACGACCAACCGGATAAATCCTCTGTGATGGCCATAAAGGACCATCCCCAAAAGATAAACCCCGGCTGCTACAGATAACCAGTTTTCCATATATAGCTTTGTCATAATTTATCTCCTAATGAATCAACTGGATATGTAAGCATATCCAGTTGATCCACAAACTCAAGGTTGAAGGACATTTTTCTTTCAACCTTTTGCTCCGAATACCAAACGGTTAATTGCGGATGCTACTCCGTTTTCATCATTGGTATCCGTTATATAATCAGCAGCCGTATGGAGCTCTTTGCTTCCATTTTTCATAGCCACTCCAATTCCTGCCTTTTGGATCATGGAAAAATCATTTTCTCCATCTCCAATTGCCATTGTCTGTTTTCCGTTAAGTCCTAAATGAGAGGCAAGCCTTAAGATTGCTTCTCCCTTTGTGGCACCAGGCGCATTGATCTCCAGATTGTTGGGGAGGGAGGAGGTGACCAGAATATCTCCCCTCTTTTCCAATTCAGCCCTTAGTCTGGCGCGTTCTTCCATATCCGGAAAAAACAGGTTGATCTTCTCTACAGGCTTATGGCTTTTTTCCACAAACTCTATGATATTGGGATGGACATCCCTGGTCATGCGGACCATTTCCTGCAACTCAGCCGGCAGGCTGTATTCTGACAGGTGTTCAATAAAGCGGGGTTCCGTTATCCCACGCCTGTCTATGTAGGGATCATACATGACATGGTAGGAATCTACCAGGTGCAAAAGCTCCAGCGCATGTTCCCGGGGTAACAGCCGGGTGTCAATAACCGCTTTTTCTTTCATATCCTCGATGACCGCGCCATTAGTGGTAATTGCATATCGGATTCCGGAAATGCCTTTTATTTCTTCCGGTATTCCATCTACTGTCCGGCCGGTGCACGGAACAACCCATATTCCTTTTTGAACACATTGGATGAGCGCCTTACGGTTGACATCAGATAGTCGTTTTTTACTGTCTAACAGGGTACCATCCAAATCAATTGCAATGAGTTTAATATCCACGTTTACTACTCCAATTTAATAAATAAAATGTTCTTCTTTTAAAACAAGAAGGCCGTCTTTGTCATATTTTGTGGAAAACAGACCTTTAATCCTTTTTCCAAGGGAAGGCTTTTCTGCACGGTCAGCCGCTTCTTCGATCAGGCCTTCCGCATTGGCCCTGTTGAGAGGAACTCCGTCTTCCTCCATGATCTCAATTCTTTCATACAGTGCCAGCATGCTCTTTCCGGTGATGCTGCAGTCGATCTCATTGGCATAACGGCAGGCATATTGGGCGAATTCGTCAATACCCATCTCTTCTCCCTGAAAGCCAGGGCCTTCCTCATCCCGGACAGACGGGCGGAATTCTTCACCCTCTTCGTAGAAATCGCCGTCTTCACAGACACCGTCTTCATAACTACTGTCCTCGTAAGTCCCGTCTTCATAGACGACATTTTCATAGGCGCCGTTACCCCTATAATCGTTCTTCTGCCAGGAATCATATTCATAATTATATTCCTGTTTCCCATAATCCTCGCAGGGTTCTTCTCTTAAGTCTTCCTGTTTAAAGGCAGGGGTTAAGGGTTTATAAGCGGGTGCCTTGGCAGCTCTAACCGGTCTTTGCTCCCGTACTGTTTCTCTTACACAGAAAACCGGAGCTTCTTCTCCGCTTCCGATGCATTCAAATTTACTTGCAAGTGCCGGATGTTCCCGGTGGAGGGTTTCCATTTGATTTGGGTTATCAATTAGAACCACGATCATTCCGCTTGTATCCTGATCCATCAATTCATTTAATTCTTCCAGCGCTTCCCTGGTAAGATCCCCGGCCTCCTCAATGACCAGATCCTTTCCAGCCAGCCTGTCTGCAGACGCCAGCACTCCGCGCTTGGATAGCTTGGAGCCAGTGATTTTTGCCACCGGATTCTTTACGTTATTTTCATTATGAATCTGCTTTAAGGCTTCAACAGCCATTTGAAGTCCTTTTTCAGGAGTTCTTGCCTCTATCATGAGATGATTTTGAACAGGAGTTTCTTCTGGTTCTTCGTCTTCTTCATACAGATCCTCAAACTCCAGATTATCCTCATCGCCGTAGCTCTGGAAATTTTGGTTCCAGGACGGGGCGTCTTCCTCTTCTGATACTGGATTTAAAGCTTCATAAGACTGCTCTTCCTCTTCATAATAGGATTCATCCGGCTGGTCATAATCATTTTCTTCATAGCCATAATCATCCTCCGGCTGATCACCGGATTCATGAAAATTATCATCTGTAGCGGCAGACTGCTCTCTGGCCTCATCCAGTTCTTCATATTCCCCTTCACCGTCATAATATCCGCCAAGGTCGGACTCTTCCATTCCAGGACCTTCCGGTTCCTCTTCCTCTATAACAGGCCCCGAATGATACAAAAGAGAGTCCTCTTCTGCAGGCTCATAGAGATTCCTGGGTCTTGGCATGGCAGTTACAGGGCGGCCTACCCTCCGGATATCCTCCAGCACTCTGGTGTGTTCCAGCTTAGGCTCTTCCTGCATAATGGGTTCTTCATAGGAGATCTTTGACATTTCTCTTGCCAGCGTTTCCTGAACTGCAGCCTCCTGAAGCCTCGCTTCCAGATTATCCTCCATAGGGTTTTCTCTAAATGACATGACAGGCTCCTCATGGGGATCTTGCTCTTCTTCATAGTATTTTTCTTGCGGCTCCGGCTCCGGTTCCGGACTGCGTTTTCTTCCTGCGCTGTATTCCTGCTCAACTGCCCGCAGTTTGGCTTCGTATTTGTCCCGGTTCTCCACAAGATCCATCTGGTAGTTGGTAAGCGGTGCATACCTTATTTTTAAGTCCATGGCCTTGTCCACATATTTTCCAAGACCAAACATCAGCATGATCCTGTCGCAGGTTTCCACGCAGCGGTCAGGTATGCCTGCCAGGCTATACAGTTCAGCCAGCTCATACAGCCATTTCTCATCCAGCTCCACGCTGGTATAGGATTCCAGGGAATGAATAAGCTGTTGGGCCGGCGCTCCTTTTGCTTTTAAAATCATATAGCGAAGCAGCTGCTGCCTGGGATCATCAGATGCCAAGTCGCCAAATTCCTTATAATAGGCCTCTGCCTCTTCGATATTTCCCTCCTTGATCGCCAGCTCTGCCAGCTTATAAAGAAGGCGTTTCCCAATTGGAGCACGTTCAAAAGCCTGGAGAAGAATCTCCTTGGCTTCCTGGTAATCTTCATTTTTCTCATAAACCATGGCTACCATGGAAAGCAGATTGGTATTGCGGACTCTCTTCCAGTCTATTGTGTCGGCTATTTTCATAGCCGTATCATAGTCGTTTTTGCCGACCAGTTTTTTAATCTGTTCAACCTTTATATTAAACTCGTACTTATCCATTATTTGTCTCCTAATGAATCAGGCGGATATGCTTGCCTGTCCCGTTGATGCATAAACTCAAGGCCAAAAGATGTATTTTCAGCCTTATATCTCCTAACAAGGCAAATGAGCTACAGTTCAACCCGGCCTTCCAGGGCCCGTAACAATGTCACCTCATCTATGTACTCTAAATCTCCTCCAACGGGAACTCCGCTGGCTATACGGGTAACCCTGATTCCTGTCGGCTTGATCAGCTTGCTGATGTACATGGCTGTGGTCTCTCCCTCAAGACTGGAATTGGTTGCAATGATCACCTCATCCACATCCCCCTGCAGTCTCTGCATCAGTTCCTTCAGCTTTATGTCACCAGGTCCAATTCCCAGCATGGGAGAGATAGCCCCATGCAGAACATGGTAAACGCCATCAAATTTTCCTGTCTTTTCATAAGCAGCCAAGTCCCTGGTGTCTTCCACTACCATAATTACCTTGTGATTGCGTTTTTCGCTCTGGCAGATGGGACATTTTTCCTGATCCGTCAGGGTAAAGCATTCCTTGCAGTAACGTACATTGCGTTTTGCTTCTGTAATGGATAAAGCAAGACCTGCCACTTGTTCCTCCGGCATATTGATGATATGAAATGCCAGACGCTGTGCGGATTTACTGCCAATACCCGGAAGCCTGGACAGTTCTTCAATTAATCTGGTTATTTGACTGCTATAGTAATTCATAATTTGTCTCCTAATGAATCAAGGGGATATGCCTGCATATCCAGCTGATTCACAAATTCATGGTTGAAAAATGATTTTCTTTCAACCTTTAGAACGGAAAGCCTCCGCCTAAACCGCCAAGGCCGCCGGTCAGCTTCGCCATGGCAGAGCTGCTTTCTTCTTCCATCTGGCGGAACGCTTCATTCGTAGCAGCCATGATCAGGTCCTCAAGCATCTCGATATCGTCTGGGTCCACAACTTCCTGGGATAATTTAACCGAAGTCACTTCCTTTTTTCCTGAAACAGTGACTGACACAGCTCCGCCGCCTGCTGCGGCCGTATATTCCTTTTCCTCCAGCGCCTTTGTTGTCTCTTCCATCTGGCGCTGCATCTTCTGAGCCTGCTTCATTAAATTATTCATATTGCCAGGCATTGCGCCTGGAAAACCGCCACGTTTTGCCATGGTGTGTATCCTCCTGCTATTTTTATGATTTTTTAATCTTCAATTGTGATATCCATTAAAATATTTGTTTTTAATTCTTCATCGCTGACATAAACGGTATCAAACCGTTCCTCTCCGCCCCGAAGCCTTGTCTTAAAGGTTATGGACTTCTGGTAATGGTCTTCCACATACCGCTCAATCTCTGAAACAGTTGCCTCCCTGCTTCCGATCATGTAGTTGCTTTGATCGGAAAAGACTACGCAAAGACAGCTCTCTCCTGCGGGCTCTACAACCGTATCCCGAAAACTGGCCCGGATAGGTCCTCCTAGTTCCCGAATGATCTTCCCCCATTCACTGCGGATCAGATTTAAATCCTCAAGCTGGCCTTTTGGTAAGGCCACCCGCTCTGCTGGGGTTAATTCGTGGACAGGGGTGCTGCCGCCTTTTCCTTCTGCCGGTTTTGAGCCATCAGGGGAAGCACTAACCACGATACCGCTTTCCAGCTGCTTTTCTATATTGCTGATCCGCTGAAGTATGGAATCCAGATTCTGTTCCATCTGAGGGCGGGTCAGCTTGATTAAGGCAACCTCAATTAAGACCCGTTTCTGAAAAGCATAGCGAAGCTGATTGGACAGATCCGAGAACACCCGGATATACCGCAAAAGCGTATCATTGTCCGTAAGTTTGCTGTCCTCTTTTAACAGGTTCTGGTTCTCCGTTGACATATCAAGCAGATTTTCTGCATGATCAACGGATTTTAGTATTAAAAGGTTTCTTAAATACCAGATAAAGTCAATAACGAACTGGCCCAGCTCTCTGCCCTGGATCACCATCTCCTCAAGGCAGGTAATACAGTCTTTTGTCCGGTTTTCCGCGATTGCACGGAACATCGTTCCAAACACGGTGATGTCTACGGCTCCCAGGACATCCAGGACATTGTCGTAGGTGAGAAGCTCCCCATAATGAAATGCAATACACTGGTCCAAAAGGCTTAAGGCATCACGCAATGCGCCGTCAGCCGCCTTGGCGATATAGGTCAGGGCACGGTCTTCCACCTGAATATGCTCTGCGGCTGTCAGACCTTTTAAATGCTCTACAATGGTTTCCACCGTAATGCGCTTAAAATCATACCGCTGGCACCGTGACAGGACCGTTACCGGAATCTTCTGGACTTCCGTAGTTGCCAGAATAAATATAACATAGGATGGGGGTTCTTCCAATGTTTTTAACAGTGCATTAAATGCTCCTGTTGAAAGCATATGAACCTCATCGATGATATAAACCCGATATTTGCCTTCTGTGGGAGGATACTGGACTTCTTCCCTTATCTCCCTGATATTCTCCACGCCGTTATTTGACGCAGCGTCAATTTCAACCACATTAAGGGATGCGCCGGCTGCGATGTTCTTACAGGTCTGGCATTCCCCGCAGGGACTTCCGTCTGCGGGATGTTCACAATTAACCGCTTTTGCAAAAATCTTGGCAATACTGGTCTTACCGGTTCCTCTTGTTCCGCAGAACAGATATGCATGCCCGATACGTTCGGATACTATCTGGTTTTTTAATGTTTGTACGATATGGTCCTGACCCTTTACATCCGAAAAGGAAGAAGGACGCCATTTCCGATACAATGCCGTATATGACATGCCTGTTAACTCCTTATTCGTCGCCGAAGCTGATGCCTATCATCTTGGCCTCCTTAACGATAGAGCTTTCCGGATCGACGGTTTTTAATTTTCCGGCTACATCGGCTAACGGGATCTTAACAATTTCATTGTTATTCACCGCTACCATGTATCCGTATTCTTTGTTATTTATGAGCTTTGCTGCCTCAGCCCCAAGGCGGGTGGAAAGCACTCTGTCAAAGGGGCATGGATCGCCGCCTCTCTGCATATGGCCTGGTACGGTAACCCGCACTTCTTGTCCGGTGCGCTCCGTGATCTGAGCCCCGATCTCATATGCCACAGAAGGGTAAACCACTCCATTTTTCTTCTTTTCTTTTAATTCTTTTTTCGTCAGGCAGGCATCTTCCTTGGAAATTGCCCCTTCCGCCACGGCCAGAATGGAAAACTTCTTGCCTTTTTGGGCCCTGCTCTTTAATGCCTTGACCACGATATCCAGATCATAGGGAATCTCCGGCAACAGGATGATGTCGGCTCCGCCGGCAAGTCCTGCATGGAGGGTAAGCCAGCCGACCTTGTGTCCCATGACTTCCACAATGAATACTCGTCCATGGGAAGCTGCTGTCGTATGGATGCAATCAATGGCATTGGTAGCCACATTGACCGCGCTCTGGAAACCAAAGGTAATATCGGTTCCCCACAAATCATTATCAATGGTCTTGGGAAGGGATACTACATTCAGTCCCTCTTCCCGAAGGAGATTGGCCGTTTTCTGGCTTCCATTGCCGCCTAATACCACCAGGCATTCCAATTTCAGCTTTTTATAGGTGTGTTTCATGGCTTCTACTTTATTAAGACCGTTCTCGTCAGGTGTCCTCATAAGTTTAAACGGCTGTCTGGATGTACCAAGGATTGTCCCGCCATTTGTCAGGATCCCGGAAAAGTCTTCCGGCTTCATGATACGGTACTCATCATAAATCAGCCCTTTGTAACCGTCTTCAAATCCAACAATCTCAATATCGCCGGGCATTCGGTACAGTGCCTTTGCTACGCCGCGCATGGTGGCATTCAGGCTCTGGCAGTCGCCTCCGCTTGTAAGCATTCCAATTCTTATCATGAAAGCACACCTCTTTTTTTGATTAGATTTGTCTTTTGGAAATAGGTAGTATTATACCCATTTTATAATTATAATACAAAGGGGAATGTGGGGCAAGGGAAAACTTTATTTCATAAGAAATGTAAGAAAATATTAAAAATGGTAATTACTAATTGCAAAAGACACCGCAAAACAGTTTCCTGCTCTCCGGCGTCTGATAATTCTTTATATTTTAATCCGTGCGTCTCACTTTGAACCGCTATCACAGACGTTACCCTGGCAGTTAACTCGGTCCAGGCACCCTCACGGCACACAGAAGGTTTCACTTAGTGCTGCTGCATTCCTGCCCTGACACGGTTCATGAAGATCTGTTGCGTAAGACCCAAACGTCATCGCCACTTACCAGGGGCAGCCCTACAATAGACAGCCCTGGGTGAGACATCACCCCTGCTAGAGCGGATTGCAGGTACAGGGCACCGCTATCTCCCCGGCTGCACGGAAGCTTTATGACATAATTTAGTTTAATCGCACTTTAGTATACATGGAAAAGGGCGGATTGTCAAGGAGTTGAAGGGGATTTCTCTTCCAGTTTCTTCTTGTTCCTTTCCCTCAGCTCTTTAAAAAAATCTTTCATCATTTGAGAGCATTCTTCTCCCAAAACCCCTGTTTCTGTTTCAACCTGATGGTTAAAGCCTTCCTCATGAAGCATATCAAGCACGGATCCTGCACAGCCGGCCTTTGCATTCATGCAGCCGATGACCACTCTGGGGATCCTGGCCTGGACAATGGCTCCGGCACACATGGGGCAGGGCTCCAGGGTAACATACATGGTGCAGTTCTCAAGTCTCCAGTCCCCTATTTTTCTGCAGGCTTTGCGGATGGCGTTGATTTCTGCGTGGGATAGGACATTTTTATCAATGGTGCGGCGGTTATATCCGCGGGCAATGATCTTATCTTCATAAACAATGACGCAGCCTATGGGGACCTCGCCTATGGCGCCTGCCTTTTCAGCCTGCCTTATTGCTGTGCGCATATATTTCTCATCTGTTGTCATATTCATTCCTCTTTGATCGGCAATTTTATTGCCCACATTTTCCAGGCATATAGAAATGCATGCGGGGCGTTTCTATATTGGTTCTCATGCTTTTTAAGCATAATGATATACCCGCAGGATATTTAAATGTGGTATACTGTTATAGTATATCACGAAACAAAGGAATGGTGAAGGTATGAAACTATGCGGTCTTCAAAAAACAACGCTTCTGGACTTTCCCGGCCATGTAGCAGCCACGATTTTTCTCGGCGGCTGCAATTTTCGCTGCCCCTTCTGCCATAACAGCGAACTCATCGGCAGCGAGGCAGAGTCCATGTTCAGTGAAGAGGAAATTTTAGGTTTTTTAAATAAACGAAAAGGGATTTTAGAAGGAGTCTGCATTACAGGGGGAGAACCCACCCTGGCTGAGGATTTAGAACCCTTTATCCGGAAAATACGGGATCTGGGCTATCTCATTAAACTGGATACCAACGGCTATCGGCCGGAGGTCTTAAAAAGTCTTGTTTTAAAGGGACTTTTGGATTATGCAGCAATGGATATTAAAGCCGGCAGGGAAAATTATTCCAAGGCGGCGGGAGTAAAGGGTCTTAAGATAAAGGCCATTGAGGAAAGCGCTGCTTTTCTCCTTGATGGAACCCTTCCTTTTGAATTCCGCACAACGGCTGTAAAAGGGATTCACAGCCTCAGGGATTTTGCAGATATCGGAGAATGGCTGGCAGGTTGTCCCCATTATTATCTGCAAAACTATGCGGACTCGGACCAGGTCCTGTGTCCTGGCTATCAGTCCTTTTCCAAGGAAGAGCTGGATAAATTCTTAAACATCTTAAAACCCTTGATTCCCAATGCCATGCTTAGGGGGGTTGAGGATTAATCAGGGTATGCCGATAGGGGGCTTAAATTAGCCCCCTAATTTTACATCGGTATACCAGAATCCAAACCGGCCGTCTTCCATTGGCTGCTCCTTGGACAGCACGAAATTCGGAAAACCGAACATGGAAGCCATATATCTCTCATTGCTGTAATAATGCCCTGGAATCCCCAGAAGGTAACGGGGCATCCCGCTTGGGTTCAATAGTTTTGCAAGGATTAAGTAACGGTAATTGTAGTATCCATGCAGAAGGAAGCTGTTATTGCCATACACCCAGGCGTCTCTTGGAAGAACACCGATATCCTGGGGCTTGATGGTCAGAATTTCACAGCCATCCTCATAATCAAATGCAAGAATCCTTGTATGTTCGCGTTTCAGCTTCTCCCAGATCAGATTATGGGTATTATCTTCCTGGATCTCATTTTGGCGCAGGCGCTCTAATTCTTCAGGATTTCCCAGCTGTGGCCGTACCTCCTGATTGCCCATGCTTTCTTTTATCACAGCATCGGTCCGGTAACAAACGGTTTCACCAATCTCATCCTGGCCGCTGCAGGGATAAGGCTCACTGAATACTGCTTCCCTTTCCTGTACATCGACGGAAGCCCCAGCCTCTTGCTCAATTTCTTTCTCCTGCATTTCACTGGGTGTGTCTTCCTGTCCGTCATTTTCCCAATCTCCGTATGCTGGCTCTGCAGCAGACTGCATGGCACTCTGCTGGACTTCCGGCTCCCCGGCTCCCGTCAACTCTCCAATTGATTCCTCGGCTTCTGCCTGCTCCAGGCCCGGCTCTTCCATGTACTGTACGTCTTCTTCCGATTCCTCTGCGTACTGCACGCCGTCTTCGTCCGCTGTTGCCTCATCAGACATGGCCTCTTGTTCACCATCTTTTGATTCCGCATTTAAAAGTTCTCCGCCGTCAGGTACGGCAAAATCCATATCCCCATCAACTGGATCCTGATCTTCCTCCTCCAGATTCTCTGCCTGCAGGTCCTCCTCTTCCGGCAGTTCCTGTTCCCCGGCCTCCGGAATCTCCTCTTCAACCGTACGGTCATTGGAGGAAGCTTCAATCGTTTCGTCCTCCAGTGAAATCTCTGCCTGGGAAGTCTCCCGGAGTTCATCTGACTCCAGCGGGAATTCTTCTGCGATTTCACGTACCGCCCGTTTTATCTGTTCTTCTGAAATAACAGCCTGTTCCTTCTGCGAAACAACCTTGGCCGAACTCTCCAAATCGACTTCTGCCGCATGGGCAACGGCATCTTCCCAAATGGTCGTATAGGAACGCCATGTATTTTTCACGTCATGGATGGTCAGTCCATAGCACTGATCCATGTTAATTCCGGAGTGCTCTATATCACTTGCCGATACCACAGTCCTGAATTCACCGGAACCGCCGCGTATAAAAATATTGCCCAGGAGTATTTCCTGGTCGGCGGCTAATAAGTATACTCCAATATCATTGCCGCCCACATATATCCTTTTGACACTGACCGTAATTTTGCATTGGACCCCTCTCGTCTCTATCTTGGCAAATCCAATGTTTTTTCCTTTGACTGCGCCTTCATAGGCATAAATATATGAGATTAGTCTTCGATAATTAGGCATGCCATCACTCCTTTATAATTATTTTATGCAAAATGCCATTGCATCTATGACACAAAAATGTTATCCTTATGAAAAGAATGTATAAAATTTTTTTTCAACGTATGGAGGGATAGAGAAATGAAGCTTTATCGCGCGAAGGACTACAATGATATGAGCCGTAAGGCCGCTAATATTATATCTGCTCAGATTATTATGAAACCGAACTGCGTTCTGGGACTGGCTACCGGTTCCTCTCCCGTCGGCACCTATAAACAGTTAATCGAGTGGTTCAACAAAGGGGATCTGGATTTTTCCCAGGTAAAGACTGCGAATCTGGATGAATACAAAGGGCTTACCAGGGATAATGACCAAAGCTATTATTATTTTATGCGTGAGAATTTGTTCCGCCATGTAAACATTGACGAAGCAAATACAAATATACCAAATGGTATGGAACCTGATGCTAATAAAGAGGCTGCCCGTTATGAGGAAATAATTAAAGGCCTTGGCGGTGTTGACTTACAGCTCTTAGGACTTGGGCACAACGGTCACATTGGCTTTAACGAACCTTCTGACATTTTCCCAAAGGATACCCACATTGTGGACCTTCAGGAAAGCACCATCGAAGCCAACAAGCGTTTTTTCGCATCAATTGACGAAGTTCCGCGCCAGGCTTATACCATGGGAATCGGCACCATTATGAGAGCAAGAAAGATCCTGCTGATTATCAGCGGAGCAGATAAAGCGGACATCCTTTATAATGTAATCTGCGGACCGGTTACTTCCCGTGTTCCTGCATCTATTTTGCAGCTTCATCCGGATGTTACCATAGTTGCAGACGAAGCAGCTCTTTCCAGGATGGAAAACATTTAAACCAAGACTTATATTTTTCCAATGACATATTATATGACAATAACTGCCCGGCTGCTTTTGCGCCGGGCTTTTTTATGCCTATTTTCAGAGCAGACATTCTCAATGAGCAAAACCGGAGCTTCTCATTTCTGAAGTTTTCTGAGGGCATATTTTTCCTTAGGATGGCTGGGAAATTAACGGTTGGAATTTTTCTGGAAATGGTGTAGAATGAGTGTAAAATGCAAGATAAGGAGACGATAAATATGGCATATACATTTACAAAAGATTTAGAAACCGGCAACCCCTTAATTGATTCCGAGCATCGCCAGCTGATTGATGCAGTCAATAACCTGCTTGCCGCCTGCTCTACAGGGAAAGGCCGTGCAGAACTGGCTAATACTGCCAAATTTTTGCAGGACTATACTGCAAAACATTTCGGCGATGAGGAAAAGCTCCAGCTGCAGAATCAGTATCCAGATTATGTAAACCACAGGCGTTACCATGAAGAGTTCAAAAAAGTGGTGGCAGGAATCTGTGCTAAGCTGGACAAGGACGGTCCGACCATCGCCCTTGTTGGTGAGGTCAACAGCGCCATTGGGGGCTGGCTGATCAACCACATCAAGAAAGAGGATGGCAAGGTGGCCGCCCATATTAAAAGCAGGTCTTAGTTTTCCAGAGTAAAATGCATCTCATTGAACCGATATTTTGACAGAGCAGGCTGGGAAACAAAAGCAACGCTCCGGCAGAAGGAAGGAACATGATTATGAAAGATCCAAATTGCGCATACTGTATGAAGGGAGAGCTTGTTGCAAAATTCGGCTATCCCATTTGCAAAATGGAGACAGGATTTTTATATTTATTTAAAGAGCAGAGTAAAAGGGGCAGAGTTATTCTGGCTTATAAAGACCATGTCAGCGAGCTGGTGGATATTAAAGCTGAAGAAAGAAATGCTTTTTTTGCTGATGTAGCCAGGGTTTCTAAGGCTGTCCATAAAGTATTTAACCCGGATAAGGTAAATTACGGCGCTTACGGCGATACCGGCTGCCACCTTCATATGCACATCGTTCCGAAATACAACGGCGGGGACGAATGGGGCAGTACCTTTGCCATGAATCCGGACAAGGTATATCTGACGGATAAAGAATATGAGGAAATGGCGGCTGCCATCCGTGCAGCATTATAAATAAAGAAAAAACACTCATGAGGAGGATGTCGGATCATGTTAGATGAAATCAGAACACAGGCCACAATGGCTGCAAAAGAGCTGCTGGAAGCGGCACATTTAAATGAGAAGGACTTAGTCGTGATCGGTTGCTCCTCCAGTGAAATATCCGACCACAGGATTGGTTCCCATTCCAGCGCGGAAATCGGACAGGCTGTATTTTCCGCCATTTATGAGGTTTTTAACCAACAGGGGATTTACGTTGCAGCCCAGTGCTGTGAGCATTTAAACCGGGCCTTGATCCTGGAAAAGGAGGCCGCCATGCGATATGGCTACGAGCCGGTCAATGTGGTGCCCCAGGTAAAAGCCGGCAGCTCCCTTGCCACTGCAGCTTACCAGACCCTGCAGTCTCCGGTGGCGGTAGAATCAATAAAGGCCCATGCCGGAATTGATATCGGCGATACCTTAATCGGCATGCACTTAAAGGCCGTGGCCGTTCCGGTCCGGATAAAGACCAGGTACATCGGCGCTGCCCATGTGGTCACTGCCCGTACCAGATTAAAGTATATTGGCGGAATCCGTGCCTGCTATGACGATTCCCTGGGATAAGCAGGGGATGCAATACCAGGAGTATGGGACGGAAGCCTGCATAACCTTGGCACCGCGCAAAAAAGCGCGCCTTGAAACTGTTTATACAGTTCATCAAGACGCGCCTTTTTTATGCTATTTTTTTAAACTATTTTATGACGGTTCCTTTGGTTCCAGCCATTATTCCATGGTAGCATGTGTAAAGAACCAGAAGCCGTATGGAGAGTGCCATGTGCCCTTTAATTCAGGCTTCTGCAGATAGAAATCGCTGGAGTATACAAGCGGAGCAACCGCTGAGTCTTCCATGATCATCTTTTCTGCTGCATGAAGCTTCTCATAATGCTCTGTCTTATCAGACGTATCACGGGCCTGTTTTAATAAGTTGTCCACCTCAGGATTGGAATACTTTCCGTCGTTGTTTCCGCTTTCCGTGGTAAATAAGTTAAGCATATTGGAAGGATCGTCATAGTCGTATACCCAGCCGCCGCGGGCAATCTCGAAGTCACCGGCCCGGCGGGTTGGTGCGAAGGTAGACCATTCAACAATCTTAATATCCATTCTAATGCCCAGCTCGCTCCATGCACTCTGTAAATATTCTGCAATCGGCTTATTGTAACCGGCTTCGTTGGTCATATATTCGATCACCGGGAAGCCTTCTCCGTTTGGATAGCCTGCTTCTGCCAGGAGTTCTTTTGCCTTATTAAGATCTTCTTCATAATTGCTTACGTTAAAGTAATCACCGCCATTATTCTTTCTGGTGACTTCTTCGAAGGAAGAACCGTTTTCCGCATTAGAAATACCAGGGCCTACAAAGTTGGTAGCCGGTATAACAGTTCCTGCCATTACGGTACTGGCAATGTACTCACGGTCAGCTGCAAGGTTTAATGCACGGCGTACCAGTACATTGTCAAAGGGCGCCTTTTTAACGTTGAAAATCGTATAGGAAGTAGCCATACGTGGTTCCAGATGATAATCCGGCCTGCCCTGAAGGCTTGGGATCTCATCAGTAGGAATTTCCTTGATCATGGAAACTTCACCAGTCTGATAAGCGCTGTAAGCCGCATTGGCATCTTCCATAAGAACGAATTTTAAGGTATTTAAGGTTACAGTATCTGCATCCCAGTAATTTTCATTCTTAGCAAAGGTAATATGGGAACCTGGTACCCATTCGATCATTTTTAACGGTCCGTTGGATATATAAGTATCAGGAGTTAAAGACCACTGGTCTCCCTTTGCCTCAACTATATCCTTTTTTACAGGGGCCATGCTGGCATGGGTAACAATTTTATCAAAATACACGCAGGGAGAAGCCAGTTCCACTACAATGGTTTTGGCATCAGGTGCGGATACTGCCAGTGCATCAACGTTTCCTGCTGCTGCATCCTGATATCCTTTTACCATGGAAAGCATGTCTGCTCCATAAGGAGCTGCTGTCCCAGGATCTGCAAGACGCTTCCAGGAATATACGAAGTCTTCTGCTGTAAGCTCAGAGCCGTCGCTCCATTTCAAACCATCGCGTAAATGAAATGTATAGGTAAGCCCGTCATCACTCACATCATAGGTCTCTGCCTGTCCGGGAATAATATTATTATCCTTATCAAAGGTTAAAAGTGTCTCAAATGCGTGCAGGATCATATTAGCTGCGTCAATTGACGAATTTAAGGCCGGGTCAATGGTTTCCGGATCAGGACCGATCTGTACTGCCAGATCAAGACCTCCTGCAGTATTTCCTGCTGCTTCTGTTTTTTGTGTTTCGCTGCCGGCTGTACCGGATTTGCCGGAACCGCCGCATGCTGTCAGGACCATCCCTGAAGCAAGGACTGCCGCTAGTACAAGCGCCATTTTCTTCATAACTGTTCCTCCATATCTGCTTTTTTTTGCGTCCGTCCTTCACAGACAACGCAAGTTTTAGCATACCACAGAAAGAAGGTTCTTGCAACGTGAAATTTTATGACACCCGCGTGTTACCGTGGTAAATCGATAAAGGGCCAGGCATTTCCAGGTAGGGAAATGTCTGGCCCAAGAAGACATTTTTGTATTTTATCAGCGGTATGAGGTCTGCGCTGCCTTCATTAGAACCTTTGGATCCTTCACATAAGGAGTGACAGGACAAATCTTTTTATTTACTCCCATCAGCGTGTAAACAGCGATTCTGGCTGCCCGGACTGAATATTCCTCGGTAAATACCATGTCGTCCGGAATCTCCACAAACTGGCTTACCATGGCGAAATTGGTAGAGCCGGCAGGAACCACCTTCGGGCGGTCAGTCATTTTGCGGGGCTGGAACTGGGCATCAACATAAGGCATCATGCAGGGAATGACATTGACCACATCTGCCAGGATCTCATCCTTGCGGTTTTCCATGTGAAGATGATGGAGAAGTTCAATAAGCATTTCTTCACCGGTACAATCCTTCATGGGTTTCTTTACGAAATCTCCTTCCCGGTCCGTATAAAGCCCATATCCCCAGAAGATCGTCTGGTCCATAGGCTGATTGATAAAGTGAGGCTGGGCAGCTACAACGATGCTCATCAGCCAGTTTGAATCCTTAAAGGTCATAAGGGCTCCGCTTCCAGGCACATTGCCGGAGTAGTCCTCAATCATTTTAAGAAGCTTATTTCCGCGGCTTGTTACGGTAAAGCTTTCCCAGTTGGTCTCATGAACATCACCAAAGAACGGGTAAGGATTTCCAAGACCAGGCTTCTTTGCAGATACCTTTGTCCATAATTCCCCGGATATTGGCCTTAAAACAGGCTCCGGAGCCGGAGTATGCAGATCTCCAAGGGTTGCGCTGTCGGTCATGCAGGCATTGGTCATAATGCAGATATCGCCATCCTGAAGCCGGGTCTGCCTGTCTATGCCGTTATCCTTTAAATAAAGCACCTTAACAGTAATCCCTTCTTCATCTGAAAAGTCAATATCAGTAACCGTACAGTTTTCTGCAAAAACAACTCCCTGCTTTCTTAAATAGTCCTCCAGAGGGCGGATGACGCTGTCATACTGGTTTAACGAAGTTCTTGTTACCCCTTCCAAAGTTTCAATCCTGGAAAACTCCAGAATCATCCGGCGCATGTAGCGGCGGAATTCAAATAAGCTGCTCCATTTCTGGAATGCAAAGGTGGTCTGCCACATATACCAGAAATTCGTTGTAAAGAAATGGGGCATGTCAGCGAACCATTCCTCAATGGTCATATCATCCAGCTTTTCTTCCGAAGTATTCATAAGCTTTAACAGCGCCATGCGCTCCTTCTGGGTAAATCCCATGCTCTTCACATCAAGAATGGTTCCATCCTTGTCCACCAGCCTGGCCTTTGCATGGGTTGGATGGGCATGATCAAAGCTTAATATCTCTTCGGTAACGCTCCGGGATGGGTTATTTAAAGAAGGAATGGAACGGAACAGTTCCCAGAAGTTTTCGTATGTCTCTTCATTCAGCATACGTCCTCCCCGGCATACAAAGCCTTTTTCCGGGGTTCCGATGCCATCATTGCTTCCTCCCAGAATATGCATCCCTTCAAAAATCGTGATCTGGTCTCCTGGCATGTTGCAGTCGCGTATGAGGTAAGCCGCTCCTGCCATGCTTCCCAGACCGCCGCCTACAAAATACGCTTTTCCCGGGGTCTGGCCGTTTTCCTTATGTCTCATGACTTCTTCATTTTTTAAATCCATCTGTTTTTTTGAATAATCATAGGCTTTTTTTGCGGCTACTCCTGCCGCAGTTGCCGCAGCTCCCCATGCAAGCACTTTTCCGAAATTATTTTTTCCTTTCATATGCAACGCTCCATTCTATGAATTGTAATGACTACTGATACGCTTATATTATCATACTTCATTTTATCCGTCACCATACATGGTTTTTTAGTTGTATAAAAAAACGACATCAGGAAAATGATGTCGTAAAACCAGACAGTTTTCGAATTTTGTCTATAGAAGATTTTTTTACCTTCTTTTAAAATAGATATAATGAAAAAGGAGGACTTTTTATGTCGACCACTATACACCAACATATCCGGGAGTCCGTCCTGAAAACGGCGCTTTTCCACCAATTAAAAAATGGGCAGAAATCGCCGGAGCGAACCGCCCGGAATTTAGAAGAGCTGCTGGATAAATTCAGTCCAATATCCGCAGAGCTTTTTTCCTATTCTGATCTGGTTGCGCTCATTAAAAACTGTTCCAGAGAAGAGTGCCTGGATATCATCATGCATAAGCTTTCTTAAAGCTCCGCCTGGCTTCGGAGATAACCGGCCCGCTCCGTAGCCCTGGCCAGGCTTTTTAAACGATCAGCCACAAGCCGGGGTTCCATCTTCATTCCCTTCTCCACCCAGTCAACGATAATCCCACAGATGCCATATGCATAAAATTCTGCGTCAAAATCCATCTCCTCCATGGTGAGCTTCTTCTTTTCATCCAGCTTTAAAATCGCTTCGGAAAACAGAGCCTTTGCCATCTCAAACAGATAGCTCTCAAAGGTATGTTCCTGTTCTTTGATGGTATTGATATAAAAGGCTTTTTCCTCTTTCATATTCTGAAGCAGTTCATAAATCTTCTGGTTCCAGTTCTCAAGGGTAATGTCTTCTGCTATTTTGGCAAAATTTTCATTATAATAGATCCAGCTTAAAAGTTCATATTTATCCTGAAAATGATAATAGAAGGTCTGCCGGTTTAACCCCCATACGGATGTGATATTTGTTATGGATATCTTATCAAAGGGTTTTTCCCTGCATACCTGTTTTAAGGCTTCCGCTATTGCGCGCTTTGTAATCAGCGAATCCGACATAATCCCTCCTGGTTTATTATCTTTTCATTCCTGTAAAATAGTTGCTAAGGGAAGCAAACTGCTCTAAAGTCAATGCTTCTCCCCGCACCGATGGCCCAAGTCCCAGGCTTTTCACTGCCTCCGAGATTTCTTCCTTTGTAAAGGGAACCTCCGGCGAATTGTTCAGTCCGTTTTGAAGGGTCTTTCTTCTCTGGTTAAAGGAAGCACGGATCAGACGGAACATAAGCCCTGTATCCTCTGCCTTTACCGGCGGCTCCTTGTGGCGGGTCAGGCGGATTACCGCGGACCCCACATTCGGCCGGGGCATAAAGCAGTTAGGCGGAACGTTTGCCACAATATAGGGCTTTGCATAATACTGGACAGCCAATGAAAGAGCGCCGTAATCCTTGGAACCAGGCCCTACCTGCATGCGGTCTGCCACTTCCTTCTGAACCATGACCGTGACATTGTCTATTGGCACCATGTTTTCAAAAAGGCCCATAATAATAGGAGTTGTGATGTAATAGGGCAGATTTGCAACTACCTTGATCGGACGTCCGTCGTTATACTGTTTTGTTATCTGGTTGATGTCAACCTTAAGAATATCATCATGGATAACCGTCACATTCTCATAGTCTGCCAGGGTCTCTTTGAGAATGGGAATCAGGTTTGAATCGATCTCCACTGCTACCACATGTCTGGCGTTTTCTGCCAGGTACTGGGTCATCGTGCCGATCCCCGGCCCGATTTCCAGAACACAGTCCTCCTTTGTTACACCTGCTGCAGCTTTGATCTTATCTAATACGTGGGTGTCTATTAAAAAATTCTGTCCAAATTTCTTCTGGAATGCAAATTCGTATTTCTGAATGATCTCAATTGTTTTTTGGGGATTTCCCAGTGTCGCCATGAATGTCCTCCGTTTCCTTTTATAGCTGTTCCGAAAGCCTGTATAGCCTTTTGGCATTCTGATTGGTGATTTCAATGACCTTTTCTTCCGGGATTCCCTTAATGGCACTGATTTCCTGCACCACATAGGGAAGATTTAAGGAAGAATTGCGCTTTCCCCTGTTGGGTGCGGGAGCCAGATAAGGGCAGTCTGTTTCCAGTACCAGCTGTTCCATTGGCATATATTCCACCACTTCTTTAAGCTTTTTAGCATTCTTAAAGGTAAGGACACCTCCGATCCCCAGATAGTATCCCATATTTAAGTATTCCCTGGCGATCTCCTTTCCATAAGAAAAGCAGTGAATCACGCCTCCAATGTCCTTTGCCCCCTCTGTCTTCATGATATCTAAGGTGTCCTTTGCCGCATCCCGGCTGTGGATGACCACAGGAAGCTTTACTTCCTTTGCCAGGTTCAGCTGGCGGATAAACCACTTTTTCTGGGTATCATGATCCGGCTCGTCCCAGTAATAGTCAAGGCCGATCTCACCGATTGCCACGATTTTTTTATGGGCAGACCGTTCCTTCAGCCAGGTTATATCTTCCTCGTTCATCTCAGCGGTTTCATTGGGATGAACACCGATCGCGCCATATACATATGGATATTTCTCCGCCAGTTCCAGGGTGTTCCTGGAAGTTTCCATGCTGGCGCCTATATTGGTAACAGCCTCAATTCCATGGTCAAAAAGGCGTGTCAGCAGTTCCTCTCTGTCTTCATTAAATGCCTCATCATCATAATGGGCGTGTGTATCAAAAATCATAGGAATCTCCTTTAACGAGCAGGTCCCTTCATCCATGAAGGTTCCTTTCTTACTTTATAATAATCAAACGCAGGATATAAAGCAAAACTAAGTGAACAGGATAAAACCAGTAAAAAAGGTATTTTAAATTCCTTTTTCCTCTGGCTCCGCTGTACATGCTGATAGGGATGAAGGCAAGGATGGCCGACCCAAAATAGCTAAGGCTCTCACCGGCTGCCAGGATACCTGCACAAATGGTCTGGGTTTTCCTATCTTTATGAAAAACATAAAATAGCAGGATCATGACAATCCCTATGATATCATAATCACATTTCAAAAAAACAGCCGCGCCGCATCCGGCTAAAAATACCAGGGTCTGCCTGATTGGGTTCCCCAAAGCCTTATCATACCAGTAAAGGACACACAGACCAATGAACAGGGTAAAATATACATTTTGATAGTCTGGATAAAACCATTGGTCAAAGATTGCCAGGTCAAAGGGAATCTCGGATATAAGGGCGAATAAAAAAAGCCTGGCTCCATATTTTTTAATATCCCTGGTATGAAAAAATCCTTCTACCAGCAGAAAGCAAAAAATAGGAAATGCAACTCTTCCAATGGTTCTAAGCACCAGGTCAGCCGTGTTCCACAGGTTTCCTCCCTGCAAGCCCAAAAGCTCCCAGGCAGGAGGGTTGTCCTGATTTTTTAAAATACCGTTTTCAACAACAGCCACGCCTATATGGTCTATGAGCATGGTAACAATGGCGATCATCTTTAAAGTATTTCCTGTTATTCCTTTTGTACGGGCACTGATTGACTCCTTCATGGAATCTTCCTCCTTAAAACAACAAGGCCGGATCAAGTTACCCGGCCTTTCGCTGTTTTCTATCAAGTATCCCCAGACATTCCCTTTTAATTAGCAGATTTCTGCTCCTGCCGGCATTGCTTTCTCCGGAACCATAAGGGATAAATTTCCTTCTGCATCCTCCGCGCAGAGAAGCATGCCTTCAGACAGGACTCCAGCCAGTTTTGCTGGTTTTAAGTTTACCACAACCATCACCTTTTTACCAACCATTTCTTCCGGTGAATAATGGGCTTTGATTCCGCTGACAATCTGCTTTACCTGGCTTCCGATCTTCACCTGGGAGCACAGAAGCTTCTTTGACTTTGGAACGGCCTCACAGGCAATGATCTGGCCTACCTGGAACTGCAGCTTGGCAAAATCGTCGTATTCGATCTCTGCTTTGGCTTCTATATCAATCACAGCAGAACCATCTTCTTTGGCAGTTTCCCTGGATTCTTCCTCCTTCGGTCCATACATGGCTTCCACCTTCTCCATAACTTCCTTAATATCCATACGTGCAAACAGGATCTCCGGCTTATCAGTCACCTTATTTCCAGAGGGATATACACCGAATTTATTCATCTGGGACAGCTCTCTCCTTGAAGTATTAAGCTGGTTAAGAATCCTTTTGGAAGTATCCGGCATAAAGGAATCAAGGAGGGAGGCTCCGATGGCAATGGCTTCCGTCAGATTATAAAGAACGGTTTCCAGCCTGCCCTTTGAGGCTTCATCCTTTGCAAGGGTCCATGGAGCAGTTTCATCAATGTATTTGTTGCTCCTTCTGAAAATATTAAAGATTGCCGTCATTGCATCAGCAACGCGGAGCTTCTCCATCTTCTCCTGAACCTTTTTCACTTCTTCTAACACCACTGCCTTAAGATCCTCATCAACAGCCTCTGCTGCATTTCCGTCAGACACGATGCCGCCAAAGTATTTATTGGACATGGAAATGGTACGGTTCACCAGATTACCCAGGATATTAGCCAGGTCGGAGTTCATGCGCTCAACCATAAGCTCCCAGGAAATGACCCCGTCATTATCAAATGGCATTTCATGAAGGACGAAATAGCGGACTGCATCCACACCGAAGAAATCCACCAGGGTATCCGCATAGAGGACATTTCCCTTGGATTTACTCATCTTGCCGTCTCCCTGAAGCAGCCATGGATGGCCAAACACCTGCTTTGGCAGAGGAATATCAAGGGCCATAAGGAAAATAGGCCAGTAAATTGTATGGAACCGGATAATATCCTTACCGATCAGGTGAAGGTCTGCCGGCCATAATTTGGCAAACTGGTCACTGCTTTTTCCGTCACAGTCATAGCCGATTCCTGTAATATAGTTGGTCAGCGCATCAAGCCAGACATAGGTGACGTGCTTCGGGTCAAAGGACACTGGAATTCCCCATTTAAAAGTAGTCCTGGATACGCAAAGATCCTGAAGTCCTGGAAGGAGGAAATTGTTCATCATCTCATTTTTTCTGGACACAGGCTGGATAAAATCCGGGTTCTCATTGATGTGTTTTATTAAACGGTCCGCATATTTGCTCATGCGGAAGAAATATGCCTCTTCTTTTGCCGGCTTCACTTCACGTCCGCAATCCGGACATTTGCCGTCTACAAGCTGGGATTCTGTAAAAAAGGATTCACAGGGCGTGCAGTATAAGCCTTCGTAATGTCCCTTATAGATATCTCCCTGGTCATAGAGCTTCTTAAAGATCTTCTGAACCTGCTCCTCATGCTCCTTGTCTGTGGTTCGGATGAATTTATCGTAAGAGGTATTCATCAAATCCCAGATATTCTTAATTTCACCGGCAGCCCTGTCTACGAACTCCTTAGGCGTGATTCCTGCTGCCTCTGCCTTTTCCTCAATCTTCTGGCCATGCTCATCGGTTCCTGTCTGGAAAAATACGTCATAGCCCTCTGCCCTCTTATAACGGGCGATGGAATCTGCTAATATTGCTTCATAGGTATTGCCGATATGTGGCTTTCCTGATGCATAGGCAATAGCCGTGGTGATATAATATGGTTTTTTGTTAGAGTCTTTACACATTCTGATTTCCTCCTGTTTATAAAATGGGATGAGCAAAGGGTTTCTTCCCTTTCTGCAAAGAAAAACCCGTCTTAAAATATCCTTTCGGAAATTTAAAGACGGGGAACTATCCCGTGTTACCACTTTAATTTATCCGTACCTTACAGTACGGACCTTACCGGCTGCGTTTGTTTCATAAAGTCAGCTTAAGACCTTATGGTTACTTAATAACAGTCTGACACGATAACGGGTGTAACCGTCGAAATTTAAAGGCGCACTTCGCCAATTCAATTCCGCTGCTCCAAGGCCATATTGGGAAATACGCTCAAGCTTCCTTTTCAGCTTCCGGAAGTCTCTGCACATGAGGTTGATTTCTTACTCTTCTTTTCTCAGCATTCTCATATAAATAGATTGTCGGTAACCATAGTTTAATGGTTTCAGTAAAGTTTGTCAAGCGGGTAAGCTAGTACATCAGTGCTTTTGTCATGACTTTTTTAATATCATCATATAAATAATAATAGTGAATCACGGAGGAATCATATATGAAGAACATCGTTTTGAAACAGGGCCGCCGTTTTCTTTCCATCATACTGGCTGTTTCCCTGCTTTGTGCCTGTGCACCTACCAATAAATCGCCTGCAACGTCTTCATGGAGCGGGTACGAACAATACCATGCCAGGGATTTATCCGCTCAAAACAAGTTTGATCAATTTACAAATGACCTGTTTCGTGACGAGATCAGTGAATCCGGAATCAGCTTTCATTTCAGCATTGCAGATCCGGCTTCCCGGGGACTTGACACCGTTCCTTTGACCTTGGGGGATTTTTCTCTGGAAAAAATGAAACAGGGAACAAAAGAACTTTTGGATTTAAAAAAGAATCTGGATGGTTTTAACCCCCGTCAGTTGACCGACGAACAGAAGCTTACCTGGCAGATTCTCCGCTCCTACATAGAAACAGAACTAAGCTCCGACGGCCTGGAGCTTTACGCCCAGCCTTTAACAACCACCATCGGAATCCAGGCACAGCTTCCCATTCTGTTCTCAGAATATGCCTTTTATACCAGGGATGATGTGGACCACTATCTTGCACTGCTTTCTACCATTGATGATTATTATGGGCAGATCCTGGAGTTTGAAAAGCAAAAATCAGAAGCAGGCCTGTTTATGTCTGACGCTTCCGCAGACCATTTATTAAAGTCCTGCGAGGCATATTTGATCCAGCCTGACCACAGCTTCCTTGCAGACACCTTCAATACCCGGGTGGATGCCCTTACGGACTTAACCGATGAAGAAAAAGCTTCCTATAAAGAAAAGAATCTAAAAGTACTGGAAGAGCATTTTATACCTGCCTATAAAAATCTTGTCAACGGCATCACCGCCCTTATGGGGACCGGGACCAATGACAAGGGCTTATCCTGGTATCCCAAGGGAAAGGAATACTTTGAATACCTGGTCCATTCCAACACCGGAACCTCCTATGATTCCATCCGAAGCCTGACAAAGGCAATTGAAAAACAGTTAAACTCCGATATCCAGGCCATAGGACAGATTACAAAGGAACATCCGGAAGTGCTGGATCACCTTGAGAACTATTCCTTTCATTATACCAAGCCGGAAGAGATCCTGGAATCCTTAAAATCCCAGATCTCAAAGGATTTTCCTGAGCTTCCGCCCTGCAACTATACGGTAAAATACGTTCCCAGTTCCCTGGAGGCCTCTTTAAGCCCCGCCTTTTACCTGGTTCCTCCTCTGGACCGTTATGAGGATAATGTCATTTACATCAACGGTAACCCGCGTTTTCAAAATGATGACCTATACACCACCCTGGCTCATGAAGGCTATCCAGGACATTTATATCAAAATGTTTATTTTTTAAGCAGGAAACCTAGCGATTTAAGAAGCATCCTCTCCTTTTCCAGTTATTCGGAAGGCTGGGCTACCTATGTGGAGTTTTACTCCTACACTTTAGATAACGGGCTTCCTCCGGAGCTTGGTGAGCTTCTGGCACATAATACTGCCGTTACCCTGGGCATCTATGCATATCTGGATATTTGCATTAATTATGAGGGCTGGGATAAAGAGCAGACAGCCAAATACCTTGGCACGTTTTATAATATTGAGAAAACAGATATTGCAGATTCCATTTACTCCAGCCTGATCGAAAACCCCACCAATTATATGGAATACTACGTGGGATATATGGAGATTATGGAAATGCGGAACACCGCCAAAAAGATCTTAAAGGATGACTTTAATTTAAAGGATTTCCACACCTTTTTGCTTGATATTGGTCCTGCTCCGTTTTCTGTAATCCAGCCTGCGTTTCGCAGCTGGCTGTCAAAACAGTTAAGAAATCCATAAATCTAAAAGGGCAGAAGCTTGTAATAAACCGCTTCTGCCCTTTTTTTGTCTTTATTTTATTTTCTTATAATTCTTAACATATTCCAGATAGTCATTCTCTCCCTGCTTGATCTGATCATTGGAATAATTCTTTCCATTAACAAGAAGTTTTAATTTATCAAGTTCAAAATTCTCGATAAAGGTATTGCCAACCGCTGTCAGGGTAAGTAAATCTTCGGTTGAATCCTTTTCCGGCATCTTGGATAAATCAAGAGTGGCAGTTCCATCTTTCTCTTCAAATTTCAGAACCTTTGTATCTTCCTCTAATACGCCGTATTCAATCAGCTTGTCCACCATGGCGTCTGCCGTCAGTTCGGATACTGCATCCATTGCCTGATTTAAACCGGTGGAATCATCATTCCGGCTGTATACGGAAATGATCTCCATAGGCTCTGCATTAGGATCAGGAACTTTATCACTGGCGCCTCCCGTTGAAGCCATCACATCCGGACCAGGCGCTGTGGTCTCCATCTTAGGCTGTGTTGGTGCACATGCCGCTAAGGACATCATTATCATTGCGCTCATTAAAAACACGATGAATTTTTTCATAATTGCATATTGCCTCCTTAAATTCTGTTAAAGGCTCCGAAACCACAAGTTTAACTTGGTCAGAGCTTTGATCAAAACTTCTATCTCATTTTCACTTAAGCCTGCAACAGCACCGGCGATCATCTCCTGATGAAATCTGGCATGGTGCTCATAGGCTTCTTTCCCTTTTTCTGAAAGAGAGATATATACAACACGTCGGTCCTCTTTTCCTCTCTGACGGGTCACATACCCCTTCTTTACAAGACTGTTCATGGCAATGGTCAACGTACCGACCGTAACGGACAGTTCCCTGGCTATGGCTGACATATTCTTTGGCTCACCAATACCAATGGCCTCGATCACATGCATATCATTATTTGTAATGTTGTTAAATTCCTGTGTAATGATAGCCTGTTGTTCTATATCCATAATATCCCGAAACAGTCTTACCAAAACTTCGTTAAGAGTCCCGTAAGTATCCACGTTTATCCCCTTCACATATGACAATAAAAGCTTCTTCGTAATTATACATGATTATGTATCCCAAGACAACCACCTGAATTCTTATGAAATTCTTAAAATCGAAATAAAAAAATACCTTTTATACCAGAAAACGGGATATGATGACGCTGGCGGCAATACCTGCCACTGTGGCGGCCAATGCACCGCCCAGGGTATACCTGGTTTTTTTGATCTTTACGGTTCCAAAATAGATGCTTAAACAGTAAAATAAGGTTTCCGTACAGCTCATGATCACAGAAGTCAGCATACCGATATAGGAGTCAGTTCCATATTTCTTAAAAATATCAAGCACAAGCCCTGTTGCCGCTGAGTTTGATACCAGGCGAACTAAAATAACCGGTACAACCGGTGCGGGAAGAAAAAAGAAAGCAGCCGGCTTTGTCAGGCATTTTGCAAGAAAATCCAGAAAACCGGAAGCCCGGAGCACCCCCACCGCAGTCATAAGTCCAATGAGTGTAGGCATGATTCCTGCTACAGTTTTCATTCCATCCTTAGCCCCGTCTATAAAATCATCAAAAACCGGACGTTTGGACAATATGCCAAAGCCTACCATGTAAAAAATGATAAGCGGCACTGCCGCTTCCGACAGAAACAATAAAAATTTCATATTTTCACCTAAAAACCCATGATTGTTATAGTTTATTCCAATTCTTTCCTTTTCATTCAAGGCATTTTGAGGTAAAATATCCACGAAAGCAACGAGTAGTGCGAAACAGGATATGGGAAGATTTTCGTTATGCCCGCACATAATAAAGTCTTCTCATGGCCTGTTTCACAGGGCGAATGCCCGTGAGCGGGTGAATCCGCAGGACTCACCCGCCACGCTGCGGACTTACGCTATTAACCGAAAGGAGATGTACAGATATGAACATTTTATTTTTACAATATCCTCCCTGCAGTACCTGCAAAAATGCAAAAAAGTGGTTGGATGCCCATGAAATAGCATATGACTCCAGAAATATTAAAGAAGAGAATCCAAACGCCACAGAGCTTGCAGACTGGATCAAAAAAAGCGGCCTTCCCATGAAGCGGTTCTTTAATACCAGCGGGATCCTCTACAAGGAAAAGAATTTAAAAGAGCTTTTGCCCGGCATGAGTGAAAAAGAGCAGATCGAGCTTCTGGCGACTGATGGAATGCTGGTAAAACGTCCCTTAATCATTGGCAAAGATTTCGTACTGGTTGGCTTTAAGGAAAAGGAATGGGAAGCAGCATTGCTCCGGTAATCCTTATCCCATGAACAGATTTATCCCATGGTTAAACATACAAAATACCCGGCGGGATTCAGGATTGTCTCCTTTCCGCCGGGTATTCTGCCATAAAATTTCACCGTTCCATTTTATGGGGTATGTTATGAATCATTAAAACCGTGATCCCAAGATGTTCTTTCAATTCTTCATTTGCATTTGACATCTTGTCCTCTTTTAGTACCTCATTTCCGTTATTACTGGTATTCTGGTCTTTTAAGCGGTACTCATGGGCCTTCTTTGCCGATGCACCGATTGAGGAGGCGGCCAGTATGATCAGGACTACCATTACAATAAGAAGCGGCTTTTGCAGGGAGCTTACAAATCTGTGGCCGTAATACATCACCCTCAGCTGCTTTCTTACCAATGTTTCCGCCCCCCGCCGGTTAAGCTCCGCCATAATCTTCTGAAATTCGCCGGGAGGAGGGGAGGGAGGCTCAGGTGTTAATTCCGGATGCTCCTGCATATAATCAAGCAGATGGGCTTCTAATTTTTCCTGGGTCGATACATAAAATTTCATCCGTTTTAAAATAGAATATTTTTTTCCATGGTTTCTCTCCTTCTCCACGTTACACCTCTTAAATACAAGTTATCCTTAAGTTCCCACAAGCTTTGGGGTTGACTTTTTATCGCTAACGTTTACTATAATAGTATATCGAATTTGGGAGGCAACGCTTTATGAAAAAAATCATCTTAACTGGCGGCGGTACAGCCGGCCATGTTACCCCGAACCTGGCTTTAATTCCCTCTTTGAAAGAGCGGAATTACGATATTCACTATATAGGATCATACCAGGGAATCGAAAGTCAGCTCGTTAAAAGAGCCGGCATCCCCTATGACGGCATTTCTTCCGGTAAATTCCGTCGGTATTTTGACTTAAAAAACTTCTCTGATCCCTTCCGCGTATTAAAAGGATATTGGGAAGCATTGAAACTGATAAAAAATTACAAGCCGGATGTGGTTTTCTCAAAAGGAGGCTTTGTGGCCGTTCCCGTTGTAATGGCAGCCAAACACTGCAAGGTACCTGTTATTATCCATGAATCAGATATGACTCCAGGGCTTGCCAACAGGCTTTGTATTCCGTCTGCTGTAAAAGTATGCTGCAATTTTCCGGAAACCCTTCCTTATCTTCCAAAAGATAAAGCCGTACTCACAGGCTCTCCCATACGGAAAGAGCTTTTAAAAGGGGATCGCATGACAGGATTAAAATATGCAAAGTTATCTGCAAACCGGCCAGTTATCCTGATCATCGGCGGAAGTCTTGGTTCCGTAACGGTCAATACCGCCTTACGGGGAATTCTCCCGAAACTGCTTAAAAATTATCAGGTGATACATATCTGCGGAAAAGGCAATCTGGATGAAAGCCTGATCGGAACGGAAGGATATGTACAATACGAATATGTAGACGCCCCTTTAAAACATCTTTTTGCTGCTGCTGATCTTATGATCTCAAGAGCCGGAGCCAATTCCATCTGTGAAATTCTCGCACTTAGAAAACCAAATATTCTGATTCCTCTTTCCGCTGCCGCCAGCAGGGGAGATCAGATTTTAAATGCCAGATCCTTCGCAAAGCAGGGCTTCAGCTCCCTTCTGGAGGAAGAAAACCTAACCGGAGATTCTCTCTTACAGACAATCACCGAAACATTTGCCAACCGGCAGGCTTTTATCTCAAAAATGGAGCAAAGTGAATTATACAATGCGGTTGATACCATCATTGATATGATCGAATCCCTGGTTCAGAATTGACCTTTACACATGAAAATTAGGACCGAGGATCTTTTTTAAGCAAACTCTTGTACGATATATCCGGGAGCGGCAAACCGTTCCCGGAATTTTTAGGATTTCGCAAATCTCAGGAATGGTCAGCTGTTCCAAAAAATAAAGAACAGCCATTTCCTTCCACTCTTCTCTCATATTGGAAATCTCCCTGGTTATCCTTAAAAGAGCTTCTTCTCCAAGGATCACATCCAGTGGATCAGTGACCACATATCTCGTAAGCATCGCTACCTCATTGACCGCATCTCCTTCATCCAGGCTCACTTTTTCATAATGGCCGTTTTTACGGAGGCAGTCAATGGATTTACGTTTTAAAATCTTAATCAGCATGCCTTTCTTTCGCGTATCTGTCCATGATAATGAATAATTCTCAAAATATGAAATAAAAGTTTCCTGCACCACATCGTCAAGTTCCATGTCTGGCACATTGAGTGTTTTCGCTATCCTGCGGAGCAGTCCCTGATATTCTCCGTATATAGACTGCAGCAGCAAATTTTCATCTTCATGTATGCTCATTGATTATGTCCCTCTGATTGCAGGGCGCTCCTTATAGCCGCTCCTGTCTGTGTCAATTCTTCCGGATTTGCCTCGCTTTGCACCCATGAAACCATAACAGGGCCGTCTTCATAACGAGGAATCAAATGCACATGAAAATGAAAAACTGTCTGCCCTGCTTCTTTCCCGTTATTCTGCACAACGTTAAATCCGGCACATCCTAATGAGTTTTTCATGGCGTTTCCTATTTTAGCCGCCAATGGGAGGACCTTTTTTGCCGTTTCTTCATCCAGCTCACAGATATCTTTGTAATGCTGTTTTGGAAGAATCAAGGCATGGCCTCTGGAAGCTGGCCCTAAATCCAGGATCACACGAAAGGTGTCATCCTCGTATATCGTTTCAGAAGGTATCACACCATTTGCAATCTTGCAGAAAATGCAACTATCTTCCCTCACTTGCTCACCTCCTTCCAATTATATTATCCCCATATTTCCATATCCTGACGTCCTCTCGGCCTGCGGTAAAGAAGAATCCCCATTACAATGCCTGTAAACAGCCCGCCAATATGGGCTGCATTATCTACGCCTGTGCTGGTAAAACCAAAATACAGGGAGCATACAATCACAACTGCCAGCTGTCTGACACTTAAGTCCTCCAGCCGGCCGCGGTTGATAAGTACCGCATATAAAAGGCCTCCGATCACACCAAAAATAGCGCCTGACGCCCCTGCCGAGACTACAGTCCGGTATTCTCCAAGGTTCACGATCATGGACACCACATTGGCACCCACTCCGCAAAGCAGATAGAAAAACAGGTATTTTATATGGCCCAGTGCTCTTTCCAGATTATCACCCAGGATAAACAGAATGAGCATGTTATTCATAATGTGGTTAATTCCAAAATGCATAAAAACAGAAGTGAGCAGCCGGAAATACTCCCCTCCCTCTAACACAAGCGGAGCATACATCGCTCCATGCGCCACCATAAACTGCGTATTTTCCGTGGAGCCTGTCAGCTCCAGATATAGGAAATAGATGACATTTATTGCGATTAAACCAACGTTCACAAATGCCCTCTTACGCCTGTACAAGTCTTTCATTGCCGCTCTCCTTGATAAATATTATGCTTATTTTAACACAGCCTGACATATTATGTAAATATAAACGCGAAATTTGCGGTAAAAACTTCACCATTTCACTCCTGCCTGAAAATTCATCCCTCAAAAGTCCGGACGGCAGTTTCTAAAAAGCTTCTTAAGATCCCTCCCTGTCAGGCAAGGGTTCTTAAAGGAGCCGGAATCCTTAAAAAAAGCAGGTAAAAACATTGAAAGGCGAAAAAAATTTGCGAAACATTCGCATATTATCTTGACAACCTTTCAATTCCGCAGTACACTTATTTGCAAATAATTCGCAAATTAGGAAGTGATCCCTTTGGCCAACTATATGACAGCACAAAGAAAACAGCTTTTCGCATTTTTGCAGGAAAACCCTGACAGGCAATTTTCCGCAAAACAAATTGCAGACAGCCTTTCCGGTTCTTCGGTCAGTTTAAGTGCGGTGTACCGTAATCTCACTTATCTGCAGGAAAAAGGGCTGATCAACCGCTTTACAAAAGAAGGAAGCCGGGAGATTTTTTATCAGTATATTCATTCAGAAGACTGCCGTAATTGTATTCATATGAACTGCATAAAATGCGGAAGAACATTTCATATGAATGCTCACATTGCGGACAGGATGCTGGAAGACATTTTAAGAATGGACGGATTCCAGATCAGAAAAGAGAAATCCGTGCTTTACGGGATCTGCAAAAGCTGTATCTGATGTGCCCATCGTTTTAGAGGAGGAAGAGACATGGCAAAAAATAAAAAACTTCTTGCCGGGTTTATCACCCTGGCGGTTCTTTTTATGCTGCTCTTTTCCGTATTTTTTATTACTGCTGAGACCCGCCATAACTGCATAGGCGAAAACTGTCCCATCTGTCTTGAAGTTCAGGCCTGCGTCCAGGCGCTGAATACTCTTGGAACAGGCCTTGCGTCTGCTGTTGCCGTATTCGCGGCAGCTCACTTTTTTGTAATTTTAGTGATTCCGGTATTTCACCGCAGCCCTTCACACACTTTGGTTTCTCTTAAGGTAAAGCTGACAAATTGAATATTGACTTTCACAAGGAAGTATACTGCCCATTTGGGGGGAGAAAGCGATTGATCAATGCTTCCTTATATTCTTATGCCCATTTTTAATCATCAATATTTATCCGGAGGTTTTAATAGTGAAAAAATTAATCGCCTGCCTATCAGCAGGACTTATGATATTGGGAGCCCTTACTGCCTGCTCCAGCACAAATGCAATAACAAAGACCAGCAATAACAATAACCTAAGCGTAGTATGCACAATTTTCCCGGAATACGATTGGGTAAAAGAAATTCTCGGCAGCCATGGCAACAATGGGGAAATCACAATGCTTATGGATAACGGCGTGGACTTACACAGCTATCAGCCGACAGCGGATGATATCATCAAAATCTCAAACTGTGATATGTTTATCTATGTGGGCGGCGAATCCGACTACTGGGTCAAGGATGCCTTGAAGGAAGCCAAAAACAAAGATATGGTCGTGGTCAATCTCCTGGAAGTTCTGGGCGACACGGTCAAAGAGGAAGAAGTCGTTGAAGGAATGGAATCAGAAGAAGAAGAAGAAACACAGGAGAACAGTGAAGAAGGCCCGGAATATGACGAGCACGTCTGGCTGTCACTGAAAAATGCCAAAATCTTATGTAATTATATTGCATCAAAGCTGGGTGAAATCGACAGTGCAAACGCTGCAGATTATTCCGCAAATGCCGATTCCTATGAAAAAAAGCTGAATCAATTAGATGAAAGCTACCAGCAGACGGTAAACGCTGCAAAACAGAATGCAGTGCTGTTTGGGGACCGTTACCCCTTCCGCTATCTGACAGATGATTACGGACTTACCTATTATGCTGCTTTTGTGGGCTGCTCGGCTGAAACAGAAGCAAGCTTTGAGACCATTGCCTTTCTTTCAAAAAAGGTTGATGAATTAGGGATTAACACTGTGCTGACCATAGAAGGCACTAAGCATAAAATCGCCGAAACCATCGTCCAAAACACCAAGGACAAAAATCAGACAATACGTTCCATGGATTCCATGCAATCCACCACCTCAAAGGATGCAGAAAGTGGCGCCACCTATCTTTCCATTATGCAGGCGAATCTGGAAGTGCTGAAAGATGCATTAAATTAATAGGAGGAATTAAAGTGGCACAGCTTACATGCAACAGCTTAAACATTGGGTATGACGGTAAAACTGTCCTTAAAGGACTTAACTTTTCCGTAAACAGCGGAGATTATCTCTGTATTGTGGGAGAAAACGGCTCCGGTAAAAGCACGCTCATGAAAACCATCCTGCACCTTCTGACTCCCCTTGAAGGAAGCATTGTTATAGAAAACAGCCTGCAGCCGGGGGGGATGGGATATCTGCCCCAGCAGACAGTCGTGCAAAAGGATTTTCCGGCTTCAGTCGGGGAAATCGTCTTATCCGGCTGCTTAAACCGATGCGGGCTGCGTCCCTATTACAACCGGGAAGAAAAACAGCTTTCCCGTGAAAACATGGAGAAAATGGGGATCTCTCATTTATCCAGACGGTGTTACAGGGAATTGTCCGGAGGCCAGCAGCAGCGGGTTCTGCTGGCCCGGGCGTTGTGCGCTGCCGGAAAAATTCTTCTGCTTGACGAGCCTGTTTCAGGGCTTGATCCAAAGGCCACTGCCGAGATGTATGAACTAATCCGCAAACTAAATGAGGAAAGCATCACCATTATTATGATATCTCATGATATCAGCGCCGCCGTAAACTATGCAAGCCATATCCTTCACTTGGGAAATCCTTATTTTTTCGGGACAAAGGACGAGTACTTAAGCACCAGCATTGGTAAAGGATTTTCAGCTCAGGACGGAGGCGAAGAAGCATGAGTGTATTAATTGAAAAATTAGCCTTGTATTTTGAATATCCATTTGTGCGTTATGCGCTGATTGTAGGAATATTGATTGCTCTCTGTTCCTCTCTGCTGGGTGTTACACTGGTGTTAAAGCGGTTTTCCTTTATCGGAGACGGACTTTCCCATGTTGCCTTTGGAGGGATTGCAATTGCAACGGTGTTGAAGCTGGCCAATCAGATGCTGCTCATTTTGCCGGTCACGATTGTATGTGCAATTCTTCTGCTTCGCACCGGACAAAACGCAAAAATCAAGGGCGATGCGGCTGTCGCAATGATTTCCGTTGGCGCTCTGGCCCTGGGCTACCTGCTCATGAATATATTTTCCACCTCAGCCAACCTGGCAGGAGACGTATGCAGCACCCTGTTTGGCTCAACCTCTATTCTGACGCTGACAAAGACGGAGGTATGGCTTTGTGCCGCCCTTTCAGTTGTCGTTATAGCCGTATTTCTTCTTTTTTACCATAAGATATTTGCGGTCACCTTTGATGAAGACTTTGCAAAAGCCACCGGCACGAAAGCGGACCAATACAACCTGCTGATCGCTGTCATCACAGCCATTATCATTGTACTTGCCATGAATCTGGTAGGCTCACTGCTGATCTCCGCTTTGGTCATCTTTCCGGCGCTCTCGGCAATGCGTTTATTTAAAAACTTTAAGTCCGTGATCCTTTGTTCTGCAATCCTCTCCGTTTTCTGCGCCGTGCTGGGAATTCTAACGTCCATTCTGGCCGGAACACCGGTGGGCTCGACCATTGTTGCCGTTGATATCGCCGCCTTTGCCATATGCTCCCTCATTGGTTGGATCTGGGGAGGTGTCAGAGGATGAAACGCAGCTTTTTAATGATTCTGTTGCTTTTAATGGTGAACCTGGCATTAACAGGCTGCGGGAAGAACGCCGGTACTGTTCCCGGTCCGTCGCTGCCGCAAGGAGATAGGACAGACTCCGGTCAATATGGCGCCGCAGGCTCTGAACAAAACGAACCAGAGAGTGCTGAAGACTTTGACATCAATTCTTATCCTTCTGATTCCTTTGAGCCAGCCACGGAGCAATTCCAGGAGGAGTCATCCGGTTCACTTAAGGATTATCCGGCTGACTCTACGAATAACACAGGTTTTGATATTGATCTGACGAAATTAAGCAGCACCATGGTTTTTTCCGAGGTATACAATATAATGATATCGCCGGAAGAATATGTGGGAAAAACAATTAAAGCCGAAGGGATATTCCAGGTATACCAGGATTCGAAAAATAAGAACTTTTATGCCTTGGTAATCGCGGATGCCACTGCCTGCTGTCAGCAAGGGCTGGAATTAATCTGGAACGGGGATCATACTTATCCGGATGATTATCCGGAAGAAGAAAGCGAAATAGAAATAACAGGTGTGTTTCAAAGCTATGTAGAAGAAGGCAACACGTATTATTATGTGCTGGTAAACGATGTTAAGGCGGTATAGGATATCATTCCCATACCGCCTTTATTAACTGCCATAATTGTTTCTTTGCTCTTGACCCTTGGCTGGTATATGAGGTTCCTCTGCTCTTTCCTATAGAACATGGCACCTGCAGATTGTACCACCTGTAGATCGTGCTACTAGCACACCAGTATAAAAAACGGCCGGTGCTGCTTAAAATTTGGAGATAAGTTTTATCTCATGTAAATATAAACGGGAAATTTGCAATAAAAACTTCATCTCCTTTTTTCAAAGCAACTGTTTCATTCGTTTCTAATAACCGCCCATTGACAGACGTTCCATTGGTGGAATTTAAGTCGCTGATACGGTATTCCTCTTCTTCCCGATCTATCCTGGCATGGATCCTGCTGACGGCTTCTCCGGCAAGGACACAGTCAACCATACCTTCCTGCTTTCCAATTAAATAAGGAACATAAGTAATTACAATGTCTTCCACATCACTGCCAACCGCACGCAAGTACCGGATGTTTTTATCAGCCGTTGTATCAGTCAACAGGGCCGTTTGAATTACTTCCTCATCTCCAGTTTCATGTTTTGGCGTCTTTTCCTTTATTTCTTCTTCAAACGTCATCTGCCAGTCATAGCTCGACCCTGGCTGATGATCTCTCTCTTCCCTTTTTATCATTATCTCCTTTCGCTGACCGGTCTCTTTCTTCCATGCGGTAAAGACTGCTAAAGCTGAGAAAACCCCGGCCAAAGGCACCCCATACCAGTATTTCCTGATCCCTTCCATGCCCAAAACCAGCCATAAAGCTGCGGCTATACCAAACATGACTAATATTGGGATAATAAGAACAGCTCCTTTCTCTTTTACATCAAAAAAACCATTCCCTTCCTCCACTTCCTGGTTTAGAAAATCGGGTTGAGGTGAGATATGGCTTTCTTCCGGTTTGCTGTCTCCTTCCGGCTTGGTAAGGTCTTCATCCCTTTCTTTTCCCCTTGCACAATTCTTTCCGGCAATTTCAAGGAGGTCCTTTATCCCATAATTTTCCTTAAGGCTTTCCTGATAAAGGCCATAAGCCATTACTACACATTCCTTATCCTGATGATTGACCTTACCCAGAAGATACCGCAGCAGCTCGGTCATTTCCCCCGGAAATCCCACCTGCCTTCCGGGAATAAGGCAAAGGGAAACCGTAAACTGTTCCGGTTCAACATAAATATATTCCGGTTCCAGAAGGATCTGTTTTTCCTTAAGCAGGTAAGCTTCCAGCTTCTCCAAAGTCTGCCCAATATCCCCGATTAACTTCTTAAGCTCCTCTCCCCCAAGGCTATGACATTCAAGAACTCTGCTTAAAGGCTGCTTAGAAGTGATCTCATAATAATAAAATTTCCGGTTATCCACCTGCTTTACATGGAATTTCAGCAATCCTTCTATCCTGTTTGCCGCCATCATATGTATTTCATAACTTTCATATCCGGCCTCCTCCGGCTCCATGATTAAATAATTGTGCTTCATTTCCCGTCTGTATGCTGCCTTCATTTCATTCCTCCTGATTGATGAGAGTCAACATCCTTAAAAAATTCTCCGGATCAAACACACCCTGTTCCATCTCAAGCTTCCAGGTCCCCGCCCTGCCACAGGCTTCCACCCTTTTGCCTGTTACAGGGTTTCCTGCCATCTTAATCTGAAAATCGTATTTTTTCCAGGAAAAGGGGGGCCCGGCCCTTTTAGCTGCCCACACCGCTGCTTCATCCGGCGGCTCGGTTTCATTATGGCGCAGCCTTTGCACAGATTCTTCCAGTGCCATTGATCCCACTACTTCATCTCTCAGCCGGTAAGCCGCCTGAACGGAAACCAACAGAGCCCATAAAACAATTGCCATAATAAAAGCCGCCTCAACAGTATAGCTTCCCCGCAGTTTTCCCTTCACAGCATCACCAGTCCAATCCACACAGGAACCAGAAATGGCAGAAAGGGGATTGATTGCTTTTTTACATCCCTCCCCCGCAGCCAGCCAAAAAGATAAATTCCACCGCAGACAATGCCATTTAAAAAGATTCCATAGATCAATAACTTTAGGTTCAAAAGTGCTCTTAAAAAAAGACCGCTGACTACAAAAAACCAGCCATCTCCCATGCCGATTGCCTCATCTGTTAACCGGCTGAGAAAAAGGAGTCCCACCCCAACCATACAGCTTAACAGCCGCTCTGCTCCAATATCTCCCTGTAAAAAAGCCAGAATTACCCCGGCTATGCCTGCCGCCTTAAAAAGCCACACGCTGACAGCCTTTTCTCTTCCGTCTTCCCAGGCAGACGCCAGTAAAAATACTCCAAATGAAATTTTATTTATGCTTTCCAGCATAGGACACCCCCCCTATTGTGAACAGTACGAACACGCTCCCAGATGACGGACCTGGGATAATGGAACAGCCTCCACATAGGCCATGATGGAAGAACAATTCCTGTCACTGTGATACCGCTCTCCTGACGACATGATGTATACACTGCCGTTTTCCTCTGCAAATCTGCCGCATCTGCTGCAGGGCTTATATTTTCCACCGGATAGATTACGGGCGTTCTCAACTTCTTTAAATGAAATCTGTTCTATGTCATTATATAAATAATGACAAGTCCGCTGCCGGTGGTATCTCGTACTTGCCTTTCCAATGTATACAAGCTCATCCTCCTGCCCTGTCTTCCTGCTGCTTCCTCCCTCCTGGCCGATCCAGGCTCTGCGGCAGCATCTGGCTGTCATGGGGATACTGCTTAAGCCAAAAACGGAAAAAGGAATTCTGACCCTATAATCCATGATCAAGTCAATGGTCTCTTCATCCCTTAAAACGGCTGATCGTGCAAAAGATGTTGATTCAAGCCGTTCAAACCCTGCCCGTCCCTCTACCCGCTTTCTCACGTAGAGAAGTATTCCTTCCTCCGTCAGCCCTTCTAAAAATTCCTCTGAAAAGCCGTCGATTCCTGCGGCCTCCAGCCTTTCTCCCAGTTTAAGCCGATGCAACACATAAGCATACTGGCTTACCTCTTCTCCTGCCGCCTCCAGGGCGGTTTGAATACGCCGCCCCTCATTCATTACCCCCATGGGAAGGATGAGGATCACCGTAAAAAACAGAAAGAGGGGCAGGACAAGGGCAGCCTCTATAGTCAGGCTCCCCTTTTTTCGGAAGCTGGAGGCAGATGATAATACCCTTTTTACAAGGAATCCATGTTTCGTAAAAGGGATTTGTACCTGGAGAGTAACAATTTTTTTATTATTTTTTTCTTGGAACTCCTTGAAAAAGGGCATGATCATCCACCTCCTTTCCTATTTTTTGCCCAATTGACTTTGCATAATTGACTGTGCATAAAGGTATGCCCGCAGGATGTCTCTCAATATGCTTTTTCTGTCCGGACTTCCACCGGATAGAAGGGATTATTCCCTCCGAAAAACATATGCCTTGATCTCACAGTCCCCCTTACCTCTGCCTGATAAACGCAGTGCACCATGCGAAAATCCGCCTGTTTCCTGCATAAATTCATCTGGATCACATCCATAAGACGGTAGTGCTGCTGCCCAGGCTCTCCCAGAAAAAGAAGAAGCTTTAAATAGCCTGTATAACCAATTCCATTTTCATCATCTTTTCCGCCTGTACATGTTCCCGTTCTTCCTAATTCCAGAAGACCGTCCAGGGACAGCTTCCAGGTGGCTCCTGATTTAAGAAATGCCACCTTTTTTCCCTCTAAGAGCATTCTCACGTCCACGATCGCCTCCCCAAGCGCCCAGATGCTCCTTACACAAAATGCAACAATTCCGGTAAGAGGAGCCAGGCCCACAGATCCGGTAATAAGGCCGGCTAAAGCCATTGCTTCCTCCCGCTTCTGGCCGTCTGAAAGAATATGAATTAAGTTCATGCCTTCTCTTATCATGAGAATATCTAAAACCGCCTGCTTTAAGTTCTCCTCATCTGTTTTCTTCCCTGAAACCAGATACTCCAACTCGTACTTTACCTCCTTATCCTCCTCCGAGAGAAAGCTTGTGAGAAAACGGCCGCAATACTCCCCGAACAAGACCCGGTCTGCAAGGCCCGACTCCAGCACCTGGCCTTCCCCACAGGTGACGGAAGGAAAAGAACCGTCAGACAAAATACCTTTTGATATTTCCTTTCCATCAGGCAGAACCAGGGATAAAAGACCTGTCTGCATGAATCCTTCCACCTGTTCCAGAAGTCTCTGTTTTTCCGGGTCCTTCACTCCATTGGAATAAGAAAGAGATGGGCTGTCTGCCTTAACCCATATTTCTCCTACGGAACCCCATAGCTCAGACAGATCCGGACCTTCATCCTCTTCATCATCACTGTCCCAGTTATCAATAATGCTCTCTACCTCAAAAGAACGTTCCCTTGCATGGTTCATAACCTGTTTCAGCTGTTCCAGCCGCCCGGGAAGGGCCTCAATTTCCTGCCTTCGTTCCCCATCCTGATTTACATAGGATCCATAGCAGGAGGTATCACCGCTCAAAGCCTCACGGACTTCCTGACTTAATTCTTCCTGAGCCGCTGATAAGCCATTGTTTGTTTCGCTTATGCTGTTTTTTAAATCATCTGCCCTTTTCCCATAAGTCTTTACAAGGCCAGGTACCCTGTTCATTTCCCGCTCCAGCTGATCCGCCTCTCTTCGAAATCCAGGGCCGTCATAATCCCTGATTCTTTCATCGGAAGCCCGCCAGTAAGCCTTCTGCTGCTTTAAAGAATCATTGATATCCTTCAAGGCCCTTTCCAGCCGGACCGCTTCCCTTTCATGGTCACGAAAAGATCCGGATAACTGCTTCACGGCTTTTGCTTCCTTTAAGCTCTTAAGCAGGTCTTCTGTACTCTTTTCATCTGTCATACTTTCAAAAATTCCATACTTCATATAATCCAGTATCTCCTGCTTCAAATGCTGCCCTCCTCCGTCGGTAATACGATAAAGCCCCACTGTATCTGCCTTTTCCACATCCATGGAATACCAGCCGGAGCTGTCCATATAAGGTTTTATGAATCCCTTCCACGCCTCCTTCAGTTCATCATTATTCTCACATTCCAAAAGAAAGAGACGGTATGTTTCCCAGGCTTCTCTATGGTATCTGCTGAATACAGAATCCATGGCAGAATCAGCTGCCAGCTTTAAATAGCTCCTGGATCCAGCAGTCCGTGCGGACTCTAAAAGCCCGCACATCAGGCTGAATATGCATAAAAGGGCCATACTGAAAAACACTGTTACCTGTCCGCTTTTGCGCATCAATACACCTCTTTAGACTGACTGTTGATTTCCTTGAATACGTTATCAAGAAGAGTCGTTATCTGCTTTTTAAATATAATAACAAGTCCGATTAAAACCACCAGAATCAGTACTACTTCAATAACACCTACTCCATCTTCTTCCCTTAAAAAATCTCTGATCTGTCTGTTTACCGATGTCAGCATCCTTTCACCCCCCTTCTAATAAAATGCCAGGAACGCAGGAACCACGATCATGACCATGACTACTGCCAGCATCATAAGCAAAGGCAGCAAAAGCCTGGTTCCAGCTTCTTCTCCCAACTTTTTCGCCAGGTTCTTTCTTTGCTCAAAGGCTGAGACCATCTCAAGCTCCAAAGCAGGGCGAAGCTGCCTGCTTCCGTTTTTTTGACTCTGTTCCAAAAGAGCGGAAAGCTTTATGTAAACCTGCAAGCCACAGCGCCTTCCAAATTCACTGTAAGCCCGCCCTTCCGACAATCCGCTGCCAAGCTGCCCTGCTGTTTTCACCATCTCTTCATACGCCGGACGCACGTTTCTCTTCCCCTGCTTCACCGACTCCTTATAGCCTGCCGCAATCCTCTCCCAGGCTCCCCGGACCGTAAGGCCTGCCCCAATGTAGACTACCAGCTTGGAGACTACCTCAGAATAATCCAACAGCAATTGCTGCTCCCTCATCTTTGCCAGGCTTTTTCTGTCAAATTCTTCTTTTATGTACAGAAGTGCCGCCAGTAAAAGTCCCAGTACCGGCAATATCCGGAAATCTGACGTTTCAGGCAGGAAGTACTTTAGATTTTTCCCCTCATAAACCGACGGCAGTAACAGGCGGTCTTCCGTCTGATTTTTAAGATCCATCTGGCCTATCCGCTGGAGAAAGGCAGAGGCGGCCTTTTCTTCCTGGGTAAGGGCAGGCGGATAGACCGTCACTTTAAACTCATATTGTTCTTCATGACCCCCAGCCTTTATTCTGGCCCTTAACCAGACTGTTTCTCCCTGTTCCGGTATTTCCTCATTGCAAACGATTCCAAAGGAATCGATCACCTGGGGATTATCAGACTCCCAGCTGATTCTAAACCCATAATCTCCCAGGCTGTTCTTTAAATTCAAGTCTTCTCTCACCTCCTCCAGGGACTCATTTTCCCCCAGCATCTGCTTTATCAGCTCAGGCTGGATCCTCTGAAACAGCTCCCTTGCTTCTTCCGTCCCATACTGCCGCTCCCTGACAGGGATTTTAAGAGGTATCTTCCTATCACCATTCTCCCGGTCAAGCCCGGATACCAGAATATCGTATGTAGTTTCTCCCTGGCCCGGCTCTGCCCGTTTAAGCCCGCCCCCTTCAGGTACCGCCTGCCCGCCTGGTGAAAAAACCAGTTTCATGGCAACATATAAGACAATCCCGGAAACTGCGCAGGCCGTCTGTACTTTAGAAAAAGGAAATCTCCATGTTCTGCTGCCTTTTCTTAACATCTGTCTTCTCCTTTTATACCTCAATCCTCATAATCCGCTTTGCAATCCCTATGGCCACGATGTAAATGACCATGCACAGGGTCATAAGGACCCTTCCGATCCCCGTACTGTACATGATGTTAAAAAATCCGGGAGAAGTTATATCAATATAAAGAACAATAAAGAACGGGATTATGCTCATGATTTTTTGTTCAAACTGTTTTGAGGCTGTCATCGTTAAAATCTCCTGTCTTACCTGTACCTTATCCCTTATTACAGCCGCCGTGTAGCTGATGATCGAAACCAACTCTCCCCCGCTTCGCTTTGCCGCGGCAAATACCTCCGCAAAGTTTTTAACATCATCAAGACCGCTGCGGCCGGCAAATTCAGTAAGCGCCTGCTCCACCGAACGGTTCATCCGGATCTGGCTCTCAATATGGCTGAATTCCTTAGAAACCATCCCCTCCTCCCCATAAAGCAAAATCAATTCCTTTACAGACGCAGAAAACGCGTTCTCCACAGAATAACCGGCACTTAAGAAGGAAGCTAAAAGCAGAATGCCCTCTTTAAATTCCAGGTTCAACTGCTGAAGCCGTTCTTCCTTTAACTCTCTTTTTTTAATCATGGGGAAAATAAAAACCATTGGGACAAATAGAAGAAATAACGGGATACTGCGGTAAAAGACGTAAGCGAAAAGCCCTGCAGCTGCCAGGCCCTGAAATCCATACAGGCACCACTGAACCGGCGTCAGAACGTAGTTTTCATATCTCAATGCCTGCTGTTTTAAGTTTTTCGGTGTTTTGAATGATTCCCACCTTTTTAAGACTGCCCTGAACAGCCGGTCCTCCTTCCCGGTTCTCATAATCTTCTTCAAACCTATATAGCGGATTAAGCCTGATTTCTCCGTCTTCATATCCAATTACCTCCACAATGGACAGGACCCTCCTGCTTTTATCTCTTAAACGCCCCAGATGAATTAAAATATCAATTGCCGCCGCAACCTGGCTTCTGACCGCTGCCAACGGGATATCTGCTCCCATAAGCACCATGGTCTCCAGCCTGGAAAGCATGTCCCTGGGACTGTTTCCATGACCCGTGCTAAGGCTTCCGTCATGTCCGGTGTTCATGGCTGATATCATATCCAAAGCCTCCCTTCCCCTCACCTCTCCCACGATAATTCTGGAAGGGTTCATCCTCAAAGCGGCCCTGATCAGGTCTCCTATTGTCACCTCTCCATCCCCCTCCCCATTGGCTTCTCTTGTTTCCAGCCGTACCAGATTCGGAATATGGGTAATCTTTAGTTCCGCAGAATCTTCAATGGTTACGATCCGCTCTTCCCGGGGGATGTAAGCGGATAACGCATTGAGAAATGTACTTTTTCCGGAATTGGTCCCACCGCTGATAAAAATATTGTAGCCTGCCTCTACAATGCATTTCAGGAAATTTGCAGCCTCTTCTGTAACCGAGCCCAGCTTTAACAGTCTTGTCATGGTAATGGGCTTTGGAAATTTCCTGATGGTCACTGCGGGGCCATCCAGTGCGATGGGGGGCAGCACTACGTGAACCCTGGAACCATCAGGCAGCCTGGCATCCGCTATGGGTCTTGATACATTTACCGTACGGTTTACCCTGCTGACGATCTGCTGGATGGTATCCTCCAACTGCTCCTGGCTGTCAAAGGCGCCGGCCCACTGCTCCATGCGTCCATTCCTCTCAACAAAGACATGGGTTGCCCCATTTACCATAATTTCCGTCACGTCCTCGTCATCCACCAGCTCCTGAAGGGCCCCCAGCCGCCGGAAGGAATCAAAAAGCCGGCCCCGAAGCTCCATCTTTTCTTTCAGGGGAAGAAAACTGACTTGCCCGTACTCCAGAATTCTACGGTCTATGATGGCATAAAGCTCCTCATCAGTTACCTGCTGCCGCTCATCCAGCTCTCTCATGATTTCTTCCCGCAATTTTCTTCTCACATCATCGTCCATAACTGTTCCCCCTTGGCAATCCCTTTCAAAACTTACGGCTGTTTCCTAAAAGCTGTCTTGTATAATCCCCCAATTCCCCCCATAAGAGCTGTTCCAAATAGTTCTCCTTCCGATTGAAGCTGCAGTGGTAGGGAGGCTTTATTTTTTGAATCCGGTCTTTAAGGAACCCGCGGCCGGATGACACCAGATATTCCTCAAACTCTTCTATCTTAGCTGCGGATACGCAGTCATCCTTTACCGGCATATATACCACATCGCATACCTCCAGCACCTCTGCCGCCTTCTTTCCGAATTGGCCTAAATCCAGGATAATGGACTCATAAGCACTCCCCCTGGCAATGTGGCTTACCAGCTCCGCCATCATCTGCCCGGTCACCTGGCAAAGGTCCTCAGGATATTGCACCGGCGGCACATAATCCAGCTCCCCCCAGGTATAGACAACGGATCCAAGGCGTACCCAGCGAAACCCCTCCTGGCTGTAATAATACAAAAGATCAGATAAACCTCCCCTGTACTCTTCTCCGATCAACCGCCGGAATCCGGAACAATCCTCTAAATTTAAATAAAGTACCTTTAAATCCCGGGCCAGCAGCTGTCCCATGGCAAGGGCAAAAGAAGTCTTTAAGCAACGGTTGACAGGAGAATATACTCCAATGATCCTGCCTGCCTTTGAAATCATGGCATATCCCGGATCTCCTGGATCGTCACAATAATACTTCATCACCTCACGCATCAGGCTGTCTGCGGCCTGATACTTATAAACACCTGGATACTGCCCTTCCGGAGGAACTGCCTCACCGTCAGCCAGCATGACCACAAAAGCAGCGCCTGTCTTTTCTATTTCCTCCCTGGAAATGGAAGAACTAATGAGCAGAAGTTCTATCTTATGGTCTTCTCCATAAGCCTTTAGTTGTTCCAGGTCAGTAAATGCCATAACCGTGAACGAGACCTGCTCCTTTTGGCTTACAAATTCTGCGAACCTCTCCGTATACAAAGGATCCGTATCATAAACCGCCATCACTCTCTTTGCCAAAAACAAACCTCCTTATTTTGTATACTAATAAAACAAGCGGATAAATTTGCATATCCAGTTAACCAGCATCGGGAGGTTGAAGGAAGTTCTTCCTGCAACCTTATCCCCCAAAAACCATAGAGCCAAGTGTCCCTAAAAACAGGCAAAGGCCCAAAGGTATCACCACATCATACCCATCCCGGACAGGATCATAGTAAGTTGTAAGATTTCCTGTTTGAAATACGCGCCTGATATAGGCAAGAAGACAAGAAATGCGGGAAAAAAGGCTGCCACTCCCTGCCAGTTTGATAAAGGACCAGAAAGCCCCTGTAAGAAAACCAAGTCCAACTGCCAAAGCGCCCTCTCTAAATCCCAGAAAGCCGCATATGAGAGCAGCCAGCTTGATATCTCCCGCACCGATCATACGGCACAGGAATAATAAAAAGAATATCCCGGTCACAATTATAAGCCTCAGTAAGAACAGAAGGCCTCCCAAGGGCTTCTCTGATCCGGAAATTTCAAGCAGAATGCCGAGGATGATTCCTGAAATCACCAGCCAGTTAGGTATACGGCGCTCACGAACATCATAAAAAGCCCCTGCCCCTAAAATCAGCAGCAAAATAACATACCGAACGATACAATCCCCCTCTTTACTTAAAATTTTAACATTGGAATTCACGCTGGAAAATCAGCTTTGGATTATGGAATCATATGTCCATAATTCTTTGAAAACTATTGAAATGCTGTATGCGGAACGCATATAAGAATGTGTCTTTATTATGCACAAGGGGGAATAAAATGTCAACTGTTTTTTGCAAGAAATATTGTATACATTCTTTTTTATGGTTTTCCCAAATTAAAAGCTCCCCTGTTATTTTATTATCATTTTCAACAATTTTTTTCATTATTTTACTTTTTTCGCAGCATAAATCACAAAATACCAGCTGCAAAACATTGACGTTATCCTGCTGGGATGATAAAATACTATTAGTTTAATTTTTTAAACCAAAGGAGGAGTCCAACGATGCATGCCGAGGATTTTAATGAACTTTTCCAGAATTGCATGCCTATCTTTATTGCTCTGGGAGACGAAGTCCGGCTGACCATTATTGAAGGTCTCGCCAATACAGGTCTTTATGACGACCTGGGTAACGGCGTTGCCAATATCAGTGACGGCTTAAAGCCACAGCCCAGGCAGGGAATGAATGTAAAAGAAATCACGGAAATGACCCGGCTGTCCCGCCCTGCCATTTCCCACCATTTAAAGGTTTTAAAAGAAGCAGGTCTTGTGAATGTCCGTCAGGAGGGAACAGCTAATTATTACTACCTGACCATTGGCGACAGCACAAAAAAACTTTGCTCTCTGGGACAGTATTTTCAGGAGCTAATGAACCGGGTTTCATGAATTATCAAAGATATACAGGTAATATATGAATAAAGTGCCAATTTCCAGACATACTGAATTTATAGCTTTCGGTAAAAATTATAAAATCTGGAGATGATAAAATGAAACATGGTCTTTTAAAAAAACATCTGGTCCTATCAGAGGAAGAGCGGAATTTAAGACGTGAGATCGAACGTTCCAAAACCGCCATTGATTCCGCCAGAAACCACTTTGAGCAGGTGGTTGACCCAACGCTTATTGATTGTTATATTTACGAACTTAACGCGGCACAGCTGCGTTACCAGTTCCTTCTGCGCCGTTTTAAAAGCCGGGAGGTATAAATTACTATAATCTGGAGGATAAGTATATGAGCAAGTGGTATGAAAGGGGAGTTTTTTATCACATATATCCCCTGGGGCTTGTGGGCGCTCCGAATGAGAACAGGGAATCATCTGTTACGGACCGATTTGGGGAGCTTTGTGAGTGGATTTCCCATATCCGGTCTCTGGGGTGCAATGCGATCTACATCGGACCACTGTTTGAATCCTCTACCCATGGGTACGATACGCGTGATTACCAGATGGTGGACCGCCGTCTTGGTGACCGGGAAGGCTTTCAGGAGTTTGTGTCCCACTGCCACAAAGCGGGCATAAAGGTGGTCGTTGACGGCGTCTTTAACCATACGGGACGGGAATTTTTCGCATTTCAGGATATCATAAACCATAGGGAGAGTTCTTCCTACAGGGAATGGTACCGGGGAATCAATTTTGCCGGCAGCAGTCCTCTGGGAGATTCCTTCGGATACGAAGCGTGGCAGGGACATTTTGAGCTTCCTTGCCTTAATCTTTTTAATCCCGCAGTCAGGCAGTATTTATTTGATACCGTACAGTTTTGGATCAACACCTTTGACATTGACGGAATACGTCTTGACTGTGCCAATGCGCTGGACTTTGGATTTATGAAAGAGCTGCGGCAGCGCACGGCGGAAATGAAGGAAGATTTCTGGCTCATGGGGGAAGTTATCCATGGAGAATACGGCAGATGGGCTAACCCCGGCACGCTGCATTCTGTCACCGACTACGCACTACATAAGAGCATTTATTCGGGTCATAATGACCACAATTATTTTGAGATTGCACACAATGTAAAAAGGCTGGAATCCATTGGTTCCCAGCTTTATACCTTTGTGGATAATCATGACGAAAACCGGATCGCAAGCAAGCTTAATAATACGGAACACCTCTATCCGGTTTACACCCTGTTATTTACCCTTCCCGGAATCCCCTCAGTCTACTATGGCAGCGAGTTCAGGATGGAGGGCAAACGGATCAATACGGAGGATTCCATGCTGCGTCCCAAGGTTTCCATTTCTGAAATAAGGGAGCTTTCCTGTCCGCTTAAGGACTTTATCAGCAAGCTTGGTCATATCCATGAACAGAACCCGGAATTTCACGGGGGGCGGTATCAGGAGCTTTTTCTCACCAACCGGCAGTACGCGTTTGCACGGTTTCATGAAAAACAGGCCATCATCACTGCAGTAAACAATGATGCGACTGACGCATATGCCGGAATTCCCTGTCCTTGTGAGGGAGACACTGCTGTCAATCTTCTTAACGGAGAAGTAATTCCAGTGATTGACCATAGAATCGGATTGACCATACCCGCAAACCGGGGTGTAATCTTAAAGATCATGGAGGGATGAGCGAATGGAAAGTGACAAAAATGAAATTGGAATGGGCTTTATTACAGAGGTAGACCGTTATCTTTATAACAATGGAAGGCATTACGAAATCTACGAAAAGCTGGGCGCCCATCCGGAAAACTACGAAAGAAACGACGGTATGTATTTTGCAGTCTGGGCGCCTCATGGTGAACAGGTCAGTATAGTCGGCGATTTTAACGGCTGGGATCCGGAGGCAAATCCCATGACGCTGCTTGCTGATTCCGGAATCTGGGAAGCCTTTGTTCCTGGTTTAAGCGTTGGGGAGCTGTATAAATATGCGATCACTACCAGGAGCGGCAAGATCCTTTTTAAAGCGGATCCTTACGCATTTCAATCGGAATATCGTCCCCAGACCGCCTCTGTTACCGCAGACCTGTCGGGATTTCAGTGGAAGGACCTGGCCTGGCTGGAAAAGCGGAAGACCAAAGACCCCTTGAATGAACCCCTCAGCATTTATGAGGTACATCTAGGCTCCTGGCGGAAGAAAAACAGGGATGAAAAGGATGGATTTTATACCTATATCGAAGCGGCTCATGAACTGGCGGACTATATTCTGCAAATGGGTTATACCCATGTGGAGCTGATGGGAATTGCAGAACATCCCTATGACGGCTCCTGGGGTTATCAGGTAACAGGATATTTTGCCCCCACTTCCCGGTATGGGACTCCCGGGGAGTTTATGTATTTCGTTGATTATATGCACAGAAAAGGAATCGGAGTTATCCTGGACTGGGTCCCCGCTCATTTTCCAAAGGATGCCCATGGCCTGGCGGACTTTGACGGTGAAGCCTGCTACGAATATGCGGACCCCAGGAAAGGGGAACATCCCGATTGGGGGACAAAGGTCTTTGATTACAGCAAATATGAGGTGGATAATTTTCTTATTGCCAATGCCCTTTACTGGGTGGAGAAATTCCATATAGACGGCCTTCGTGTCGACGCAGTGGCTTCCATGCTTTATCTGGATTACGGAAGGAACAACGGGGAATGGGTGCCAAACCAGTACGGTGGAAATGAAAACCTGGAGGCCATAGAGTTTTTTAAGCATTTGAACAGTGTCATCCTCAAGCGCGGAAACGGGGCAATGGTCATTGCCGAGGAATCCACCGCCTGGCCAAAGGTTACCGGAAACCAGGAGGAAGGCGGCCTTGGCTTTACCTTCAAATGGAATATGGGCTGGATGCATGACTTCTTAGAATACATGAAGCTGGACCCTTATTTCCGCAAATACAACCACCACAAAATGACCTTTGGCCTTACATATTTTACCAGCGAGAACTATATACTGGTATTATCCCATGATGAGGTGGTGCATTTAAAGGGTTCCATGATCCATAAAATGCCGGGACTTTTAGAAGATAAATTTGCAAATTTAAAATTGGGATATACCTTTATGCTTGGCCAGCCCGGTAAGAAGCTTCTGTTTATGGGACAGGACTTCGGGCAGCTCCATGAATGGGATGAAAAGGCCGCTCTGGACTGGTATCTGTCAGAGGAGCCTTTAGGCAGGAGTCTTAAGGATTATGTAAAGGATCTTCTGCACCTGTATAAAAAATATCCGGCGCTTTACGAGAAGGATTATAACTGGGAAGGCTTTTACTGGATCAATGCCAATGACAGCGAACGCAGCATCTTCAGCTTTATCAGGTACAGCAAGGACCATAAGCGCAGCCTGCTGTTTGTTTTAAACTTCACTCCCGTAGCACATCCCGATTACCGGGTAGGGGTTCCGAAGCGGGGAACCTATACTCTTGTTTTAGACCAGGACCACGGACTATACAAGCGAGGGGAGAAAGCGCCTGCTTTCCGGTCTGAAAAGATAGAATGTGATGGGCAGGAATACTCCTTCTCTTATCCTCTGCCGGCTTATGGCGCGGCTGTTTTCCGCTTTTAGCTTCCCATGGATATTCAGTAATTTTTTCCAGATAAATCAAAAAACAAGCTATACTTTTTATAGATTTTGTAGTAAAATATAAGTACAGAATCATTACTTAACGGTTCGGACTAATGGTTGGATGGAAGGAGAGATTCTTATGACAGCAGAATTAATTGCTACAACTGCAACAAAAAAAGTTTTTCGTGACGGCGAAAAGGCGATCAAGGTTTTCAACGCTGATTTCCCAAAAGCAGATGTACTAAATGAAGCATTAATTACCGCCCGTGTGGAAGAAGTTGGTGGAATCAATGTCCCCAAAGTTCTGGAAGTTGGTGTTTTCGAAGGCAAGTGGTCCATTACCTTTGATTTCATTGAAGGCAAGACTCTCCAGCAGCTCATGGATGAAAATCCTGATAAATTACCGGAATACATGGGGAATATGGTAGATCTTCATTTGAGCATTCTTTCAAAGCAGTGCCCGCTTCTTAATAAGCTGAAGGATAAGATGTCACGGCAGATTCTGGATTCGGAAGAATTAGGCGATGTGACCAGATACGATATGCGGACACAGCTGGACAGCATGCCAAAGCATACAAAATTATGTCACGGGGATTTTAACCCCAGCAATATTGTGGTAAAGGATGACGGAACCATGTATGTTCTTGACTGGGTTCACGCGACCCAGGGAAATGCCAGCGCTGATGTGGCAAGAACTTACCTGCTGTTCTGCCTGCAGGACCAGAATAAAGCGAATATGTATATGAACCTGTTTTGTAAGAAGACTGGTACGGCAAAGAAATATGTGCAGACCTGGCTTCCTATCGTTGCGGCCGCCCAGCTTTCAAAGAGAAGACCGGAAGAGGTGGAATTGCTGCAGCAGTGGGCCAATGTTTGTGATTATCAGTAAATTCGCAGCATAAAAACCAAAGCGCGTCTTGAAAAGGCTTTTATCCCTTTATCAAGACGCGCTTTTTATGCACTGATTTTTTATGCACCGGTTTTCTATAAACCCTTCTTACAGCAGTCCGTCAGGCGCTTTAATCCTCTTCTGTCTTATTTGCTGATGACATGGCATCATGTTCTTCTTTAAGCTCCAGATACAGGTCATAAAATTTCCATTTGCAGTTGGTATCAGTAATTACTGCTTTTAAGTCGATTTTAGGAACTCCTGCCCGCCTTAGGTTTGAGAGCAGTTCATCGATCCGGCGGCTTGAAAAATTTTTCATTACCAGAATCTCCTCTTCCAAATCAGGGCATTCCATCTGTTCCGTCTCTTCAAAGCCATCAAAGCCTGCCAGATATCCTACGGTCTGGTTCACCTGGTCCGGGGAAATATTTTTGATCCGTATCCCCATACGGACAAGAACTGCCTTCAGTTTCGCGGCCTTTGTGTCATTTCCGCTCTGCCTGTCCTTTTCAGGCTGATAATAAAGGACCATTTCTTTTCTCGCTGCCATTCTCTGTTCCTCCTGCTCTGATTTATAACAGACGTCCTCTCAGTTCTTTCCCGCTGAACGCGCTTAAATATGCCGGAGCAATATCAAGCACGGTTTTACATCCGCTCTGGCCTTCTTTATTCAGACGGTAAGCGGCTCTTGCATAGGCAGTCAGCACGGAAGCCGTAAATTCCGGATTGGAATCCAGCTTTAAACTGTACTCCACCACGTGGCTGTTCTCATCATCCCAGCCTGTCCTTCCGGTCCTTATGACAAAGCCTCCATGAGGGATTCCCCTGTGATCCCTGTTAAGCTCCTCTTCACTTATAAAATGAACCGTAGTGTTATAATCTGCAAAATAATTGGGCATTGACACGATTTCTTCCCGGATCCGGTCCAGATCTGCATTTTCTTCCGCCACTACAAAGCACTCACGGGTGTGCTTTTCTCTGGTGGACAGTTCCGGATTTTTCCCGCTCCGAACTGCTAAAAGTGCACCTTCCACCGGAATGGTATACTGTCTGGCATCCTTTACGCCTTCTATCCTGCGGATCGCATCGGAATGGCCCTGGCTTACGCCCCTGCCCCAGAATGTATAATCATGGCCGCCCGGTAAGATGGATTCCCCATACAGGCGGTTTAGGGAAAACATGCCCGGATCCCAGCCAACGGATATGATCCCCACCTTATTTCCTTCCTTTGCCGCCTCATCCACTGCTTCAAAATGCTGTGGAATCCGGGCATGGGTATCAAAGCTGTCCACCACGTTAAAATATCTGGCAAGAAGGGGCGTCTGTACGGGAAGATCTACGGCGCTTCCGCCGCAGAGGATCATCACATCAATGGAATCCTTCTTTGAAATGGCTTCCTCCATGGAATATACTTTTACCCCCGGAAAAAGAGGGGTTATTGATGCCGGATCTCTTCTGGTAAATATAGCAGAAAGCTCAAGATCCGGGTTATGGCGGATGGCGCATTCCACCCCTTTTCCCAGATTCCCATAGCCTGCAATACCTATTTTAATTGTCATATTTTCATCTACCTTTCCAAAGTTATTGATTTTATTATAACCCCAAAAAGAGTGACCTGTAAATCCTGTATTTCAGAAGAGCCGCCATACAAAAATCCGCAGGCAGAGTCACCCCTGCCTGCGGATCAAAAGGCTTATTAAGCAAATGTTGACACATCCGGCATCTCCAACGCCGTGGTTTCATATTTATTCAGAATGACCCTCTGGATCACATCACGCGTATCGGAATTAATGGGATGCGCAATATCACGGTATTCCCCATCAGCAGCCTTCCGGCTGGGCATAGCAATAAATAGTCCCTTCTCCCCTTCAATTACCTTGATATCATGAATTACAAATTCATTATCAAGTGTAATGGATACAATTGCTTTCATCTTTCCTTCTTTTTCAATACGTCTAACCCTCACGTCTGTAATCTGCATGTCAAGCGTTCCCCCGCACTTCCTTATAATGTGTATCTTTCGTTTTTTTCTAAGACAATTTTTATATTGTCCGGTGTCCCGATATGGGTGGTATTGGCCCGGATTGTGTCCCGGCTTTCCACAATACAATTTTCAATAACCGTATTGTCACCTATGTAAACATCATTTAAAATGATGGAATTTTTAATGACACAGTTATTGCCAACATATGCCATTTTAAACAGAACAGAATTTTCAACCACTCCATTGACAATGCTGCCGCTGGATATCAGACTGTTCTTAACCACTGCGCCCGGATTATACTTTGCCGGGGGCAGATCATCTATTTTAGAATAAACATCCGGGTACTGGCGGAAGAAATAATCCCTTACTTCCGGTTTCAGGAAATCCATGTTGGTCTTATAGTAAGACTCAACGGAAGCGATGTTCCTCCAGTAGGTGTTCATCTTATAAGCATAGATCATCTTTAAGTTCCGGTAACGTATCAGAATATCACTTACAAAATCATAACGGTCTTCCATAGCACAGCGCTCAATAAGCTCGATTAACTGCCGTCTTCGGATGACATAAATGCCGCAGGATACGATACTGGAAGATGCCACCATGGGCTTTTCTTCAAAATCCGTGATCCTTCCGTCCTCATTGGTCCTTACCAGACCAAACCGTGTGGTATCCTCCCCCTCCGGAAGCTCCGTACATACAACGGTAATATCCGCCTTCTTTTCAATATGATATTCCAAAACTTTTCCATAATCCAGTTTATAGATGCCGTCACCAGCCGCAATGACCACATAGGGTTCATGGCTGTTTTTTAAGAATGTAAGGTTCTGGTAAAGCGCATCTGCGGTTCCCCGGTACCAGTCGCTGCTATCTGCAGTTATGGTTGGAGTAAATACAAACAATCCCCCCTGCTTTCTTCCGAAATCCCACCATTTGGAAGAGCTTAAATGCAGGTGAAGCGATCTGGAATTATACTGGGTTAAAACCGCTACATTCTGAATATGGGAATTCGTCATATTGCTTAGAGCAAAATCAATGCTGCGGTAATTCCCTGCAATGGGCATGGCCGAGATCGCCCTTTTATTGGATAATTCCCGCATTCTCTTACTGTTTCCGCCTGCTAATACAATTCCTATCGCTCTCATCGTATTCCACCTGCCTTTATGATGTAATCTCCGCCAGCCAGCTCGCCGTCAGCATAATCTTCTGCTGTTGTCTCACCTACAATTGCCGTATTCTTACCCACCTTCACATTTTCAGGTATGATTGAATTTTCACCGACTGTTACCAGATCAAACTGATAGACCTTGGGATCATATTTGCTGGGAGCAAATTCCCCGAAACCAAGCTCAGAGTTTGCACCTATCTTTACATTTTCAGCGATAATGGCCTTCTGGACCTTAACGTTCTCTCCTATTACGCTTTCCCTCATGATGATGGAATCCCTGACCTCAGCCCCCTTTTTAATGGTAACACCTGCACCAATAACGGAATTGTGGACTTCTCCGTAGATTTCTGCCCCTTCTCCAATAATACTTCTGTCTATGACAGCTTCCTCCGACACATACTGCGGCGGTATGATGTCGCTCTTTGTATAGATCCTCCAGTACTCCTCATAAAGGTTAAATTCCGGAATGATATCAATTAACTCCATGTTGGCTTCCCAGTAGGAGCTTAAGGTCCCGACATCCTTCCAGTAGCCATTGTATTCGTAAGCAAATACCCTGTCCCCTGATTCAAAACAGTAGGGTATGATATGCTTGCCGAAATCACAGCCTGGGACCTCAGACATCTTGATTAGTGCCTCCCTTAATACCTTCCAGCTGAATATGTAGATACCCATGGATGCCAGGTTGCTTCTTGGGTTTGCCGGTTTTTCCTCAAATTCCGTGATACGGTTGTTCTCATCGGTTATAAGGATTCCAAAACGGCTGGCTTCCTCAATCGGCACCGGCATAGCAGCAATGGTGATATCAGCATTATTCGCTTTATGGTATTCCAGCATGACCTCATAATCCATCTTATAGATATGGTCCCCTGACAATATCAGGACATAATCCGGATTGTAGGTCTCCATATACTCTAAGTTCTGGTAAATAGCATTAGCCGTTCCGGTATACCAGTCACTGCCTTTGCTCTTTTCATAGGGGGGAAGGATTGTAACGCCGCCAACATTCCGATCCAGATCCCATGGGATTCCGATTCCGATATGGGTGTTCAAACGCAATGGCTGATACTGAGTCAGAACTCCCACAGTATCTACCCCTGAATTGATGCAGTTACTGAGTGGGAAATCAATAATACGATACTTGCCGCCAAATGACACTGCTGGTTTGGCCACTTTTTGCGTTAACACGCCTAAACGGCTTCCCTGGCCACCTGCCAAAAGCATGGCAATCATTTCTTTCTTGATCACGTTATCACCTCTCGCTGTTGTAATTTTATTGTACTAGCATTATAACACATATTCAGAAAATAGTGAACAAATTTTTGAATTAATATGATAATTTTTTGTGCATTTTCCGACATTTTTCCTGTTTTTTTTGATTCTTTTACATTTTAAGTCATATCTTGCGTTTTTACACCCTTCCCCCTTGAATCGAGGCTCGAAATACAGTATAATCTTATTAAGTATGCGAATATGTAAAAGGAGAAGCCATTATGGATTTAATCACTGTAAGACAAATATATAAAAACAAAGAATCACTTCTTAACACCCAGGTTACCATCGGAGGCTGGGTAAGAAGTTTACGAGATTCCAAATTATTTGGATTTATTGTTTTAAATGACGGAACTTATTTTGAAACACTTCAGATCGTCTATCATGACACCATGGAAAATTTCTCTGAAATATCCAAACTAAATGTAGGAACCGCCGTCATCGTCACAGGTACCCTGGTGCCCACTCCTGAAGCAAAACAGCCGTTTGAGATCCAGGCTGACAAAATTATTGTTGAAGGAACTTCTACACCAGACTATCCCCTTCAGAAAAAGCGCCATTCCTTTGAATATTTAAGATCCATTTCCCATCTGCGGCCCAGAACAAATACCTTCCAGGCTGTTTTCCGCGTGCGCTCTCTGATCGCATATGCCATTCACCAGTTTTTCCAGGAAAGGGACTTTGTGTACGTTCACACTCCAATCATTACAGGAAGCGACTGTGAGGGAGCCGGTGAGATGTTCCAGGTTACCACTATGGATTTAGCAAACGTTCCAAAGACAGGGGACGGGGCTGTGGACTTCAGCCAGGACTTCTTTGGAAAGCCTACCAACTTAACCGTAAGCGGCCAGCTTAATGCGGAAACCTATGCCATGGCATTCCGCAATGTTTATACCTTTGGACCTACATTCCGTGCAGAAAACTCCAATACCACACGCCATGCAGCAGAATTCTGGATGATCGAACCGGAGATGGCGTTTGCCGATTTAAATGACGATATGGAACTGGCAGAATCCATGCTCAAATATGTGATCCGTTTCGTCCTGGACCATGCACCGGAAGAGATGAACTTCTTTAATCAGTTTGTGGATAAAGAGCTGCTTAACCGCTTAAACCATGTTCTGAACTCTGAATTCGCACATGTGACTTACACCGAGGCCATCGAACTTCTGGAAAAGCACAATGAGGAATTTGATTATAAGGTGTTCTGGGGCTGTGACTTACAGACCGAGCACGAGCGCTATTTAACCGAGCAGCTCTATAAGAAGCCTGTATTCGTAACAGACTATCCAAAGGAGATCAAGGCATTCTACATGAAGCTGAATCCGGACAACAAGACAGTGGCTGCCGTGGACTGCCTGGTTCCCGGAATCGGGGAAATCATCGGCGGAAGCCAGAGAGAGGATAATTACGACAAACTTGTGGCACGTATGGACGAGCTTGGCCTTGAGAAAGAGGATTACGAATTCTACCTTGATTTAAGAAAATACGGATCCACCCGCCATGCAGGCTTTGGCCTTGGCTTTGAGCGCTGCGTGATGTATTTAACCGGAATGGGCAACATCCGTGACGTAGTTCCATTCCCAAGAACTGTCAATAACTGTGAGCTTTAAGCCTGTACCACAAATTCCCTTCCTGACGGCAGGGAATTTCTGGTTTTAGTTAAGCCGTGGTTATTCTATCCGCTAATTAGGAATGGCATGGCTCAACTGTAACCATTTGTGCAGAGGACCAGCGAGGTAAGGACAATGAAATTCATACATATTGCAGATGTTCACTGGGGCATGAGCCCGGACAGCGACAAGCCGTGGAGCAAGGAACGGTATCAGGACATCAAGGACACCTTCGCAAAGGCGGTCAGCCAGGCAAAGGCCCTGGAAGCCAACTGTCTCTTTATTTCCGGAGACTTATTTCACCGGCAGCCCCTGGCCAGAGATTTGAAAGAAGTAAACTTTCTTTTTTCCACCATACCGGATGTCCATGTGGTCATCATTGCCGGCAACCATGACCGCATTCGGAGCAACTCCGCTCTTTTAAGCTTCACCTGGGCTCCCAATGTGTCTTATCTTATGGGAGAGGAACTGGAAAGTGTTTACTTTAAGGATATCAATACCGAGGTTTACGGCTTCAGTTACCATTCAGCCGAAATCCCGGAAAATCGCCTTGACCATTTAAAGGTGCCCAACAACGGGCGCATCCATGTCCTTCTGGGCCATGGGGGCGATGCCAACCACATTCCCTTTGACAAGGGCGCCATGGCCAATCTGGACTTTTCCTACATTGCCATGGGGCACATCCACCGGCCGGAGATCCTGTTGGAAAACCGTATGGCATTTTCCGGCTCCCTGGAACCTCTGGACAAAACAGAATCCGGCCAGCACGGCATGATGGTAGGGGAAATCAATGAGGTGACCCGCATGCTGAACTCCTTAAAGTTCATCCCCCTGGCAAGGCTCCAGTATATCTCCCTGGCCGTTAATGTAACGACTGCTACTACCAATACGGAACTTGCCATGAAAATTACCCAGGAAATCCAGAACCGGGGGCCGGAAAATATATTCCGGTTCCGGATCCGCGGTATGAGGGACCCTGATATTTCCTTTGACTTAGAGATGCTTTCCACCCGGTTTAAGATCATGGAAATCATTGATGAATCCGAGCCTCAGTATGATTTTTCCGCATTGTTTGCCGAACATCCCAGTGACATGATCGGCTTCTTTATCCAGGCCCTTCAGAAACCGGAGATGAGCCCGGTGGAAAAAAAGGCCCTTCATTACGGCATTAACGCATTGCTTCGTACAACGGACGAAAGGAGCTGACCCCATGAAAATAATTGATATCTATATCAATGGCTTTGGGAAATTCCATGGCAGAAACCTTACATTCCGGGATGGATTAAATATTGTTTATGGCAAAAATGAGGCTGGAAAATCCACCATTCATACATTCATCCGGGGAATGCTTTTCGGCATTGAGCGTCAGAGAGGCCGTGCATCCCGTAATGATCTTTACACAAAATTCGAGCCCTGGGAAAACAGCGGTACCTATGAAGGGCAGATCCGGTTGGAGCATAAGGAACACATTTACCGGATCGAGCGCACCTTCCAAAAGAACAAAAAAGAGTTTAAGATCGTTGATGAAACCGCCGGACGTGAGGTAGAACCGACTAAGGCATTTTTAGATGACTTATTATGTGGTTTAAGTGAAGCCGCTTACATTAACACCGTCAGTATCGGCCAGCTAAAAAGCGCTACCGATGAAGGCATGGTCTCTGAACTTAAAAATTACATAGCCAACTTAAACACAACGGGAAACCTGGCGCTTAACATAACAAAAGCGGCTGCCTTTTTAAAATCACAGAAAAAGGAGCTGGAATCCCAAATGGTTCCGGAAGCGGCCCGGACCTACACCTCTTTATTAAGCGAAATCCGCAACACGGAAAAAGAAATCTCATCTCCGGAATATGAAAACCAGATACAGGAATATCATAAGCTCCGTTCCCATATTAAGATTTCCATTGAGGAACGGCAGAAGGAAAAGGAAGAACTCCTTCAAAAGGCTGCAAGAGGCCGGCAGGTATTAAACAGCAACCAGTTTTCCGACCAGGCCTCCATTAATGCCTGTCAGGCAAAGGCTCAGGAAAATTATGAAGAGTATATGGAAGCCATGGCGTCCAGCAATAAAAAGCCGAGAAAGATCTTCTCCGTCCTTTCCCTGATCATTGCCACCATGCTTTTATGCGGCACAGGAGTGCTTTATTATCTGGGAGAGGCAAATTATTTTACCGCTTACTATGGGCTTGATCTCATTCTTTTGCTTGGCATTTTTATCGTGACAGCCACTATTTTCTACCTGATCGGCCTGATCCTGTTCTTACGGCTGAGGCACAGCCAGAAGGACATGGAAATGAGTGCCAAGATCCTGCAGGAGATCCTTTCCAGACATTTGGGAAATACGGAAATTTCCCCAGAAGCGATCAAGGCATTCCAGACGAGAATGGCAGAATTTACCCGCTTATGCTCTGCTGTATCCAAATCCGAGGCTGTCATCGCACAGAAAGCAAAAGAAATTGAAGAGCTTTCAAAGAAACAGGAAAACTGCGGGGAATCCATTGAAAAGCAGCAGAAAAGCCAGTGGGAGCTGGAACGAAAGCTGGAGCACTTATCAAACTGCAAGACCCAGGCAGAAGGGCTTAAGCATATCCTGACAGAGAATGACCGGATCCGGGAAGAAATATCCGCCATTGACCTGACACTGGAAACCATGACAAGCCTCTCTTCGTCTATCCGGGACTCCTTTGGCCTGTATTTAAATAAAACGGCTTCCGACCTCATCGCCGGGATCACAGGTGGAATCTATACCAGCATGAGCGTGGATGAAAACTTAAACGTGTTTTTGAATACAAGAACCAAACTGGTTCCTTTAGAACAGGTCAGCAGCGGTACCATGGACCAGGTCTACTTAGCCCTTCGCCTGGCAGCCGCTACCTTGATCCAGGAGGGCAGGTCACGGATGCCATTCATATTTGACGACAGCTTTGTGCTGTATGATGATGACAGGCTCCGGACCGCCTTAAAGTGGCTGGTGAACACTTACTCCGACCAGGTCATTATCTTCACCTGTCATCAGCGGGAGGCACAGATGCTGACCGCTAACCTGATCCCTTATCATCTGGTGGAAATTTAATCATATCATAATGTTCCAATAAAAAAGACTGTCATGCCGGTTATCCGGCTCATGACAGTCTTTTTCCTATCAGCCCCTATATCTCTTCCTATTGCCGGCAATACCGGCTAAAACCCCGGCAATGGCCGGTCCGATCCAGCCAAGCCCTATATCATAAAGGGGAAGCCTGGAAAGCCCGGTATTTAAAAAGCCAAGGCCGGCCTGTTCCAGGGATAAAAGCACACTGGCGATTCCAGTGAGTCCAATGGAACATACATATACAGCCCTCCACTTCCTTCCATCCGGGAAACCAAAGGACAGCAGAATAAGTACAATGGATACAGGGTAGATCGCATTCAGCACCGGAACTGAGACTTCCAAAATCCTGTTAAGGCCGACATTGGAGATCACCAGGCTCACCAGTGCGAAAAGAAGCGCCCAGGCGCGATATCCCACCTTGGGTATAATGGTGCAGAAATACCTGCTGCAGCAGCTGATAAGGCCGATACAGGTGTTTAAACAGGCAATAAAGAAAATGACGGCCAGCATCACAAGCCCTACATTTCCATACAAAAAACGTACCGCCTGATTTAAAGTCTGGGCGCCGTTTTCCCCTATCCCCAGTGCACCGCCTGTAACGGCTCCTACATGGGCCAGAGCACTGTATACAAGAAGAAGAATACCTCCTGCGATAAAACCAGCCTGAATGGTCGCCCTGACCACAGAGGCCTCCTGTTTGATTCCCATTGCCCGAACATTCAAAGAGATAATAATTCCAAAATTCAAGGCAGCAATGGTATCCATGGTCAGGTATCCCTCCAGAAATCCTTTTACAAAGGGATTGGACCCATAGGACTTTGCCGAAATCCCGTAGGAGCCTGCCGGATGGATCATGCAGCCTGCAAATATCAACACGATCAGAGTCAAAAGACAGGGAGTCAGTATCTTTCCCAGCCTGTCTGTCAGCTTGTCCGGTTTTAAAGCCACGATAAAGGCAATGGCAAAGAATACGGCAGAATAAAGGAACTGGGACAGCGCACCTGCGCCTTCTTCCTTTAAAAAAGGAACCACAGCCATCTCGAAGGACGTGCTGGCAGTTCTGGGAATGGCAAGACACGGTCCAATGGATAGATAAATGAGCAGTGTAAAAATAAATGCAAATCTGGGATGAACATGGCCGGCCAGCTTATCAAGGCCGCCGGACCTGGCCACTGCAACCACGCCAAGAACCGGAAATCCAATGGCAGTCACCGCAAAGCCTGTCATGGCGATCCAGGTATTAGTTCCTGCGGATGCACCCAAATAGGGCGGAAAAATAAGATTTCCCGCCCCAAAAAACATGGAGAAAAGTGTAAGGCCCACTAAAACCAGCTTCTGCTTCGATAATTTTTCCATATGTCCTTCTCTACCTGTCGCCTGCGCGGTAGCGCTCTAAAAGCCGGTTAATTCTGGTGGTGGGATTTAAAAGCTCGCTTAAGGAGGCGTCATGGTTTAAATTATCGATGATCAGCGCAATGTACTTACTCATATCAACATTGATGTAGTATGGCCGGGACAGGAGATCAGGAGTCTGATAAACCAGGTTGGTTGTGAGGATCCTGTCAATAAACCCATTCTCATAATATTCGTCAAACTTTGCAAGACCGTTGGTAAAAAGGCCAAAGGTGGAACAAACAAATACTTTCCTGGCTTTTCTTCTCTTAAGCTCCTTGGCCACATCCAGCATGCTTTCACCGGAAGAAATCATATCGTCAACAATGATCACGTCTTTGCCTTCTACGCTGCTTCCTAAAAATTCATGGGCAACAATGGGATTGCGTCCGTTAACGATCTGAGTATAATCCCTGCGCTTATAGAACATACCCATGTCAAGACCAAGAACATTGGCAAAGAACACAGCACGTCCCATGCCTCCCTCATCCGGGCTGATGACCATCATATGCTCGCTGTCAATATCCAGTTCCTTCTCTTCTTTCAGTAAATATTTAATAAACTGATAAATAGGCTGAACAGTCTCAAAGCCCTTTAAAGGAATGGCATTCTGCACTCTCGGGTCATGGGCATCAAAGGTAATGATGTTCTCAACTCCCATATTCACCAGCTCCCGAAGCGCCAGTGCACAGTCTAAGGATTCTCTGCTGGACCTCTTATGCTGTCTGCTCTCATATAAGAAAGGCATGATCACATTGATGCGGCGTGCCTTTCCTGCTGACGCAGCAATAAGGCGCTTCAAATCCTGGAAATGGTCATCAGGTGACATGTGATTGGTCATCCCGCAAAGGGAATAAGTAAGGCTGTAATTACACACATCCACCATGAAATAAAGATCATCTCCCCGCACGGATTCCTGCAGGGTACCCTTTGCTTCGCCGGTTCCAAATCTTGGCGTGCTGGCTCCGATAATATAGGAATCTCTCTGATAGCCTGAAAAAGCGATGGTAGACTTATGCTCACTCTCCCGCTCCTGTCTCCATGCAACCAGGTAATCGTTGACCTTATCTCCCAGCTCCTTGCAACTTTTTAACGGTATCAAACCCAGCGGACCTACCGGAATGGTTTCTATCGTCTTTTCTTCGTAAAGCATTCTTTTCTCCTCCAACGTATCCTAATACAATGCAACGGTTCTTTTATAACATTATGTGCGGAAATAGTCAAGTTAATCGATGCGATTAAAACTCTTTATATTTCATTGTAACCTTTGGCCGCACTTGATGCAACTGCTAATTTCTTACGTTTAAAGCCAGACCTTTTCTCTTAAACCTTTCTGAATAAAAAACCGGCATTACAGGCTGGCCTTCTAATTCACAGCAATACTCCAGGGGATCTTCATAATAGGCATTTTTCCGCATAAAATGTATCATGTACCCATTAAATACAGGGAGGATTAATCTTGTTAAAAATCTTGGATAATAATTATTATGACTTAATTATCAGTAATACCCTGGCTCCTTCCTATGATACTGGAAATAATATCACTTTTTTAAATATAAGGGATTCTCTTCTGCATATACCTGTCAGCACCGTAGATCCCTGTGATTTAGGCCGTCATCCCTATAACAGTTTCCCCTTTCTCTATACACTTACCTCTACTACGAGCCTGGAAAAATCCGGCATCTTCACCGTTCAGAGAAACCCTTTCCTTGCCCTGTTTGGCAGAGGAGTCATGGTGGCTGTCATTGATACCGGAATCGACTACCAGCATCCCGCATTTAAATATAATGACGGAACCTCCCGTATCTTCTCGATATGGGACCAGACAGTGCAAACCGGTACAATTCCCGATACCTTTACATTCGGTTCCGAATACAGCAGAGAGCAGATCAATGCCGCATTAAGCTCAGAGGACCCTTTATCCCTTGTACCCACAACGGATCCTATCGGACACGGAACTGCCATAGCCAGTGTTTTGGCCGGTACCCCAAATGATGCCGAAGCCTTCAGCGGTGTCGTGCCTCAGGCTGATCTTATTGTCGTTAAACTGAAAGAAGCAAAACAAAACTTAAAAAAAATCTTCTTTGTTCCGGAAAATACTCTCTGCTATCAGGAATCTGATATCATTCTGGGCCTCCGTTATGCGGCCACGATTTCGCAGCGGTATAGCCGCCCCCTTGTGGTATGCATTGCTTTAGGAAGCAGCCAGGGCGGCCATGACGGCAGAGGAACCATTGACAGCTACATCGATTACCTTACATTGCTGCCTGGAATCGGAGTATGTGTTTCCGCCGGCAATGAAGGAAACAATCAGAGACATTATTTTAACGCTACGAATGCAGCTCCCTATTACAATGATTTTGAGTTAAGAGTAGGGAGCAATGATAGTATGTTTTCCATGGAGATCTGGTCATATGCGCCGGCACGGCTTTCCGTAGATATCTCTTCTCCAAACCGGGAATCCACCCAGCCGGTTTTTCCTACCTTCAATCAATGCAGACGGTTCAGTTTCATATTTAACCAGACTACCATCTACGTTAACAACATTTTATTTGAGGAGGGAAACGGAGATCAGCTCATCCTGCTGCGGTTTAACAACCTCCTGCCCGGAATCTGGTACCTGCGGGTACAAAACATTGAAAGCGAACCCTTTTCATTCCATTCCTGGCTGCCTTCCGGAGACCTTATCTCAAGAGAAACGTATTTTCTCAATTCAAATCCAGATACCACCATAACCGCTCCCGGAAATGGAAGGCATCAGCTGACGGTTGCCGGTTATGACGATACCAATAACAGCATCCTGCCGGAATCAGGCAGAGGCTATACAAGAATCGGCGAGATCAAGCCCGACCTGGCTGCGCCGGGCAACCAGCTCACCTGTGCGGTGCCCAGAAACCAGTATGGGTCCGTAACAGGTACCGGAGCTGCGGCGGCCCATACAGCAGGAATCGTTGCAATGGTGTTTGAATGGGCGATTGTCAGAGGTAATTATCCCCGAATAACCGGTAATAATGTGAACCGCCTCTTAATAAGCAGTGCAACGCGCAGCAGCTCCAATGTTTATCCTAATAATATTTGGGGATATGGCCAGGTGGATATCAACAGACTTTTTGAACGCCTTGCCAGTCTCTGACAGTCCTAAAGAACATAAAAATCCAGGAGCCCGACTGCACAAAAGGGCCTCCTGGATTTTTTTAGCTACCTGGCACGTCTTTCTTTTTTTCTAATTCGAATATCATCTCCATAAAGAGGAATCACCGTATAGCGGCTGATCAGCCTGGAGGTCACTCGTTCCGTATACCGGTCCCTGAGCTCATTCATGGGATGGTTGGTGGAAATAATGGTGGCCCTGGAAGAATTAAGCCGTTCGTTGATACAGTAAAACAATTCTGAAGACGTAAAGCTGTTATTAAGCTCTGTTCCCAAATCATCTATGATCAGAAGGTCGCAGTCCAGAATATACTGGTACATCCCTTTCATATCCTCTTCATCCTGGTAATCGAACCGGTTCTTGGAAAATACCTCAAACAAATCATTGGCTGATAAATATATTACGGAATAGTACCGGTCAATCAGCTCCTTTGCAATGCAGTTGGTGAGGAATGTCTTACCGACTCCGGTAGGGCCTGTAAACAGCAGGTTTCCGTGTTCCGTGGTAAATTCCTTTACAAAGTTCTTACAGGTCTCCACAACCTGTCCCATATACTGTCTGACGGTCCTGTTAAGAACGGGGACCACCCTGGTATCATCAAAGTAGTCATAAGAGAAAGTGCTGAAATTTTCCACCGCAATAATCTGTTCAATGTTTGACTGGGCATAAAGATATTTCATTTCAGACTGGCGGAAACAGTGGCACTTGATCCCATCTGCGTATCCGGTATCCTTACAATCCGGGCACCGGTACCGCATCTCCATATAATCTGCCGTAAAACCGGCCGCCTTTAAAAGAACACTCTTCTGTTCTCTCAAGTCTGCAATTTCACTTCTTAAGTCCTTAAGGGCTCCCTTGTCCCCATCAAGGAGTCTGCGCGCACTGGTCACCGCACTGGTGCTGATGAAATCATCAAGTTCTTTAATAACCGGAATCTTACGGTATACTTCCGCAATCCTCTCCTCCTGTTCATGGCGGTTCTTAAACTGTTGCTGCCCATATGCCCGCATGATAGCATCGTACTGTGAATTGCTCAGCGCCATAATTACCTCCATTTCTCCTGCTGCCTTATGTAAACTACTGCTGCTCCGTTAATTGCCTTAGAACAAGGGCATCATAATCAATCTCCCTTTGAGGGAAATTCTGAAACTGGTTCTGTCCCTTTTTTCCCTTTTGGTTTTGAGCCTGCTTATTTTCTCCGCTTTTTCCTGTTTTCTGCTCTCCGCTCCTCATGCGGCCCGCATACTGTTCATCCTGTTTCCTGACCTCTTCCATGGAGCGAACCCCGGCCTTTTTCCAGCCCTCCAATATTTTGTCCGCATACTGGAAACTGGGTGCATGGGTGGCTGCCAGGGTCCTGTTGCAGGCTTCAACCACCAGCTCCCTGGTAAATCCATAGGCACGGAACCATCTGTCTATAAAATCCCTCTCCATATCTCCCGGCTTCCGGTCATTTAATCCAAAGGCTTTCATGACAGCAAAGGAATCCTTGGTAAAGGTAAGAGCATAGCTCTTGGCATCATCCACGGTCCGGAACCCTTTTTCATGCCAGCTGATAGCCACTGTTTCAATATAACGGATGCTGCTGTGTCCGCCCTGCACACAATACTCCACCACATATTCCAACAGTTCGGACGGCATATGAAGGCCGTCATAAAGGTAGGCAAACACCTCGCACTCCCTTTGGGTGAATACCTTATTCATATATTTCTGGGCGATATAAAGAAGCTGGGAAAAATCCTCATCTCCGGCAAGTCCGCTTATTTTCTCAGGCGAATAGACCGTACGGCGTACGGGGGA